>CALDWI010000035.1 GCA_937923795.1 uncultured Collinsella sp.
GGACTTGCAGCGACGGACCTCAGGACACTCTTACACCACGTCTGCGCGCGCGACCTATTATCTCTTCGCTGAACCCAGATTTTCGGCCCAAGTTTCTTTGTTTTTGCTGTCACTAATCTAGTAACAGTACTCATATTTGCCGTTTTTGCACAGAGCATATAAACAGACCCCCTATAAAGCCATAGTTTTACGCTGGCTTGAGCCCAAAGCACGCTCGGAGCGTATTCAGCAGAGCATCTTGCCTCTTTCGACGAGCCTCTACGCGATTCTGATATCGCTTACCCATACGCTGGTGGATGCGCCATGCGAGCGCTTCCATCGCTTCCATGTCGCGGAGCATTTCGTTGTTGACCGTCGCGACCTCGATTCCCATAGTAATCAAGCCCGTGTTGCGTTTTTCGTCGTGGATACGTCCCCTCCGGGAGGAATGGCCCAGCTCACCGTTGTATTCCAAGTCAAACCGGGCTGCTTCCTGATAGGCATCGCAAACCGCATGCGGCATCCCCGAGATCGCCCGTGCACGGTCGTTGAACTCGATCTTGTAGTCGGTCTTAAAGGGACCACAGGCAAATCCGCCATAGGAAAACGGAAGCGAAAACATGGCAAGCATGATGCACTCCATGGGTGAACGCAGGTTTTCCGACAGATAGGGACACAGCCGCCGCAGCTGCTTGGCCGCATTCCCCTTGCATACCGCGAGGTAATCTGCCAGACGATCGGGCGTCAGCACCGGCTCAACCTCAAAGTAGCCCACGTCTGCTGGCTGGTCCTTGTCCTTTGCAAGTTTATTCGTAACGGGCGAGGTGTAGGGAGGCAGATACTTCCCGCGGTCACTCAGCGAAATCTTAGAGCACAGCTCCTGGGCCAGGGCAAATGCCTGGATACAGCCGACCTCGCGGGCGACGACAACACAAAGGGCCTCGGGAGACAGACTGTATACACCCGGCTCCACCTCTAGAATCGAGCCGGCGGGCAACCCGGAGCATACGGACCAGCCCACGCCAGGCATGCGGCGGCGCTGCGCCGCAGATCCCACCAGCAAGCAAAGATCTTCTTGCACCTCGCCGCTTGCGGCCCCAATCCGCACCAAGTCGGGAAGATAGATGTCCTCGGTCGAGGGCGACGACGTGCGCAGCACACGGCGCTCTTCATCGGGATCGAGGTCCCTCCAGCTGATGTAGCCCATTTGTCGGCGCTCGGCGCGCATCATGCGCAGCGCCGAGGCGCCGGTCAGGATTATGGAAGCCGCTAGCTGTTCGCCTGTCGGCTCGTTGCGCCGCTCAATCTTCACTGCCACAAAACCACCCCTACCAAACGCGTGCGATAGCGAGGCCATCAACGGCCACGGCACCGGCGCGCTTGAGTTCCGCCGAAGCCGCTGCCATCGTCGCACCCGTGGTGATAACGTCGTCGATAAGCAGCAAGCGGCGGCCGTGCACGTCCTCAACGGTCTCGTAATTGCCTTGGGCACGCTCGCGGCGCTCCTCACGACCGAGTTCGCGCTGGTCGCCATGCCCGTACTTGACGAGCGCATCGAGCAGGGGAACACCCGACAGCTCGCAAAATGGGCGCGCAATAGCCTCCATATGATCAAAACCACGCCGCCGAAACGCTGCCGCCGTCGCAGGCACAAACACCACCGCATCCGCACCGGACAGCACGCCTCCGTAGCGATCGGGAGCTACGACCTGGGCATGCAGGGCGGTGTCGTAGAGCAGCTCCGCCAGATACGGAGCCAGACGTCGCTCGCCCGCATCCTTGTACGCTTTAATGATGCGCGGCAGCGGATGCGCATAGACGGCGCACGCCAGGCAGCGGTCGAGCGCCTCCGCCATTGCCGAAGACGTGCCCTCGACCGAACACTCAGTGCACAGCAAATCCCCAAACGGGGCGCCACATCGGGTGCAGCTATGACGTGGGTCGATGAGCGTGAGCGCGGCCAGGCAGTCTTGGCAAATAAGCGCACCGGCGCGCTCGCAGCCGGTACATCGTGTTGGCGACAATGCCTCGAGCGCCTCGTACGTCGCGCGCTCGGCAAACGGTAGCAATTCGTCCGCAAACGGTAGGGCACCGGCACTCTGCAGACGGCTCAATATGTTCAGATGGCTCTTCAAGACACAACCCTCCCTACGTTCGGTCGCAGGGAGGGTTGTTGATTCGGCGCTATGATACCCCGATGCGCTCGGGGCAAGGCGGGCTAAATCCGCTCGCGGGCGTTATTCGCCGGCGGGCGGTTGTGGTGCGGACGAAGACGGGGTCGAGCCCTCGCCACCATCCTGGCGCGGCTTGCGGGAACGGCGACGGCGACGGCGCTTTTGACCCTGGTCGGCCGAGCCCTCGCCACCGCGATCCTCGCGCGGCTCGCGCTCGTCGCGAGCGGCGCCACGCGAAGCCTTGGCAGCCGCTCCCCCGCCATCTCCGGGACGACGGCGCGTGACCTTGACCTCGCCATCCGAGACCTGATCGGCCACAGAGGGCACTGAAGGCTTCTGCTGCGCGCCCGAGGAATGGCGACGGCGCGGACGCGGCGCGCGCTCCTCCTCGCCACGTGACTTGCCGCCCTTGTCGACAGGCGCATCGGAGGCCGAGGCGCCCTTGGAAGCGGCACCGGCCTCGCGAGCAGCTGCGGCGCGGAAGGCGTCCTCGCGCTCCTCGCTCGATAGATGACGGCGGCGGCGACGTGTGGGGTTCATGCCGCCGCCGCGATTCTGCTGCTGGGGCTGCTGAACCTCGCGCTCGCGAGAGGCGTTCTTGCCCGCGGCTGCAACCTCGGTAGCATCGCCCGAGCCCGCGCGCTTGCGACGGCGACGGCCACCGGCGGCCTCCTCGGCCTCGGGTGCCTCGGCCTTACCGCGGCCCTTTCCGCGGCCACGGCCCTCGCCCTGACCCTGACCGGCGCGAGCATCGGATTCGGCATCGCGACGACGGCGCTTGGGCATCGACGTGCCGGCCAGACGGTCGGCACTCGACAGGCCATCGCCCACATCGACGCCGTTTTCGCGATCGAGCTCCATGAGCGCCAGACGCATCTCGGGCGACTCAATGCGCTCGAGCACGTCGCGCGTCACGCAGTCGGGGCGGCAGTTGCAGCCCTGCTCGGCGGCCTTCTTTTTGCAGCCCTCCGAGCACGTCATATCGGCCAGGTTGACCTTAAAGACTTTGCCGTTCTCCAGGCGCAGCACCAGCTGCTCACGCGGCGTGTCATACTCCTGGATACGCGCCTTGCCAAGCGGCGTATCGATGAGCGTCTTCTTTTTGGGCGCACGGCTTTTAAAGTCCTTGTAGGCCTCGAACTCGTAGCGCAGGCAGCACATCAGACGACCGCACACGCCGCTGATCTTGGAGGAATTGAGCGGCAGGTCCTGCTCTTTTGCCATGCGAATCGAGACGGGCTCAAACTGTCCGCCAAAGCGCGTGCAGCAGAGCTCCTGCCCGCATTGGGCATAGCCACCCACCAGGCGGGTCTCGTCGCGCACGCCGATCTGGCGCATGTCGACGCGAATGTGCAGCGTCGAGGACAGATCCTTGACGAGCTGGCGAAAATCGACGCGCTCCTCGGCCGCAAAGTAGAACACGGCCTTCTCGCCGCCAAACAGGTACTCGACGCCGACCGGCTTCATCTCGAGGTCGAGCTCCTTGACCAGGCGGCGGAAGTCGACCATGGCCTCGTCGCCCTGGATGGCCAGGTCGTCGGCAAGCTGCAGGTCGATGTCGCTCGCCACGCGCAGCACGGGCTTGAGCGGCTGACCGATCTCGTCTTGCGGCACCTCAAAGGGATCGGCCGTGACCAGGCCGATCTCGGTTCCGCGCTCGGTGGAGCAAATGGCATAATCGGCCTCGAGGATATCCAGATCCTGCGGATCGAACCACAGGTCGCGCGAGGCGTAGGTAAACTTAACGGGTACGACTAACGGCATTTCAGTGCCTTCCTGATATCGAACAGCATGACCTCGATGGCCAGCTGGGGAGTAACGTTTCTGGCGATGTTGCGCTCGGCGGTCGCGACTGCCTCGAGCGCCCGGGTGGCACCCGCAACATTGGTCGCGGCGGCAAGCCGACCGATCGTGTCGCGCACGTCTTCGTTCACCACGTCGGCTGCCTCGTCCTGAAGCGTCAGCAGCACGTCGCGCATGAGCGTCCGCGCGCTCGCCAGCGCTTCCATGATACCCGAACGCTCGCGCGCGTTGAGTTCGCGCTTGTTGCGGTCCTCAAGCTGCTTCAATGCTCCACGCGACAGGTAATCGGCGTTTTGCTCGAGCACCTTTTCCTGCGTGGACTTGACCTCGGCGAGCGGCGCCTTAACGGCGACGATGAGCGACTTGGCGCGGCTGAGCACATCGGCCTCATCGGCAGCGATGAGCGAATCGATGGCACGGACCATCTGGCGGCGAGCATCCTGGCGCTCGGCGCTCTTGAGGAACTCGATGCCGCGCGTTGGGCTCCCCGCCACGGCAACAGCCATGCGACAACGCGCGATATCCTGACCGGTAGCGCGGCTCACGGCACGCGCGGCGACGGCAGGCGATACCAGCCGAAACGGCACGCACTGGCAGCGGCTCACGATGGTGGGCAACATCACGTCTGCCGAGGTGCCCAGCAGGATGAACATAACGCCCTCGGGCGGCTCCTCGAGTGTTTTGAGCAGTGCGTTGGCGGTATTGGCGCGCAGTTGCTCGGCACGGTCGATGATGTAGACCTTGGCCTTGGCACGGATGGGCGCCAGAGGCACGTCATCGAGCAGCTCGCGGGTCTGGGCGATGAGGTAGCCCGTGGCGCTCTCGGGCGTGTAATAGTGCACGTCGGGGTGCGTATGGCGGGCGACGCGCACGCAGCTATCGCATGAGCCGCAGCCATCTTGCTCGCACAGGAAGGCTTGGGCGAGCGCCCACGCGGCGTCGAGCTTGCCCGCGCCGGGCGCGCCCAAAAACAGGTAGGCGTGCGACGCGCGACCGCTGGCGACGGCATTGGTCAAAAAGTCGCGCACGCGCTCTTGGGTGTCGAGCTTGGCCAGCAGACTTGCCTGAGCGGGGGCCATGTTACTCGGCCTCCTGGGCAAGCGCAGCGGTGACGGCGTCCTGGGAAATGTCGAGGCCGTAGGCGCGAACCCACTCGACCGTCTGCGCGAAGACTTCCTCGATGGACGCGGTCGCGTCGATGAGCTTTACGCGGTTTGGTTCCTCGGCGGCAATGGCGCAAAATCCCTGGTAGACGCGCTCTTGGAAGGCCATGCCCTTAGCCTCCATGCGGTCGGCCGCACCACGGGCTGCCATGCGCAGCGCCGCCTGCTCGGGCGTGATGTGGTAGACGAGTGTGAGCGCCGGGTGCGTCCCCGCAACGGCCAGGTTGTTGGCATCGCGCACCATCTGGCGATCGAGGCCGTCGGCAAACGCCTGATAGCAGGTCGTGGAATCGTAGAAGCGATCGCACAGGACCACCTTACCGACAGCAAGGGCGGGCACGATGACCTCGTGCACCAACTGAGCGCGCGCCGCCTCGTAGAGCAACAACTCGCAGGTGTCGCCCATCGCTGTATTGGCGGGGTCGAGCAGCAGAGCACGGATCTTTTCGCTGATGGCGGTACCGCCCGGCTCGCGCAGGCTCACAACCTGGTAGCCAGCGAGTTCAAGAGCGCGGGCAAGCAGGCGCGCCTGCGTGGACTTGCCGGCGCCATCGACGCCCTCGAGCGTGATAAAGCTATGTTGAGCGGGCTCAAAAGCCATGGGCGCAGCCCCTTCCTACAAGGCGCGTAAATGCAGATATATCAACCAAGCCATGATACCCCAGTGCTCGGTGCGTCCCCAATGGCTAAAGGTGCCTTTCCAAAGTTGCGGTGAAATAGGGACTGATTGAAGCTCTGAGACCGCCAAAGGGGGTGCGGACGATTTCTTGGACCGCGCCTAGGCGTATCCAAGCTTCCTGC
>CALDWI010000036.1 GCA_937923795.1 uncultured Collinsella sp.
GGGACACGTAATAGCAGATTGCACAAAAATTTCTTCCCCAACGCACCAATTTTTGTGCAAAATGTCAATAGACACAAAATTTAGTGCCCACGCCCCTTAGGGTAGGGGAGTGGGCACTAAATAGGGACTATTACAAGATATTAAAGCATATCAAATGTAAACTCACAGTTGATCTGTTTGCTGGGTGGTACAGAGGCTTTAATGATGACACTTGCAGTAGTATTATCATAGGCTGCAGGTACAAGTGCATTGTCGGTGGAATTATACAGATAAATATCTCTGTAAACGTTACCGGGGAGCTGTGCAAAAGGTATATCACCAAACGCGGACGCGACAGAGAAACTTGTGTCTGTAGGGGCAGCATCGATGAAAAAGCCGTGAATTGCAATATGTAAATTCCGGCCATCGAAAGATGCATAACTTGCATCAGCCCCGTTTGTAAAGTTGGGTGCTGTAATCTTTGTAATGTTGTTTATCTTTGCCGTTGTGATGCTGCGGCAAGTGTTTTGGCCAAGGGTCCATGCACTGATCTGCTGTTCATATTCGGCATATTGGAGATCGATATTGCCACAATCGGGTGATACATAAATGCCGACACGCTGACATTTTACAGCATTTTTGTTTGTAGCGATGACCGTACCCCGGATATTGTAGCACCCCCCCAGTATTTGGATGCCAATATTTGCCTCGGATCCTGCAGGAACCTTAAATCCATTTGCATCGAGCAGTAGCCCGGAAAACACGATGTTGTTACTTGTGTCTTCGACGATTACTCCGTTAGCGTAGCTCTCCTGTACCTCTGTGTTGCAAAATAGTTCGCGTTTTACGTGATACAAATGTAAAGCGATTGATCCCGTAATGGTGTGTGAAGCATCATAAGAGGAGCGCCAACCGTTCATTTTAATCGCCAGGTTACACCATTTGTTTGCCTCGGTTTCGCACAAAATGCCATTATAGCAAAAAGTTACTACAATATTACATAATTCCGAATCAGAAAATTTCGCGTCGATTCCCAAATCGCAGGTATCCACAAAAGCGTTGATAATGGATACATATGCAATATATAAGCTCGAATTGATGCCAATGGACCACCCGGAGACGATAATGTCCCTGATAACACTATTGCGGCACTCCAGCGCATAGGAATCGCCCTTGATCTTACGATATTCATCGTGATTTTGTTTTGCTGTGTCCATCCATGTTTTGTTACGGATATAAATGCCACTTCCTGCCCCGTTGGTGGCCCCTACTCCATAAAGCGCCAGCGATTCGATACGAATCGTAAAATAAATGTCATCGTATGTATTGGGGGCCTTGTATTCGAGGTCGTAAATAATTCCATTGCTGGCGGTGATCCATATAATGGCTGTGTCGCGCATGTTCTCGCCGATTATTCCGCAACCTCTTTTCATATATAGGGCCGCTGACATATAATAAGTCCCGCTAGGAAAATATACTGTCTGTCCGGCATCCAACAGCTGCTGCAGCGTTGATGTATTTTGTGCTGCTGCGCTCTGGTCGTTAGCTTTAATACCTGCTAGGGGGGCGGAGATATATGTCTGCATTTGATTTATACTATTTTGCAGCTGCGTGTCGGCGTGCTCTCTGGCCGTTTGCTCGTTTTCAATGGCCGTCTGTAGCTGCGTGTCGGCGTTCTCTCTGGCCGTTTGCTCGTTTTCAATGGCCGTCTGTAGCTGCGTGTCGGCGTGCTCTCTGGTTGTTTGCTCGTTGTCAATGGCCGTTTTATTTTCTTTAATAGCCGTCTGGAGCTGCGTGTCGGCGTTCTCTCTGGCTGTTTGCTCTGCGTTCAGGTCCTCGGTAAACGCATTGATGAGGTAGTGTAAAACTTCATTTGTGGAGCTGCTCACGCAGTTAGAGCCTGGTACGTAGCTATCACCGGCACTCATTGCTTTTGTGACGCGCACCAGCGCCCCATTGACCCATACAAGATCGTTGACAGCTCTTGCAGCTGTGGCGGTGGGGCTGTGGCCCTCATCGTTGGGAGTAATGGCCTTTTTTACATCGGCCCAAAGCTCATCGAAATTGCCGATTTTTGTCCAGAACTCCTCACGATCAAGAGACACACCGGACGGCACCGGCTGCACGGAAAGATATGCGTTGCCGCTGCTGTCCACTACAACGGTGTTCACCTCGTACTGGTTGGTAATGTCCCACTGGATGGGATCCGCGTACTTGATCGTGGCCAGGCTGACGAAATTCGTCAGTTTGGTGTTAAATTCGTTCAGCACCTCAATAATCCAATCAAGATTGAGATCATGGAAATTGGTGTAGGGCGCTTTGTGAATAGGATTGATACCCATTTTATTGCATCTCCTTAATAGACCAGCAAACAAAAGTTTGCCCGGATGTCCGTAACGATTTTATGAACTGCATTTTCCATTGCGAGGGTCAACTCTTTGGCAATAAGGTCTTGCGGGTCGCGCCCTGCCCGGCCCTTCTCGATCACGGTGTCATTATAGCCGTCTTGTGACTCTGTGGTGCTGTTATCGGTGGTTGTCTGATCGGTGGTGGTCGTGTCCGTGCCGCTGCTGGTGATGATGTTCCCAGTACCTAGGGCCGTTGTGCTCCTCTCCGCGGTTTGCAATGCCCCACTGTCGAACCCCGTGACGTCCCGGGTGGTGCTGTCACTGCCGGTATTATGGCCGGTGGTAGTCAGGTTAGGCGCTCGTGTAGTCGTTCCCTTTATGCCGTTAGTGCGGTTGATTGTGCCGCCGCTGGTTCCTGCATGATCGGTTGTTCTGGTTCGGTCATCGGACGCCAAGGCGTCATATTCAAGACCCAGGGCAACAGCGTACCGGGTCCAGCTCGGGAGCATTGTTTCCGAATAGACGCCCAGCGCCCGGCGCATCGTGGGGCCGTCCGCATACAGTACTTCCAATTCCAGAGTATCAAACAGTAATTGACTGCAGACAGTATCTTTAGATACACTGTCAGGGACTTTCAAATCATCGAACAGCTCCGGATAACCTGCCAACAACCCGTTAAAGCTCAAGGTCGCGAGCATCGTTGTTCACCTCCTGCGTATTAGTATCGGGCGGAAAACGCCAGTCAACCCACAAAGTAGACTTGTCAATTCCAAACAGTTTGTGTACCCGCTCACAACCACGCTGCAAGCTATCCAACCAGAGCGACGCTTTGGCAGCTGTTTCGACGTTGTTTGAATTGACTTCATCGGTTAGCATCCGTTCTTTCTTGCTGGTATTCGTGTTGGGGATGCCTACCTCGGTATCGAACAGTGCTTTAATGGTTTTAAGGGCTGTAAGCAGTTCGTTGGTGATGAAGTTCCCTTTAAGGTCAGTTGCGAAATGCATCCATGGGGCCTGCCCGGATGCCCCATTCTTGGGTGCTTTGAGCAAAGACGAATCAACGAATACAGCGGGGTCGCCCTGCATAATTTCGTCAAACATCTTTTTGAAAGATTCTGCACCCGCTTTGTTGCCTGCCGCAAACACGTAGGCAAGTCGGCTATTGATTAAATTGCTCTGGATGGTCTGGGCGGTAAGGGCCATCATGTCCCCATAATAGGCCACAATATCCACCATCCCACGGTAATCGGGCTGCAAATTGATGATCTCGCATTGTTTCCCGATCTGTAAATATGGGGATCCTTTAATAAAAGGGTTTGCAATGATGGAGTGTGTGGGATTGTAGAAAATGTTAATGCCGGTTAGTCCCATTCTGTCATAGACTAAGCCATAGCGGTCAGTGTTAAAAACCGTTACACCGCCGGAACCAAAAACAAGATACTGCAAGCGGTTACTGGGCCATGTTTCGGGCAATGTCCATCGGACCATAGACACGGCCTCAAGAAACAGGTATTTACGGAAATAATAGGATAGGCTGTTGCCCTTGGTGTGCATCACGGAGGGAGTCACCGGGGACACATGGGCGTTAATCTGCTCATAGCTGTAGGGGGCGCTCATAACAGACGGCCCCCTTTCGCCATTTTAAACAGCAACCATACCGGCAATTTGCCAGTAGGCCACGGCCCGGGACCCGGCCCGGGACCAGGGTCAGGGCCTCCACCCGAGTCCCATTCTACGTCCCATGTGCCGACCTGATTGGGGATTCTGATAATGCTGGACGGGTCCCTTAGGTTTCCAGCGGCATCGGCATACTCCCAATGTGTGTGAATGCCCGTAACGTAGCCGGTATCGCCCTGTGTGCCGATGAATTGCCCCCTAGAGATCGTGTCTCCCACGTTCCAAATTTGCGAGGCAAAATGTGCGGCACGCCATGTCGTGCCGTCGGCCATCCGCACTTTAATCATGTTACCCCACGACTGATCACCAGATGTACTACCATTCCAGTGCTGGGCCACAACCACAACGCCCGCCTCGGGCGCGTAGGCTTTGTGGTTGCCGTGGACGGTGTCAATGCCCCGGTGAGGGCTGCCGTCAGAGTACGCAGGATAACCGGCGGTCACTCTGATCGGTGATACATCAGTAATGCACTGTTTATATACTGCCATTGTTTATGCCTCCTACTCTAAAAAGAATCCATTTTTCATATAACTTTTAACACTGTCAATCTCGGCGGCAGTCGCGGTTAATGCAATGTCGGGGTCGTCTACCATGATGAATCCCGGGATACTGAACAGCTGCACGCGTTGGCATAGCGGCCTGCCGTGGTGCTCGTTGTTGTCGTCTACGAGAATTTTAAAACGGGCAACTATATAAGGGATTGCATCAAAAGCTATTGTGGTCCCCGTTGCGCCCTTGCTCGCTACATCTGCATTAGTTGCCTGTGCAGCATTTAAAATACCATTTCCGACGTCCGAAATAGAACCACCGGATAACGCGGCCTGTAGACCTCCAAACGTAGCAGCAATACCGGTTTGAAGCATCCCGTTGGTACCTGATGGGATGCCAAAAGTAATATTAGATAGTTGAATAGAAACACCTACTTTTGCTGTCGTTTCGTGTACTAACTGATTCGCGTTGGTGAATATACGCAAAATGCTGTCGCCGGTAAAAAGGTCAGTCACATATTGTATAGATAATGTTGTGGCGCCCCACAGTTTAGAGGCGTCAAGAGGTATCACTCCAAAGGGCTGCAAAAAAATAGTGTAATCTGTGTAGGGGGCCACATTGCAGTACTCCCCTCGATTTGCCGCCTGGGGGTGCTTCGGAACATTCACATTTACCGATTTTGTGAAGTTATTATTATCTTCTCCCAAAATCCAGCACGGGACGTCCACAGACCACCACCCCACATCTACATTGGAGACAAGAGGTAAATGCGCGGTGATTTCTGCAATGTTAAATGGATAATAGTTGCAACTGACGATATATTGATAGGGATTAAAAAGGACCTTTGTTAAATTGTCGCTAATTTCTGAATTGTCAATACTAAGGTATGACACATTAGTCAGCAATTTTGCAGATAGTTTTTTGGCATTTGTAGGGGTCATTACTGCATATGTAATAGCCCCAATGGAGTTTGCGGCTTTAGCTATAAACCCAATAACAAAGAATCCCCCGCTAATTGTTTCCACAAAGCCCCCTTGAAAAGCGGTTGTTACACTTTGCACTTTAGCCGATGCCGGGTAAAGTCCATCTGAAATTGTACCATCATACTGGGCAGACGATCTTGTGACATACTCCGTACTATTGCCGATTTGGTCGCGGTAGCTTGCAAGAGTGTCAACGGTCAGCGAGGCAGTCCAGAGCCCGTTCGAATATGTCCAGTTCTTCACCCAGTAATACCGGTTAAATGTGGGAAGGTAGCAATAATTGTATCCGGTGGGGTCGCTCTGTGTTGCAATTTTGATCTCGGGGTCAATGATGTTACAAGGGGCTTTAAGGTCAATTCCAAACCCCTGCCCACCGCTGGGCCGCTTTGTACTGTTTGTGCGCTTTGCAAACTGATAAAAGGTAGCTTGCATATTGCACCTCCTATAAAATAACCGGCGGGCAATGCCCGCCGGTGCTGGTCAGGACATAGAGGGATCTGCGTCCTTGTGCGTGGTGGTTTTAAGGGTGGAGGCTCTGGCCACTGTGTCCGTTTTGGGCGCGGTGACGTCTCCGGCGGTCATCAGGAACAGAACGGCGTTCTCGGTGAAGTCATCGTACCACGACCACCCGTAGTGATACCAGAAATTCGTATACAGGCCTCGGGCGTTCATGGGAGTTGGGACCACCCGGGACAGCTTCGGAGTGTAGCCGATTGCATCCCAGTCCAGCAGACACCCGAACACATTCGACAGCTGCACCGCGGCATTCTTGGATGCCACACCGGCGGTACTGGTCACAACAGGCGTTGCAGAGATGGTGTCGCGATTGTCGATGTTCTGCCAGAACGTGACCTGCTCTGCGTCGCGGTATTTTAACATATTATCGTGGAACACCTCGGGAATCACGCGGGCGTCGATCTGGCTCTGCGTGCCGCTGTACAAATAGAGGTGCTGCCGGTCATACGGCGTGTGGCGCATGATGTTGTACGTCGTGCTGCCGATCTTCCAGTTCTGATGCCAGTTGATAGAGCGCTCTTTCATCAGGCGGGAAATATCGTTGATACGGCCATAAGCGTACTTTGCAAAACCCGGGAAGTTCGCTTCTTTGTAAACGTCCTGCACCGTCAGCTTGGTGCCCTGCTGGGCGTTATACTCATCAAGCAGATACACAACGCTTTTCGGGCTGGTCACCGTCATGCCGGTCAGATGGTTGGCCATCAGGTTGTTGGCAAGGTTGCGCCGGTCTGCCTCGATCTGGTTCGACAGATGCAGCACGAAAGAGGACCAGAACTGCGCCAGTTCCTCGGGGCCCTTGAAGGCCGCTTCCATTTGGGTGTCTGCCTGGGTGTACACGCGGCTGTAATTGGTCTGCCCGTAGTAGTTTGTCTGAAGGACTTTAGGCCTGTGGACTTCGTACATATCCACGCTCTGGCCGTCCTGCAGCGCCCACGCCTTGTCGGTGACGGGGTCAGTGTCACAGAAATTGATCTTCCTAACATGGTTTGACCAGTCGTCGCCCGTAACCTGCAAGCGCTTCAGGGGTGCATCGTAGGGGCGGACGGCAAAAATGGTACGTCCCAACACCTGGCTAATCGCTCTGGCGTAATTGTCGGTGCCGGTCAGCACCGTGGCCCGCGCAACAGACACAAAGCTAGACGTATCTACGATGGGAGACGCCGGTTCCTGACCGGTGGCCATTTTATTGATCTCGGTTAAAATTGCGGCAATATCCGCAAAATCCATACCAAGTGGCATATTACTTTACCTCCGTTCCATAGGTTGGGTCGATAATCCGGGCAGTCACAGTGGCAGCATCTGCCGTTGGCTGCTGCTGGATGCCAAGGCCCAACGCGTTTGCCTGCAACGTCTGGGTCATAGTCTGCATTGCCTGCGCTGTCGTCTGTTGACCCTGCAAAAGCTGCTGCAACAGGGTTTCGAGGCCCTCGTACTGCGGCGCGGGCTGCGGGACGGGCTGCGGCGCGGGCTGCGGCGAGGGCTGCGGCGCGGGCTGCGGGACGGGCTGCGGTGCGGGATGCGGCGCGGGCTGCGGCGCGGGCTGCGGCGCGGGCTGCTCCATAGCTTCAATTTCTGCTTTGGTGTATCCGGCCATTGCGAGGGCCGCTTTTTCACTGATTTTCAACTTTAGTTGCCTCCATTACAACATATGTGTCATGTCCCAGACACTTAACGATAAGGTCTTTGTCTCCTTTGGTGACTGGGCCCACTGCACAGCACTGCCGCGTGTGGTCGGCGTCGGCCCAGTCGCTATAATAGGCAATGCCCAAACGAGCGCACAAATCAGCCAGCAGGAACGCGCGTACGTTTGTGATAGATTGGGCAAAAATGATATAGCAACCCATTGGTTAACTCTCCTTCTTGATGTCGTCCAGAGCACGCCGCATCTCGGTGATAGCCGCCGTGTTCTCCTTAACAACGGTGTTGCACTGATACCACATCAGCAAGAACGCGGCAATGGGAAAACCCACGTTAGAAATAGCCTGAATCATACTATTAGCATCCATTTTGCGCACCTCCAATACAGATACAAGTAAATCCCCGGTTCTTGCGCTGGCTGACGCTTGCCCGCCCCTTCTGGGGGCTGCCTGTGGGCACCGGGGATTAACTTTAATATATAACAACTGCGTAAAAAAGTCAAGTACCGCAATATTCACGGAAGAAAATTTCATCCGAGTACCGCTCAAATTCAAGTTGCCGCTGCAAGTATGCGGGCCAGATGTACCCATACGCGGCCCTAAAACGTTTTCGCTCATAGTCGCCGGTGCCATAGGTGGGCATCTCGCCAGACCTGTGGCGGCATACATAATATAGTGGTCTGCTCTTATGTTCGTAGATGCAACACCGCCCAATTTGTACAAGCGGGTAGTATTCACGCAAGGGCCGGGACACAACCAAACTCTTTTCTTCGGAGCTGTACTGATTCTCGATAGCTGATCTGTAAAAATCTGTGCCGGTCATGGACCTATAGAGGGCCGTATTTGCTTTTTCCTTTGCAATAGGGCTATCCACAAGATCAATCAAAAGAACGCCTTTATCAGCAAGCAGCTTTACGCGCTCTTTCTTGCCGATCATCTTTTCTACTGTGTCGGTGATCTCCCATTGCATATAATAGGGGTTTGCCATGCCAACAGCGTTTGACATGCACAACAGCGTCAAGGGCTTTTGCCCTTGTAGTTCGCGGTTACGGTTGACTGTTTCATAAATGTTGGCAAGGCCCACGCCCTCACCGCGTCGGTAATAGTCGGATTCTTCTTTCTGGTATTCGTCCAGAATGATTATATTAGTATGAGGACTTGAAAAACCACGGGTACGGGCAAGAGTGACCACACTACCCACTACGCCCGACATCTTGGCTGGTTTAATGGGCGCTCCTGTATCCGTGTAGGCTCCTGCGTTGCCCACTTCATATAGTCCCGCTATCTTGGGCAATTTGAACGGGGCGTAATGCGTTTGTAAATCGTCGTTCAACGGAGACCACGGCCACATACTGGGTGATGCACAAATAAGTTCCGCCTGCTGTGGCGTGCGACGCAAATACAGAAATTCCTCTTCGGTCTGGTGGACGTACTTTAGCGCTCCATAGGTCTTTCCGGTGCCACGTCCGCCCCATATAAAAATAATGGGTGCCCCAGTTGACAAGATGCCATCCTTTTCGGAAAAGTTCGGCCAACCTTCATCGGTATAAAGTTTAATCATCAGATAACCTCCATAATCTTGTACCCTAATATCTTCGCGTATTCGTCAGTAATACCCAACGTATAGGTATTATCACAAATACACAGGTTTCTTGTTATGTGTACCGTATGCCCGTCAACCACAAAATCGGGCACATTGGGGCGATCATTATAAATAACCTGATTTCCTGCCGCCAAACAAAAAGTAAACCCAGGCTTAAATACCTCAAAACCACCCCACAGGGCCAGCTCTAAACCGCCCTTCCGCTTGCTAACTCCTGCTATGGTAGTAGTGATAGGCCCACCCTTTTTATAGGTAGTTGCGTATTTTTTTGCGCCCCACGTCATAAACTCCGCATAGCGGCGCTCCTGCTCGTATACGCCCATATAATGAGTGTGGCCTTTTGGGTCTGTAGCGCAAGCGCCGTTATCTTTTGCGAGCTGCTTTACGGCTTTGTTAAAGCCCGACAAATCAATATTTCCCATATATTTGACACTGTCAGTGTCGCAGTACACGCCATTCTTGCCAGCTGCCCATTGCGCTATTTTTAGGCGCTTGCGAGTATGGGCAGTAGTCCATACGCCCCATTGGTACGGTAGAAACAAATGGGGGCAGTGCTCGTTATAACTGCCCTCTGGGTCGTCGGTGCATTCGCTCCAAAGATTGTCGGAGTCGTCCTCGTCAAAAAGTGTGTCCAGCTGCAAGGGGTCCTGCGCGGTCATACCGTAATAGCTGTTAAGATCACCCTTGGCCTTAACATAATACAAATCTTGACCGGCTACACCTTTAAGGGATGTCTTGCCGGTGTAACTCTCTTTAACACAATCCGTCAACGGTTTAGGCAATTTGCCATAATCAGAAGTGTAAAGGTCCAGAACGTTAAGGGCGTTCCAATCATATTCTTTGGCAATGATTCTAAAATCTATATCTGTAATGGTGATTTCAAAATGATCGGCAGACAGCAAGCGGCCATTGTCGTTTATGTATCCTTCACAGTGCCGAACCTTCGCAAGGGGGATATAGGGAAATCCCCACCACTTAAAGCGCTGGCGCAAGCCTTTTACTTGCAAGCGCATCAAGCACGCCTTGCCGTGTCTCATACATTGCATTAGCCGTTCAACGGTGGCGGATTCCTGCCTAAATGGAGTCATAGGGAAATAGCATTCACACTGTACGGCGGGGTATGCGCTGGACATGTCAACGGAGCCGACGTTTTCTAAGTGCAGCCCCACATAATAGCGGTTGGCGTGAGTGTCGCCCCCTCGGAATGCCTCGCGCAGCATTTGATACAATTCCCACGACGGCAAAAGGCGCTTGACCCGTCTAATACCCCATTTGTACATAGCTTCACGGGCCGTCCGTCTAACATAGCCGGTGCGCGTCAATGGTAATGTATACAGGTCGTCCCCGTCTCGCTTCATCTCGATTAACAGGCACTCCACAATGCACCGAACATCGTTGATGCAATACGCTAATTCTGTAGATGTCAGGGGAGTCCATGGATACCGCACTTTTGAATAATCAAGAGCGCCTGTTAATTTGGCATGAGGGGCGCCCAGCTGCTTGCCCCAAGCATCAAGGGACAAGTTACTGTGTCTCATACTGCACCGATATTCAATAGCGCGGTTGTCACATTTCAGAACGCGCCGGGGCTTGCTGGCAAACACATCGCCCGGGCCGAAATCCAAAACACCCGACAAATATTGGAATTCGTGGGCAAGATTGTGTACATAGATACACAAATACCAATCGCCCTGTGGGCCACTGTTTGCCTGCAAGTAGTCGCTGATTGCACCTGTAAAATTTAACCACTCATCCCACGTCCTGCCAATAATGGTAATATCCAAACCTAGTTGACATTGCCAGATATACATAATGGTGTGGGGGTTGTCGTCGGCGTCAACACACACGCGGCTTGTCTCAATATCAAACGCACAAGGCATATTTACATACAAACGCTTCTTGTTCGTTTTGCGCTTTTTGCCTTTTGTGTGCTTGCGGTCTAGGTGCTCCATAAGCCAGGGAACAGGGTTATAATTATAAGCCTCCTCCAAAACCTCCGCGCAGGTCGGTAGAGCTGCTCCCCTCGCTATAGTCCCATTCTTTGCCATAATTAACCTCACCTTGCTGCCACTTTACAAAATCGTCAATACTGACGTCGTAGCCGCCTTTCTCGCGCCAATACATGACCGGCTGGTCGGACGGATAATAGTACACACCCGATGCCTTTATGATCTCCCACCATTCAGACAGGGCCGTGTATTGATCCTGGGGAACATCGGAAATGTCAATGCCGCCCACTTTCATTTTTTGTTCGAACTCCTCACGCGCCCCGCCCACGGTGGAACCCTTAGAACGCACAAACCGCGCCACATCCGCCAAGGCTTGCTCCAACGCTGTTCGGTCTCCGCGCATTGCCTTTAGAGTCGGAAAACCTCCGGCAAATTCTTTATAAACATCGCTGGTGCCGCTGATGGGATCTTTTGATAGTCGCTTAATACGTTTCTGCGCAATGTCACGCAGACGAGTGTATTCTTTGCGCATCTGACGATCGGGCCACGACTCCAAAGCGTACGGGGTGTATAGCTCTGGACTGTATTTAAGAGTTGCCCTCGCTTTAGCTGCGCCTGCTGCCATGTTTCTTGCGCTCCTTTCTATCTAAAATCATATAATACCAGTCCAGAGGGTCTGCTTCGATGCCCAGACCATTAAAGATGGTTTTCGCCCATTCGGAACAGAAAAAATTAACATCTTTATTTGCGACTCCACTGTATACAATGGCAGATGCAAGATATATCAGGGAGTCGTCGCAATTCAGCAAGGATCCTCTGTTATCTTTACTTTTCATGGTGGCCTCCTATAACAAATATGGCCGCCGTATGTGCGGCGGCCATTGGTTAGATTAAACCAGATTCAAAGACAAAACCTGACCTTTTTTGGTGCTGATAAGAACAGGCTTGATCTTCACCGGCTCCGTCCATGTGTCAGGGGTTCCGAGCAGCGTAAACATACGCTTCAAAGACTGATACACGCCAACAGAGATGCAGGAATACGACTGCCCGTCATCGGTAATGAGGACCACCCGCGGGGCCATCGTTTTGCCCTCGGGGACATCGTCCTTGCTGACCTCAACGCACTCCACAGAGACATGCACCAGCGACAGAACCTCGTTGACATGCTCCTTCAACTTGTTGGCGGGGTTGCTCGTCGCATTGTAGAATGCAACCGCAGCCGAGCGGTCAGAAAGATTCATGTCGGTATACCCGATGCCGGTGTTCATTACATCGGACACCATCATAACACCATTGTTTTCGGACTTCATCATTGCTTCGGACATAATACAAAACTCCTTTCAGTAGGCACCCTGTCTTATCAATACCGGGCGGGCGGTCCCGGTAGACGGCCTGGAGGCCGTTTCGACTTATTGCATGTACTTATTGTACAACTTTTGATAAAAAGTACGCATGTGAGAGCATACTTTGACGGCTCCCTGGTACTCAAGATCGGTCGATAAAGAAGAGCCCATAAATGCTTTAAGGCTACTTAGTTCATCATCACAATGAATAAGCGCTTGCTGATAACCTTCCAGCCATGCACGTTTATTTTGGACTTTGGCCGCGTCCTTTGGGTCCTCATACTCGCAGCACGTCAGTGTACCGTCGGGGTGTATCTCAATGATAAATTTACGCATCTTCATCTGTCGAGTCTCCTTCCCATATAAGATTCATAGTCTTGGCAAGAGTGACAATCACCTTGATACTATCAATAATGTCATTCTCGGTCAGTTCTGGCAAGTTCTGACCATCAAGAGTAATGTTATCATCGGTCAAAGTAATTTTAATCACGACTTTCTTTTTTTTCATGGTTTTTTTTTTCACCTCGCTTTCAAAAAATGATACTTATTGTATTTTTTATCTACTTCCTCCGTAAGCTCCTCCACCGGAATATCTGCACAAATTATAAATGCAAAACAGGATATAAGAACATGCGATAGTTCCTCTAATATCTCATTAAAAGACCCCTTTCGGTTTCTTTCAAAATGCGACAAAGCTACAATGAGTTCTGCGCATTCCTCTTTTAATATTGTACTTTGCGAATATTTATCACATTTTCTAAACAAATTAGCAGTTTCTAATACAGAAGTTAATAAACTTTTCATTTTCGTTAACCAGCCTTTCTTTGATCTCAATTACTTAATGGATTGTATATAGTATACCACATACTAGATTGTATATGTTGCTTTATACATTGCAAAAATTGCTATACTCCCCTACCCTAAGGGGCGTGGGCACTAAATTTTGTG
>CALDWI010000037.1 GCA_937923795.1 uncultured Collinsella sp.
TTGGCGGCGGCGTAGGGATCGTCGGCACTGCAGACGGCGCTCACCACAAAGAAGCCATCGACGCCGGTGGCCTTGAGCTGTGGCAGGTCGGCCGTCTTGACGCCGCCGCCCACCACGATGGGCACGGGGCTTGCTGCGTGGAGTGCAGCCAGGTCCTCAAAGCTCTTGGTGATGATAGAGCCGTCGGCCGCGCGTCCGCAGTCGCGCTTGGTCTCGGTCTCGTGGAGCGGGCCGATGCCCAGGTAGTCGACTAGGCTCATGTCGGCGGTCTTGACGTACTCGAGCATCTCCTCGCAGCGGGCCGAAAGGCCCACGATGGCATCGGGGCCCAGAAGCTTGCGGCAGACCTCGACGGGAATATCGCTCTGGCCCACGTGCACGCCGTCGACAGCAATACCCTGCTCGCGCGCGGCGAGTACGCAGTCCAGGCGGTCGTCGATCAGCAGGGCAACCTGACCGGTTTTGCCGGCCTGTGCGATTGCCTGCACGGCGTCGCCCGTCAGCGCGATGATTTCGCGGGCGCTTGCCACCTTGGAGCGCACCTGGATGCAGGTAAAGCCTGCGTCGAGCGCCTGGGCCACCACATCGCCCACGGGACGCCCGAGGGTGTTTTCGGGGCCGAGTACCAGATAGGCCGAGATATCAAGGTTGTCGCGGATGCTCATCGTGCTTCCTCCTGCTTTTTGATCTGCGCTTCCATGCGCTCGAGTTTGCCGGTCATGGTGTCGGTAAATCCGGGTCGAATATCGGCTTTGAGCACGACTTCGGTGCGGATGCCCTTGCTCGCCAACACAAAGGTTGCGTCGCGCACGACCTGCATAACCTCGTCCCAGTCGCCCTCGATTTCGGTGAACATCGAGGTGGTGTGGTTGGGAAGGCCGCTCTCGCGAATGACGCGCACGACCTCGGCGACCTCGGCGGACAGCTCATCGCCGGTGCCGCACGGGGCGATGGCCACGGCGACGAGCGTGTTCATGCCGGCATTGGTTACGGGCTCGGACATGGTTTATGCCTCCTCGAGCTCGAGTTGGTTATCGGCGATGTCTTGGGCGGTCGCGCGGTAGAGCTCGTCGATAAAGGCGACCTTAAAGCTTGCCGGGGCGTCGGCGACGGCAGCGGCACGCGTGCCGGCAACGTTGTAGACGGCGGTGCCACAGATGGCTGCCGTAAACGGGTCGGCAGCGCAAGCGTACACGGCCAGCACGCCGCCCTGCGAGCAACCGCAGCCGGTGATCTTGGACATAAGCGGGCTGCCGCCGTGGGACTTGGCCACCGTCGTGCCGTCGGTGATCAGGTCGACTTCGCCCGAGACCACTACGGCACCGCCGGTGTAGCGGGCGAGTGCCACGGCGGCGTCGCGGGCGGCGTCGACCGTGTCGGTGGTATCGACACCGCGCACGCGGCTCAGATCGGCCGCCTCGCCCTCAAGACCCCATAGGCCGGCGAGCGCGATAATCTCGGAGGCGTTGCCGCGCACGATGGCGGGCTTGTACTGCTTGAGCTCGTTTACCAGCTGGGTGCGCAGGCTACCGATGCCCAGGCCAACCGGATCGAGCACCCAGGGCTTGCCGGCATCGTGTGCCGCCTTGGCCGCGCGGGGAATCGTCTGCTCGTAGATGGGGAAGAGCGTACCCATGTTGAGATAGATGGCGCCGCCGCCGGCAACGAGTGCCTCGCCCTCGTCGGGCAGATAGACCATGGCGGCCGATCCGCCCACGGCGAGCTGTGCGTTGGCGACAAAGTCAATCGTCACCGTGTTGGTGATGGAGCCTGCCATCGGATTGGTGGCGTGAATCTCCTCCACGGCCTTGATCACATGTTGCTTAAGCTGTTCCGAATCAATCACTGCACATGCCTCCTTGGCATAGAAAAGGGGCGCTGTGCATAGACAGCGCCCCTGTAAAGGCGGCATGCTCCCTACGCCAGCATTAACTGACAGGTTCAAAGGATTGGGCCCATTGCCCTCTCAGCCTTGTGGTTTGCACCGCCGGCACTCCCGCATCGAATCTGTTGTTCCCTATACTAGCGCACCTGCCAAAAAGGGACAGGTTTATTTTGGTAGGTGGCAACTGGGGCGTTACATTTTCCCAGATAAAACCTGCCAAAATAAACCTGTCCCTTATTGGCAGGTCGTTACAATGGATACGGTGAAAATGACTGGGGGACTCTATGATCAAACTTGTGCTGACCGATATGGACGATACGCTGATTCCAGCCGGGCATGACGGCGCCAGCGACTACGCCATTGAGGGTATTCATGCCATGCAGGCGGCGGGTCTGCACTTTGGCCCGGTTTCGGGTCGCCAGCCGTCCGCGATGGGCTGGATGTTTCGCAATCGCGCCGAGTGCTTCTCGACCGGCGCGTTCTGCAACGGCCAGGTCATGTTTGTCGACGGTCAGGCGGTCGCTTCGCGCGCGACCGACAACGATGCCCTGATGCGTCTGGCCGATTACCTCGAGCAAGAGACCGACGATACCTATCTAAAGGTCTACAGCCTGGGTGACGACTTTTGGGATAACGATGCCTATTGCGTGACGAGCGACCCCGAGCGCGTACGCCGCGCCATGGAGTCGGGCGGCAACGCATGGCTCAAAGGCGAGGAGGCCCCGTGCCGTCCTGTTGTCGATGATGCCCCGGTATACAAGGCGAATATCTGGAGCGCCCGCTCGCGTGAGGAGCTCGCGGAGCTACGTGAGCGCGTTGCCGCTGAGGTACCGGAGCTCTCACTCGTGTTTCCCAACAATCGTGTGCGCCTGTTCGACATCCTTCCAGCAGGTTGGGACAAGGGCTGCGCTGCGCTGGAGCTGGCGCGCGCTTTGGGCCTGACGACCGATGAGGTGGCCGTATTTGGCGATTCCGATAACGATCTGCCCATGATCGATGCCGTTCCCAACTCCGTTGCAGTCGCCAATGCCAACGAGGCTGTCACGGCTGCCGCGCGCTGGCATATCGGCGCTGCGGCAGACGATGCGGTTGCCGGGGCTCTGCATCAGATTGCCGCCTGCGCCGCGACGGGGGAGATGCCGCCGTTTATGCGTCAGATGGATGCGACGGGTTTCGACGTTACGAACGTCTAGGGAGAAAGCCATGAAGCTTCAGCAGCTCAGGTATGTTGTTAAGGTTGCCGAATGCGGCAGCATTACCGAGGCCTCGCGCCGACTCTTTGTGTCGCAGCCTTCGATTACCGCATCGATCCGCGATCTCGAAAACGAGATGGGCGTGCACATCTTTGAGCGCACCAACAAGGGCGTCATTGTGTCCGAAGAGGGCGAGACCTTCTTGGGCTACGCGCGCCAGGTGCTCGACCAGGCTGACCTGCTCGAGGGCAAGTACAAGGGCGCATCCGAGCAGGTGCCGCACTTTAGTGTGAGCTGCCAGCATTATTCCTTTGCCGTTAACGCGTTTGTTGACGTGATCCGCGAGTTCGATGCCGCGCGCTACGACTTTACCCTGCGCGAGGAGCAGACTCACGAGATTATCGAGGACGTCGCGCATATGAAAAGCGAACTCGGCATCCTGTATCTGTCGGAGCACAATCGCGAGGTCATCGAGCGCATGCTGGCGGCCAACGAGCTCGTGTTCGAAGGGCTCTTCTGCGCCACGCCGCACGTTTTTGTGAGCGCCGACCATCCGCTGGCGGGCCGCTCCAGCGTGACGCTCGAGGACCTGGAGGACTATCCCTTCCTGTCCTACGAGCAGGGCAGCTACAACTCGTTTTACTATTCCGAGGAGCTGACCTCGACGTTCGAGCGTCGCAAAAATATCCGCGTGCGCGACCGTGCGACGTTGTTCAATTTGGCCATGGGCCTCAACGGCTACACGGTATGCTCGGGCGTGATCAGCCACGAGCTCAACGGCCCCGGCATTATCTCGATTCCGCTCGACGTGGACGAGTACATGGAGATTGGCATCATCACGCGCAAGAACACGACGCTCACGCGCTACGGTCGGGCCTATATCGACGCGATTCGTCAGCATATCTAGGCTGCTGTGCTCCGCACGGTTCAAGTCTCTTTATGACAGTCCAGACTGATATAGGAAGCATCTATATCAAACTGTTATAAACGTATATTTTACGATGGTCATATGAGCGCTCATACTCTGTCCCAGTAAAGCAACCAATGCAAAGGGAGATATCTATGAGCACTTCGATTCAACCGAACGCGCCGTTTCGCGCCGATATCGTCGGCAGCTTTCTTCGTCCGCAGGCTGTAAAGGACGCCCGTGCCGCCTATGTCGCGGGTAAACTCGACGCTTCCGGCCTTAAGGCCGTCGAGGACGATGCCATTCGCGATTTGGTGGCCAAGCAGAAGGCCGCCGGCCTGCAGGTGATCACCGATGGCGAGTTCCGCCGCAGCTACTGGCACCTCGATTTTATGTGGGGCCTTAACGGCATTGAGCGCCGCACCTCACGCACGGGTTATATGTTCCATGACGAGGAGACGACGGCCGACACCGCCGTGGTTACCGGTCCCATTAGCGGCGAGAACCACCCGTTCGTCGAGCATTTTAAGTTTGTCAAGGCGCTTGAGGGGGAGGGCCAGGTCGCGCGTCAAACCATTCCGGCGCCGATCCAGACGTTCTCGGAGGTTACGCTCGACCGCTGCGATGGACAGCAGGAGAGTCTGCGCGCCGTCTACAAGACCGATGAGGAACTTGCCGACGCCATTGCAGCCGCTTATCGCACGGTGATCGCCGACCTGTACGCAGCAGGCTGCCGCAACATCCAGTTTGATGACTGTACCTGGGGCATCTACTGCGATACTGATTTTGTCGCCAAAACCGGCATGAGCCCGGTCGACCTGCAAAAGGTAAGCGAGCTGGGCGTGGCGCTCAACAACGCCGCCATCGAGGGCAAGCCCGACGATCTGGCCATCAACACGCACGTGTGCCGCGGCAACTATCACTCCACGTATGCCTTCGAGGGTGGTTACGATCCCATTGCACCGTACCTGTTTGCGCACGAGGATGTCGACGCGTTCTACCTTGAGTTCGATACGCCGCGTGCCGGTGGCTTTGAGCCGCTCAAGTATGTTGCTCCCGGCAAGAAGGTCGTGCTGGGCCTGGTGACCACCAAGGCCGCTGAGCTCGAGGACGAGGATGCCATCGTCGAACGTATCCACGAGGCCGCAAAGTATGTGCCGCTCGAGAACCTGTACCTGTCGCCCCAGTGCGGCTTTGCCAGCTGTGAGATTGGCAACAAACTGACCGAGGACGAACAGTGGGCAAAGATCGCGCTGGTCAAGCGCATTTCCGAGCGCGTTTGGAAGTAACGCTACCGTTTGCAGGTGACGGCGCGTGCGAGACATGGCGTATCACGTACAATGGTTCGGATCGTATCGTTCGGGCAGGTTATCCGATATACCTGATCGCCCTTCCATCATGAAAGGACTTCCATGTCCCAATCCTCGACGCCCGCCGTCACCGATGCCATCTACGATGCATCGTCGCTCGGCCGCCCGCGCATGTTTGTGTTGGGTTTGCAACACATGTTTGCGATGTTCGGAGCCACGGTGCTCGTGCCCGTGCTCACCGGCCTTTCCGTTTCGGCGACGCTTCTGTTCGCCGGCATCGGCACGCTGCTGTTTCATTTTCTATCGCGCGGTAAGGTGCCCGCGTTTCTGGGCTCGTCGTTTGCCTTTATCGCGGGTTATGCCGCCATTGCGCCCAACGGCGAGGCCGAGCTTTTGCCTTACGCTTGCCTGGGCGTTGCCTGCGCCGGCCTGCTCTATCCGGTGCTGGCGGCGCTGTTCCGCGCATTTGGCGCCAAGCGTGTCATGCGCTTCTTTCCGCCGGTGGTGACCGGTCCCATCGTCATTTCCATCGGCCTGATCCTGGCGAGCTCTGCCATTGCCAACTGCCAGACCAACTGGCTTGTCGCCGTTATCGCTGTGGCCGTGATCGTCATCTGCAACATCTGGGGCCGCGGCATGGTCAAGATCGTGCCGATTTTGCTGGGCGTTGTGGTGAGCTATGCTGTCGCGGCGGTGCTGGGCGAGGTTGATTTTTCGGGCGTTGCCGCCGCTCCGTGGGTCGGTCTGCCCATCGTGTGGGACAACACCGTGTTTGCGCTCTTTGGCCCGCAGTTCGATGGCGGTCTTGCCACGACGGCTATCATCACCATCATGCCGCTGGCCTTTGCGACCATGATTGAGCATATCGGCGATATCTCTGCTATCGGTTCGACTTGCGAGTGCAACTACATTGCCGATCCCGGTCTGCATCGCACGCTGCTCGGCGACGGCCTTGCCACGATTCTGGCTTCGCTCTTTGGCGCTCCGGCCAACACTACGTATGGTGAGAACACCGGCGTGCTCGCCCTGACGCGCGTGTTCGACCCGCGCGTAATTCGAATTGCCGCGTGTTGCGCCATCGTGCTTTCGTTCTGCCCCAAGTTCGCGGCTGTCATTGCGGCCATGCCGGCGTGTGTGATCGGCGGTGTGTCGCTCGTGCTCTATGGCATGATCAGCGCTGTGGGCGTCCGCAACCTCATCGAGAACCAGGTCGATTTCCAGAACAACCGCAACGTGCTGGTTGCCGCGCTGGTGCTCGTGCTTTCGCTCGGCATCGCGTACAGCACCGCCGGCGCCATCGTGTTGGAGCTCGGCGGCGTGACGATTTCGCTGTCCGGCATTGCCGTGGGCTCACTGGTGGGCATTGTGCTCAACGCCATCCTGCCGGGTAACGACTTTGAGTTTGATGTCTCCGAGCTTGAGGAGGCTGCTGAGTAGCAGCTGCGTTCAGCTAAAACAAGATATGGTGCCCATGCGTATATGCGTGTGGGCACCATTTTTAATGTGTCAGTATCCAGTGGATGCCGCGGGCCATGCGTAAGTCGGTTTGGGCAAAGTGATTGCCGGGGTTGAGCTCCAGCGTTGTTGGAATGCCGCGCTCGACGAGCAACGCTTCCATCGCGCGTGTGTCGTCGAGTACATGCCGCATCATGCGGTTGGGCGTCTTGGTTTCCTTTTTGCCGAGTGACAGGTAGACGGCTTGCGGGCTGCCGGCAAAAGGGGCCGTGCTGGCACGGTCGACAAAGTCGGGAAACCATAGCGACCCCGATGCGCTCGCGGCGCGGTCAAAGGCGTCGGTTTGCCAGAGGGACCAGAGTGCGAAGAGGCCCGCGAGCGAGTAACCGGCAATGCCGCGCCGGGTGGGCGGCTGAGGAAGCGACGACTCGACCTGGGGGATTATCTGATTCAGCAGCTCATCAAGAAAATCGGCAGCTTGGCCGCCGAAAGGCTCGGCATCGCGTACGGTCCCGTCGCATGCCCAGGGGCTCAGCTCGCGATTCCAATCGAGCCCGCCAATGGTGACGAGGGCGAATGGCGGACAGTCGAGCTCTCGGCAACACTTATAAACCTCGCTGCCGTCGCCCACGACCACAGGAAGGTAGATGACAGGCGCGCTTTCCGTATGATTCGAATAAACGGTTATCTGCTTTTGATGCGCTTCCATGACGGGCTTCTCTCAGTGTTGTGATATCGGCAGCCCCAATTGTCGCACGCCAGCGTATGCCGGTTGGGCTAGACCAAAGACAATCTCGTGCATCCCCTGCGGACGCATATGGAAAACGCCACCGCCGGAGGGGAGCTCGGCGGTGGCGTTGTTAAACGGTGCTGGGGCTCGGGGCCTTCGCGGGAGCTGCCATGTGCGCAGAGGCGTCTAAGAACGCTTACGGCTCGCCATGGTGCCTGCGGCGATAGCGGCTGTTCCCGCAAGGACGGTTGCCACGATGGCCGCACCCGAGGTGTCGCCGGTTGCCGCGAGCACGCCGGTAGTCTTGGCTTTCGTGGTTGAAGCTGCAACGGCCTTGGTCGGCTTTGAGCCCTCAGGCTTGGGGTTCTGCTTGGACTCCGCGGGCTTGCTTTCTGCGGGCTTGGTCTCGTCGGGCTTGGGGTCTTCCGGCTTGGCTACCTCGGGAGGTGCGATGGTCGTACTTTTGGCGACTGCTTTGATATAGAGGGAGTCGACCGTGGCGTCGCCCGTGCCGATGGCTTGGCCTGCCTCGTAGATGCCGTCACGGAGCTTGCGATAGTCAATGATCTTGCCGCTTTCGGGCGTCTGGATGGCGGCGTTCTCAATCTTGATGGTGCCGATTGTCTTGCCGTCAGCGCTCATGGCACGGGCAAAGATTGCCGCTGTATCTCCTTCGGCCGTTACCTTGCTGCGGATGATCGAGATGACTGCGGGTGTGACGCCCTCGCTGGTCTGGGCGATGATGCCGATGTTCTCGCCTTGGGGTTCGCGCCTCGTCTCGCCATCTTGGTTTTCGCTGTAGGGGATGGGGCCGTCGCCGTTCTCGACATAGCGGGCTATGGCCTTGACAACGGAGTCGCTGATGTAGATGTGGCCGCCCTTCTCGTTGGGTCGATCGTTTCTGGTGGAGAATGCAGCCGAAACCTCGCCTTCCGCAAACGCGTCCACGGTGGAGCCGTTCTTGACGACGATGTCGTCCTGGTAGGTGAAGAGGGCGTTGGCGCCACCGTATCTGCCTTTACTTGCACGGACCGTCACGTTTGCATGATCGAGGGTGATGCCCTTGTGGGCATAGACGCCATATTCAACACCGTTTACGTTGAGGGAGGCGTTTGTGGCTGCGAGGCTGCCCTTGGCCTCGACGGCAGCGTCTTTCTCGGAGCTTGCCTTGACCTGGCCGCCGTCCGAGATGTTGATATTGCCGCCGCTCCAAAGGGCCTCACCATCGGCTGAGCTTGCCTCGACCGTCCCGCCACCCTTGATGGTGAGGTTCTTGTCGGCTCCAATACCCTTGTCCTTGGTAGCCCTGGCGGTGACGGCTCCGCTGTCGTCAATCGTGATATTGCCGTTTGCCCTGATGCCATCCGATGCACCCGTGGCGTTGACGTTGCCCGAACCTTTGATAGCGAGATCACCTCCGGCATTGATGGCATCAAACCCAGTGCTCGTGGCGTTGACGGATCCGGCTCCGTCGATGTTGATATTACCCGTGGAGAGGATAGCGTCCTCAGTAGATGTCACGCTGAGCGTGCCGCCCTCGTCGCCTTGGATATTGAGCTCGGCATTCTCGTTAGTGCCATGAGAAACGTTGATGCTTTCGATCCATTCGGCAGTGACGATGTTGGTTCCCGAGTAATTCACGTTGAGCTTGCCTGCGGCCTGGATCTCGCCGCCGTTATAGTTGTTGAGCTTCAAGTCGTCGGCGCCGTCCCACGACCAGGTACCGGCCTCGTCGCTCGCCGCGGTGTTGTACTTGTTGCCGCCGACCTTGACCCATTCCGCTGCGAGCGAGACTCTCGGCATGAGCAGCGAGCTCACCGTGAGCGCGCACACGGCGCCCGCGACGATGCGGCGCGTCACGCGGCGCCAGCTGCCGTGCGCGAGTCCTATGCGATGGCGAACGTCGGGTTCGGCAACATGGGTTCCGGCGGTAGTGTCATTGCGTTTGGGGGTCGTGAACAAGGCTGCCATGGTTGCTCCCGTTCTCATAGGGCCTATACGACTAGATTCAGCGTATCTGCTGGATGTTGCCGGCGGTAGTGCCGTTTGGAGGGCAAAATGTCCAAAACTTGGGAAGCAATACATCGCGCGTCCGTGCGTTGCCTGGCTTTAAAAGAAAAGCGCGGAGCCGCTCGATGCGACTCCGCGCTTTGGTGTTCTGCTTTGGCAGCTTTGCCGCTACGCTACAAAGAAGTAGACGAGGAAGGCAAGGGCTGCGATCCACATGAGCGGCTTGATCTTGGAGGCCTCGCCCTTAAAGAGCGCGACGATCACGTAGGCGATAAAGCCCAGGCCGATTCCGGCAGAGATGGAGTAGGTGAAGGGCACGCCGGCGACAATCATGAACGCCGGGAAACCCTGCGACACGTCGGACCAGTCGATCTCGGAGGCCTCGCTCATCATGAGGTAGCCGACGTAGACCAGAGCACCGCAGGTGGCGGCACTGGAAACGATGGTGACGATGGGGGAGAAGAACGCGGCGAGAATGAACAGCACGCCGGTGGTGACGGAGGTGAGGCCCGTGCGGCCACCGTCGGCAGCGCCAGAGGTGGACTCGACGAAGGTGGTGATGGAGGAGACGCCCATAAAGCCACCGGCAGCAGCGGCCACGGAGTCGACGACCAGGATGGGGCGGATGTCCTCGACATTGCCGTCCTCGGTCAAGAACTCGCCCTGCTTGGCGACGGCCATCGCGGTGCCCATGGTGTCGAAGAAGTCGCTCATGAGCAGCGAGAAGGCAACGACGAGCAGCATCGGGTCGGTCAGAACCTTCACGATGGCCATGTTGCCATCGGCGGTGCTGGCAAACGGGGCGCCAAAGGTCGAGAAGTCGAGCGGTGCGATGAGACCCTCGGGCGCATGGGTGACGCCCAGCGGGATACCGGCGATAACGGCGACGATGATGCCGATGAGCAGCGAGCCCGGCACGTTGCGGGAAGCCAGGGCAACCGTCACGATGATGGAGATGATGCCGACGATAAAGGTGGGGGAGGCGATGTCGCCCAGGCCGACGAGCGTACCGGCGCCAGCGGTGATGATGCCGGCGTCGCACAGGCCGATCATGGCGATGAACAGGCCCAAGCCAACCGAGATGGCGTGGCGCAGGACCACGGGGATGGCGTCCATAATGGCCTCGCGCAGGCCGCACAGGACGAGCAGCAAGATGACGATACCCTCGAGGAAGATAACGCTCATGGCAACGTGCCAGTCGCCGCCGCACATGGTGGTGGCGATGCCCGCGATCATGGCGTTGATGCCCAGGCCCGACGCGCAGGCGAGCGGGCGGTTGGCGAAGATACCCATGCAGATGGTCATGATGCCGGCGCCCAGGCAGGTGGCGCAGGCGAGCGCTCCCGCATCGATGCCGGCGCCCGAGAGCACCGCGGGGTTGACGGCGATGATGTAGGCCATTGCCAGGAACGTTGTCAGTCCAGCGCGAAGTTCGGTCCCGATTGTGGACTTGCGCTCACTGACGTGAAAAAGTTCGTCCATGCATACCCTTTCCTTGTTCGGCCCCGAGTTTAGGCCGATTGACACGAACGTTCTCACTATAGCCCCTTTACGACGCTGTTGTTCCTCGCATGTTGATGTTCGGCGCTTTGTAGCAGACGGACGGTATTTTTCGCATGAAAATGTGTGGGTACCGTATACTTAAGCAGTTACAACGACCCCTATGGAGGAACGTATGATTAAAGAGCTCTGCCACGACGAGGCTATCCTGTCCCAGCGTTGCGAGGTTGCGACTGTCGAGGACGAGTCGGTCGCACAGGACCTGATCGATACCATCAAGTCGCTCGAGGACGCCGGCTGCCTTGCCGCCAACCAGATTGGCGTTACCAAGAAGGTCTGCGTCTACCTGGACGACGCCGGCGAGCTCCACGTGCTCTACAACCCCCGTCTGGTGTTTGGCCTGGGCGCCAGCAAGATGGAGGAGAGCTGCCTGACGCACGACGAGATCACCAAGTCCACGCGCTACATCAAGTGCAAGGTCGCTTATGACGTGATCGTAGACGGCAAGATGCGCGAGCGCAAGCAGGGCTTCGTCGGCTTCGAGGCTCAAATGATTCAACACATGATTGATCACTGTCTAGGAAAGTTGGTCTAAGGGGACCAAAGCACCGCACCTTGCCGCTCAATCGTCGCTCGCGTACCTTAAGTACGCTTCGCTCCTCTTTCGTGGCAATCTGCGGCACTTTGACCCCTTAGACGACCTGCGGGGTTAACTTGGTTGAGTTTATCCTGCTTGAATAGTCCGGGCGTGACATTGTTGTCATGTCCGGGCTTTTGTGTTTAGCGCCTCTTTGTTTGGTGACAATAACCTTAGCAAGAACGTAAAGCTGGGAGGCGCTATGTGTACGAGCATTCGATTTACCGATAATTCCGGCCACATGTATCTAGGCCGCAACCTCGACTGGAGCTTTGACTACGGCCAACAGGTTCGCGTGATGCCGCGCGGGTTTCACATTCCGTATTCGTTTATCGACGACGCAACAGCGGCACACGCGGTGATCGGTATGTGCATCGATTACAAGAACTATCCCATGTTCTTCGACTGCGGCAACGATGCGGGCCTCGCCGTGGCGGGTCTCAATTTCCCGGGTTATGCCGAGTATGCCGAGGACCCTGTCGACGGCAAGACCAATATCGCAGCCTATGAGTTTCCCCTGTGGGTGGCAGCGACGTTCTCGACGGTCGACGAGGTCGAGGCTGCGCTGCGCGATACGGTGATTGTCGCCAAATCTGCAGGAGAGGGGCTGGGCGTGTCGCTGCTCCATTGGATTATCGGCGACAGCCAGCGTAGCATCGTGGTCGAGATGATGGCTGACGGCCTGCATGTATACGACGATCCGGTCGACACCCTTGCCAATCAGCCCACCTTCCCGTGGCACATGGAAAACCTGCGCACCTATATCACGGCCACAAGCGATTTTCCGCAGACGGCGACATGGCGTGGCGCCGAGCTCAAGCCCTATGGCGCGGGTGCCGGCATGCGCGGTATTCCGGGTGACTGCTATTCGCCGAGCCGTTTTGTAAAGGCGGCGTACCTCAATGCCAATTACCCGCAAAAGGAGAGCGAGACCGAAAACGTCGTCCGCATGTTCCGTTCACTCGAGGGCGTGGTGATGATTGAGGGGGCGTCCAGGATGGGCGATGGCAAGTTCGAGAAGACTATCTATACCGGATGCTTTAGCGCGCGCACGGGCAATTATTACTACGCGATGTATGGGGATCCGTCGATTCGCTACGTGAGCCTGACGGATGCCGAGGGCGCGAGCCCCGATAGACTCGTGGTTCCCGAGCCGCGTCGTTCGTAGCCGCTAGCTTTACTGCAATACAAGACGGCCCTGCATCTCTCGCGAGGTGCAGGGCCGCTATCGTCGATGGGTGACGGCGCTAGAAGTTGGCGTCGTTGAGCTGTTCGCTCTCGAGGCCGTCGAGCTGTTGCTGTTCGGGCGTATCGGCGACGCTCTCGAGCAGCTCGGTGGGATCGACGTTCATGTCCCTACCGGCCTCGTTGCCATTGACCAAGTCGTCCGAGAAGATGTCGACTTCCATTTCCTCGGCCTCTTCGATCTGAACCTCGAGTGGCACCTGGGTGCGCACAAGTTTGACGGCCGGGCGCATGCGAGCAAAGAGCGGTACGTACTCGATGATGATGGCCGAGTTCTCGAGACCATACCAACGTGCCGGGCTTCCGCAGGCGCGGCGGACGGCGTACTTGATGGCCATGACGCGATGGTCGTTGCGGTTGATGTCCGTTTCGGGGGCAAGCATCTTGCGCAGCATACAAAAACGGAAGTCGCCCACGTTGCCGCGTGTCTCGTAGATGGAGTAGGTGTGATGCTGCGGCGGCAACTCACCCGATGCCATCAGGTCGCCAACGATCTGGCGCAGGTAGGCGTTGATGCGTTGATTGACCTTAAAGCCCAGGTCCAAGCGCACGCGGAATAGGAAGTCTGTGCCAAAGGTCTCGACGGAATACTCGTGCGTATAGGGCTCATCGGTGACATGCACGTTGATGAACCAGTATGCCTTGGCGCGCTTGGGATGCTTATCCAAGATGGAGTAGAGCACGTCGCGGTCGAGCGTGAGCGGGTCGGGACTGTTGGTAAGGAACACCAGATTGTCGGCGAGCACGGGGTAGGTCTCGTCGTTGCGCAGGCGGCCGAGCTGGTCAATGTACTTGGAGACGGGCAGCAGGATCGTCTGCGTGCGCTCGATGGCGGTGCCGCGGCGCCACACGTACATAAGGCCAAACAGCAGCGCGGCCAGGAAGATCATGACGTAGCCGCCGCCAAAGAACATGGTGAGGCACGAAGCGAAGAAGCACAGCTCAATGGCACCAAAGAGCAGGGCGAAGACGCAGGCGCCCAGCTTGTGTTTGAGGATGCCGGCGATGTAGCTCGTCAAAAGCGTCGTGGTCATGAGCATGGTCACGGTAATGGCGAGGCCGTAGGCGCTCTCCATGCGCTCGGAGTTTTGGAACAGTAGCACGATGAAGATACAGCCGACCCACATGATGTTGTTGACGAGCGGAATATAGAGTTGGCCCTTGGTGTCGCTGGGGTAGTGGATGCGCAGATGCGGCATGAGATTGAGACGGGTTGCCTCGGATACCAGCGAGAACGAGCCGGTAATGAGCGCCTGCGAGGCGATGATGGCCGCTACGGCCGAAAGCACGATGGCAAAGGGGCGCAGGGGCTCGGGGAGCATCATATAGAACGGGTTGACGATATCCATCGCGAGCATCTGGGGGTTGGAGTTATTGGCGAGCAGCCAAGCTCCTTGACCCAGATAGTTGAGGATAAGGGCTGCCTTAACAAACGGCCAGGATGCATAGATGTTAGCCTTGCCCACGTGACCCATGTCCGAATAGAGCGCCTCGGCGCCGGTCGTCGACAGGAAGACGAAGCCGAGCACCATGATGCCCGAGTGGTTGATGGGCGAGAACAGGAACATGATGCCGCGGATGGGGTTGAGCGCGCGTAGGATGGACAGGTTGCCGAGCATGTTGAACAGGCCGGCGCCAGCCAAGAACAGGAACCACAGCGTCATGAGCGGGCCGAACAGCTTGCCGATCGACGAGGTACCGGCGCGCTGCATGGCAAATAGGCCGCAGATAATGATGATGGTAATAATGATGACGTTAGTTTGCCCGTCACCCAATAGCGCGTGGCCCCACTCGATGGTGCGCAGGCCCTCGATGGCTGTGGTGACCGTGACCGCGGGGGTGAGGATGCCGTCGGCGAGCAGCGCCGCGCCGCCGATCATAGCGGGGAGAATCAGCCACGGTGCCACCTTGCGCACGAGACTGAACAGGGCGAAGATGCCGCCTTCGTTGTGGTTATCGGCCTTCATGGCGATTACCACGTACTTGACCGTGGTCACGAGCGTCATGGTCCAGATGACGAGCGAAAGCGCGCCAAGGATCATATCTTCGCTGACGGTGCCGATGCCGCCGTTGTTGGCGACGATTGATTTCATGGTGTACATGGGGCTCGTGCCGATGTCACCGTAGACGACGCCGAGCGTTACGAGCAGCATGCCAGCGGAGAGGGGAATGGCTCCATGCCCGCCTTGACTACGCTGGTCTTGGAGGCTTGCCTCCAGCTTGTTCTGTGCCACGTGGACTCCCTTGGACATCTGGCCTCTGCAAAGAGCAGTAGACCTTTATGCCATCTTTATACATATAAGAGCAGTTTGGCACATCGGGGTGTTTTAGACAATAATCCTCATCTGGGGATTATTCATATACGCAGGTAGTATTTCAGAGCAGGGGCTATTAAGCACGTGCTGTCTGGGCGATGCCAGCCTTGGTGTTTGCGCGTTTGCCGGCGACTTCGCAAAAGATCGCGCCGCCGATGATCAGCGCGGCGCCCATGAGGCGGATGGGCGTCACGGTCTCGCCCAAAAGGGCGACGGAGAACACGACGGCCGAAAGCGGCTCAAGGTAGCCGACGACCGCGACGGTCTGGACGGGCAGCTTGGCGACAGCACTAAAGTAGAGTAGGCAACCGATACCGGTGTTGACAATGCCGAGCATGGCGACGGCACGCCAATCAATGCTGGCGGCGACGCCGGCGGACAGGAATGAGGGGGCGCCCTGCGTGAGGAGCGTAAGGACCAGCGCGGTCAAAAAGGCGGCGCTCACCTGGAGCGTGGAGTTTTCGAGGCCTTCGATGTGTGGCGCACCCTTGCTGGCGATGACCATCAGCGCATAGCAAAATGCCGAGGCGATGCCGCAAGCGATACCCGCAATGGGCATATTGCCGCCTAGACCTTGTGCCGCAATGAGAAAAGCACCGCAGGCGACGGCGATAAAGCCGGCGATTTTGCTGCCGGTCAGCTTTTCGCCAAAGATGAGCGGGGAGAGCGCCATGACGATGATGGGGCCGCAGTAGTACAGCAGCGAGGATACGCCGACGCCAATCGTCTGGTAGGCGCGGAACAGAAAAATCCAGCTGGCGCCCAGCGCGGCTCCCGAGAGGAGGAGGGCTGCGGCTTCGCGGGGGCGGGATGGCGCCTGCAGCTTATGGCGTTGGGTGACGGCGAGGATGGTGACAAGCGAGAGTGCGCCCAAAAACGTGCGCAGTAGCACGATATCGGAGCTCGGCAGCGCAATGGCAGCGGCGATGATGCCGTTGGAGCCAAACAATAGCAATGCTGCTAAGTACGCAAACAGTCCGTTGTTCATGCGCTGAAATCCCCTCTATATCCGAGCATGTTCACTATGGGTGAACTGGCTATAGAAGAAAAGCGAATATAATTCATAGATAACATGACAAAAGCTCATGCATATGTGGAGGGGTGCCGTGGAAACGAATGTTCAAAAGATGCAGGTCCTGCTCGAGACCGTGCGCGCCGGCAGTTTTACGCGCGCCGCCGAGCGGCTGAGCTATTCGCAGTCGGGCGTGAGCCGTATGGTGGCCGATCTTGAGGCCGACTGGGGCTTTAAAGTGCTTGATAGAAGCCGCGAGGGCGTAGTGCTTTCTGCCGACGGGCGGCAAGTTATGCCGGCGGTTGAGGCGCTCTGTGAGGAATTCACTCGCCTGCAGCGACGGGTGGATGAGATGCGTGGGCTCATGCGCGGCAAAATCTGCATCGGTACGTTTTCGAGCGTGGCGACCCACGTGCTGCCGCCGGTGATTGCGCACTTTCGCGCCGATCACCCGGACGTCGATTACGAGCTGCTGATGGGTGATTACTCCGAGATTGAGCAATGGGTGGCGGAAGGCCGCTGCGACTTGGGCTTTATTCCGCGCGAGCCGCACGGTGCCGGCATGGCGTCGCGGCCGTTGGTGCAAGACGAGCTGATGGCCGTGGTGCCAGCGAACTCTTCGCTTGCCATCGCGGAGGTCGTTTCCCTTGCCGATTTGGCCAACGAGCAGTTTATTCTGCTGGAACGCGGTAGCGACGACGAAATAACGCCGCTGTTTCGCCGCGCGGGCCTGGCAGTGCGCTCAAAACTGTCGACCTGGGATGACTATGCGATTATGGCCATGGTCGAGGACGGCCTGGGCGTGAGCGTTCTTCCGGCGCTCATCTTGCGCCGCTGCCAGTTCGATGTCGCCGTGCGCCCTCTCGAGGGACATCCTCATCGGCAGATCAACGCCATATACCGCACCGCTGACGTTTCGCTTGCGGCGGCTCGTTTCCTTGAATATCTCTAAAAGCGCGTACCTGTTGTCTACTTTGGGACAATTCTCGGGGTTCGGTACATTTTCTTATGAAATTGAACTTTCGGATAATGCGCCGCGCTATACTGCTGCCTAAATTGAACTCAGGTTCAATTTGTGTTCTATAAATTGAACTTTGCCAGCAAGGAGGTTCTAATGGCCCAAGAGACGTTTAGCGATCGCCTGCGACAGACCATGTCCGATCGCGACGTTCGCCAGTCGGATGTAATCCGCGCATCGGAGATGCTCGGCAAAAAACTCGGCAAGAGTCAGATGAGCCAATATGTGAGCGGCAAGACGATCCCGCGGCGCGATGTGGCAGAGCTGCTCGCCCGTATTTTGGAGGTCGATGTTTCCTGGCTGCTCGCCAGTGACGCCGATCAAGTCGAGACGTCCTCGTCCCATAACGTTGCCAAATCCGAACCTAGTCCCTCAGCTCAAATTCCAAGGAGCACCACCATGCGTACTTTTTCTAAATCCACCAAGCTCGATAACGTCCTGTATGACGTGCGCGGTCCCGTCGTCGACGAGGCTGCCCGTATGGAGGACGAGGGCGAGCGCATCCTCAAGCTCAATATCGGCAACCCGGCGCCCTTCGGTTTTCGCACGCCCGACGAGGTTATCAAGGACATGCGCCAGCAGCTGCCCGACTGCGAAGGCTATTCCAACTCGCGCGGCCTGTTCTCTGCGCGCAAGGCGATCATGCAGTATTCGCAGATCAAGGGCCTGCCCAATGTTCAGATGGAGCATATCTACACGGGCAACGGCGTGTCCGAACTCATTCAGCTTTCGATGAACGCTCTGCTCGACAATGGCGACGAGATTTTGATCCCCAGCCCCGACTATCCGCTCTGGACGGCGTGCGCAACCCTCGCCGGCGGTCATCCCGTGCACTATCTATGCGATGAGCAGGCGGATTGGTATCCCGACCTGGAGGATATGGAGTCCAAGATCACGGGCGCGACCAAGGCCCTCGTCATCATCAACCCCAACAACCCCACGGGCTCGGTCTACCCGCGCGAGGTGCTCGAGGGCATCGTCGAGGTTGCGCGCAGGCATCAGCTGATGATCTTTGCCGATGAGATCTACGACCGTCTGTGCATGGACGGCTACGAGCACGTCTCGATTGCCTCGCTCGCTCCCGATCTGCCCTGCGTTACCTTTAGCGGCCTTTCCAAGTCGCACATGATTGCGGGCTATCGTATTGGCTGGATGGTGCTTTCGGGCAACCAGCGCTGCATGAGCGACTTCATCATGGGCATCAACATGCTCTCCAACATGCGCCTGTGCTCCAATGTGCCGGCTCAGTCGATCGTTCAGACGGCGCTCGGCGGACACCAGTCGGTCAATGACTACATCCGTCCCGGCGGTCGTGTCTACGAGCAGCGCAACTTTGTGTATGAGGCACTCAACAAGATCGATGGCATCTCGGTGGTCAAGCCGCGCGCGGCATTCTATATCTTCCCCAAGATGGATGTTAAGAAGTTCAACATCACCGATGACGAGCAGTTTGCCCTCGACCTGCTGCACGAGAAGAAGATTCTGATCACGCGCGGCGGCGGCTTTAACTGGGCCGAGCCCGATCACTTCCGCATCGTGTACCTGCCGCGCATGGAAGTGCTCAAAGAGTCGCTCGAAGACCTCGCCGATTTCTTCGATCATTACCGCCAGAGCTAAGGGATAGAGGCCCCATACAATCGAAAGCTCCCTGCAGTTGCTTGGCTGCGGGGAGCTTTCTTGAATCGGCGGAACTAAATAACGATTCCGTTGCAGTGGTCGATTTCGTGCTGGATGATCTCGGCGGTGTAGCCCGAGAAGTTTTTGATGCGGCGGACAAAGTTCTCGTCCAAATACTCAACCTTAATGCGGCGATAGCGGGTACAGGGACGCTCGCCGATCAGCGAGAGGCACCCTTCGCTCGTCTGATAGGCATTGACCTGCTCGAGAATTTGAGGGTTGTACATCAGGAGCGCCCTGGTGCCGTCCTTTACGCAGATGATGCGTTTGCGCACGCCGATCATGTTGGCGGCGAGGCCCACGCACTCGTGCTCATGTTCGTTGAGCGTATCCAGGAGGTCCTGCCCGGTCGCGGCGTCGTCGGGTCCCGCGTCTTCGGAAGGAAGGCGCAAAAAGAACTCGGATTTCATGATGGGCTTGATCATGGCGGGCTCCTCATGTCTTATGCTTTCGTGGACTTTTAATAATAGCGCGGAAGGAAAGCTGTGCGTCCGCGTTACAATCTTTCGATGTTGGACCATGTTGCCAGACTCGTCGTGTACGGCGTCTGGCGTAAGTCTAGGGCTTATTTTTCGCCCTGGACTGTTCCTCTGGGGCGATGCGACTGTCGTTCCAAGAGGAAGGAAATGCATGGGGAGCAAATCTCAGCAACAAGTTCAAGTAACGCCATCGGCCACTGCGGCGCTTCTCGCCGTAATGTATATCGCAGCCTTTGTTGCCGCGTTTAACGAGAACATCATTAACGTGGCGTTGCACGACATTATGGCGGCCTTTTCGGTGAGTGCCACCACGGCGCAGTGGCTCGTTTCGGGCTACATGATCGTGACGTCGATCTTTACGGCCATCATGGCCTTCCTGTCCGGTCGTTTCTCGACGCGCAAGCTGCTGTTTTTCGCATGCGGATGCATGGTCGCCGGCGAAGTCCTGTGCCTGGTCGCTCCGTCGTTTAGCGTTTTGCTGCCAAGCCGTATTTTGCAGGCTGCAGGATCGGGCATCTTGTTTCCGCTCATGATGAACGTGGTGCTGTCTTGTGCCCCGCGTGAGAAGCTCGGTCTGTATCTGAGCCTGGGTGGTGCCTGCATTACGCTGGGGCCGGCGTTTGGACCCGTGATCAGCGGTCTTATGTGCACGTTGTTTGGCTGGAGGGCGGTGTTCGTAGTGCCGCTGGTGGCCGGCATTGTGGTCGCTGCGGCGGGCGTAAAGCTTGTTCAGAATGTCGGAGAGCGCTCGAACACCACGCTTGATATTCTGTCGGTTGTTTTGCTCGCCGCCGGCATTACGGCATTTGTGTATTCCGTAGGCGAGTTCTCGACCAATCTGATTGCCGGCATCGTGACGCTTATCGCCGCCATTGTGCTGCTCGGCCTGTTTGCGGCCCGCCAGCTCAAACTCGAGCATCCGGTGCTTAACGTGCGTCCCATGGCGAGCGTTCGTTTTTGGCCTGCGTGCCTGCTTGTGGTGGTGTCGATGATGACGACGTTCTCGATGAGCGTTTTGTTGCCGCTCTATTTTGAGGGCGCATACGGCATGACCGCACTTGTTGCGGGCTTGCTCATTTTGCCGGCGATTGCCTGTAACGCCGTGACCTCGATTGTGGGCGGACGCGTGATGGACGCCCGTGGCGCATGGCCGCTGCTGCCGGTCGGCTTTGCCCTGATTGCCGTGGGGCAGACTGCCATCTCGATGACGGCGGCGAGTATGAACATCGGCGTCGTTGTGGCGCTGACCGTTGTGGTGTATGCCGGAGTCGGTTTGGTGCTGAGCCCCTCGCAAACGGCCGGATTGGAGACGCTGCCTGCCGCTGAACATCCTCACGGAACGGCATTGCTTAACACGTGGAACATGATTGCCGCATCGTTTGGCCCGTCGCTGTTTATCGGCCTGCTCTCGAGTTCTGCGGCGACTGCCGGCGCCGCTGGCGTTGCGACCGACGTTGCCCAGGCGATTGGATTTGCGGCAGCCGTGCGTGTGGCGGCTGTAATTGCCGTGGTCGGATTTGTGGCATCGGTTGTGTACGCTCGCCGCGAGTCGCACATGTCGCATTAATGTGTGCACATAGATTCTGCAGCTAGATTAGCGGGCGACACCATAAACTAATGGACGTTTTGCCGAGAGGCATGAATGTTTAAAGCGCAAAGAGTGCGCGACGGGCCCCGCGAATGGGGCGATGATGCCCGAGAGGGCCAAGAAGGAGTCTCATGTCTGAGAACGAAGAGATCATGAACGAGACCGAGAACGAGACCATGGCTGCCGAGGTTGAGGCAGTCGAGACCGTGGAGACCGAAGCTGCCGAGGTTGAGGCTGCTGACGAGGTTTCCGCCGAGGAGGAGGCCGAGGTTGTCGAGGCCGCCGTTGATTACGATGACGAAGAGCTGATGGACAAGATGCAGAAGGCCGCCCGCCTGCTGCGTAGCCGTCGCTTTGCTATTTCCAAGGAGGAGGAGGCCAAGGCCGAGCGCATGGCGAACATCGAGCGCGCCATCAAGCTTCTTGACCTCAAGCCCAAGATGGAGCAGAAGGAAATGTCCGACCTGCTGGGCATGCGCCTTCGTGAGCTCGATGGCCTGATGGCCGAGGCCGAGGCTGCCGATCTGGTCGGCCGCATCGACGACGCCGAGGGCGATATGCGCAAGATCGTCGTCTTTGCTGCCGAGGATGCCGCTGAGGGCCTGGTCGAGCTTGCCAACAAGAAGGAGAAGCTCCTGCCCGAGCTTTCTTATGAGGAGGCCACCGAGCTGATGGCCGCTCTCGATAAGGTTATCGCCCCGCTCGTCGCCATGGGCCTGGACGAGGACCGCGGTCCTCGCGGCGGCCGTGACGACCGTGGCGGCCGTGGCGGCGACCGTGGCGGTCGCGGCGGCTTTGGTGATCGCGGTGGCCGTGGCGGCGACCGTGGCGGTCGCGGTGGCGATCGCGGTGGTCGCGGCGGCTTTGGTGACCGTGGCGGCGACCGTGGCGGTCGCGGCGGCTTTGGTGGCAACCGTGGTGGCTATGGCGATCGCGGCGGCAACCGTGGCGGCTTCGGCGGCAACCGTGGTAACGACCGCGGCGGTCGCGGCGGCGACCGTGGCGGCCGCAACGGCGGCGGCTTCCGCGGCAACCGCTTTTAGGGGTTACGCGGTTCTACGAACCGCGTAACTAGTTGACGCTGCAAACCCGTCAGAGCGGCAATCTGCCTTTCAACTTCGGCGGCATGACCAGAAGGTCAATGCCGCCTCGTTTCAAGGCACCTTGCTCGCTCTGGCGGGCTTTCGCTGTCGGTGCCAAAACATCGGCGTTGCCGAAGCAGTCGTTGGGAACGTTCTTAAACGACTACGTAGTATGAGAGTGGATAATCTCCCGGTTTGAGCCTGCATTCAAGCTTAGAGTGGGAGATTGTCCACTCCCATTTGTTATGTGTCCGAAAATCTACGCTCGTTTCTGCTCTTCCTACATTTGTAGGAACAGTTCGTGGAGGCGGGTGTCTTCGTCGAGTTCGGGGTGGAAGGTTACGCCGAGCTGGTTGCCTTGGCGGGCGGCGACGATACGGCCGTCGACTTCGGCTAGGGCCTCAGCGTCGCCGTGCACTTCGACGATACGGGGCGCGCGGATAAACGTCAGCGGCACCTCACCGTCGATGCCGGCGACGGATCCTTGAGTGCGAAAACTGCCGAGCTGTCTGCCATAGGCATTACGCTCAACGAGTACGTCCATGGTTGCCAGGCGCGGCGTTCCTTTATCGTCGTGTGCGGCAAGATTGCGCGCCAATAGAATCAAGCCGGCGCAGGTGCCAAGGACGGGCATGCCTTCAACAATGTGGGTGCGAAGCTCATCGAGCATGCCGAGCTCGGCAAGTAGCTTGCCCTGAACGGTAGACTCGCCGCCGGGGAGTACCAGACGGTCAAAGTCCTGCTTCAAATCAGCCGCCTGTCTCAACTCAATACAACGTGCGCCCAGCTCGTACAGCCTCGCCTCATGCTCGGCAAAAGCGCCTTGGACCGCCAGCACGGCGACCGTTTGGTCTGCGTAATCACTCATGTGCGATCCTTTCTGCTGGACTAGCGCCCACGCTCCTCCATGATGATTTCGATCTCGTCGGCGTTGATGCCCACCATGGCCTCGCCCAGGTCTTCCGAAAGCTCGGCGATGAGCTTGGCATCGGTGAAGTTTGCCACGGCCTTGACGATGGCGGCGGCGCGCTTGGCGGGGTCGCCGCTCTTAAAGATGCCCGAGCCGACAAAGACGCCCTCGGCGCCCAGCTGCATCATCAGCGCGGCGTCGGCGGGGGTCGCTACGCCGCCGGCGGCAAAGTTCACGACGGGAAGCTTGCCCGTGGCATGGACCTCGCGCACCAGCTCGACCGGAACCTGTAGTTGCTTGGCTGCCTCAAAGAGCTCATCGTCGCGCAGGGCAACAACGTCGCGGATCTGCTTCTGGATCTTGCGCATGTGGCGCACGGCCTGGACCACGTCGCCCGTGCCCGGCTCGCCCTTGGTGCGGATCATCGTGGCGCCCTCGGCAACACGGCGCAACGCCTCGCCCAGATCGCGGGCGCCGCAGACAAACGGCACGTCAAACTGGGCCTTGTCGATGTGATAGACGTCATCGGCAGGGGAAAGAACCTCGGACTCGTCGATGTAATCGATCTCGATGGCCTGCAGGACCTGCGCCTCGACAATGTGCCCGATGCGGCACTTGGCCATAACGGGGATGGAGACGGCCTCTTGGATGCCCTTGATCATCTTGGGGTCGCTCATGCGCGAGACGCCGCCTGCGGCACGGATATCGGCCGGGATGCGCTCAAGTGCCATGACAGCGCAGGCGCCCGCCTCCTCGGCGATGCGTGCCTGCTCGGGCGTGGTGACGTCCATGATGACGCCGCCCTTGAGCATCTGCGCGAGCTCGCGATTGAGTTTGACGCGATCGGCCTTGCTGGTCTGTTCTGCCATGGTTGCTCCCTTGGTTGGCATGTGCATTGCTTGACGGAACATCCTATCGGGGAGCTGGGTATGGCAAAATACTCAGTTTTCGAGATAATAATAAGGTCAGCCTAATACCAGATTGAACAGCTCGATAAGGTCAGGTGGCAAACTCATGCTTGACTACAATTTGGAAAAACGCGGCGAAGCATCGCTTTATGAGTATGTTTACCAGCAAATTCGAGATGATATTGTTGCTGGACGTATTGTGGCGGGGGAGCATCTTCCGTCTAAGCGCGCCTTTGCCAGTCATCTGGGAATCAGTGTCATTACCATCGAGAATGCATATAGCCAGTTACTTGCCGAGGGCTATATTTGCTCAATGCCGCGTCGTGGCTACTACGCTTGCAAGCTTCCGGATGCACCGGTTTTGCCTTTGGCTTCGCAGGGCATCGACCGAGATACCGTCTCTGTGGGCCTCAGCGCGCATGATGTCAACGGACAGGTCGAGCTGTTCGATGCACTTTCTCCTTCCGCTTTGGAGGCGGCGCGGCTTTGGCAAAGCGCACTACGGGCGACGCTGGCATCCGAAGATGAGCGCGAAATCTTTTCGCCCGCACCGGCGCAGGGCACCGCTCGGCTGCGACGCGCAATTGCTCACCATCTGCGTGGGACAAGGGGCATGAATGTCGACCCCAACAACATTGTTATCGGTGCAGGCGCCCAGCTGCTCGATACCATGTTGGTTCAGTTGCTTGGAGCCGACAAGGTGTATGCCGTTGAGGACCCGGGCTATTTGCGTCTGACGCGTATCTATCAGGCTATGGGCTGCCAAGTACGACATATCCCGTTGGTTGATGAGGGCGTGGACTTGAGCACTCTGCAGAAAAGCGGGACCGATGTCCTTCACTTGATGCCGTCCCATCAGTATCCGACCGGCCTTGTGACGAGTATTGCGCGTCGCTATGCGCTACTGAGCTGGGCCGCCGAGCGACCAGGTCGGTATCTCATCGAAGATGACTTTGATTGTGAGTTTCGCCTTGCCGGCAAGCCGATTCCCGCGCTCGCGTCGATCGATGCCGCCCAGTCGGTTATCTACACCAACACGTTTTCGAAGAGCCTTTCATCGGCGTTGCGTTTGGCGTATATGGTGTTGCCCGATGAGCTAATGGAGCGGTTTAGGCGCAACCTTGGTTTCTACGCCTCGTCGGTGAGCTCTGTTGACCAGGTCGCTTTGGCGCGTTTGCTGGAATCGGGTGATTACGAGCGACATGTGAACCGCGTGCGCGTTCGTGCTCGCGAGGCGCGTGATGGCCTGACGTCGCTTGTGCAGAAAGCGTTTCCGGCAGGGGAGGTCTCGATCGAACATGCAGACGCGGGCCTTTACTGCACCGTGGTTGCGGAGCGCGGAGCGGGCGGAAGCTCTTTTGTGCGGGCCCTCACGCGCTCGAGTATCCCTTTTGTCGATATCAGTGACTGTTATTGGTGTGCCGATGGCGCATTTGTCCCTGAAAACTCAAGTCAAATTCTTGTTCAGTATGACGATTTGAGTTCAAAAGCGCTAAATACCTTGGAATCGCAGCTAATGGGAGCACTCTGCAACCTAAGTGAGTAGGCTTTTGGAACTTTGGCGACCAGGCAGTTTTGTAACAAGCTATCTACCTGCGGTTTTGAAAAGCAGGATGACCGGGCTGCTCGGGATGTTCAAAAAAGTCTACTCACTTGTCGCGCAAAGCTTCTGCATGAGAAAAAATGGGGTTTTCAACAGAACTTCGTCCAGCTCTCGGCAAGCTTTTGGCCAGTTGGGGAGGGCTGTTGAAAACTTGGCAGTCCGTTCGGCACCATTTTTGGCGCGTTCGCGCCAATGCGTGACTGACTGGGTTGAAATTCGTGTTTTCCTGTGCCTATGAAAGATCTACTTTGTGACATATCGGCTTTTAGGTACTGGCGTTTGCCCCCTCAGGTCCGCGCTCTGTGTCCGCCGCTTCCACGACCGGAAGAAGACCGGCAGCGATATGATCTCGCCCGCAACCCGACGGCTGCGGTCGCGCTCGGTTTTCCGTTGTATACATTGGTTCAGACAAGAAACAAACGGACTTGTCCTGCCAGCATTAGGCAGCGGCTGTTTCTTGGTGAGCTTCCCAGGGAATCCGTACTGGAAACGGAGCATGGGTTTTTGATTACGTCTCCTCTTCTGACGGTATTCATCATGTCGCGGCATCTGACGGATCTTCAGCTTCTTTTGGTATTGGCGGAGATGTGTGGCTTGTTTGCGGTGTGCGCTCTGCCTGCGGCACTTGAGGCGGAGCTTTCGCGTGCAATTGATTCGGGCGCGATCTCGACAACGTTCGGTTGGGTGCGCTGCCCGTCCGAGGACGGCACCGCCTCAAATTTATGGCGTCGAGACGCTTTGGTTTTGGGCGGAGACCTTGACCGTTTTTGTTCAGATGTTTGCGGGATACGTTACGGCAATAGATTTAGGACGGTGTCGCAACTTGTTCCATTGGGTGCCGCGTCGCCTTTTGAGGTCGAGGCGTATTTGCTACTTGCACTGCCGCGATCCCTGGGAGGCGTAGGCTTTTGCGACATAGAGCTTAATGTTGAAGTGATGCTAAGCACAAGTGCTCGAGCGATTGTGGGAAAGTCCCGTGTATATATCGACATACTTCTGTCTTCGCCGGACGGCAGGCGACAGGTGGCCATTGAATGTCAGGGAAAGGCCTCGCACGGACGCGCAGGGGATGGCTTGCGTGACGCTGACCGCATGACGGCCCTTCAGGCCATGGGCTACGATGTGCTTCTCCTGACACACAGACAGATATCGGATGAGGATAGATTCCGCGCGATCGTTAAGGCCGTATGCAGGATGCTCGATGCTGAATATCGTGATAAAAGCTCAGATGAGCAAAGGGCTGAGACATTACTCAGGTCTGAACTATTCGTTGACTGTACAAAATTGGGAGTAATCGACGGAAAGATGCCCGTTAGACACAAAATGGCTCGATCGTGGACGGCTGCGAATCTAAGTGAGTAGACTTTTGGCACTTTGGCGACTAGGTCGTTTTGCAACAAGGCATTTACCTGCGGCTTTATAAAGTGATATGGATGGTCTGCTCGGCAAGTTCCAAAAAGTCTACTCACTTAGTTTTTGACGAGAAGCCGATGCCGAAGGCGGTCCTATTTCAGGTAGTTAACAAGTTTGTGAGGCACGAAAAAGGCCCGAACCATGCGGTCCGGGCCTCATCGAGCTAGAGGTTATGTCTCAGGTTGCTGGCTTAGCCGAAGTAGCGCTTGAGCAGGCCGGCGAAAGCCTTGCCGTGGCGAGCCTCGTCGCGAGCCATCTCGTGCACGGTGTCGTGGATGGCATCGAGGCCAGCGGCCTTGGCGCGCTTAGCAAGATCGGTCTTGCCGGCGGTGGCGCCGTTCTCGGCCTCAACGCGCATCTCGAGGTTCTTCTTGGTGGAGTCGGTTACGACCTCGCCCAGGAGCTCAGCGAACTTGGCAGCGTGCTCGGCCTCCTCGTGGGCAGCCTTCTCCCAGTACAGGCCGATCTCGGGATAGCCCTCGCGATGAGCGACGCGCGCCATGGCCAGGTACATACCGACCTCGGAGCACTCGCCCTCAAAGTTGGCGCGCAGGTCGGCAACGATGTCCTCGGAGACGCCCTCCATCTTGGCGACGCCCACGACGTGCTCGGCAGCCCACTCGAGCTGACCCTCCTCCTGCTTCAGGAAGCGAGAACCGGGAACGCCGCACTGGGGGCACTTGAAGTCCTCGGGCAGCTGGTCGCCGTCGAACTCTTCCACATAACCGCAAACGGGGCAAACAAACTTCATGATTCGATCCTTTCGATCGATGGCGATTGTGCGCTCGTCCGGTCCCGTAAGGGCCCTCTCCGGACGTGCGTCTTGACGAGTTCTATTATCCATAAATGCAACCAAATGTGAAGCCTATTAGGAATGATTTTTAATAAAACATTTTCGAGATATGAAGATGTTGATTGATTAACGATTGGGAGGCCGTCTGCGATCTTTGCTGAGTACAATCGGGCGAGCAAATGTTGACCTATCAACAAATGAAGGAGTTTCCTTTATGCATCTAGCCCGTCGTGCCTGGTGCCGAACATATCAGACGGTTTTTCGCATTGCATTGCCGATCCTGCCCTATACCGAGCCGCGCATTTTAGAGCATGCCGAGGATGTGCCCGCGGTGCTTCAAAAGCGCTCGATCCAGAAGGTCCTTATCGTGACGGATCCCGGCATTGCCCGTCTGGGGCTCACGGCACCGCTCGAGGCGGCGCTCGCATCCAGGGGGATTGGCGTTACGGTCTATGCCGAAACGCGTACAAACCCTACGGTTTCAAACGTGGAGGAAGCGGCGTCCCTGTATCGAGAGAGTGCCTGCCGGGCCATTATCGGCTTTGGCGGAGGATCAGCCATGGACTGCGCCAAGGGCGTAGGCGCACGCATTGCGCAGCCAAACAAGCCCATCAACAAGATGCGCGGCCTGCTGCGGATTCATCGTCGCCTGCCGCTGCTCATCGCCGTCCCCACCACGGCAGGCACGGGAAGCGAGGTCACACTTGCGGCGGTAATTACCGATGACGAGACGCACTACAAGTACCCCATTAACGACTTTGTGCTTATTCCGCGCTTTGCGGTGCACGACCCCGAGTTTACGCGCGGTCTGCCCGCCTCCATTACGGGGCAGACGGGTATGGACGCCCTGACGCATGCCGTTGAGGCCTTTATCGGGCGAAGCACCACGCCCTATACGCGCAAGATGGCACGACAGGCGGTGCAGCTCATCCACGACAATTTGCTCGAGGCCTATGAGCATGGCGACGACATGCGTGCGCGTCGCAATATGCTTTCGGCGGCGTATAAGGCGGGAGTTGCCTTTACGCGCTCCTATGTTGGATACGTTCATGCCATCGCGCACAGTCTAGGCGGCCGATACGGAATTCCGCACGGTTTGGCCAACGCGATCATCCTGCCGCACATGCTTCGCGCTTATGGTGACGCCGCCGCCCCCAAGCTTGCCGATCTTGCTCGCATGGCGGGCATTGCGCCGGCTACCGCGCAGGACAGTCTTGCGGCCGAGGCCTTTATCGATTGGGTCGACCGCATGAACGAGGCCCTGGGAATCCCCAAATATGTCTCGGGTATTCGCCGCTCCGATATTCCGCAAATGGCGGCCCATGCCGATGCCGAGGCCAATCCCCTGTACCCCGTTCCACTTTTGATGGACCGCTCGGAGCTCGAGCATATGTACGAGGTCGTCGCGGGTGGTATGTTTGAGGACGAGAACTAGGAGGGTGCCATGAACACCGAGGAAATTGCGCGCATCGTCGGCGATCAGCGCGCCTACTTTAAGACGCACGCCACGTTTGATGTCGATGCTCGACGTCGCGCACTCGTGAGTTTACGCGATGCGGTGCGGGCCCACGAGGCCGATATCGCTCATGCGCTCAAGACCGATTTGGGAAAGTCGCATGACGAGGCCTATATGTGCGAGATTGGCACATCGCTTTCCGAGATTCGACATCAGATTGCGCATGTGGCCCGATGGAGTCGTCCGCGCCTGCGTCCGTGCGACCTCGCTAACGCCGTGAGCGTGTGCAAAACGCAAACCGTGCCCTATGGCGTCACGCTCATCATGGCGCCCTGGAACTATCCGTTTTTGCTGACGCTCGAGCCGCTCGCTGGCGCCCTTGCCGCGGGCAATACCGTGGTCATCAAGCCGAGCGCCTATGCTCCGGCATCGAGCGCGGTGCTCAGGCAAATCTGTGAAGAGGCATTTGATCCGCGCCTGGTGACGGTTGTCGAGGGCGGGCGCGCCGAGAACGAAGCGCTGCTCGATGAGCACTGGGACAAGATCTTCTTTACCGGTAGCGTTCCGGTTGGCAAGCTCGTCATGGAGCGCGCAAGTAAAAACCTTACGCCCGTGACGCTTGAGCTGGGCGGAAAGAGTCCCTGCATCGTGGATGCGACGGCAAACTTGAAGGTCGCGGCACGGCGCATCGCCTTTGGTAAATGGCTCAACGTGGGGCAGACCTGCGTGGCGCCCGACTACCTGCTGGTCGATACGCGCGTGCACGACGAGCTGCTGGGCCTCATCAAGGAGGAGGTCCGTCGCATGTTTGGCGAACATCCACTCGACAATGAGGATTACGGACATATCGTCAACGCCAAGCATTTTGCGCGTGCGCGCGGGCTGATCGATCCCGATAAGGTCGTGCTTGGAGGTGCCGCGCGCGAGGCTTCGCTCAAGATTGAGCCGACAATTTTGGACGGCGTGGCCCCCGCTGACGCCGTGATGCAGGAGGAGATCTTCGGTCCCATCTTGCCGGTGCTGACGTTTGAGAGCCTAGACGAGGCCGAAGCGTTTATTACGGATCGTCCGACGCCGCTGGCCCTGTATATCTTTAGCCAGGATCGTGCGGTTCAGCAACGCTTTGTGCGCTACGTGCCCTTTGGCGGCGGCTGCGTCAACGACACCATCATGCACTTGGCTACGAGCCATATGGGCTTTGGCGGCATGGGCGCGAGCGGTATGGGGCAGTACCATGGCCGCGAGAGCTTCGATACGTTTAGCCACAAGAAGAGCATCGTGAACAAGGCAACCTGGCTGGACGTGCCGTTTCGGTATGCGCCCTACGCAAGCTGGAAGCACAAATTCGTGCGCATGTTTGTGCATTAGAAAAGGGCGCAGGTAATACGAACAAGTGTTCCTATTACCTGCATTTTGCGTTAGACTACTGTTATGGAGCACGGATGGGCCAACTCCCTTTAGAAGGGATTTGGTATGAACGTAAGCGATGTTATTTCGTTATTGGCGTTGTTGATTGCGGCTATCGAACTCGGTCTGTTTATCGGCCGAATGAAATAGCCGCCCCCGCGTAAGCGAAGACGGCCACTTCTCACGATGAAAACGTGTATCGGAGTTGGCAAGACCCGCGGCAACGGGTGCCATCCGTGTTCCTATCTTATCTGCAAGCGTTCTGTCGCGCAAGCGTTGAGGCAAACGATTGAAGGACGCAGACAGGATGTATTTGTGTCCGCACGGGACCGTAGACTTCTCAATAAGGTTACACACCGGTTTATCCGGCTGTTAGAGGAGCTGCTATGTACGAGCCTTCACGTGTTCTTCTGTCATTTCACATTGCAGGATTTCAGTATGCCGATGGCGCCTTGGTCCTGGGCGATCTTAAAGCGGGCGATAAGCTGACGCTGTGTGCCGAGCGCGATAATCCCCATGACCCTGAGGCGGTTGCGATCTATTACGGCAACACCAAGCTTGGCTATGTTCCGGGAAACGAGGTCGGCCCGCTGTCCTTGATGATGTATTACGGCCACGAGGACGTATTTGAGGCCCGCGTGCAACAGGTTGCTCCCGAGCGCAGCCCGTGGCATCAGGTGCGCGTTGGCCTCTATGTGGTGGATGCTCGCTAATCGGTAAGGGAAGCTGCCATGTTTGACGACGATGACCTGTTCGATTTGACGGATGATCCGTTTGAATGGGATATGCTACTCGATGACGATGAGTTGGAGCAGGGCCGTAGGAAACGGCAGGACAAGAAAACTCAGGGTGACGCTTCGAAAAAGCAAGACAAGCGCCGCCGCGGACTGTTCGGCGGGCTCTTTGGCTAACCGCCGCATCGCTGTGTCTGTATACTTAGCACCAGTTTGACGCGTTGCGAAATGAGGGCATAGACGATGATGTGGTTTACCGCCGACCTACACCTGGGCGATACGAATATCTTGCACGATATGGATCGACCGTTTGATTCGGTCGAGGAGATGAACCGCAGGGTCACCGATGCCATTAATGAGTGCGTGGCGGCGGACGACCGTCTCTATATCTTGGGAGACTTTACCTATCGTTTGCCCCTAGCGGACGCCGTGCACCTGCGCGAGCGTATCGAATGCAAGAATGTGACGCTCATCTGCGGTAACCATGACGGCGACTGGGAAGATCCCGACGCCCCGCAAATTTGGGAAGACGTGCGCGATTACCTGGAGGTTGCTCCCGGCTATGCCAAGGGCCATCGTCTGGTGATGAGCCATTACCCCATGCTCAGCTGGAATGGTAAGGCGCGTGGTGCCATCATGCTACACGGGCATATCCACAGCAGAGGAGACCGCACCAACGTGCGCAATCGCGACCGCGAACGTCCTATCTTTCGCTACGATGTCGGCCTCGACGCCAACGAGTACAAGCCCGTAAGCCGCGACCAGATTCTTAGCTTCTTTGGGCTATAGGGCGCCAGAACCACCACAATAGGGATAGGCACCTTTGCGGTGGTTCCGGCGCCGTTGCCATTATGGCGGCGGCGCCTTTTTTGTCCGTGCAGCGCGGTAGAGTGTAGGCGGTTGAAATTTGCGTTCATCGAGGAGCTGCTATGAATGAGATCAAGTGCCCGCATTGTGGCGAAGTCTTTAAGGTCGATGCGTCTGGCTATGCGGATATTGTCAAGCAAGTGCGCGATGCCGAGTTTTCGCGCGACCTGGATGAGCGTGTGAAGGCAGTCCAGCGCGAGGGCGAGCAGGCGCTGGAGCTTGAGCGCTCGCGTTTGACGGCTGCCTTGCAAAAGGCAGAGTCTCAGCGCAACGCTCAGCTTATCGAGCAGAAGAACGCTGCAGCTCAACAGCTGGCACAAGAGGTTGCCAAGCGCGATGCTGAGCTTGCCGAGCTGCGCGCCAAGCTCGAGGGCGCTGCCGCAGAGCGCGAGAGTGCAAGCCAGCGCGCGGCGGTTGAGGCCCGTGCCGACGCTCAAAAGGAAAACGCCGAGCTTCAGCGAGAAATCGACAATTTGCGTGCGCAGCTGGAGCGCAAAGATGACGAAGCTAAGCTCGTCGAGTCGGCGGCGCGCAACGCTGCTCAAAACGATTTAGCTGCACGTGATGCTCAGATTGCCGAGCTGCAGGCCAGGCTTGCCGCGGCGGACAAGGCCCAGGAGATGGCGCTTGCCGCCGCTGCGGCTGAGTCGCAGCGCGAGCTCGATGCCGCTCGCAGCGAGGCCGAGCGCGCGCTTACTGACTATCGCGCGAAGGTGCAAGAGAAGTTTTCCGCCGCAAAGGCTCAGTCCGAGCAAGAGGCTGAGGGTCTGCGCGCCCAGCTGCGCGAGCAGGAGCTGATGGCAAAAATGAACCTGTCGGAGGCGGTCGCCGCGGCGGAGCGAGAGCGCGATGAGGCGCGTGCCAAACTGACGAGCGAGCTGGCGGTGCGCGATTCTCGCGAGGAACAGGCCAAGGCGGCACACGAGCTCGAGCTTGCGCAGGCCAAGCGCGCGAGCGATGACCTGATTCGCTACAAGGACGAAGAGATCGAGCGCCTTAAGGACATGAAGGTCCGCCTGTCCACCAAGATGGTGGGCGAGTCGCTCGAGCAGCACTGCGAGACCGAGTTTAACCGCCTGCGCATGACGGCGTTTCCCAACGCGTACTTCGAGAAGGACAACGATGCGTCCGAGGGCACCAAGGGCGACTTCATTTTCCGTGAGTGCGACGCGAGCGGCAACGAGGTCATTTCGATTATGTTCGAGATGAAAAACGAGAACGACGAGACTGCGACCAAGCATAAAAACGAGGACTTCTTTAAGAAACTCGATCACGATCGTCGCCAGAAAGGCTGTGAGTACGCGGTGCTCTGCACGTTGCTCGAACCCGAGAGCGAGCTTTACAACGCCGGCATCGTGGACGTGAGCTATCGCTACGAGAAGATGTACGTGATTCGCCCACAGTTCTTTATTCCCATGATCACGCTTCTTCGCAACGCCGCCATGGGTTCGCTGCGCTATAAGCAGGAACTGGCGGAGTACAAACAGCAGAATATCGACGTCACGAACTTCGAAGCCAAGATGGAGAAGTTCAAGAATGATTTCGGTCGCAACTACGAGATCGCGAGCCGCAAGTTCCAAACGGCGATTGATGAGATCGACAAGACGATTAGCCACCTGCAGAAAACCAAGGAGGCGTTGCTGTCCTCCGAGAACAATCTGCGCCTAGCCAACAAGAAGGCGGACGATCTTACCATTCGCAAGCTCACGTGGGGCAACAAGACCATGAAGGCCGCGTTTGACGAGGCGCGCGGGGCTGCGACAGAGACAAACGATGAGCCAGCCGAGGCGGATTCGTATGAGGTCGAGGGTGCCGAGTAAGGCATAGCGTATAGTGCAAAAGTGGGGCCGCTGGCGATATTGCCAGCGGCCCCGTTTCGTTCCGGTAAGTTCGGCTAGTCTTCGAGCAGGTCCTCGATAAAGCCGACACGGTAGTTTTTGAAGATGACCTCGCCGCCGTCTTGCGTGGCGTCCAGGTCGACATCGCCCATGATGCCAAAGTCGTGGTCGCCATCCTCGTCGGCAAAGATCTGGTGCACGTGCCATACGTGCGCGGTCTTCTCGTCGGACTCGTCAATGGAAAACATCGCGGCGCTGCGGGCATCTCCGTCGGTGAGGATTTCCTCGTGCTGCTCGTGGTAAGCGTCGAGTGTTTTTTGCCAGCGGATCTCGCTCATGCCCCAGTCGTCGTCGAGCTCGCCCAGGTCGCGAACGTGCTCGCGGGCGGCAAGGGTCACGCGGCGGAAGAGCGCGTTGCGCACCAATAGCGTGCAGCCGCGACGGTCCGCCACGACCTCGTCGATGCCCTGCGGCGGCGCAGCATCGAGGGCTGCCGGGTTGCCGGCGTTCTCCCACTCATCCACCAGGCTCGAGTCCACCGAGCGCACCACAAAGCCCAGCCACGAGATAATGTCGCGCAGGCGCTCGTCGCGCTTCTCGATGGGCACGGTGCGGTCGAGTGAACGGTAGGCCTCTGCTAGGTAGCGCAGCAAAATGCCCTCGGAGCGGGCGATGCCGAGCTTTTGGATATAGCCCTTAAAGTCGCTCGCGCTCTCCAGCATGTCGCGCAGGACGCTCTTGGGCGAGAGCTGGTAGTCGTTGGCCCAAGGTACTTCTTGGCAGTACTTGTCGAAGGCGGCATCGAGCAAGTCCTCGAGCGGCTTTTCGTAGGTGACGTCCTGAATGCGCTCCAGACGTTCCTCGTACTCTATGCCGTCGGCCTTCATTTCGGCCATCGCGCGGTCGCGCGCGGCGCGCTCCTGTGCGCGCAGCACCTGCTTGGGATCCTCGAGCGTTGCCTCGACCATCGAGATCAGATCCATGGTATAGGTCTCGCTCTCGGGGTCGAGCAGCTCCAACGCGGCAAGCAAGAACGGCGAGAGCGGCTGATCGAGTGCGAAGTCCTCGGGCAGATCGACCGTCAGCGCGTAGTCGATGTCCGGCGCGGCGTCAGCCGGAGCGTCGGGCGCGGGCGGCACCTCGGTGCGAACGACGACGCCGGAATCGATGAGTGTGGCGAAGATTTCGTCGGCGCGAACCTCGAGCTTGGCCTTTTCCTCGGGAGTCTGCAGGCTCGTTTCGATGAGGTCGTGTACGCGGGCTCGGGCATCGCCGCCCTGCTCGACCACGCTAATCACCATGGAGTGTGTGATGCGAAGGCGCGGCTTGAGCGTCTCGGGCTGCGTCTCGATCAGGCGCTCAAAGGTCTGCTTGTTCCAGGTGACAAAGCCCTCGGGGGCCTTTTTCTTTTTAATCTTGCGGAGCTTCTTGGGGTCGTCGCCCGCCTTGGCCATGAGCTTAGCGTTCTCGATCTCGTGCTCCGGGGCCTCGGCGATGACCATGCCCTCGGTATCGAAGCCCGAACGGCCGGCGCGACCAGCGATCTGATGGAACTCACGGGCGCGCAGGCGACGCATCTTGTAGCCGTCGAACTTGGTGAGCGCGGTGAGCACCACGGTGTGGATGGGCACGTTGATGCCGACGCCGAGCGTATCGGTACCGCAGATGACGGGCAGCAGGCCCTGCTGCGCCAAACGCTCGACCAGCAGACGATAACGCGGCAGCATACCGGCGTGGTGCACGCCGACGCCGCAGCCAAGCAAACGCTTGAGGATCTTGCCGAAGGCCGTCGAGAAGCTCGTGCCCTTGGCCGCCTCCTTGATGGCCTCGCGCTGCTCCTTGCTGGCAATGCCAAAGTTGGCGAGCGACTGTGCCGTCGCAAGGGCGGCATCCTGGCTAAAGTGCACGATATAGAGCGGGGCCTCTCCGCCGCGCATCGCGAGCTCGACGGTGCCCTCGAGGGAGGTCGTCACGTAGTCGTAGCTCAGCGGCACGGGGCGTGGGGCATCGACGACCAAGTCGCAGGTAGCGCCGGTGTGTTCCTCGAGTGAGGCGGCGATGGCAGTGACATCGCCGAGCGTGGCGCTCATGAGCATGAATTGCGTGTGAGGCAGGGTGAGCAGTGGCACCTGCCAGGCCCAGCCGCGGTCGGGGTCGGCAAAATAGTGGAACTCGTCCATGGCGACGCAGCCCACGTCGGCGCCCTCGCCCTCGCGCAGTGCATCGTTGGCAAGGATTTCTGCCGTGCAGCAGATGACGGGCGCCTTGGTGTTGATATGCGTGTCGCCGGTGATCATGCCGACGTTATCGCGGCCGAGCACCTGCACAAGGTCGAAAAACTTTTCGCTGACCAGAGCCTTGATGGGGGCCGTGTAATAACAGCGCTTGCCCTGTGCCATGCCCATAAAGAGCATGCCTAGCGCGACAAGCGACTTGCCCGATCCGGTCGGTGTTCCCAAAATGACATGGTCACCGGCGGCTAGATCCATGAGGGCCTCTTCCTGGTGGTCCCACAGCTCAATACCGCGGTCGCTTGTCCATTCAAAGAAGCGTTCGAAGGCCTGATCGGGCGTGAGCCATGGTTCGGGCTCGCTACCATCCTCGGGCTCCCACCAGGTGGGGGAGAGCGCGCCGAGCGAGCCGAATTCGGCTTCGGTTCCCGTGCCGCCCGAGAACGAGCTGGCGGCGCCGGCGCCAGAAACGGTGCTGGCGGAAGTATCTGTCGTGGTCTGTGCCATGTGGTTGCTTTCTCTCGCCGTTTGTCCGCCAACTATTATGGCGTAGCAGCGGCGCGGGGTGCCAGCGCGCGAGAAAATGCAGGAAATGGGCGTTCTGCCCAGCCGTTTGGTGCAGTTGCCAGCTAAGTGAGTAGACTTTTTGCAATATCGCGAGCACATGGCTTTTGCGCAAGAGCTCTACCTGCGGTTTTAGTTTTCGTTATGCGGGTTGTGCTTGGCTATTGCAAAAAAGTCTACTCACTTAGGTTTGAGGGTCGTTCGCTGACGCCTATTTTCACTTGTTTGCCGACGCCGCGACCATCAGAAGCCCCTAGGACTCCTGCGGCAGGCGCTTCTTGCCTTTGCGGGCGCGGTTTCTAAAGTTCTCGACGGCCTCTTCCATGCCCAGAGGTACATAGGTGAGCGCATCGAGGTTTTCGGGCAGGTAGCAGGCAAGGCTTTGCTCCTGCGCGCGGCCCGCCGCGAGCTGTTCATCGCTGGGCTGCGCTCCAGGTGTGGCGCGAATGCCATAGACGGCGGCACCCATCTCGCGCGTGCGGCGCTCGTACTCGGTCTCGGGATGCTCGGGATGGTCGCGGCGTACGTCGTCACTTACCCAAAGCGTGTCGTAGCCGGCCGCGGCAAACTGTCCCAGGGCGTAATCGCGCAATGGTTTGCTGTCGGTGCGCAGCGTGACGGTGGCGTTGGCTGCAAAGAGCGGGCGGTAGAGCATCAAATGGTCGACATGGACGAGTCGTTTTTTGGCGTACTTGGCCTTGGGCTGCGGCGTGGGAAAGTTGATGGTGATGGCATCGAGCTCGCCTGCGGCAAATAGCTGTGGCAGCGATGCGGCGCCTCGGGGCAGGACGAGTGCGTTGGATAGCTCCTGCTCGCAGATTTTCTGCGCGGCATAGGCAATGCAGATGGGCTCCTGGTCCATGCCGATAAAGAGGGTGTTTGGCTCGTGGCCCGCGCGTTCTACAAGGTACGTTCCCTTGCCACAGCCAAGATCCAGGTGAAGGTGCTCGAAGGGCTTGCTGCCTGCGGGCGCACAGGCCTTGCGCCAATCTCCGGCATAAGCCTCGGGGTTTGTCTCAATCGCATCGGCGTAGCGTTCCAGGCGCTCCTCGAGCACAAAGTTCTTAGGCGTGCGAACGTGGACGGCTCCCATGAGGCTCCTTGGTCATAAGTATGGAACGCATAGCTGCACGTTCCGTCAATGGATTGAAAAAGGGCGGGCATAGTTTGCCCGGAAGATGCGGTGCGGCTCGGCGGCGAGTCGTCGATGCCTACAGGCGCTTGAGAATCACATAGCGGTTGAGCTCGCCGCTACGACCGTCGGCATGGAAGCGCTCAAGCTCACGCACGGGGACCTCGCCGCTCTTGTAGAACGTACGGACGCCGCGCACCAGGTCGGTGATCTGCTGATCGTCAAAGTGATGGCAATAGCGGTAGGCGTGGCGGTCGTTTTGCCAGCCAATGAGGTGGTCGCCGGCTTCAAACTGGGCGGAATCGTAACCCTCAAACGGCGGGGTGAGCTCGGCGCGGGCTTCGGCGCGAACAGCCTTGCGCGCCATGCGCTCGTCGTTCATAAACTCCCAAAAGCTGATGGCGATGATGCCGCCCGGGCGCGTCTGGCGCACCAGAGCGTCGAGCACGCGTACACGGTACTCGCACGACGGCACATGGTGCATAAAGCCAAAGCAGACCGAGATGTCGGCGAGCGGGGCGTCGAAAAGCACGTCGGGCGTCTCGGCGGGGTTGAGCTTCATAAGGGCGTCGAGCACGTCGAGTTCCTGGAAGTGCAGGTTGGGAATGCGCAGCGCGTGGCCATGTGCATCGATGGCCAGGTCTTGGCACGAGTCGACACCATAGAACTCAAACGGGCAGCTGGCATCTGCCGAGGGGTTTGCGCCATCGACGCCCTTGGCGGCAAGTGCGCCGCCGGCGGCAAAGTTCTCGAATCGCATATTTCCACAGGCAAGATCGAAGACGCGGACGGGATGCTCGATCGTGGCGACGTCGAGCTGTTCGAGCGCGATATCCATGGTGCGTACCCAGCCGGGCCACGGGGCCTGGCGCGTATCGGAAAAGGAAGCGGAGTGCTCGCGATAGAACGTGTTGTTGAGCTGGATGAGCGATGAGGCGAAATCGCGGTTCACGGCGCGGAACTCCCTCCGTTGGCGGTGCGGAATAAACAGTACGACCATACTACCGTTAACGCCGCAACGGGGACAACCAAGCTACGGGTCATTGCTTTGTTTGGACACATTTCCGCAGCTCATATGCGCCCGCAACCGCCGGTTGTCAAAAATCTCACTAGAATAGGTGGCATGCTTTTGGCGGTGGCGGATAGATTTTTAACTGTGCAAGGCGCCTTAAGAACAAAAGCGGTCCGGCGGTACGGCTGGCATCACATAGGAGGAACCATGAATGTAGAAACTGCGCAGCGGCTCGCCGACCTTCGCCGCAGCAAAGGCTTTAGTCAAGAAGGGCTGGCACGAAAGCTGGGACTGTCGCGCCAGGCGGTCAGTAAATGGGAGCGCGCGGAGAGCTCGCCCGATACCGAGAACCTGATCTCGCTCGCCAAGCTCTATGGCGTGAGCTTGGACGAGCTGCTCAATCCGAGCGATGAGATCGAGGACGATATCGAGTTTGAGAACGAGGACCGCGCTCGTCAGCGCGAGGCCGAGGCAGCAGAGCGTGCTCGCACCCATGAGGCGGCGGCGCGCGCTACCGAGGCGGCAACACAGGCGAGTGACGCCGCCGCCAAGGCGGCGCAAGCGGCAAGCTGGAGTGCGCAGGCCGCCAATGCCGCTACGGCGCAGGCGACGAGTGGCAGCGCAGTTGGCTCGACTCCGGTGAAGGGCCCGTTCCAGTCGTTCCCGTATTGGGCCGTGTGCTGGCTGCTGTTCTTTTTGCTGATGTTCCTGTTTGGTGCCGGCCCCTTTGCCGCACTGATCTTCTTTACGATTCCCATCTATCACTGGGTGGCGCGTGCGCTCGATGGCGATTGGGCGCGCGGGGATATTCAGGTTGGTTCGGCGTCGGTGGCGGTCAAGGCCCAGGGGAAGGATACTTCTGCGGAATCTGATGCTGACGTGGCTACCGCGACTACCGCTGAGCCGATTGCCAAAGAGAGTGATGAATGATGAAGCTTTCGCATGAATCCAAGGTACGCTTGGGCGTTGGCATCGGAGCGTTTGTGCTCATCATCGGGCTTGTCTTTGGCATTTCGCGGACTTTGATTCATTTTGATGGCCCGTGGGATCTCGACGATGTTGTATCCGGCTTCTCTGGTATGGACGATGCGGTTGACGAGGACGATCTTTTGGATGGCGGTAACTATTCCGCTCGGCCTCAACAGCTTTCGAGCGAAACGTTTGATGCCGACGCGTTCACATCGCTTGATTTGGACGTGACGTCGGGCTCGGTCGAGGTCAAACACGTCTCCGGCGGGCCAGTGCGCGTAATTGAAAGCGGTCGCGTGGCAACGGGGACCGTTGCCTTCGATGCGGCAACCCAGAACCTGGCCGAAATCAAGGGTTCTACGCTCAAGATTCGCCAGTTCGATTGCGATGACGAGCGCGCCATTGACCGCACGGTTACCGTCGAACTGCCGCGCGATGTTGCCGATAACATGGTGGGCATCACAGCGAATGTAGGATCGGGTGATCTGACGGTCGCGGGCATTGCGTGTCATGACCTCAACCTGACTTTGGACTCGGGAGACGTTGAGTTTACGGGCAGCGTGACTGATGCGCTCAGCGCCGAGGTCGGTTCGGGCGATGTGACGTTCGAGCTTTACCAGGCCCCCGCGAAGTCGATGGACGTGAGCGTGGGCTCGGGCGATGTGGAGATGACGGTTCCGAACTCTACGGGCTTTAAGGCGAGCCTCACCTTGGGCAGTGGCGACTTCGAGAGCGATTTCCTTCCGCTTGGGTACGACGGCGATACCATTTTGAATCTTGAATTCGATAACGGGGATAAGTCTGCTGTGTATAGTTTTGAAGTCGATTCGGGCGACATGTCGTTTGATTCGGAGTAGTGAGGCAGACAAAAGCCTAGGCGAAGATATAGACGCGCTGTTTGATGAAGGCGCCGAAGCCGAGATCGGCTCCGGCGCCTTTGCCTTTACAATGGGGGCATGGAACAGATTATCTTGAACATACTCGAGGCTCTGCGTCGCGGCGAGACCGTGGACGACAAGGCGCTCGTCAAACTGATACATGCCGAGGCGCGTCGTGAGGGTGCCGACAAGCGCGATCTGGCCAAGCGCCGTCTACTGCCGTTTTACCAGCGGGTGAAGCGCGAGGAGCCGGCTCGTTGGACGGCATGGAATGTCGACGCCGAACTAGAGCGTCAACTGCTGCAGGTGCTGCGCATGAAGCCTCGCCGCACGGCTTCGGGCGTGGCGACCATTACCGTCATCACCAAGCCCTGGCCGTGCTCGGGCGATTGCCTGTTTTGTCCTAACGACCTGCGCATGCCCAAAAGCTATCTGCACGCCGAGCCGGCGTGCGCCCGTGCGGAGCAAAATTGCTTCGATCCGTATCTGCAGGTGAGCGCTCGTCTGACAGCGCTTTCCCAGATGGGGCATGCGACCGATAAGATTGAGCTCATCGTGCTCGGCGGCACCTGGAGCGACTATCCGCAAGGGTATCAGACGTGGTTTATGTCGGAGCTTTTCCGCGCGCTCAATGACGATGCCGTCGCCGGCGTGGCGGCAAACCCCATGTTGGCGCGTCCGGGCATCAGTCGTGCCGAGGCAGGGCGCCTGCTCGATGACGCTCCCGCCGATGCCCTGCCGCCGGTGGTAACAGAGCGCCGCGAGCGCTATCGGGCTGCCGGCATTGCGACAGACGAGGCTGAGCTTGCTGCCGGCGTTGCCGACGAGCAGGGGCGTGTGGATGCTGCCGTGGGCGGCTATAACCGCGCGGTGCGTCGTCTGTACGGCCCCGGTACGCCGTGGGGCGAGGTTGCCGAGTGGCAGGCGGCAACGATGGAGGAGCTTGAACGTCAGCAGCACATCAACGAGACGGCGAAGCATCGCGTGGTGGGGCTCGTGATCGAGACGCGCCCCGATGCCGTAACGCCGCAGGCCCTCACACTCATCCGCCGCCTGGGTTGCACCAAGATTCAGATGGGCATCCAGAGCCTCGACCAGCATTTGCTCGATATCAACGAGCGTCGCATTTCGGTGGCTCAGATCGAGCAGGCGTTTTCGCTTGCGCGCCTGTTTGGCTTTAAGATCCATGCGCATTTTATGCTCAACTTATTGGGCGCCACACCCGAGGGGGACAAGCGCGACTACGAGCGCTTTATGACCGAGGGGGCCTTTATGCCCGACGAGGTCAAGATCTACCCGTGCGCGCTCATCGAGGGCTCGCGTCTGGTGGGCTGCTATGAGCGCGGCGAGTGGCGCCCCTATACCGAGGAAGAGCTTCTCGACGTGCTGGCCGACGACATCGTGGTGACGCCGGCGTTCTGCCGCATCAGCCGTATGATTCGCGACTTTAGCTCCGACGACATCATGGTAGGCAACAAGAAGCCTAACCTGCGTCAGCTCGTTGAGAACCGCTTGGCGGCTCGTGGAGAAGGCGCGACGGTGCGCGAGATTCGCTATCGCGAGATCAGCACGGCGGGTGCCGACTTGGATGAGCTGACCCTTGACGAGGAAGTGGCGTACGAGACGCCGGTGACGCACGAGCGCTTTTTGCAGTGGGTAACGCCACAGGGCAAGATCGCGGGCTTTTTGCGCCTGTCTCTGCCCGATCGTGCTTTTGTTGCCGCGCATGCGGATGAGTTGCCGACGACACCGGACGAGGCGATGATTCGCGAGGTACACGTGTATGGCATGGCGGCGCGCGTGGGTGATCAAGGCCAGGCGGCTCAGCATCATGGGCTGGGGCGGTCGCTGGTGGAGCGTGCATGCGAGATTGCCCGGGATGCGGGCTATACGCGTATCAACGTGATTAGCGCGATCGGTACGCGCGAGTACTATCGCCATTTGGGTTTCTACGACCACGGACTCTATCTGCAAAAGGAGCTCTAGATGAACAAACCGAGTGTTTCTGCCGGCGTCGTTGCCGGCGTTGCCCTGGGAGTCGCGGCGCTGGGTGCGGCTGCCGTCGCTGTTCGTGCTGCCTGTCTGCAGGTTGCGCGAACCCGCAATGGGTTGGCGCGTGTGAAACGCGTGCGCGATGAGGGCGGCGACGAAGTTCGCGTATTGGTGCAAGGCGGCGTCTACCAAAGCGCGAGTTACGTTGGCGAACGCTGGGCGGAGCCTGTCTTTGCGTACTATCGCGCGTTTGACGACGTGTTTGAGGCTGAGGACGCAATGCGTGATGCTTACGGGCATGGTATCGACCGTATGCTTATGCTAGGTGGCGGCGGGTTTGCCTATCCCAAATATGCGCTGGTGTCGCACGAGGGCTTGCGTATGGATGTCATCGAGTATGACGGAGAGATTACGCGCCTGGCGCGCCGCTGGTTCTACCTGGACGAGCTGGAGCGCGCGGCGGGCGATCGCCTGCGGGTGATAACCGCTGAGGCTCGCTCGTATCTGGGCGTGACGAGCGTGGGCCATCGTCGCTACGACGTGGTCGCGAGCGATTGCTTTGGCGGTGCCGAGCCCGTACGCGAGCTGGCAACCGTTGAGGCGCTGCGTCTGGCGCGGGGTAGCTTGAACCCGGGCGGCATCTACGTTGCCAATATCGTGAGCGCAAGCGAGGGGAGCGATGTGACGTTCCTGCGCGATTGCGTTGCCACGGCGCTCGAGGTGTTCGCCCACGCCTGGGTGGTCCCATGTGGCGATGCAGAGTTCGGCGGCGAGGAGAATTATCTGCTCATCGCCAGCGACGGCGACTACGCCTTTGCCGAAGCTGTGCCCTTCGACATCGACTTCCTCGGCACCGTCCTTCACGACAAGTAAGTCTCCCCGTCCCAAAAAGGACTGGTCTTAGGCGTGGTCGCGCCAGCTGAGGACGCGCTGCTTCATGCCCTCGATGTCGAGCACGCCTTCGGCGAAGCCTTTGCGCACGAGCTCTTCGGGAACAAACTCGTCGTAGCGGTCAAAATAAGGCACCTCGCCAGGATAGACGAGCTCGATGGGATCGAAGTCCTTCTCGGCCTCGGCGGCGAGCACCTCAAAGAACGTCTCCTCGTCGGCCTTCATCTTGAACTGCATAAAGTATGGACGCGACGGATCGAGCCCGCGAAGGCCGAGCTCCGCGGCGCACTTAATCTTGAGTATGCGCTCGAGTGCCAAAAAGGCGTAGCTGCCCAGCCAGGGGAAGAGCACCCAAGTGTCGCCGCCCAGGTTGATAAGTGGCTTGGACCCCGCGCCCGAAATCTCGGCCGTATGGCGAGCCTGTGCAAGACGTGCCCGTGCGTTGCCCATAAGGTACGGATATGCCGTGTGCTCGTTGAGCGCCTTGCGCATGCGCTCGAGTACGTGTGTATTGATGTCACCGGGACAGTCGCCAAAGTAGGCCGGCACCCGGCCCTTGACCTGCGTGGCAAAGACGGTATGACGCTTCCAGTCCACTTCCTCGACAATCCAGCAGTGTCCGGCGATGGCGATGCGCTCGCCAGGTGGTGGCGGGTTGACAATCGTGCCCAGCTCGGCCGATTCGCTGCGAACGGTAAACTCCTCGTTTTCCTGGAATACGGCGTAGAACTTAAAGTTGTTGATGATGCGCTCGCCCGCGAGGCCCACGATAAGCCCGCCACCTTCGGTGACCTGGATATGGTCGATCTTGATGAGGTGACGCAGCAGTATGCGATAGTCATCGGCCGAGATGCGATGGAAATAGCTGAGCGTGAGCACGCGCTGGGCAAGTTCGGCCGGCGTGAGTTCTCCGGTGCTGGCGAGGGTCGACATGGTCTGGTGATAGAGCAGGCTGTAGGGGAGCCGATCGAGCTCGGGCGGCTCAACCCATTTTTCCTCGCGATAGAGTTGTACAAGCGCGATGCCTTGCAGGAGCTTCCACGGAATGGTCTCGGGCATCATCGTGCGCGGCTCGGGCTCTTCCTCGCGCATGACAAACCACATCTCGGGTGGAAGATCGCGGCGTCCCGTGCGGCCCATGCGCTGCAAAAAGGAACTGACGGTAAACGGCGCGTCAATCTGGAAGGCGCGCTCCAGACGGCCGATATCGATGCCAAGCTCAAGCGTAGAGGTGGTGACGGTCGTCTGTGCCTGTTCTTCGTCGCGCATAAGCTCCTCGGCCGTCTCGCGCAACGATGCCGAAAGATTGCCGTGATGGATGAGAAAGCGGTCGGGCTCGTGTCGACTTTCGCAGTAGCTGCGCAACATGGAGCATACGGCCTCCGCCTCTTCGCGCGAGTTGGCAAAGACCAGGCACTTGCGGCCGCGCGTGTGCTCAAAGATATAGCCCATGCCGGGGTCGGCGTTGTCGGGCGCGGTGTCGGTGGGGTTGAGCAATGCCTGTTCGGGTGCTCGGGGGATGTCGACTTCGCCCTCGGGGGCCGAGGAAGTTCGGCGGTCCTTGGGTGCGGCCTTGCCCCGTGCCCGCTCACGACGTTGGCGGCGCTCCTCCTGTGTGAGTTGCCCGCTATGGCGCATGTCTTGGGTGCTGACGGGCAGTGCCGCGGGTGGTGCCGCCTCAATGCGCTCGCATGCGAGCACCTCAGCTTCCTGCGGACCTGTGCTCGTGAATCCTCGCTGCTGCGCCTGGGGACCCGAGTTGTAGAAGTGCTCCATGGAGATACGCCACACGCGGCGCGGCTCCTCAAAGCGGGGGATGACGCAGTCGCGTCCCGTCCCCTGCGACAGGAAGGCACCCGTGCGTTCCGGGTCCCCGATGGTGGCCGAAAGACCAATGCGGCGGGGCTGCACGCCTGCCATGCGCGAGAGGCGCTCGATAAGGCAGAGCGTCTGCCCGCCGCGGTCGCCGCGCATGAGCGAATGAACCTCGTCGATGACGACGTAGCGCAGGTCGCAAAACATGCGCGGGATCGCCATGTGCTTATGGATCAGGAGCGCCTCGAGCGATTCGGGCGTAATCTGAAGGATACCGCTCGGCTTTTTGATGAGCTTGGCCTTGTGTGACTGCGAGACATCGCCATGCCAGTGCCAGACGGGGATATTGGCTTCTTCGCACAGGTCGTTGAGGCGGACGAATTGGTCGTTGATGAGCGCCTTGAGGGGGCCAATGTAGAGGGCGCCCACGCTTGCGGGCGGGTTCTCCCAAAACTCGGTCAGGATGGGAAAGAAGGCTGCCTCGGTTTTGCCGGAAGCCGTGGATGCCGTCAGGAGCACATTGTCCTTCGAGTTAAAGATGGCATCTGCCGCCGCAACCTGGATAGAGCGCAGGCTCTCCCAATCGTGGGAGTAGATAAAGTCCTGGATAAACGGGGCATAGCGGTCAAAGGCGTTCACGAGGCCTCCTTTCAACAACGAATCTCTCAACGCGGTGGGCAGTGGCTTGCTGCATTACTGCCTCAACGTTTGCCCAGATAGAGCCTACCAAAATAAACCTGTCCCTTTTTGGCAGGTTAGATGGTGAATTCGGCGAAGTTACGGTCGCCGTCTGCGGAGCCGATGTCGCCTGTTGCGGCTGCCGGCGCCAGCGCGTCGCCACCAACGCTTTGCAGTAGCTCCGCCACATTTGCATCGGGGTTCTGACACAGGATATCGAGCAGCTCGATAAAGTCGCGGATGACCTCGCGGGGCGTCAGATGCGTGTCGGCCCCCACGCGGCCAAACTCAATCTTGAGGAAGTCCACCAAGTCGTTCTCGGTAAGCGTGGGCGTCCAGCCAAAGTAGCCGGCGTGAATTTGCATGAGTTTTTCGATCAGCACCAGCAACTCCTCATAGGTGAGTGGCTGCAGGCGGATGATGGGCGCGAGCATGTCCTTAAGGTCCTCGCGCGCAAAGCGGCCCTGAGCGAGTCGGCTGCGCAGGGCCTCGTAGGAGAACACGCCTCGGCGGCGGTCTTCGATGGAGGTTGGCGTGCCGCCCATGATCATGCCCAGGTACTGCGCCTTGCCCTGGAGCGTGTCGTTGTACATAGTCAGGATCTTCTCGTAGTTGTATTGGCGCGTGATCGCGTTGGGAATCTTGTACAGATTCACGAGTTCGTCGATGAGCAACAGCATGCCCTTGTATCCGCTGCAGACCAAAAAGCGTGCAATGAGCTTAACGTAGTCGTACCAGTCGTCATCGCTGATGATGGTCGAGGAGCCCAGTTCGGCGCGAGCCTCGCTCTTGGTGCGGTATTCGCCGCGAATCCATTTGGTCACGCGGCTCATGGCCTCTTCGTCGCCCCCGGATGCGGCCATGCGATAGCGGCGGAGCATGCGGGTGAAGTCGAAGCCGTGGACCATCTCCTCGAGCGGGGCCAGTTGGGCATTGACGACCGACTCGTCGACGTCGGCACACGAGGCGACCCAGCGATCCAGAATAAGGTTGAGCGCACCGCCCTCGGGGCGCGTCTTGGTCGATAAATTGCGGATGAGCTCGCGGTAGGTGGCAAGGCCCTGTCCCTGACCGCCCTGCAGGCGGCGCTCGGGCGACAGGTCGGCATCAGCGACGACGAATCCCTCGCCCATGGCGTGCGTGCGGATAGTCTGGAGCAAAAAGCTCTTGCCGGCGCCGTAACGACCGACCAGAAAACGGAAGCTCGCGCCGCCGTCGGCGATGAGACTCAGATCGGTGAGCAGGGCGCGGATCTCGACCTCGCGCCCTACGGTGATGTAAGGAAGGCCGATGCGCGGGACCACGCCGCCCTTGAGCGAGTTGAGAATGACGGCAGCGACGCGCTTGGGCACGCGAGGTGCTGCGGATGCGGTATCACTCATGGTCTAGGTATCCTCTCACGTCTGCTTCGTAGTCCTCGATAATTTGCGGCCCTGCCGCGCTAAATTCAATTACGGTGTCGCCCACCAGGTCAAAGAGCGCTTCGTTGATGGTATCGACGAGCATGTCCTCGCTCTGCCCCGATTGCACTACCGCCGATTCCGCCTGTACTGCGTTGTGCTCGAGCAGCGCGCGGAGATAGGCGTCTGCGGCAGGCGTGAGTTCGTTCGTGGCGTCAGCGGGCGCAACAGCTGCGAACGCGGGCGTCGGCGCGAGAAGCGGTGCCACGACACCAAACTGTTCGGTGGATATGGTCGGCTCGTCGGTCTCGTCCTGCCGAATGGGTGCCGCGACCGCCTCGACAATCGCGTCGGCTACGGGCTCGGCTTCCGGTTGCCATGAGTCCGCTGCCTCGACTTCCACAGGCGCGCTGTCCTCGCGCTCTTCGTCGATTAAAAGCGCTTCGCGCGTTTGCGCAGCGGCGCTCCGAATGTGCCCCAGCTGACTCAGATCGATATCGATCTTGACGGGCTGGTGTGCGGCATCCCATGAAAGCCATGCCACAATCTCGTCATCGATAATCTTGGCCAGATATTTGGGGACCTTTTCTTCCTTCAGGGGATGGGCAGGGTCCAGGGCCAGGCGCAGGCGTTGGTCGCAGGCGCGCATCATCTCGCCAAGTTTGCTGCTCTTTTGTCTGCTGCCGTGAATCCGCATGCATTCCCAAAAACCGTTTTGGCAACGGTAGATATGGATGGGGTCCAGACGGTATTCGCAGTCCTCGTGGCGCTCGGGCGCAAAGAATACGGCCGAGGCAAACATGGTGTAGGGCATGGCCGTCTCCTCCCCAAATAAACTTGCCACGATGCCGGTCTTTCGGTGCGTGTCATAGTAGCGCGCCATGCGGACATACACGGCGCACGCCACGTGGCGCAGATCGCGGTGGTGGCTGCGGTCGAGCCGCGAGCTACTTAGGTTGTACGTGGAGAGGGCGTTGATGGCGGCCATGAGTCGCTCCTCGCGCACCTCATCGGGCGGAAGGGGGAGCGTGGGCTCGGAGGTTTTGCGACGCTTAGGGGTCTGGCCGGACGGTGCCGGTGGCGGTACAAGGTCTCGTGCCGCGCGCCGCAGTTCGATAAGGGCGTTATCGAACATGACGGTTTTAGAGTCGCGAAGCAGCTTGGGGTCGAGCCCGTGGAACACGGCGTAATCTTGCAGCCACACGCGCGCAAACCGGTCGATGCCGGGCTCGAAGGCGCGATAGACATCCCAAAAAGCCTTGATCTTGTTAAAACCATCGAGTGGATTATCTACGCCAATGCCGCAAATCAGCTCATAGAGATACAGAAAGGCAAAGGACGTAGACGTTTCCTCGACGGTTCCGTGGCGCACTTGGGCACGCCAGGTAAAGTAGCCGCGCAGCTGCCGGTCGCTCATGGCGTTGTAGGTGGGAAAGTACGACTTAAAGGTGCCGTTGTAGGGACAGTCGTCCTCAAAGTCGGCCATCAGCAGGCCCTGGCGGTAAAAAAGCTCGGCTTCCGAAAGCCAGCGACCTGCGCCGCCTTTGGGGTCATCCTGCCAGCGCGATATCTCGCGCATTTTACGGTACTGGTCGGGGAGGAAATTCTGCATCTGTCGGCCGGTTTTGAGAATCGGCTCGTCTGCGTAGATTTCGTTTGAGAAGCGGGCGGACTGATGGGTCCGGGCCTCGGCCATAATGCGCTCGATGAGCATCTTGATGTCCTGGTCGGCCACCGCTCCTCCTCTCGAACGCAGCTACGGTGACCTCATATCATAACACAGCATCAAACAGATGTTCGAGATACCGCTGCGTTGATAGATTTAGAACAGGAGGGCGTAGATGACGGCGATGACGACGGAGGGAAGCATATTGGCCGTGCGGAAGGTCTGAGGACGGATGAGGTTGACGCCGACGCAGAAGATGAGCATGGAGCCTACGAGCGAAAGGCTGTTGAGGGCAGCTGTGGTCATGATGGGGGAGAGCGCACCGGCAAACAACGTGATCGTCCCCTGGAACACGGCGACGGGCAGGGCGGAGAAGATGCAGCCGCGGCCAAGCGAGGCCGTCATGGTGCAGACGATGATGCAGTCCAGTGCGCCCTTGAGGGCAAGCGTTGACCAGTCGCCGAGCAGGCCGTCCTGGATCGATCCCACAATGGCCATGGCGCCGATGCACACGGTGAGTGAAGTCGAGACAAAAGCGTTGGTGAACTCGTTATCGCCCTCACTGCCAGTCTTGCGCTTGAGCCATTCGCCAAGGTTCTCGATGGCGGCCTCCAAGTTGATGGCCTCGCCGATGAGCGAACCGAGCGCAAATGAGACGATGAGCATGATGGTACCGGTGGTCGCTAGCGCCTTTCCATCGATGATGAGCATCTTTTGCATGGTGCCGCCCAGGCCGATAAACAGGACGCACAGCCCCGATGCTTTCATGAGCGTGTCTTGGATGCGCGGTGTAATGAAGCGGCCGCCCGCTAATCCCAAAAGACCGCCCGCAACTAAAAGCGCAACGTTGATGATTGTTCCCAAGCCCGGCATGAGCCCTCCTGTATTGATGCCAACGTGGCAATCGTAGCAGAACGAAATGCGAGGCACATCGCGACTCATCTAATACGTTATATAAGTGGTATTAGGAATGATGCGCAGCATTTAAGCCTCAGGTGGTTGTCGGGACATAGGGATAGTAGTCAAAGCGCAGTGTCATAAGCCGCTGTGGGGATTCAATAGCCGCGGCGATGATATTGGCATCGCGGGCACGATCAAACCCTTCGAGTTCGATCTGATACGAGACGTCTTGCATAATGTCCAGACGTCGCCAGGCTAGAAGTGTGTCGCCATCGAATTCCAAGGTCTTGCCTCCGTCTGGGGCAACGGCGTATAGACGCAGTTTAGCGGTGGTTGCAGGGTCGACAACCGTGACCTTTTTAATTTCGTTTCGAGTATTCTTGGCGCCCAACAAGGTGAGCAGTGTTGGGGCCACGACCTCGCCCGATGGCAAAAAGACGACTTCGATGGATTCGGGAAATGCGATGATGGCTGACTTGCGGACGGGCTGATTGGCGGCGGCAACTTCGATGTTTGCAGCATCGATGACCTCTGTGTGGTCGAGGGCGGCAAGCACGCAGCAGTTACCTTCATCGATCTCCTGAGGATCAGCAAGCCCCAGACTGTCCGCGAGCTCGGGATCGTTTGGACCGGTAGCGGGCTCATTCGGTGCTTCGAAAGAAGCTGGGACGCTGTTTGTCGGCGACGGCGTGTCGCCCGCACCTGCTTCTTTGCCCGTGCTCTCTTCTTGTATGGTTGCGTTGATGGGTTCGTCGTTTGAGGGGAGCGTCTTGGCGTCAAGCGCGGAGGGGAGAATTCCGATGGCTCCGGATCCGTTCCACTCCATTTCGAGAAGCGCCGGGTCGGCAAGAATGCGTTGCCTGCTTTGCGCGTGGGCATCGATTTCAATAGGGCCTGCCTCTGTCCCTCGTGTAAGGCTGAGTGATCCGGCTGACTTCTCGAAATGAGCGTCTGTGTCTTTGGTGCTGACGGCGTAGAACAGCAGGGATGCTTCTCCCGCCGCGATGGCATCGGTGTCGGCTTTGGTCAGCCGCAACGATGCTGTGAATGAGAGGGTGGGCTGCGTGTCGTCTGCATTCGTGGCGGCGCAGCCCAGACATATACCGCCTCCTTTCTCGAAAAACGCACCGTCGAAGGCGACCTTCGCTCCGTTCGCCGAGTCATCGACCGAAGCGATGTCGATGCGCAGCTCTAAATTGCATGGATTGCCATCTGCATCGAGCACAACCGAGCGCCATGTGCAGACAGCGCACCCCGCCTGGGAGCCGTTTGCCTTGTTCGAACGATTGATATCCACGACTATCGAGCCGTCCGTATTACGACGAAGGCATCCCGAGGTTGAGATTGCGGCCTGTGCGATCGAAAAACGCTTGCACGCAATGGCGCTCGATGGATTTGGTGCGGAGCTTAGGGCTGCTGGTAAGGAATCCGCCATGACGGGAGTCGCCCAAGCGGCGACAGGCGTTCCGGTTGCGAGCGCGCCGCAGAGTGCGACGACGGGCAAAAGGTTCTTCGATGCCATGGGGTCTCCTTAGCTAATTTAGTGCGGCCTGTCCGTGTTTCGTTTCTGGCTGCGTTTGATGTGCAGACCGAGGCCGGCGGTTCCCGCGCCTGCTGCCGTGGCGCCTGCTGCCAAGAGCCATCGTCTGTCGTCTGTCTGTGCCAACGGTTCCTCGCGGTCGCCGCGGTCGAGCTCCGAGAGGTCGACCGTCACTTGCGTGGCGGCCTGCGCCTGTTCTTGCTGGGCAAAGGCCATGGCTGGCCCAAACGCTAGGATGCTGACGGCGGCGGCCAGGGCGACGACCTTATGCCGCGTGCGCACCGGGCTCGACCGTCCAGGTGATCGTTGCAACCTGATCGCCTTCGCCGGTTACGTGGAAGATGTCGCGCGTGACGCGGGCGACGTTTCCGCTTGTCTTGAGCTTAATTTTGTCCGTGCCGCCGGCAATGCCCTGGTAGCCCATGTCGAAGGCTGCATTCTTGGAAAGATCGAGGCCCGTCCCCTGCATTGCGGCGCTTGCGTTCTGGAGTGCGCCGTCGGGGCCGACCTTAAAGTCGATGGAGTTCTGCGCGGTTCCGGCCTTGGCATCGGCGGCAATGGTCCAGGTGTTCATGGCGTCGATCTTCATGTTGGTGACATGGATGCCGTAGGCCGAATGATTGTCGATGGTGGTCGCGTCTTCTGAGGGGCCCTGAAGCGTGCCGTCGGCCTTGGCGACGAAGGGAATAACCGTCGGAACTTTGAACTCAACGTTGTCGATCTCGGTCCTGACCATTACTTTCGTTGTTCCAGCGCGCCCGGCTGCCATAGCTGGCGTCGGGGCGGCGCCCATTGCGAGCGCGAGCGCGAGCCCTGCGCCCACGACGAGCGCTCTGGCTCCGTTCATGTTCCTGGTGATGTCCATGGTCGTTCCTTTCTATTCGCCGCGGGCCGTCCCCGCGATGATTGGACGAATGCTGATGAATTGCGCGCGGTGCCGCGTCGGCTGAAAAAGCTAGTTCTCGGTTTGCTCAACCCGTACCTTGACACGTGTCGGATTGCCGTGGCTGTCGAGGGTCTTGGCATCGAGTGCCTGAATCTCGATGTACGCCTCGCCTTCTTTGATGTCGCCGGCGGGGCACGTCTCGATTGTCTTGCCGGTCTCGACCACACCGGATTCGTACATGGTCTCGTCGTTTTGGATGATGCGGAATCGCTGGGGAAATATATTGTCTTGGACGTTTTGCACGTTGACGCGCAGCTTGCCGTTCTCCTGCAGCTGAGCGACCGGCGCGACCGAAATCGTCATCATGTTGTCGCGGACGATGGCATCGAGCTCATCTTGGATTTCTTGGCGCGATTTACCCTCTGCCGTCGTGACTGAGGCGCCCGCTTCGGGCACGGGCTGCGACTGCCAGGCGTATAGCCCTACGGCGACAAGGGCGCAGACGATAGCCAGGCAGACAACGACGAGTTTCTTGCGACGCCCCAGTCCTGCAAGGCGGGGCGGCTTCTTCGCACTCATGCGGCGTCCTTGGTGGTATAGACACGTGCGAACGTGGACGGGTCCGCTCCAAAGAGCATGTGAAGCATCAGGCGGCGCGAGTAGATGAGCTCGTCAAAGTCGTGAGGGAGCTCGATGTTGTGGATACGCGCGATGTGGTGGGCGAGCGCCGAGAACGACTCGGGGTCGCAGATCACATCGGTGGTAACGTGGTAGACCGCCGTATCGGGGAATGCCTCTTCGTCGAAAGGCAGGAGATGGGGATCGTCGTCGACTTCGATGGCGATGCCGTACTGGGGCCAGTAATATGCCATGGGAACCTCCCTGCTTTTGGGGCCAAAACTTCTGTCGGTTTTGGCTGTCGATGCCGACGGTATCAGCCGCTACTTGACCAATTGCTGACCAAATGCTTGACGGATTGGTGTCTCCGCAGGTAAAAGGCGGCAAAAAATACTCCAACTTTTTTCGAGTGACAATCGCGCGGTCGGCGACGGCGGGGCCATATGTGTCAAAAGCATCGTCTGCCGAGGAAATCCAGCCGCTCGCCGAATTGCACGAACGTAAAAATCGCCAATTATGGAGACGGTCTCGAACACGTCGACGAAACGATGCGGTAACATCTCCCTGCAAACACTGTAGTTAGCTAAAGGGGGAGTTCGCGTGTCTGCAACCATCAAACCCTTCACCGACGAGTTCGAAGAGTATGGCCGCGATGAATCTCGCGCATCGGGCGAAGCGTCGAGCATCTCGTTTCCGACAACGGAAGACGAGGTCCGTGCCATTTTGGAAACGCTCCATGCCGAGCGTGTTCCGGTAACGGTTCAGGGCGCCCGAACTGGCCTTGCCGCCGGTGCCGTGCCCCACGGTGGGCATATCCTCAATACTTCCCGTATGAATCGCTACTTGGGCCTTCGCCGCGATGAACAAGGCCAATTTCTGCTGCGCGTGGAGCCGGGCGTTGTGCTCTCGGAGCTGCGTAAGCAGCTGAGCAAGAAGGTACTGCCGACCGCTGGTTGGGACCAGGCGTCGCTTGAGGCCTACGAGGAGTTCCAAGAGTCCCCCGAGCAGTTCTTTCCCACCGATCCCACCGAGACGTCTGCCTGTCTGGGCGGCATGGCGGCATGCAACGCCTCCGGCGCCCGCAGCTACGCTTACGGCCCCATGCGCCCACATATCACGGGACTCCACGTCGCGCTGGCTGATGGCGATTTGCTTGAGCTTCAGCGCGGCGAGGCTTTTGCCCAGGGCCGCCACCTGTCGCTCGTGACGGCAGCGGGCCGTGCACTCGAACTCGACCTTCCCGACTACACCATGCCCAAGACCAAAAATGCTTCGGGCTATTTCGTTGCTGACGATATGGATGCCATCGATCTGTTTATCGGCGCGTGTGGCACAATCGGCGTCATCACCGAGCTCGAGATTGCCCTGCAGGCGGCGCCTGCGGTCGTTTGGGGCGTGAGCTGTTTCTTTGACAGCGAAGACAAGGCCGTGTCCTTCACCGATTCTGTGCGTCCCGTCCTGTCCCACGCGGCTGCCATCGAATATTTCGATGCGGGCGCCCTGGATATCCTGCGTCGTCAGCGTGAGCAGTCGACCGCGTTCGCCTCGCTGCCGGCGCTCGACAAAGAGGCCAAGGTCTGTGTCTACGTGGAGCTCGACTGCGACGACGAAGTTCAGGCGACTGAGGAGCTGTATCACTTGGGGTGGGTACTGGAGCTTGCGGGCGGCAGCGACGATGCGACATGGGTCGCGCGCACCGAGGTCGATCGCGAGTGCCAGCGGTTCTTCCGCCATGCGGTCCCCGAGAGCGTCAATATGCTTATCGACGAGCGTCGCCGCACGGATCCCACCATCACCAAACTGGGTTCGGACATGTCGGTGCCCAATGCACGCCTTGCCGATGTCGTGGCCCTCTATCGCCGCACACTGGCCGAAAGCGGGCTTGAATCTGCTGCCTGGGGGCACATCGGTAACAACCATCTGCATGTGAACATCCTGCCGCGCGATGCGCAGGACTACCGTCGCGGTGGCGAGCTGTTTGCCCAGTGGGCTGCGGAGGTAACGGCTATGGGCGGTGCCGTTTCTGCCGAGCACGGCGTCGGCAAGATCAAGGCGGGCTTCTTAGAGACGATGTACGGTCACGAGGTCATGGTCGAGTCGGCGCGGCTCAAGCTCCGGCTCGATCCCGACGGGCAGCTGGGTCGCGGTAACCTGTTTTCGGAGAAGCTCTTGGATGAGCTCGTCCAGAAAGGGGGCGCGTGAAGATGAGCGATTTCCATATGGTGGTGTGCGTCAAGGCCGTGCCGGGCAGCACCGAGGTCAAGATGGACCCCAAGACCAATGCCATCGTGCGCGATGGCAAGCAGGCGGTCATTAATCCCTTTGATGCGAGCGCTTTGGAATGCGCGCTGGCGCTGAAGGACGACTTTATCGGCTTTGGCATGGATGTGCGCGTGACGGTGGTGTCGATGGGCATCCCCGCGACCGAGTCGCTGCTGCGCGACTGTATCGCCCGCGGTGCCGACGACGCGCTGCTGCTGACCGACCGAGCCTTTGCGGGCGCCGATACCCTAGCCACCACCTATGCCCTCAAATGCGGTATCGAGGCGCTCGATGAGGACTTCGACCTGCTCATCTGCGGCAAGATGGCAGTGGACGGCGATACGGCCCAGATCGGCCCCGAGCTTGCCGGTGCCTTTGAGATCCCCTGCGTGACCGACGTGAGCTGCGTGCAAAGCGCGGGCTTTACGACGTGTGGCTCGCTGGCGCTCGTTCACGGATGCGATGCCGGCGAGGAGACGGTGTACCTTGAGATGCCGTGCGCGATGACGACCGCCAAGGAGATTGGCCAGTTGCGTATGCCGAGTATTGCCGGTATTCGCGCGGCAGAGGAGGCGGACGTGCGCGTGGTCAGTGCCGCCGACGTGAACGCCGATTCCTCGCGTTGTGGCCTTGCCGGATCACCGACGCAGGTCGTGCGCTCGTTTGTGCCCGACCGTGATCAAACGTGCGAGGCCGTTGAGGGAACGGCGTCCGAGCAGGCGGTAAAACTTGCCAAGATTATCGAGGGGATGGCATAGATGAGCGGACTGATTATCGATAGCGAAGCCTGTATCGGCTGCGGTCGCTGCGTTCGCGCCTGTGCCTCGGGCGGCATCGTAGTGGAAGGCGAGCGGCCCAACCGTTGCGCCCGCGTAACCGACGGCTGCATCCTATGCGGCGGATGTGTCGACGCCTGCCCCGTCAACGCTATCTCGATCGAGCGTGACGAGGCCGCTGGTGCGGTGGACCTTGATGCATATCGAGACATTTGGGTCTTCGTGCAGACTGACGAGCACGACGCCGTGGCTCCCGTGGCCTACGAGCTCATGGGCAAGGGGCGCGAGCTTGCCGATGCTCGCGGCTGCCGTCTGGTGGCACTGATCGGCATGAGCCCCGAGGGCTCGCTCGGGGACCTGGAACATCTGGTTTGCGCGGGCGCCGACGAAGTCCTGGCCTGTCGCGACGAGCGTCTGCGCCAAAACGATGCGGAGGTCTACGCCCACTTGATCTGCGATTTGGTAGCCGAACGCAAACCCGAGGCCATCCTATACGGTGCGACCGCTTTTGGTCGCGAACTGGCACCCGGCGTTGCCGTGCGTTTGCAGACGGGTCTTACGGCCGACTGCACCGTGCTTTCGATGGATGCGGAGACGGGCCTACTGCAGCAGACGCGCCCGGCGTTTGGCGGCAACTTGATGGCCACCATCATTTGCCCCAACCACCGTCCGCAGATGGCAACGGTGCGCTCCGGTATCTTTAAGGCTCCCGACTTCGACTACGGCCGCTCCGGCACGATCACCCAGATATCACTTGCGGATGATGCTAAGGCTCGTGTCGAGATCTCGATTCCCGCCGAGGAGTGGGGACAGCAGGCTTCGATCGCCGATGCCGAGCGCCTGGTCGTGGTGGGTCGCGGCATTGGTTCCAAGAAAAATCTGCCGCTGATGCGAAAGCTCGCCGATGCCCTGGGCGCCGAGCTTGGTTGCACGCGTCCCATTGTGGAGGCAGGCTGGTTGGAGTATCGCCACCAAATTGGCCAGACGGGTGTATCGGTCTCGCCCAAGCTCCTCGTGAGTATCGGTGTTTCGGGCGCCATCCAGCATCTTGCCGGCATCGGTGGGGCTGAGTGCATTATCGCCATCAACGAGGACCCGGATGCCCCCATTTTTGGTACTGCCCAGTACAAGGTTGTCGGCGATGCCGTCGAGGTCGTCGAGGAGCTGCTGGCTCAGCTTGAGCGCTAGGCGCGCGCCAGCCAGTCGCGCATCTCGTCCTTAAGGCGGCTCCAAGTTGCCTGCGTGGCGGGGTCGGTAAAGGGCCGCGTGATGCCAAAAGGCGCGTCGAGCAGGCGGTAGATATTGCCCTGCTCGCGCGCCAGCGCGCGGCTTGCCGGATAGACGAGCTCAAACATGAAGCAGATAAGCCCCACCAAGAAGTCGGCGGGCTCATCGCGCTCATCGCGCGTGACGCAGCGGTGCTCGTCAAAGGCGGCCAGCGTCGGTGCCGAGAAGTGGCTGGCGAGAAATGCGTCCTCATCCACTTTGAGGATGGTGTCGACGGTGCTGTCGGCGATGGTGCGCATAATGTCGATCTTGTCGCCATCGCGCACGATGTCGCAGAAGCTCCGCGTGCGCTCGTCGAGCTGTGCGGGCAGACGGAAATCGCTGTGATAGGCAATGCTCGCTCGGATGAGCTCATCTTCTTCCGGATCATCGATAAAATCGCGAATGCTCGTTACGGCGGGCGCATCGGCGGGATTCTCGCCAAAGAGGACCTCGATGCCCAGCGCTGCATGGCTCATGCTCTCGGCGTCCTTAAAGGTGTCCCAGCGCCGCAGCTGCTCAAAGCGGCCCATATCGTGTAGCAGGCCGCAAAGCCATGCCAGGTCAATATCTTCTGACGGCCAGCTCTGCTCGCGCGCTACGGCATCGCATACCTCGACCACGTGGTACGTATGCTCGATTTTGAGCGCGATGCGTGGGTTAGTGGCGTCGTAGGCATCGGTGTAGCTTTTGAAGGCCGCGCGCGCCCGGTCTCGATCGATAGCTGTCATAATGACTTCCTAAAAAGTTGTGTCTTTCGATCCGGTGGCAATTGTAGGTGAACTTTATTGCCACCGGTTGATATTTCTGCTGCGTTGCGAGGCGCGCTGCAGACGACTTACCAGAATGGGAGTGGCATGGTCCTTAGGATCTTTAAAATCGTCTGGCCAGTGATGCTTACCTATGTTGCAATAGGCGCGCCGTGCGGAATGATCATGGGGCAGACGGGAATGGAACCCTGGATGGTCTTTGCCCTGAGCAGCACGTTTGTGACGGGCAGCGGCCAGTTTATGATCTGCAACCTGTGGCTGGCGGGCGTGCCTGCAGCATCGATCGTCGCGAGCGTTGCTGCCATCTCCTCGCGCTTTGCGCTTTACTCGGCATCGATTGCGCCGCATCTGACGGGTGCCTCGAAGCGTCAGACGCTGGCTGTTGCCGCGACACTCACCGAGGAGGCATATGGCATCTCGCTTGCCAAGTTGGTTGAAGGGGAGGATTGGGGCCCGCGCGAGTCCTTTGTGCTCAACGTGATCCTCATCGCAACATGGGGCGTATCGTGTACGATGGGCGCCATCGTCGGCGCCGTTGTCGATGTTCCCACCGCTATTGCGGGCTTTGTCTGCACATCGCTTTTTATCTGCCTGCTCTTTTCGCAGCGGCTGTCGCGCGGCAACGTTGTCGCGGCGGTTTCGGGCGCGGTGTCCGTCGCCGTATGCAAGTTCTTGGGCCTCGTGAATATTGCCGTGCCGGCAAGCGTCGTGGTCGGCATTACCATTGCGCTGGCGTGCGATGCTGTATTTGACGGAAGAGGTGCCCGCGATGCCCGTTAACGAGTTCTTGGTTCTGTGGCTGTCGTCGTGGGCTGCTATCGCGTTCTTTCGCATCGCGCCGGCGTTCGCCTTGCGCGGGCGGACCCTGTCGCCCCGCATTACCGAGGCCCTGGGCTATATCCCGCCCGCTGCCTTTGCCGCGCTGGTCGCCAACGACTTGGTGAGTCCCGGCGCGTTCGACGCGGGGCTCTGGCCTGCCTTGGTTCCCTGGATTGCGGCCGCCGGCGTCGTGGTCGTGGCGGTCAAGACAAAATCGATGCTGTGGTGCTGCGTCTCGGGCATCGTACTCTATATCGTCTTGAGCCTTATATAGGGGTGGCGTCGCGGGCGCCGAATCTCGTTCCATCCCAACTTGTCGAATTTTTCACCGAGCTGGTCTATTTCTTCTAGTACCATGGTCAAACTTTACTGTAGCAAAGCGTGACGTGGGCTTTTGTACCCCGTCAGCGGAAATGGGGGTTTCATGGCACAGGAAGCGACCGCCAACGAGCAAAAGAAATTCAAGGTCCCGCGCATCCCGGGCGACATCATGATCTATCCGATGATCGTCGGTCTTTTGCTCAACACCTTCTGCCCGCAGGTTTTTGAGATCGGCGGCTTCTTTACGGCTGCCTGCCGCGGTGGCTCCAATACCATCGTCGCCGCGATCCTGCTGTTTGTGGGCGCCGGCATCAGCTTTAAGTCCACGCCGGGTGCCATCAAGACCGGTATCGTCGTGCTGATCCCCAAGCTGGTCGTCGCAGCGGCTCTCGGCCTGGGCGTAGCATATTTCTTTAACGACAACTTTCTGGGTCTGAGCTCCGTGTCTATCATCGGCGGCATCACGTTTTGCAACATGGCGCTCTATACGGGCATCATGGGCGAGTTCGGCGATGAGTCCGAGCAGGGCGCCGTCGGTATCCTGTTCTTTACGGCTGGCCCCGCCGTCACGATGATCATCCTCGGTGTTTCCGGCCTCGCCAACATTCCCATTGGCACCATTATCGGCTCCATCTTGCCACTCGTTATTGGCATGGTTCTGGGCAACCTGTTCCCGTTTATCAAGAACCTGCTGGTTCCCGGTGCCAATCCCGCGATTGCCGTCATCGGATTTCAGCTCGGTGCGTCCATGAGCCTGTCGAGCTTTATCACCGGCGGTATTTCCGGCATCTTGCTGGGCCTTGTCACGCTGTTTGTCGTCGGTCCCATCACCTTTGCGTTCGAGCGTCTGTGCGGCGGCAATGGCAAGGCCGCTGTGGCTTGCTCCACCATTGCCGGCACGGCTATGACCACACCGGTTGCCCTCGCCGAGGTCGCACCGCGCTACGCCGAGCTTGCGCCCACCGCGTATGCGCAGATCGCCACCGCCGTCATCATCACGGCAATCATGGCTCCGATTCTGACTGGCTGGGTCGACAAGAAGTTCTGCCAAGGCAAGGAGGATCTGTCGCCTGTCGGTGTCGAGGCCATCGAGGAGGCCGTCGCGACTGACATCGATGGCGAGTAGCAATCGATACCCATCAATGATGCCGGCGTGTGCAATTCGCGCCGTATGGGCGCCCGAACAGAAACTGTTTTGCAGTGATGTTCGGGCACTCTGCTATTATCCCCTTTACCCCTGCGGAGTAAAGGGGTGTTTATTGCCCTGATTCGAATTGGGCGATTCTGACCACTTGGATATTGAAGGGATGGCGCTAGTGGTTAAGGCACTCAAGATTGAGATATTCGTGCTATGCATGATTGTTCTTATCGGGCTTGCCGTGCGAAGTCGTCGCTCCTTGTTCTCGAGCACCCAGCAGTTATTGTTTAGCATGCTTGGCTACACCTCTGCCGCGTACATATTATTCGATATGATCTGGACGCTTTCGGACGGTGTGGACGGCACGTTGGGCATTGCTGCCAACTGGATTTCCAACGCGGTTTCGTTTTCGCTCTTTGCTATCGCGTGTCTCATTTGGTTTATCTATTCCGAGACGGTGCAGGGTTCTCGCCTTTTGACCTCGCGCTATAGGGTGGTGCTTGTAGCGTTGCCTACGGCTCTGGTGGTCGTGCTGGCGTTTACCAGTTACTGGACGCACGCCCTGTTCTATATCGATTCGCAGGGCGTGTATCGTCGCGGCTTTGCCTATATGATCCAGCCCATCGTCAGCTACTGTTACGTTATACATACGTCCCTGCATGCGTTTGTGCAATCTCGCAGGGTCGAGAGCCTGCAGACGAAGGCCATCTATCGAACCTTGGCATTTTTCGCCATTCCGGCCCTGGTGGGCGGTACCTTTCAGGTCGTATACTCGGTGCCCGGCCTTTGTGTCGGCATAATGATTAGCATGTTGCTGCTCTACATCATCTACCAGGAGCAGCTCATCTCGACCGACCCGTTGACTGGACTTAACAATCGCAACCGTTTTGAGACCTATATGCTGTCGCTCTTCTCAAATGTGGATCAGGCCGAAGATGTATATCTGCTTATGATGGACGCTGACGGCTTTAAGCAGATTAACGATCGCTATGGACATGTGGAAGGCGACCATGCTCTTCAGGTTGTTGCGACGGCGCTCAAGGATGTCTGCTCGGCGTCTGGTGGCTTTATCGCGCGTTATGGTGGCGATGAGTTCGTGGTGCTCCAAAAGGCAGCGGCGGAACAGGATATCATGCATCTGTGCGCGACAATCAACGACGAGCTCGCGCATGCCGAGGTGCCGTATGCATTGCGGATGTCCATCGGTTGCGCGCGGGTTGGCGATAGTGTTGATACCTGGCAAGACTTACTTCGCGCTGCCGATGCGGAGCTCTATCGCGTCAAGGCCGAGAAAAAGAAAGCCGGCGTACAAATACGCTAGAAAAGGGGCATACGACCGCATTGATGGTCGTGCGCCCCTATTGCGTTGGCGGGATTAGTAGCGGCTGTCGAAGATACGCCTCGTCTTTTTCTTGGAACGAGGCAGTTCGCTAGGCCTTTTTGGGCTTGTTTACGATGATGATGCCGCCGCAAACCAACAACAGGGCAACGATGACGGTAACGGGGCTCGTGCCCGCGCCCTCGCCGAGCAGCAGTGCGCTCAACAGCACGCCAAAGACCGGGTTCATAAAGCCAAAGACCGACACGCGGCTGACGGGGTTGACAGCAAGCAGGCGCGACCACAGCGAGTAGGCGACCGCGGAGATAAGCGCCATGTAGATGATGAGCGCGATGGCGGGGGCGATTTCGGTGGGGGACAACGTGCCGCCCATCAAAAACCCGATGACGGTAAGGACCACGCCACCGACTAAAAACTGCCAGCCGGCGAGCAAGACGCCGTCATGCTCGCGCGAGAAGATGCCAATGAGGCAGGTCGACAGGGCGCCCGCAACAGTGGAGGCCAAGATAAATCCCTCGCCGTCGAGCGTAAAGCCAAAGGTGCCATCCGCGCCCGAAAGGCTGACGAGCGCGACGCCGGCAAAGCCCAGTACGCAGCCGAGCACTTTGGCCGCATCGAGCTTTTCGGTGCGAAACGCCAGGGCGGCAAAGAGGATTGCGAGGAAGTTGGCGCTGGCCTCGATGATGGAGCTCGACATGGCGCTGGCGCGCGAGAGGCCCAGATAGAAAAAGAAGTACTGACCGATGGTCTGAAAGAGCGACAAGATAAAGATGGGCTTGATATCGCGTACCTGTGGGACGAGCGGGCGGCGCTGGGCCGCACTCATACCGGCGATAACCAGGATACCGGCAAGCGTGAAGCGCAAACCTGCAAAGAGCAGTTGCGAGGCGCTATCGTGCGCCGGGATACCAAAGAGTGCGTAGCCGATCTTGATGCAGGGAAAGGCCGATCCCCAGAGTGCACAGCAAACAAGACAGCCCAGGATAAGTCCGGGCAGGGTGGCGAGATACGGCTTGCGGCTTTCCATGATGTCCTTCCTATATTTGCGAAGCAAAAAAGAACCCGCCACCGGGTGTGCCGGTGGCGGGTGTTGTTACCCGAGGGGATTGTACCCGATGGGAAAGCTTTAAGCGAAGTAGGCTACGCCGCTCTCAAAGATCGGCATGAACTTGTCGCCGGGGACATGCTCGGGCACGTTGCGGTACAGGTTGTCGCCGCGGCGCTCGGCATGGCCCATCTTGCCCAGGACGCGGCCGTCGGGGCTCGTGATGCCCTCGATGGCGAGTGCGGAGCCGTTGGGGTTGACGGAAAGATCCATGCTGGGCTTGGCGTCTTCGCCCACGTACTGCGTGGCGACCTGGCCGTTGGCGATCAGCTGGGCGAGCACTTCGTCGTTGGCGACAAAGCGGCCCTCGCCGTGGCTGATGGCGACGGTGTAGGGGTCATCTAGGCTGCACTGCGACAGCCACGGGGACAAGTTGGACGAGATGCGGGTGCGCACCAGACGGCTCTGGTGGCGGCCGATGGTGTTGAACGTCAACGTGGGCGCATCGGGTGTGGCGTCGACGATGTCGCCGTAGGGCACCAGGCCGAGCTTGATCAGGGCCTGGAAGCCGTTGCAGATGCCCAGCATCAGGCCGTCGCGGGCCTTGAGCAGGTCGCGGACTGCCTCGGTGACCTCGGGAGCGCGGAAGAACGCCGTGATGAACTTGGCGGAGCCGTCGGGCTCGTCACCGCCCGAGAAGCCGCCGGGGATCATGACGATCTGGCTTGCACGGATGCGGCGGGCAAGCTCGTGGGTGCTCTCGGCGACGGCCTCGGGCGTGAGGTTATTGATCACGAAGGTGTCGGCCTCGGCACCGGCGGCACGGAAGGCGCGGGCGCTGTCGTACTCGCAGTTGTTGCCGGGGAACACGGGGATGATCACGCGTGGGCGGGCGATCTTAGCACCGCCGTACACATGGATATCCTTGGCGCGGAAGTCGATGGTCTCGACCTCGGGGGTCGCGCTGGCGCTGCGGTAGGCGAAGACGCCCTCGATACCGCTCTCCCAGGCCTCCTGGAGCTCGGCGAGCTCGATGACCTCGGAGCCGGTGTCGATGACATAGCCCTCGACGGTGGTGCCCAGGGGCTCGACGACAACGCCGTCGGCGACCTCGGGCAGCTCGGCGTCCTCGGCGAGCTCGACGATAAAGCTGCCGTAGAGCGGGGTGAAGAGGCTCTCCACGTCCACGTCCTCGGCAAGCTCGATGCCGATCTGGTTACCGACGCACATCTTAAAGAGGCTCTCGGCGCCGCAGCCGTAGCCGGGCGTGGAGATGGCCAGGGCGTCGCCGGTGGCGGTGAGCGCCTCGACGGCGTCAAACGCGGCGAGCAGCTGCTGGGCGTCGGGGCGGTAGTCCTCGCCGTAGGTGGCGGGGGCGATGCGGACGACGCGGTGCGTCAAGCCCTTGAACTCGGGCGAGACGGCACGGACAGCCTTGCCCACGGCCACAGCGAAGCTGATCAGAGTTGGCGGAACGTTGAGCTCGCCGGCCTCGTCCTCAAACGAGCCGCTCATGGAATCCTTGCCGCCGATGGCTCCGGCACCCAGGTCGACCTGGGCCATGAGGGCGCCCAGGACGGCTGCCGTGGGCTTGCCCCAGCGCTCTGCCTCGGTGCGCAGGCGCTCGAAGTACTCCTGGAAGGAGAGGTAGGCGCGCTTGTGCTCAAAGCCGGCAGCCACGAGCTTGGCGATGGACTCGACCACGGACAGGTAGGCGCCCGCAAACTGGTCGGCCTCCATCAGATAGGGGTTAAAGCCCCATGCCATGGCGCTTGCCGTGGTGGTCTCGCCGTCCACGGGGAACTTGGCGACCATGGCCGAGCTCGGGGTGAGCTGGGTCTTGCCGCCAAAGGGCATAAGCACGGTTGCGGCACCGATGGTGGAGTCGAAGCGCTCGGAAAGGCCCTTGTTGGAGGCAACGTTGAGGTCGGTGACAAGCGAGGTCATGCGCTCGGCAAGCGTGGTGCCGGCCCAGCTGGGCTGCCATACGCTGCGGGCGCACACATGGGCGACCTGGTGCTTGGGTGCACCGTTGGAGTTGAGGAACTCGCGGGACAGGTCGACGATGGCGACACCGTTCCAGGCCATGCGCATGCGCGGCTCGGCGGTAACCTCGGCGATAACGGTCGCCTCCAGGTTCTCCTCGGCGGCGTAGCCCATGAACTCTTCGACGTCACCGTCGGCGACGGCGCAGGCCATACGCTCCTGGGATTCGGAAATAGCGAGCTCGGTGCCGTCCAGGCCGTCGTACTTCTTGGTCACGGTGTCCAGGTCGACATACAGGCCGTCGGCAAGTTCGCCTACGGCGACCGAGACGCCGCCGGCGCCAAAGTCGTTGCAACGCTTGATCAGGCGGCAGGCGTCGCCGCGGCGGAAGAGGCGCTGCAGCTTGCGCTCGACCGGGGCGTTGCCCTTCTGGACCTCGGCGCCCGAGGTCTCGATGGACTCAGTATTCTGGGTCTTGGAGGAGCCGGTGGCACCGCCGATGCCGTCACGGCCGGTGCGGCCGCCCAGCAGGATGATCTTGTCGGTGGGGGCGGGGCACTCGCGGCGCACGTGGTTTGCCGGGGTAGCGCCCACGACGGCGCCGACCTCCATGCGCTTGGCCACGTAGCCGGGGTGATAGAGCTCGTTGACCTGGCCGGTGGCAAGGCCGATCTGGTTGCCGTAGCTGGAGTAGCCGGCGGCAGCGGTGGTTACGAGCTTGCGCTGCGGCAGCTTGCCCTCGAGCGTCTCGGACACGGGGACGGTGGGGTCGCCGGCGCCGGTGACACGCATGGCCTGGTACACGTAGCTGCGGCCCGAGAGCGGGTCGCGGATGGCGCCGCCCACGCAGGTGGCGGCACCGCCGAAGGGCTCGATCTCGGTCGGGTGGTTGTGGGTCTCGTTCTTAAACAGGAACAGCCAGTCCTGGTCCTCGCCGTCGACATCGACCTTCACCTTGACGGTGCAGGCGTTGATCTCCTCGGACTCGTCGACATCGGTCATGACGCCGGTCTTCTTAAGGTATTTGGCGCCGATGGTGCCCATGTCCATGAGGCAGACGGGCTTGGCGTCGCGACCGAGCTCGTGGCGCATCTCCATGTAGCGGTCGAAGGCCTGCTGCACCACGGCGTCGTCGATCGTCACGTCATCCAGGACGGTGCCGAAGGTGGTGTGACGGCAGTGGTCGGACCAGTAGGTGTCGATCACGCGGATCTCGGTGATGGTGGGGTCGCGGTCCTCATCGCGGAAGTACTGCTGGCAGAAGGCGATGTCCGCCTCGTCCATGGCAAGGCCGCGATCGGCGATAAAGGCGGCAAGGCCGGTCTCATCGAGCTCGCGGAAGCCGTCGAGCACTTCGACGGGCTGGGGCTCGGGGGTCTCCATGTGCAGCGTCTCGGGCAGGTCGAGCGAGGCGATGCGCGCCTCGACGGGGTTCACCACGTAGTGCTTGATGGCCTCGATGGCGGCTTCGTCCAGAGCACCCGAGATCATATAGACCTTGGCGGAGCGCACGGCGGGGCGCTCGCCCTGGCTGATGAGCTGCACGCACTCGCTGGCGGAGTCGGCGCGCTGGTCAAACTGGCCAGGCAGGAATTCGACGGCAAAGACGGCGCCATCGCTTGCGGGGAGCTCGTCGTAGGTCACATCGACCTGGGGCTCGCTAAAGACGGTCGGCACGCAGGAGCGGAAAAGCTCCTCGTCGATGCCCTCGACGTCGTAGCGGTTGATGATCCTCAGGGCCTCGATGCCCTTGATGCCGAGAATTTCGGTCAGCTCGCCCTTGAGCTGCTGAGCCTCGACGTCGAACCCGGGTTTCTTCTCCACGTAGATACGAGAGACCATTGGTTCCTGCCTTCCTGATCGGTTGGGCGTACGGTACGGTATGCGGCAGCGGTCGGTTTGCGGGGTCTGCCCTGCGGTCGCCTTGAGCCACATGTTTGTAAACCTCACTATGATACGACAGCTCGTGGCGCGTTGAGGACGGCGAGGGTGCTACAGTGAAGCGCAAACAAGAGAAAGGCATCACATGGCATTCGTTTCGCTCGCCATCATCGCACTCGTGGCCTTCGCAAGCCCCTTCATCGCCTCGGCGATTCCCGGAAAACCCGTTCCCGAGACCGTCTTTTTGCTCGTGCTCGGCGCGGTGCTGGGACCCCATATGCTCGGCGTCATCCATGTAGATGCCGAGGTCTCGCTTGTGTCCGAGCTCGGCCTGGCCTTTTTGTTCCTGCTTGCCGGCTTTGAGATCGACCCCAAGAGCATTACGGGCGTCGAGGGGCGCTACGGCTTGGCGACGTGGGTCGTCACGTTTGGTATCGCCTGGCTTGCCGTGCGCTTTACCCCGTGGTTCTCGGTCAGTCATTTCGACGGCATCGCCGTGACGCTTGCCCTCACTTCTACGGCGCTCGGCACGCTCGTGCCCATCATGCGTGAGCGCTCGCTCACCGGCACGCGTGTGGGCGACTCGATTCTCGCGTATGGCACTTGGGGCGAGCTCGGTCCCGTGCTCGCCATGTCGGTGCTGCTGTCTGCTCGCACTGGCATCCAAACGCTCGTAATCCTTGGCTTGTTTGCGGTGGTTTGCGTGTTGCTGGCCGTGGTCCCAAGCCGCTCCAAGCGCGTCGGCAGCCGCTTCTTTGCGTTTGTCGAGGAGCGTGCCGATACCACGTCGCAGACCTTCGTGCGCCTGACGGTGCTCATCCTGGTCACGCTCGTGGCGTTCTCGGCCGTCTTTGATCTCGACATCGTGTTGGGTTCTTTTGCCGCCGGCTTTGTCCTGCGCCATATCATCCCCGAGGGCAACCATACGCTCGAGACCAAGCTCGACGGCCTGGCCTACGGCTTTTTGATTCCGGTGTTCTTTACCGTATCGGGCGCAAAGATCGACCTGACGGCCGTGGCGTCGCGCCCCGGGCTGCTCGCAGGCTTTATCGTGGCGTTGCTGATCATTCGCGCCGTGCCCATTCTCATCTCTATGAGTATTTGTCCTGCGACGCGCGATGTGTCGGCGTATGGTCGCATTACCGTGGCCCTGTACTGCACCACGGCGCTACCGATCATCGTTGCCGTTACGAGCGTTGCCGTCAACGCGGGCGCGCTGTCGCAAGACATCGCGTCGGTTATGGTTGCCGCCGGCGCCATCACGGTGTTCTTGATGCCGCTGCTCGCACAGCTCTTCTACCGCGTGGTGGATGCTGCGCCGGTCGCCGCCGTGGCAGAGGTTGCCGAGCATCCATCCGATGCGCTCGACATCCTGCGCGCCCATCACGACCTAGCGAGCTTGCTCGCGCGCGAGCATGAGCTGCTGACTTCGCATGGCCATGGTCGCGTATTCGAGGGCCTGCCTACGCTCGATACGATTGCCGAGCGTCTTTCCGCCGAGGCAGCGAGCGGCCACATCGATGCCCGCATCGTGGACGCGGCGCACCTGCTTGCCGATAAGACTTACGGCGACGAGATCGACCCCGGCAAGCTCACCCCGCTCGAACGCCGCCGCCTGGAGCGCGCCAAGCTCGCCGTGCGCGAATACCGCCGCCGCATGCTGGAGCTCTATGCGCGCGATGAAGCCCAGGACGACGACGGCAGGTAGCCAACGCCGTCGCGGAAAATGCATCCCAGAATCCGCGTCCAGAGTGGGACATAGTTTCCGAAAGAAAGCCCTGAGGGAAGCTGCGCCCCGTTCTGAGCTGAAATACCGGGACGCAGCTTCCCCTGCAAGCAGAACAAGGCGCGCTGCCTGCGGTTGACGCAGACAGCGCGCCTTTTGCGTTGGGCCTCGTTGAGGTTCGAAGTCGTGGCTTGCGACCTTTAGGAGCGGGCGGCTCCGTCGACGGGGAGCACGGCGCCCGTGACATAGGAGGACATGTCGCTCGCTAGGAAAACGAAGGCGTTGGCGACGTCCTCGGGCTCGCCCATGCGACCCAGCGGAATGGTGGCGATGATGGGCTTGATGACCTCTTCGGGCAGGTTGGCGACCATATCGGTCTTGGTCACGCCGGGTGCGACGGCATTGACGCGAATGCCCATGGGGGCGAGCTCGCGCGAGAGCGACTGGACCATACCGTTGACGGCAAACTTGGACGTGGGATAGCCAACGCCGGAGGGCTGACCGTACTTGGCGACCATCGAACTCGTGGTGGTGATGGTGCCGCCATGACCTGCCTCGGTCATGATCTTGGCGGCTGCCTGGTGACCATTAAAGACGGCGACGACGTTGAGGTCCATAACGTTGGCGAACTCCTCGGCCGTGTAGTCCAAAAGGGGCGAGCGCTGGGAGATGCCGGCATTGTTGACGACTGTATCCAAGCCGCCCATGTCGGCTGCGGCCTGGGTAAAGGCCTCGGTCACGGCTTCGAGCGAGGTGAGGTCGCAGGAGCGGCCCCAGACCTTTGCGTCGGGATAGGCGGCTGTCAGCTTCTCAACGGCCGCGTCGGCAGTCTCCTGGCGCGAGCCAAAGACGGTGACGGCAGCGCCTTCCTCGATAAAACGGCAGGCGATGGCATAGCCGATGCCGCGCGTGCCTCCGGTGACGATTGCTTTCTTGCCCTCGAGCAACATGGTGCTTCCTCTCTTCGCGGGCGGACATTCGCAGCACAGCGTAGCGGTAGCCGGAATCGGCCGCGTTTGCATATCGGTGAACGGTAGCCCGCGTTACCGATGAGCGGCTCGCGCAAATATGCTCTGCCGTTGTGCTTAGGGCAGGTGACAAAAGGGCTCCCGTCCCACATCGGACGGGAGCCCTCAAGGCGCGTATTGCTAGGCGAGCGTTGGGCTAGTTCGCCATGACGCCTTCTGTCCAGGCCTCGACGTCCTCGATGCGCAGGACGTTGGCGACCTCGGCCACGCAGTCGACGCTGGCAAGCTCGGCGGCGGCAGCCTGGACGTCCTTCTCGAGCGCGCGGTGCGTTAGGAAGATGACCGAGCAGGCATCGCTGACGCCCGACTTGCCGTCCTCGACCTGGTTGATGAGCGAGATCGAGATGTTGTGCTTGGCAAAGATATCGACCGTCTCGGACAGGGCACCCACGCGGTCGGCGACCTTCAGGCGTACATAGTACTTGGTCTGGAGCTCGTCCATGGGCTTAAAGGCGAGGTTGTGGCCATAGGGCTCAATCTCGGGCAGCGGAGCCACGCCGCGGCTGATCTGCTCGGAGAGCGACAGGATGTCGCCCACGACGGCGCTCGCGGTGGGGAAAGAGCCTGCGCCGGCACCGTAGAACATGGTCTCGCCCACGGCGTCGCCTACCACGTAGACAGCGTTCATGGCGCCGTTGACCTTGGCAAGCATGTGGTCGGCGGGGATCAGCGTGGGATGCACACGGACGTCGACGCCGGCGTCGGTATTGCGGGCGATGCCGAGCAGCTTAATGGTGTAGCCGAGCTCGCGGGCCTGGGCGATGTCCTCGGCGCCGATGGCGCGGATACCCTGCTGGTAGACATCGTCGGTGGTCACGCGGGTGCCAAAGCCGATGGAGGCGAGGATGGCCGTCTTGCTGGCGGCATCGAAGCCGTCGACGTCGGCGGACGGGTCGGCCTCGGCATAGCCCTTGGCCTGTGCGTCGGCGAGCACGTCGGCGTAATCGGCGCCCTCGGCGTCCATGCGCGACAGGATGTAGTTGGTGGTGCCGTTAAGGATGCCGGCGATGGTCAGGATCTTGTTGCCCACCAGGTCGTGCTCAAGCGTGCTCACGATGGGGATGCCACCGCCGCAGCTGGCCTCGCACTTAATCTGCACGCCGCACGCGCGCGCCTTCTCGGCGAGCGTCTCGACATGACGGCCCAGCAGGGCCTTGTTGGCAGAGACGACGTGCTTGCCGTTCTCGAAGGCGGTGGTGAAGATTTCGGTCGCGGGGTGCTCGCCGCCGATGAGCTCGACGACGATGTCGACGGCGGGGTCGGTGACGACATCGTGCCAGTCGCTCGTAAAGGCCTCACGCTCAATACCGGCTGCCTCGGCCTGCTCCCAGGCAAGCGCGCAGGCGCGGGTCAGCTTAAGGTCGATGCCGTAGGCTGCCAGGTACTCATCGTGGTGGCTCTTGATCAGACGGGCCACGCCGCCGCCGACGGTTCCCAGACCGATGAGGCCGACGTTCACGGTGCGCAGGGGTTCGCTCATAGATAGCTCCTTCGTGCATCTTATGGATGGATTAACCGCTTAAAGGTTGAGTGCATTCTAGCGTGAACAGAGGGCGCGTGCTCGCCAGGCAACAGGAGTCGCACAAAACGGCACCCCCGAAACGCTGCGGAAACATTGGAAACATGCTCGCTACAAACGAACTTCCGTAACAAACTGTCAACGTTTGCGCCATAAGGTTTGCCCTGTGCGACTGGGGCATGCAGGCGCTCGTCGGCCCCGTCACGACTGGTGCCGCCGTCGCCGTCTCGGGCGAGATCCCCGACGATATGCTCATGACCCCGTTCTCCGCCGACGATGAGAAGAATGCCGACTTCGTCAAGGCCTATAAGGATGCCTACGACGAGGCGCCCAACCAGTTTGCCGCCGACGCTTACGATTGCGTCCACGCCATCGCCGAGGCTATCGATAAGGCGGGGATTGACATTTCGGCCGACGGTGCCGACATTGCCGGCGACCTTGCAAAGCCATGCGCAAGATCAAGATTGAGGGCCTGACAGGCGAGCTGACGTGGAATGACGAGGGCCAGGTCGAAAAGCCCGCCACAGCCTATGTGATCCAGGACGGCAAGTACATCGCCGCCTAAGTGCGCATAAAGCGCGACCGGTGAGGCCGTTTTATTCAGGGCAGGGACGCCTGTAACAGAACGGAAACATTACTTTCACACAATAAAGTGGCTAAACCGCATAAACCTATAAAAATACGCATAAATATGGATAAATGGACAAAACAAAAGAAAAGTTGAAATAATCGCCACTTTCCTTAACTAAAGCGTCTAGTATTTTGCGAACGCCGAACACGGCGAAGGATGGCCTGTCGGGTAACCGAAACCCGACGAGATTTGAGAGGAGAGCCGCATGTCGAGCCTCACCGGTAAGTCATTGAACCCTGTTATGAATCGCAGGAGCGTTATCGCGAGCGCAGCAGGTCTGGGGGCGATGTCCATTCTAGCTGGCTGCTCCTCCAACGGCGGCGATAGCGGTTCCGCTTCGGGCGACGCTTCGTTTAAGATCGGCACCATCGGCCCGCTGACCGGCGCCAACGCGTCCTACGGCAAGTCCGTTACCCAGGGTGTCGAGCTTGGCTGCAAGGATTTCTCGACCAAGGAGCTGCCGCTTGCCAACAAGGCCGAGGATGACCAGGCCGATGGCGAGAAGGCCGTCAACGCCTTCAACACCCTGCTCGACTGGGGCATGCAGGCCCTCGTCGGCCCGACCACCACGGGTGCGTCGGTTGCCGTTGCCGCGGAGTGCGGTAACGACCCCAAGACGTTCATGATCACCCCGTCCGCGTCCTCCGAGGACGTTACCGACGGCAAGGATTGCGTCTTCCAGGTTTGCTTCACCGACCCCAACCAGGGTGTCAACGCTGCCAAGTTCCTGGCGCAGAAGTATGCGGACGAGAAGTTCGTGCTGTTCTATAACTCCGGCGACGCCTATTCTTCGGGCATCGCAGATTCCTTTAAGGCCCAGGCCGCTGAGTCCAAGCTCGAGATTGTTGACGAGGAGACCTTTAAGGACGACTCCGCCACGAGCTTTACCAACCAGCTGACCAAGGCCAAGCAGGCCGGCGCCACCATGATCTTTGCGCCGATCTACTACACGCCGGCGTCCGTCCTGCTCAAGAACGCCAAGGACATGGGCTACGACGTCAAGATGATGGGCTGCGACGGTATGGACGGCATCCTGGGCGTTGAGGGCTTCGATACCTCTCTTGCCGAGGGTCTGCTGCTCATGACCCCGTTCTCCGCCGACGACGAGAAGAACGCCGACTTCGTTAACGCTTACAAGGATAAGTACGGCGATACCCCCGACCAGTTTGCCGCCGACGCCTACGACGGCGTGCACGCGGTGGCCGAGGCCCTCAAGGAGGCCGATCTTGGTGTCGACGCTGATCCGACCGAGGTCGCCGAGAAGCTGTCCAAGGCTATGCTCAAGATTACCGTTGACGGTCTGACCGGCAAGCTCACCTGGAATGATAAGGGCCAGGTCCAGAAGGAGCCCACGGCGTACGTCATCACCGACGGCAAGTACGTACAGGCCTAATTGGCCGCCTTACATAGAGCGGTTTTGATCCCAAGCAGGGGAGGTTTTGGCCTTCCCTGCTTGCTTGGTATCTAGGGACAGTGTAACGTCCCTGTTTCATACATTAGCTGGAAACCTATTCGAAAGGGGGATGTGGAACATGACGGTCTTTATCCAATACCTGGTCAACGGCCTGTCCATGGGCAGCGTCTACGCCATCATCGCGTTGGGCTACACCATGGTCTACGGTATCGCCAAGATGCTGAATTTCGCTCACGGCGATGTCATCATGGTCGGTGCCTATGTCTCGTTCTGCGCCACGTCGTATCTCGGCCTCCCGGGCTGGGCATCTGTAGTTCTCTCTTGTGCGGTCTGCACGGTTCTCGGTGTTCTCATTGAGGGTTTGGCCTATAAGCCGCTGCGCCAGGCGGGCCCGCTGGCCGTTCTGATCACGGCCATCGGCGTGTCTTACTTCCTGCAGAACGCCGCGCAGCTTCTGTGGGGCGCCACGCCCAAGAACTTCACTTCGCTCGTCACCTTTCCGGTGCCGGAGTTCTTGGCCAAGTTCAACGTAAGCGCCGTCTCGCTCGTCACCATCGTCGCCTGCCTGGTTATCATGGCCGGCCTGATGTTCTTTACAGGTAAGACCAAGATGGGCAAGGCCATGCGCGCCGTGTCCGAGGACAAGGCCGCCGCTCAGCTCATGGGCATCAACGTCAACCGCACCATCTCGATGACGTTCGCTATTGGCTCGGCGCTTGCCGCCATCGCCGGCGTGCTCCTGTGCTCCTACTCGCCGGTGCTGCAGCCCACGACGGGCGCCATGCCTGGCATCAAGGCCTTCGACGCTGCCGTTTTCGGCGGCATCGGCTCCATTCCCGGTGCCTTTGTCGGCGGCATTCTCATCGGCATCATCGAGGCGATGGCGCAGGCTTACATTTCCACGAGCCTTGCCAACTCCATCGTCTTTGGTGTTTTGATCATCGTCCTGCTCGTCAAGCCTGCCGGCCTCTTGGGCAAGTACGTCCCCGAGAAGGTGTAGGTGAGCGTTATGAAGTTTCTTAAAGACAAGCAGACGCGTCACGACTTTGTTACGTACGCCATGTGCCTTGTGGCGTTCGCCATCGTGTTCTTTATGCAGTCTAACCACATGATCCCGCGCATGATCGCCGGTCAGCTGGTTCCCATCACGGCCTATATCGTCATGGCCATCTCCCTTAACCTCGTCGTCGGCATCGCGGGCGATTTGTCGCTGGGCCACGCGGGCTTTATGAGCGTCGGCGCCTATACGGGAATCGTCACCGCCGTCGCACTGGAGAGCGCCGTTCCGTCCGACCCGATGCGCCTGATTATCAGCATTGTGGTCGGCGCTATCGCCGCTGCCATCTTGGGCTTCTTGATCGGTATCCCGGTCCTGCGCCTGAGCGGCGACTATCTGGCCATTGTGACCCTGGCTTTTGGCGAGATCATCAAAGAGGTCGTCACCTGCCTCATTGTGGGCGTCGATTCCCGCGGCCTGCATGTGATCTTTAATATCACGGGTAACTCCACGATCGACGACCTGCACCTGCTCGAGGACGGCACCGCCATTATCAAGGGCGCGCAGGGCGCATCGGGCGTGTCGACCTATTCGACCTTCCTTGCCGGCGCAATCCTGGTTATGGTCGCGCTCGTGATTGTGCTCAACCTGGTTCGCAGCCGTACCGGTCGTGCCATCATTGCCGTGCGCGACAACAAGATTGCTGCCGAGTCCGTGGGCATCTCCGTCACCCAGTACCGCATGATCGCCTTCGTGGTTTCCGCTGCCCTCGCCGGTGCTGCCGGAGCCCTGTTCGGCGGTAACTTCTCGCAGCTTTCCGCCACTAAGTTCGACTTCAATACGTCCATCCTCATTCTGGTGTTCGTGGTCCTGGGCGGCCTGGGCAACATGCGCGGTTCCGTTATCGCGGCGGCGCTGCTCACGGTGCTCCCCGAGCTGCTCCGTCAGTTCTCGGACTACCGCATGCTCATCTACGCCATCGTGTTGATTATGGTCATGGTCTTTACTAACAACCCGCAGCTCAAGGCGTTCTTCGCACGCATTAAGGACCGCTTTGCTTCCAAGAAGGAGGTGGCAGCCGATGCCCAGTAAGTTTGAGTTCAACAAGGGCAAGATGGTCCCGTATCCTTCTGGCGCCATCGTTCCCGACCGCGACCTGGGTCAGCGCCCGGCGCTCGAGTGCATCCACCTGGGCATTGAATTCGGCGGCCTTAAGGCAGTCGATGACTTTAGCCTGACCATCGGCAAGACTGAGATTGCCGGTCTCATCGGCCCCAACGGTGCCGGCAAGACTACGGTCTTCAACCTGCTCACCAAGGTGTACCAACCCACGCACGGCACCATCCTGCTCGACGGTGAGGACACTTCGGGCAAGTCGGTCTACCAGGTCAACCGCATGGGTATTGCCCGTACGTTCCAGAACATTCGCCTGTTCAACACCATGACGGTGGAGGACAACGTTAAGGTCGGCCTGCACAACCAGGAGCGCTACTCCGGTTTTGAGGGTGTGCTGCGCCTGCCGACGTATTGGAAGCACGAGAAGGCCGCCCACGAGCGCGCCATGGAGCTGCTGTCCATTTTTGACATGGAGCACCTGGCAAATGAGCAGGCCGGATCGCTGCCTTACGGCGCCCAGCGTCGTCTGGAAATCGTTCGCGCGCTTGCCACCAACCCCAAGCTGCTGCTGCTCGACGAGCCTGCCGCCGGCATGAACCCGTCCGAGACCGCAGAGCTCATGGCGAACATCGTCAAGATCCGCGACACCTTTGGCATCGCCATCATGCTTATCGAGCATGATATGTCGCTCGTCATGAATATCTGCGAGGGCATCTGCGTGCTCAACTTTGGTAAGGTCATTGCCAAGGGCACGGCAGAGGAAATCCAGAACAACGACGCCGTTATCGAGGCATATCTGGGCAAGCAGGATAAGGGGGAGAACTAAATGGCAGAGCCGATGCTTTCCGTCTACAACATCAACGTCTGGTACGGCGCTATCCACGCCATCAAGGACATCTCCTTTAACGTTAACGAGGGCGAGATCGTGGCTCTGATCGGTGCCAACGGTGCCGGCAAGTCCACAACGCTCAAGACCGTCTCGGGCCTGCTGCGCTCCAAGACCGGCTCCATCAAGTTTATGGGCGAGGACATTACCCATATGCCCGCTGATAAGCTGGTTGGTAAGGGCTTGGCTCAGGTTCCCGAGGGTCGTCGCGCCTTTTTGCAGATGACGGTTGAGGAGAACCTGGAGATGGGTGCCTATACGCAGCCCAAGTCCACGGTGGCTCCGGGCCTGGAGCGCGTCTACGAGCAGTTCCCGCGCCTGAAGGAACGTCGTCGCCAGGTCGCCGGCACTCTTTCAGGCGGCGAACAGCAGATGCTCGTTATGGGACGCGCCCTTATGAGTAACCCCAAACTGCTTATGCTCGACGAACCTTCCATGGGTCTGGCGCCGATTCTGATTGAACAGATCTTCCAGATTGTCGAGGACCTTCACAAGGCCGGCACCACGGTGCTTCTGGTCGAGCAAAACGCGCAGATGGCGCTTTCCATCGCCACGCGCGGTTACGTGCTCGAGACCGGCAAGATCACCATGACCGGCACCGGCCAAGAGCTCCTGCATGACGACAACGTCCGCAAAGCCTACCTCGGAGGCTAATCCACCTAACAAAAGGGGCGCTGACCATCTCAGTCAGCGCCCCTTTTTAAGTTGCGGCGAAATAGGGACTAAATGGGAGTCTCAGAGGCCAAAAGAGTCCCCATTCCACCGCAACTTCATGGGGATGTGTGACAATGCCCGTCGGAAAACATCTGCTGTCTTTTGGGGTCTATCTATGCTGTACGAGTTTTGTGCCGAGAACTTTGAGCGGGTGCCGGCGGCTATCGATGCCGGTGCAAGGCGTATCGAGCTGTGCGACAACCTTGCCGTCGGTGGCACCACGCCTTCGGCCGGCGTTATCAGCGCTACGATCAACTATGCACACGAGCACGATGCACGGGTGATGTGCATGATCCGTCCGCGTGGCGGCGACTTTCACTACAACCAGGACGAGTTGCGTATGATGGAGATGGACCTGGGCCTTGCCGTGAGCGCCGGCGTTGACGGCTTGGTCTTTGGCTGCTGCAAGCCCTGCGCTGGCGGATGGGCACTCGACGAGCTTACGTTGGGCGCCCTCGTGATGGCCGCGGGCTGCGCGACCGAGGAATGCAAGCGTGAGCCCATCGACATCACCTTCCACATGGCATTTGACCAGCTCTCGCCTGAGGCTCAGCTCGATGCGATTGATACACTTGCCGACTGCGGCGTTACGCGCATCCTCACGCATGGCGGCGCTGCCGGTACGTCGATCGAGGATAATTTTGATCACCTGGCTCGTTTAATCGAGTATGCGGGCGATCGTTTGACCATCCTTCCCGGCGGCGGCATCACTACGGCAAATCGCGACACGGTCGCGGCGGCGCTAGGCGTCTCCGAGCTCCATGGCACCAAGATCGTGCCGCTGGAGGTATAACCCGTGGCGCTGGTATTTGACGTTCAGCAGGCGAGCGGTAAGCCTGACGATAATCGTCGCCCTGGCACCGCGTGCCCCTTTTGCGACACGGAGGGGCTTGCCAACATCATCCAGCGCGATGGTGACTGCATCTGGCTCGAGAATAAGTTCAAGACCCTGCGCGCCACCCGTCAAACCGTGCTGATCGAGTCGGCCGATCACGATGCCGACCTGGTGACCTATGAGCCGGATGAACTCCACCATGTGATGCGGTTTGCCCTGGGTTGCTGGCAGCAGATGATTGATTCACAGCAGTATCGAAGCGTGCTCATGTACAAGAATAAGGGTCCGCTCTCGGGCGGTAGCCTCGTTCATCCGCACATGCAGATTGTGGGTTTGGAGCAGGAAGACGGCTACACTTCGCTGACTTCTGCCAATTTCGAAGGCATCAATCTCTGGCAACAGGGGAGAATCGCGGTCAACATCTCAACCGAACCGATCATGGGGTTCTTTGAGATCAACGTTTCAGCCCCGCAGGGAATCGCTGCCAGCGATGACACGAGAGACCAAGCCGAGGCGGATCTCTTCGCCGATGCGATCCAGGTAGCTCTGCGCTATATCCTGAACGAGCACCACGGTGGTCGCGCAGAGTCGTATAACCTGTTCTTCTATCACCTGGGCGGTCGGACCATTGCCAAGGCGCTGCCGCGTTGGGTGGCTTCGCCCTACTTTGTCGGCTATCGTTTGGCCCAGGTCAATGCTGAGACCACGCTCGATGTCGATGCGGAGCGACTCCGTGCACATCTGGAGGCGCTCACATCGTAAAGTGAGCGCCCGCACACTGCGGACAGTCTAGCGTGCCATGGCGTCGCGGCCGGCCTCGACCCGCTTGCGCTGGGCGGCGCGCTCCTCGCCGGTTAGACGCTCAAAGAGATGCCCGATAAGCGAGGCGAGTACCTGCTGAAACAGCGTGCCGCACATGACGGGGAATACGACTTCGCCCGGAAAGAATTGCGTGGCGATGACGGCGCCCGAAGAGATGTTACGCATGCCGCAGGTAAAGCACATGGTAGCCGTCTCGCTATATGGCAGATGCAGCGCACGGGCGACCAGAAAACCGATGACAAAGCCGCTGATGGCGAAGGTCAAAATAAAGAGGGCGACTTCCAGGCGCACCGCGTTCATGTGCAGCACGTACTCGCTCATGGCGGTGGAGTTGGAGGCGATAACGCCCATCATCATGAATTTGCAAGCGGGCGAGAGCGCGGGGGAGAGCTTCTCGTGTCCCCATCCACGCGTGAGCTCGTTGATCACGATGCCGAGCACGGCGGGGATGGCGATCATAAAGGCCATGTCTTGCATCATGCTCGCCACATCGATCGAGACGGTGGCACCCAGCAAGAGCTTAAGCGTAAGCGGAATCGTCACAGGGGAGATAACCGAGGACGTCAGGATGATGGTGAGCGCGAGCGGGCCGTTGCCGCCGAACATGCTGATCCACATAAAAGCGGTGACGGCCACGGGCACGCTGTACTCGAGCACGATGCCGCAGACAAGGTTGGGGTTGGAGCCAAAGAAGAGTGACCCTATGGCATACGCCGCGATGGGAATAAGCACTGCCGAGACCAGCAGCGCCAGAATCAGGTGCAGCGGACGGTGGAACACCTCGGCTACCTGGTGAAAAGTGTTGCTGAGCGCGCCCTGAAACGTCATAAAGGCGAAGAGGGCGGGAACAATGGGCTTGAGCACGCCGATCTGCTGGGGAAAGAGCACTCCGAGCGCCACGCAAATCGGAACGATGATCTGCATATGCCCCGCGAGGAACTTTCCCAGTCCAGCCCATTGCTTCATATGTCCCGTGACTCCCTTTATCCGCGAACTCGTTTGTATGGATATGCTAGACGCTCGTATGCGTCCGTGCGGCTGAAACGCTCGATTATTTCGAGGCCATTACCGCCATCGTTTGCCGAAACCGCGGCGCACCGCGGCGTTTTGCGTCCGTGCCGCACGGTATAATAAATTCGTTCAACAGATCTGCCTGCCGAAGCGGGTATACACAGAGGACTCATCGCTATGAACCGTGAGAGGTATCGCGGCGACCTGCCCCTATCGGGGGTGGGCGCCTATGTCATCGCTTAAGACGACGCATCGCTGGGCGGTCGCTCAGCAAAATCCCGAGCTCGAAAAGGAGCTTTCGGCTGGCCTGGGCATACCCGGGCTGGTGGCGCGCATTATGGTTGCGCACGGCATTACATCCATCGAGGAAGGCCAGCTGTTTTTGACGCCTTCGCTCGATCGCGACTGGGCCGACCCACTCATTATCCCGGGCATGTCGGTCGTTGCCGACCGCGTCGAGCGCGCTATTCGCAACCACGAGCACATCGCGGTCTTTGGCGATTTTGACGTTGACGGCATTACGTCGACTTGTCTGTTGACCGAGGCGCTGCGGACGTTTGGCGCCAATGTCACGCCGTTTATCCCGCATCGCTTTGACGAAGGATACGGCCTGTCGCGTGCGGCACTCGACCGCGTCAACGAGCTCGCCCAACCCAACCTGATTGTGACCGTCGATAACGGCATTGCCGCCAAGGAAGAGGTCTCCTATCTGGAGAGCCTGGGGATCGATTTGGTGGTCACGGACCATCACGAGCCGTCCGACCAGGTGCCGCAGGGCGTGCCCCTGACCGACCCTAAGCTCGAGGACGAGGGCCCCTCGCGCGAGCTTGCCGGTGCCGGCGTGGCACTCAAACTGGTGCAGGTCCTGGGCGAGCGTTTGGGCAAGCCGTCGTATTGGCGTTCGCTGATAGAGGTCGCGGCGCTGGGCACCGTGTCCGACATGATGCCGCTCACGCCCGAGAATCGCGCACTGGTCGCCGAGGGCATCCAGCAGATGCGCGTGACGGCCCGTCCCGGCTATATTGCGCTTGCCGCACTTGCCAAGGCCGACCTTTCTACCATTACGGCCGACGGCCTGTCATTCTCGCTCATTCCCCGCTTAAACGCTGCCGGCCGCATGGCCGATCCCAAGCTGGCGCTCGACTTGCTGCTTGCCCGCGATCCCATCGAGGCGAGCGCACTGGCCGCCGAGCTCGAGGAGATTAACCGCCAGCGCCGTGAGATCGAGGCGGAGCTTACGCGCGATGCCATGGCAAAGGTCGAGGAGACCTATGACGGCGGTCGCGCAATCGTCGTGGGTGGCGAGGGCTGGCACGAGGGCGTCAAGGGTATCGTAGCGAGCCGCCTGACCAACCGTTATCACGTGCCGGCGCTGCTGTTCTCGATCGAAGACGGTATCGCTCGCGGTTCGGGTCGCTCGGTGGGCAAGGTCAACCTGTTCGACGCCGTCGAGCGCTGTTCCGACCTGCTGATTCGTCGCGGCGGACACGCCGGTGCGGTGGGCGTGACCATCGAGGCGTCCAAGCTCGATGAATTCCGCCGTCGCCTTTCCGCCGTGCTATCGGAGCTTCCCGCCGAGGACTTTGAAGACACCGACGAGGTTGCCGCCACCGTCGACCTTTCCGAGCTGAATATCGAGACTATAGAGCAGATTTCCCGTCTTGAGCCGTTTGGCCAGGGCAATAAGGTGCCGCTGCTGGCCGCCGAGGGCGTGACGATGTGCGATCGCGCCGTGGTGGGCAAGACGGGCGAGCACATGCGCTTCGTGGCTACGGATGGCGCTGCGAGCGTTCCGGCCATTATGTTCCGCGTGCCGCAAATCGATAAGCTCATCAACTGCGATAGCGCCGTCGACGTGGTGTTCGAGGCCGTGGCCGAGCATTGGCAGGGGCGTGTGAAGCCCAAGCTCATGGTCAAAGATGTCTTGGTGCGCGATACCACGGCGCGAGGCTTTGACGATCCGGCGTGCGAGCTTCGTCGCGGCGTGCAGCCGGCGGATTCTGGCCTGCGCCTGGAGTCGCGTAAGCGCGAGACGCTCGCCCAGCTTTCCTATACCGAGCTCACGCGCTCGCTTATCCATAGCTTTATCGGATCGAACCAGCCGCACCGCGCGCAGGTTGAGGCGCTCGACGCCTTGGCCGATCACCAGAGTGTCTTGGCGGTTATGGGAACGGGCCGCGGCAAGTCTCTTATCTTCCATGTGCATGCCGCGCGTGAGGCGGTGCTTCGCGGGCGTGCGAGCATCTTTGTCTATCCGCTGCGTGCGCTTGTTGCCGACCAGGCCTATCACCTCTCGTCGACGATGGCGGCGCTTGGCATTGGTGTTGGCGTGCTGACCGGCGAGACCGTGGAGGCCGCACGCGATGACGTGTTCGCCGGCCTAGCTTCGGGCCGCACCGGTATCGTGCTCACGACACCCGAGTTCCTGTCTATCCACCGTGACCGTTTCGCGCGTTCGGGCCGCATCGGCTTTGTCGTTATCGATGAGGCGCACCACGCCGGCCTTGCCAAGGGCGGCGACCGTAGCGCCTATCTCGACATGCCCGATATCCTCAAAGCCCTGGGCGACCCGGTCGTTATGGCTGCGACGGCCACCGCGACGGCTCCGGTCGTGGCCGAGCTTGCCCGCATGTTGCCGATCACTCACACGGTGGTTGACGAGACGGTGCGCGAGAACCTGCAGCTCGAGGACGACCGCGACCTTGCGAGCCGCGAGAACCGTTTGGTGTCGATCGTGGCGACGGGGGAGAAGACCGTCATTTACGTCAATTCGCGTGATCAGTCCGTGGCGCTTGCCAAGACACTACGCAAACGCGTTCCCGACTGTGCGACCCGTATCGCGTTCTATAACGCTGGCCTTACGCGCACCGACCGCCATCGCGTAGAGGAGGCGTTTCGAGACGGCAGCCTCAGCTGCATCGTCTCGACATCCGCCTTTGGCGAGGGCGTCAACCTGCCCGATATTCGCCATGTCGTGCTCTATCACATGCCGTTTGGCGGCATTGAGTTTAACCAGATGAGCGGCCGCGCCGGTCGCGATGGCCAGCCCGCCGTGATCCATCTACTCTATTCGTCGCGCGACGCCCGTATTAACGAGCGCCTACTCGACTGCTATGCGCCCGAGCGCGACGAGCTTGTCACGCTCTATCGCGCGCTGCAGACCATGTGGCGCTCCAACCGCGGCAAGACCGGGGACGATTCCTTTAGTGCGAGCGATATCGACATCGCGCAGATGTGCCTTGCCATCGATGCTCGCACGCCGGTCGACGAGCGCTCGGTGGAAAGTGGCCTGGGAATCTTCGAAGAGCTTGGTTTCTGTCGCGTTTCGGGGTTTGACGACACTCGTCGTATCGCGATGGCCGAAAACCCCGGCCGCGTGCAATTGAGCAGGTCAATTCGCTATTTGGAGGGCTTGCGCTCGCGCATGGAGTTCTCGGCTTTCCGGAGCTGGGCGCTCGATTCGTGCGCTTCTGATATGCTAGCCAAAGTTAACCGCCCGATCGTACCGCGGGCCTAGGGGAAGGGGACCTCGATGGATGCCGCAGCCCGTACCGCCCATGATTCCACCCTCCAGCCGTTTTCGGAGATGGAGCACTATAAGCATGCCGATGAGCTGCCGCCCGAGATTATGGCGGACAGCTACGACAAGCTGGAGCGTCTGTGCCTCAAATATATGAATGAGGATGACTTCTCCAAGGTGGAGCAGGCCTACTGCTTTGCTGCCGAGAAGCATTGCAACCAAAAGCGGCGCTCGGGTGAGATGTACATTAACCATCCTGTCGAGGTGGCTATCATTCTGGCAGACCTCAAGATGGACTGCGACGTGGTGTGTGCCGCGCTGCTGCACGATACCGTCGAGGACACCGAGACCTCGCTCGCCGATGTTTCCGGCCTGTTTGGCGAAACCGTTGCTGAGCTCGTCGATGGCGTGACCAAGCTCACCAACATCGAAGTCGACAGCATGGACGAGAAACAGGCCCTCACGCTGCGCAAGATGTTCCTCGCCATGTCCAAGGACATTCGTGTCATCATCGTTAAACTTGCCGACCGTCTGCACAACATGCGTACGCTGGCGGCCCTGCGCGAGGATCGTCGCCTGTTTAAGGCTCGCGAGACCATGGACGTGTACGCGCCTTTGGCCGACCGCCTGGGCATGAGCTCTATTAAGTGGGAGCTCGAGGACCTGTCCTTCTTCTACCTGGAGCCCGATGCCTACCAGCGCATCGCGCGCATGGTGGCTGAGTCGCGCGAGGTCCGCGAGCGCTACCTTGCCGAGACCATCAAGACGCTCACTGACGAACTCAACCGCATTGGTCTGGAGGACTTCCAGATCAACGGCCGTTCCAAGCACTATTGGTCCATCTACCAAAAGATGAAGCGCAAGGGCAAGGAGTTCTCCGAGATCTACGACCTGGTGGCGCTGCGTGTTATTACCCATTCGGTGCGCGATTGCTACTCCACGCTCGGTGCGGTGCATACGCTGTGGCATCCCATGCCTGGTCGCTTTAAAGACTATATCGCCATGCCCAAGGTCAATAACTACCAGTCGCTCCACACGACGGTCATCGGCCCTACGGCTCGTCCGCTCGAGATTCAGATTCGAACCTACGAGATGCATGAGCAGGCCGAGTACGGCATTGCCGCTCACTGGCTATATAAGAAGTCGGGCGGATCGTCTGCTTCCAAGACCAATGACGCTCAACGTTTGGACGACCAGATCAACTGGCTCAAGCATTCGCTCGATTGGGCGGCTTCCGACGAGATCACCGATGCCAAGGAATACCTGCACTCGCTGAAGGTCGATCTGTTCGATCAGGAGATCTTTGTCTTCACGCCCAAAGGCGAGGTCATGGCGCTTCGTGCCGGCTCCACGCCGCTCGACTTTGCCTATGCCGTTCACACCGAGGTGGGAAACCATTGCGTCGGCGCTAAAATCAACGGTGCGGTGGCTCCGCTCACGCACGAGATTAAGACGGGTGACCGTGTCGAGATCCTGACTAACAAGAGTTCCAAGCCGTCGCGTGATTGGCTCAAGATCGTTAAGACACCTTCCGCCAAGTCAAAGATCCGCCGCTATTTTGCCGCTGCGACCAAGGACGACGATGCTGCCGCCGGCCGCGATATCCTGGCCAAGGACCTGCGTAAGCGTGGCTATGGCATTTCTACGCCGCGCTCCACGCGTGCGCTCAACGCCGTGGCGGAGCAGTTTAACTTCAAGCAGCTCGAGGACCTGTTTGCCGCCGTCGGCGCCGGCAAGGTTGCCCCGCGCGCTGTGGGCAATAAGGTCGAGCAAATCTTGGATCCCAAGCCCGAGGAACAGCTCACCAAGGCCGAGGCTATCGCCGAGGTCGTGAAGCAGCCCGCTCGCGGCTCCAACCGCAAGCCGCAAAAGCGCGGCAAGAGCGCCAGTAACGGCATTATCGTCAAAGGCGAGAGCAACAGCGGCCTGCTGGTCCGTCTGGCTCATTGCTGCAACCCCGTGACGGGCGACGACATCGTCGGCTTCATCACGCGCGGTCGTGGCGTTTCGGTGCATCGCGCCAACTGCCCTAACGTCAAGGGTCTTATGGAACATCCCGAGCGCATGATCGATGTGGAGTGGGACGGCGCTGCCGACACCCTCTTCCAGGTCGAGATCGTGGTCGAGTGCCTGGACCGCATGGGCCTGCTCAAGGATGTCACCATTGCCATTGGCGATGCGGGCGGTAATATCCTTTCTGCCGCCACGTCGACCAACCGCGAGGGTATTGCGACCCTGCGCTTCATGGTCGAGATCTCGGACGCGAGCGGTCTGGATCCGCTGCTGGCTTCCATCAGCAGTGTCGATTCGGTCTACGACGCTCGCCGTCTTATGCCCGGCGAAGGCGGAGCTCAGCTCAAGCGTCGTGTGTAGGTGCGAGAGCCTCTCAGCATCATAGATATTGGTTACGTTCGAGGCATCGTTTGGTGCCTCGAACGTATTTTAGAAGGAGGGTATGCGCATGGGCGATATGACTTTGGACCTGACACCCCGAGGTTCGGCTTCGATTGAGGCGCTCGTCAACGGCCCCATTCAGACCAACAGTTACGCCGTGATTTCGAATGACGAGTGCTTAATCGTCGATCCGGCGTGGGAGGGCGAGCGTCTTGTGGAGCATATCCGCACCGCGCATCCTGAGGTGCGCGTACTCGGCTCTGTCTGCACGCACGGTCATGCCGACCATGTTGGCGGGGTTGCCGGGGTTCGAGCTGTCGTTGGCGACGGCGCGCTATATGAGTTGTGCGCTAAGGACGTGACGGTACCTCGCGCAAATATCGAGGAGCAGCGCACCATGTGGGGTATCGAGACACCCGATCCGGGTGAGCCGACGCGTTTGCTTGCCGAGGGCGATACAATCGAGGTGGGCGACGTCTGCCTGCAGGTGATCGAGACGCCGGGGCATACGCCGGGCGGCATCGTCCTGTTCGCCGCGACCGAGCAGGGGAACATCGCCTTTGTGGGCGACACGCTTTTCCCGGGCAGCCACGGTCGTACCGATCTTTCCGGCGGTGACGAGGCAGCGATTATGCGCTCGCTCTCCAAACTTGCCAAGACGCTTCCGCCCGATACCGTTTGCTTGACGGGCCATGGCGATTCGACCACGATGGCGCGCGAACTTATGCAGAATCCGTTTATGCAGATGTAGGCTCGAAGCCGTCTTTCGAACCACGAAGACCGCTCAATCGTCAAGCTATTTTCCCCAGTGGGTCGATTCTGTGGGGCAAACGGTCAAAATTTGTCCAATCGGATGGTATTCGTGAACAAACGAACGTTTATGCTCGGGTATGTCGTGGTAAAATCTCAGGCGTTATCGGAGCAACCTTACAGGAGGTTTCTTTTATGCTCGTCAACGCAGCAGACATGCTCAAGAAGGCCGAGGCCGGCAAGTACGCTCTCGGTGCCTTCAACACCAACAACCTCGAGTGGACCCTGGCTATTCTCCAGGCTGCCGAGGAGGCCAAGTCTCCGCTGATCCTTCAGTGCACCGCTGGTGCCGCTAAGTGGATGGGCGGTTTCAAGGTCTGCGCCGACATGGTCAAGGCTGCCGTCGAGGCCACGGGCGTTACCGTTCCCGTCGCCCTTCACCTCGATCACGGTTCTTACGAGGACTGCTTCAAATGCATCGAGGCCGGCTTCACGTCCATCATGTATGACGGCTCTCACGAGGAGACCTTCCAGCTTAACCTCGACCGCACCAAGGAGCTCGTTGAGCTTGCCCACTCCAAGGGCATGTCCATCGAGGCTGAGGTCGGCGGCATCGGCGGCACCGAGGACGGCGTGACCTCCAGCGGCGAGCTCGCTGATCCTGCTGAGTGCAAGCAGATTGCTGACCTGGGCGTCGACTTCCTCGCCTGCGGTATCGGCAACATCCACGGCGTGTACCCTGCCGACTGGGCTGGCCTTTCCTTCGAGCGCCTGGGCGAGATCAAGGCTCAGACCGGCGACCTGCCCCTCGTCCTGCACGGTGGCACCGGCATCCCCGAGGATCAGATCAAGAAGGCCATCTCCCTGGGTATCTCCAAGATCAACGTCAACACCGATCTGCAGCTCGTCTTCGCCAAGGGTGTTCGCGAGTACATCGAGGCCGGCAAGGATCAGCAGGGCAAGGGCTTTGACCCCCGCAAGCTCCTCAAGCCTGGTCGCGACAACATCGTTGCCCGCACCAAGGAGCTCATGGAGGAGTTTGGCTCCGTCAACAAGGCGTAAGTAGCGGTTTAACTTTCCCGTCGGAGGCCCCGTTCACCCTACGCTTTTCCCTTGCGCTCACCTGGCTTTGCCAGAAGTCGCGCAATGGGAAAAGCTCCGGGTGAACGGGGCCTCCTTTGTTAACTCGCTACAGGGTTACTGGGCTGAATTTATTTATTGACTACCGTTCGGCGGTGTTGATGGCTCCCTTATTGGGGCTTTCTTTTTTATCTCGCTACAATGGGCTTCAAGAGTTCTAATGACTTGGAGTTTTGGTATGGCTGTTATTGATGTGCTGCCTTCGGATGGGAAGGTTATTGACGAGGGTCCTGTTGGTTGCTCTGTTGATGTTTGCTGTGATGACTTTCGTTATCTCGATATTGGACTGCCGCCCGAGATTCTTCGACTCAAGGATGCCGGATATTTGACGCAGGCTGTTGCGGCTTGTGATTGTCTTTTGGGGCAGAATCCCGATCCCTCGCTTGCTGCCTGCGTTCGTGCCGAGCGGTATCGCATGCTTGAGACGCCGCTTCATTTTTCGGTGTCGCGCGATCGGGCTATTGCGATGATTCGCGAGGAGTGGCCTGAGTTTACCGAGGAGCAGTTTGACGACCTGATTGATCGCAAGCGTATTGACTGGCGCTTTATCAATGGCGAGCTGTTCGTTCTCGACAACTTTCTCAATTCGCTTCGAGTGTATCCCAAAGAGGTCCCCGGCATGCGGCCCGATCCTACGGACGGAATTGCACTGCGCAACGAGATGCTCAAGGAGATGGAGTCGCAAAACGGATTGGCTCGCGTCATTACGCTTAAAGCGTCCGTGTCTGTCCCCGGTGCTTTGGAGGGGGAGACCGTTCGCGCGTGGCTTCCCGTTGCTGCCGCCTGCCGTCAACAGTCTCAGGTCGAGATACTTGATATGACGCCGGAGGGGGCCATTGCTCCTGCGAGCGCCTCGGCGCGTGCTGCCTCGTGGGTCTCCTCGACTGATCGCTCATTCTCGGTGACCTATCGCTATCAAATCAATGCCGCTTATCGCGATATTTATGGGGGTGCGCTTCCGTCGCATCCGTGTATGGACGCGCCGTTGCCCGAAGATATTTCTGAGGACCGTCCGCACATTGCATTCACGCCGTATCTGCAGCAGCTGACGGCCGGTGTTGTTGACGGACTCGAGGATCCGCTCGATCGCGCCCGTGCTATCTATGATTACCTGACGCAGTATATCGACTATCGCTATCAGCCGCCGTACTTGCTTTTGGGATCTATTGCCGATGACTGTGCGCATTCGCTTCGCGGTGATTGCGGTGTTATGGCGCTTACGTTTATCACCATGTGCCGTATTGCCGGTGTGCCCGCCCGTTGGCAGAGCGGCCTGTATGTTGCGCCCGATTCGGTGGGGTCGCACGACTGGGCAGAGTTCTATACGCCGCAGACCGGTTGGCTTAACGCCGACGTATCGTTTGGTTCCTCGGCACGCAGGATGGGGGAGGAGTGGCGTCGTCGTCACTACTTTGGCAATCTCGACCCGTGGCGTATGGTGGCCAACAATCGATTCCAGGCTGAATTTGTGCCTGCTTTCGATGGTATGCGCGAGGATCCCTATGACAACCAGATGGGCGAGGCCTCGGTTGACGGACGTGGATGTCGTAAGCGGGAGATGTTACGCAAGGTTGAGCTTATCGAAATGCTCGAAGTTCCATTTTCGGACTAATCGGTAGAAAGCTGTGATAAACTAACTCACGCATTGCGTGCCCGAGTGGCGGAATTGGCAGACGCAGTGGACTCAAAATCCACCGTTGGCAACAACGTGCGAGTTCGAGTCTCGCCTCGGGCACCATACATGCAAGTGAGCGTTCAAGGGGGTTGCGGCCCCCTTTTTCGTGCCGAACTCGCGTGAGCGCGCGAAGCGTTAAGCAAAAAGGCCTGTGGCCTGTTTGTAGCGGAGCGTGGCGAGGGCGCCACGCGCCCGAAGCCCGGGGCTTCGCGAAGCGAAGGCCCTTCGAGTCTCGCCTCGGGCACCATACATGCAAGCGAGCGTTCAAGGGGGTCAAGGCCTCTTTTTCGTGTACGTAATGTGATAACGCGCTGTACGTGTTATTATTCGCAAGGCGTTGTTCCCGCAATGCCCTAAAGAGGAACCCGAGGGTTCCCACCTTTTGGCGCCAATGAGCAGCTGACTGGTCATACAACTTAGATTCCCTTCCTCAAATCGAGGAAGTCTATGTGTACGACCTGGTTGTTGAGAAGCGCCGGGTTATTTTTTTATGAATGGAGGTAGGGAAAATAGCTAAGTCTGATGACACCCGCATCAACGACGAGATCACTGCATCTTCGTGCCGTTTGATTGGCGTCGATGGCTCTCAGCTCGGCCTGTTCGCCATCCGCGATGCCCAGCGCGTCGCCGACGATCAGGGTCTCGACCTGGTCGAGATCGCTCCCAACGCGGAGCCGCCGGTCTGCAAGGTCATGGACTACGGTAAGTTCAAGTACCAGCAGGCCATGAAGGCCAAGGCTGCTCGTAAGAACCAGTCCAAGGTCGAGGTCAAGGAAATGAAGTTCCGACCCAAGATCGACGTTGGCGACTACGAGACCAAGAAGGGCCACGTTCTGCGTTTCCTCAAGAAGGGCGCACGCGTTAAGATCACCATCATGTTCCGCGGCCGTGAGATGGCTCACCCGGAGCAGGGCCTTAACGTTCTCGAGCGCCTCGCCGAGGATCTTAAGCCTTACGCTACGGTCGAGTCCAAGCCTAAGATGGAAGGCCGTAACATGCTTATGCTGCTCGCCCCGATTAAGGGCGCCTTCGATGAGGATAAAGCGGCAAGCGATACCAAGTAACTAGTGTTCTGTAACCGATTAAGGAGTATTTCATGCCTAAGATGAAGTCCCACAGCGGCACCAAGAAGCGTTTCCGCAAGACTGGTACCGGCAAGCTTATGCGCGCCAAGGCTTTCAAGAGCCACATCCTGAGCAAGAAGTCCACCAAGCGTAAGCGTGGCTTCCGTCAGGAGACCGAGATCGCCGCTGCCGACCGCAAGGTCATCAAGTCGCGTCTCGCCTAAGTTCGCGTTCCCGTTTTTCGTTTTACCGTCTAGGAGTTGATAGAACATGGCACGTATTAAGCGCGCTGTTGCCGCCAAGAAGAAGCGCCGTACCGTTATGCACCGTGCGAAGGGTTACTACGGTGCCGCTTCGCGTACTTACAAGCATGCTAAAGAGCAGGTCCAGCACTCCCTGCAGTATCAGTATCGTGATCGCCGCAACAAGAAGCGCGAGATCCGTTCTCTCTGGATCACCCGTATCAACGCTGCTGCTCGCCTGAACGACATCTCTTACTCTCAGTTCATGCACGGTCTGAAGGTTGCCGGCATCGAGCTCGACCGCAAGGTCCTGGCTCAGATGGCTTACGAGGACATCGAGTCCTTCAACGAGCTGGCTACCATCGCCAAGAAGGCTCTCGAGGCCTAATAGATTCTCTTGAATCGCTAGGGGAGTGTCGCGTTGTGCGCGGCGCTCCCTCTTTTTATCTGAAGCGCGGTTTACATTGCTAAAAGCGCGGGTAGATAAACACTTACAGGTGACCGATCTCTATATATTCCTGAACCAAAGGGTCATCATCTGATACGTGCGGAAGATCCGCACCAGTCTTTCTATTACCTATAGAAAGCAATATATTGTGTAGGACTTGTGAAGAGTGGAATTGACGTCCCACAGGGCTTCGCGGTCTGGCAATATATCTCCTTGCCGCGCGGCCCGGTCGGACCGGATGAGCCGCA
>CALDWI010000038.1 GCA_937923795.1 uncultured Collinsella sp.
CCAGGCCCGATTTTGCCTCTTGACAATGTCCTGCTCATATTAAAAGGAACGTCCCCAACTGACGGGCTTGGGATACCATGGTGGCAGCCTAGCGAAAGGATGTTTCATGGCACATGTCGATGACCAGCGTGTGGCGCGCGTGCTCGATGCGCTCGAGGCTCAGCACCCCGGCGCACAGCTGCTCGTAAACGACCCGTGGTCGATCTATTACCTGACCGGCTTTTATGCCGATATGTTCGAGCGTTTTTGCGGCGTGCTGCTCACACGCGGTAGCGAGCCGGTGATCCTAGTCAACGCCCTGCACCAGCTGCCAGAGTATGACAATGCCCGCATCGCCTATCACACCGACAACGACGTCGTGGCCGATGCCATTGCGCGCGAGGTCGATCCGACCAAACCGCTCGGCATCGACACCGTCATGCGTTCCGGCTTTTTGATGCCCCTCATGGAGCGTCACGCCGCGAGCGAGTTCTTCCTGGGCGACTTTGCCGTCACCGCCGCACGCACCTACAAAGACGCTACCGAGCAGGAGCTTATGCGAGCGTCCTCTGCCGCCAACGACGCCGTGATGGACGATGCCATCAAGCTCATCCACGAAGGTGTGACGGAGCGCGAAATTGCCGACCAGATGCTCGGTCTGTATCGCATGCACGGCTGCGAGGGCTTTAGCTTTCCGCCCATCGTGAGCTTTGGCGCCAACGCCGGCGACCCGCACCACGAGCCCGACGATACGGTACTCAAGCGCGACGACGTGGTGCTGTTCGACATTGGCGGGCGACGCTGCAACTACTGCTCGGACATGACGCGCACGTTCTTTTGGGGCGAGCCGGACGAGGAGACGGCGCGCATCTACGACATCGTGCGCCGCGCCAACGAGGCCGCCGAGGCGCTCATCGTACCGAGCGTGCGCATGTGTGACCTGGACCGCGCCGCACGCAACGTGATTGAGGATGCGGGCTATGGGCAGTACTTTACGCATCGCCTGGGACACTCGATCGGCCTGCAGGACCACGAGCCGGGCGACGTCTCGCTCGTCAACGAGCAGGTTGTCGAGCCGGGCATGACCTTCTCTATCGAGCCGGGCATCTACCTCCCCGGCCGCACCGGCGTCCGCATCGAGGACCTGGCCCTGGTTACCGAGTCCGGCGTCGAGATTCTCAACGCCTACACCCATGATCCGGTCCGCCTAGACTAGGCAATGCGGCAAAGGGGCAGCCCTTTGCCGCATCCTGACAACGCTTCGCCATAAAAACGGCCTATCTACTACGTTTAACCCGTACAGGTCGACCATAACCGGCTTTTCGCAAAATCCGCAAACCGTCTACCTGCGGTTTTAATTTCGCAATGTTCCGTGTGGTCGAGGGTAGTCGCCAAAACGTAGTAGATAGCCCCATTTCGTGGCAAGCGAGTCAACTCGGGGCACAGGGCAGCTAAAAAAGCCCCGTCTCAAATAGACTGCTTTTGAGTTGCGGTGATATACGGACTGCTTGGGGCTCCTGGCTTGTAAAACAGTCCCTATTTCACCGCAACTGCTGAGGGGATGGGTTAGCGCAGCAGGCCGGCCACTTCGCCGGCTAGAGTGATGGTACCGGCGGCAACGAAGGACTCACTTGCGGCATCGAGGGCCGCGAGGGCCTCGGGCACGCTCGGGTACACACCGGCAAGCTTATCGGCGTCCACCAGGGCGGCGAGCTCCTCTGCCGGCAAGGCGCGATCGGAATCGGTCTGGGTCACGACCACGCGCGGGAAAGCCGGGATCAGCACGTCGACGATGCCCGCCACGTCCTTGTCGGCCAGCGCGGCGCACAGCAGCGTGGGGCGGTTCTTTACGCACGGATCGATCTCGTCCAGCGCGCTCACAAAGTTCTCGCAGCTCTGGGGGTTATGACAGGCGTCAATCAGCTTAAGCGGATCGGTCCCCAGCACGTCAAAACGACCCGGTGTGGGGCAACCCATAAGCGATGCATCCAGCGCATCGTGGTCGAGCTCGCGACCCAGATACCCCTCGCAAAGCATAATCGCGCACGCGGCATTCTGCGGCTGATAGGCCGGCTTGACCATGCTCGACGTATAGATCGCACGTGGCGTGGTGCAGCTAAACTCAACCGTGTCGCCCACATGCACCGGCACCTTAGTCGTGGCATGACTCACCACGAGCGGCACAATGCCGCACTCGCGACAACGGGCATCCATCACGCGCTGAACGCTCGCCTCATGCGTGCCCTCGCCCAGCACAACCAGGCGTCCGGGCTTAATGACCGCAGCCTTCTCCCCCGCAATGGCCTCGAGCGTATCGCCCAAAATACGTGTGTGATCGAGCCCAATGCCTGTAATGGCCACGGCGACAGGATCGGTCGCACTCGTAGCATCCCAGCGTCCGCCCATGCCGACCTCAAGCACGGCCACGTCCACGCAAGCCTCGGCAAACACCACCAGTGCAGCAGCCGTCAGCAGGTCAAACGGCGTGATGGTATAGGCGCGCTCCCCCGCCGCCACACGACGCGCATTCACGCGACGCCCCGCCTCGACAGCCGCCGAAACGCCACGGGCAAAGGCCTCGTCGCTCACAACGCGCCCGTCAACCTCCATGCGCTCGGGATAGCGCACCAGCTGCGGCGACGTATAAAGCGCGGTCTTGAGCCCCTCGCCGCGAAGGATAGCAGCCGAAAAACGCGTAGTCGAAGTCTTGCCATTGGTACCGGCAACCTGAATGCAATAGAAATACTCGTCCGGACGTCCCAGCTCATCGAGCATATCGACAACCGTCTCAAGCAGAGGCCCAGCATCCCCAGAAATCCGCCCCGTATCAGCAGCAAGCCCAACAGCCTCATCAAACGAAAGCAACTCAAACGAGAAAGGAACGACATACGACCCAGAACGCTTAGCCATAACCCAAAGTCCCCCATAACAGAAAAAGAGGCTCATCAAAAAGAATGAGCCCCTCGCGTTGACAATTTCAGCCTTTATCCGCTTGCAGCGACCTCAAGGCCACAACCAAGTGGCCCCAACCTACCAGTTGCAAACAACCACGTAAGCGAACTAGGAGCGGCCCGACGCTTTGCTCGCCGCAAGTTCCGCACGCAAAGGACAGCACTTAATGTGCTGTCCGTCTTGCGCAGGACTGTCCGCAGTAGCGAGCAAAGCGTCGGGACGCGCCCCTCAGTAAGATCTACGAGAAGTCAGCAACCTGAGCAGTCAGCGCCGCCAGGATCTCCTTGAGCTCAGCTGCACGGTCCCTCTTCTTCTGGACCACCGCGGGCGCGGCCTTGGCCACAAAGCCCTCGTTGGCAAGCGTCTTCTCGCAGCCGGCGAGCTCCTTCTGAGCCGCGGCGATCTCCTTCTCCAGACGTGCCTTCTCGGCCGAAAGATCAACCTTGCCTTCGAGCACCACAAAGACCTCGACGCCGCTATCGACCACGGCGATGCTCGCAGCCGGCTTCTCAACGTCGGTACCCATGACCAGCGAAGCGGTGTTGGCCAGCGGCTCAATAGTTGAGCGCAGGCTCTCGAGCTTCTCGATATCCTCGGCACCGGCGCGCACGACCACGTCGAGCTCGGCCTTGGGGCTCAAGCGGTAACGCGAACGCGTGGCGCGGGCGGCGGAAACGACGGCGCGGCACAGCTCAAACGCGCGCTCGGCGTCCTCGTCAACATACTTGGCGTAGTCGGCGGGCTCGGGCCACTTGGCGATCATGAGCGCCTCGGCGCGGTTCACGTTGCCCTCGGCGTCCAGATCGAGCACGCTCACCGGCATGTTGTCCCAGATCTCCTCGGTGACAAACGGCATAAGCGGGTGCATCAGGCGAATGGAGGTGTCGAGCACAAAGATCAGGTTGCGCTGAGCCTGCAGACGGCCCTCGCCCTTCAGGCGGGCCTTGGTGACCTCGACGTACCAGTCGCAGACCTCGTTCCAGAAGAACTGCTGCACGCCGCGGGCCATGTCGCCAAAGGTGTAGTTCTCGATGCCCTCGGTGACCATCTTCACGGCCTTGGCCAGGCGGCTGAACATCCAGGCGTCGGCCGGCGTCTCCACGACGGGCTCGCCGGGCGTGTAGCCCTCCATGTTCATAAGCAGGAAACGGCTGGCGTTCCAGATCTTGGTCACAAACGACTTGGCCTGGTCGGTACGCGGGCTGTCGATAAGCTTCTTGGTCTTCTTGTCGATATTCGCGTCGAACTTGACGTCCTGGTTGTTGGTGCACAGCGTGAGCAGGTTGTAGCGCATGGCGTCGGCGCCGTACATGCCAATGAGATCCATGGGGTCAACGCCGTTGCCCTTGGACTTAGACATGCGGCTGCCGTCCTTGGCAAGGATCGTCGGGTAGATAACGACGTCCTTAAACGGAACCTCGTCCAGGAAGTACAGCGAGCTCATGACCATGCGAGCAACCCACAGCGCGATGATGTCGCGCGCGGTGACGAGCGCCGTCGTGGGGTGATGTCCCTCGAGCAGCTCCGGCTTTTGCGGCCAGCCCTGCGTGGCGAAAGTCCACAGCTGAGAGCTGAACCAGGTGTCCAACACGTTCTCGTCCTGATGCACGTGATGACCGCCACACTTGGGGCACACGTCGGTGTCCTCGGTAAGGGCGTCCTCCCAGCCGCAATCCTCGCAGTAGAACACGGGGATACGGTGGCCCCACCACAGCTGGCGCGAGATGCACCAGTCCTTGAGGTTCTCCATCCAGGTGGTGTAGGTCTGCGTCCAGCGCGCGGGGTGGAAGGTGACCTTGCCGGAGTTAACGGCATCAAGCGCCGGCCCCTTGAGCTTGTCAACGGCCACAAACCACTGCTCGGACAGCCACGGCTCAAGCGCAGCGTCGCAGCGGTAGCAGTGCATGACGGAGTGATCGAGGTCCTCGACGTGGTCGAGCAGGCCGTGCTCGTCGAACCACTTGATGACGGCCTCGCGGCACTCGTCGCGGTTCATGCCGGTGAACTCGCCGTAGCCCTCGACGACCACCGCGTGCTCGTCGAAGATGTTGATCTGCGGCAGGTCGTGAGCCTGACCCACGGCGTAGTCGTTGGGGTCGTGGGCAGGGGTGACCTTGACGAAGCCGGAGCCAAAGTTAGCGTCGACATGCCAATCCTCAAAGATGGGGATCTCGCGGTCGACGATGGGGAGCTTGACGGTCTTACCCACAAAGGCGGCCTTCTCGGGATCCTTCGGGGAGACGGCAACGCCCGTGTCGCCGAGCATGGTCTCGGGGCGCGTGGTGGCGACGACGATGTAGTCCTGGCCGTTGACCGGCTCGGTCAGCGGGTAGCGCAGATGCCACAGGTGGCCCTTCTCGTCCTTGTACTCGGCCTCGTCATCCGAAATGGCGGTAGTGCAGTTGGGGCACCAGTTGACGATGCGCTTGCCACGATAGATCAGGCCGTCGTGGTACCAGTCGCAGAAGACCTTACGCACGGCCTGGGCATAGTCCTCGTCCATGGTAAAGCGCTCGTTGTCGAAGTCGACGGAGCAGCCCATGCGCTTGATCTGCTCGACGATGATGCCGCCGTACTCGTGGGTCCAGTCCCAGCAGGCGTCGACAAACTTGTCGCGACCAATCTCCAGGCGGCTAATGCCCTCGCTCTTGAGCTTCTTGTCGACCTTGGTCTGCGTAGCGATACCGGCGTGGTCGGTGCCGAGCACCCAGCGCGTGGACTTGCCGCGCATGCGAGCCATACGGATGATGGCGTCCTGAATGGAGTCGTCGGTGGCGTGACCCATGTGGAGCTTGCCGGTCACATTGGGAGGCGGAATGGTGACGGTGCAGTCGCCCACGCCCTCACGGCGCTTGTAGTAGCCGCCGTCGAGCCACTTCTGCAGGATCGCCGGCTCGTTAGTCGACGGATCGTAGTTCTTGGGCATTTCTTCCATATATCTCTCCCTGTCCCATCGGGGAGGAATGTAGGCCCGATTTTCGCTCGGTCAAGTCCTGGCTCGCACGAAGAACACATTAAGTGTTCTTCGGCTCGTGCGGAATCTACGAAAATCGGGCCTACATTCCTCCCCTTAGGTATCGATTACTTCAATCTGATATGACTTCGCTGAGGCTTAAACAAACACACAGAATAACACAGGTAGTTGGGGTTATTGCGTATATATAAAATAGCCTCCGACCGCGGATGGTCGGAGGCTATTTGCAAACACGTTTTTGGCTAGTTTAGCCGTAGATGCGCTGGGGCTGTTCTTCGCCCTTTACGGAGGCTTCGGTCACGATGACCTTGGAAACACCCTCCTCGCTGGGGAGGTCGAACATCGTCTGCTGCAGCACGTCCTCGCAGATGGCGCGTAGACCGCGGGCGCCGGTCTTGCGGGCAAGCGCCATGCGGGCGATCTCATGCAGGGCGGCGTCCTCAAACTCAAGCTCAACGTCCTCGAGCTGGAACATCTTGCGGTACTGACGCACCACGGCATTCTTGGGCTCGGTCAGGATCGACACCAGGTCGTCCTCGTCGAGCGCCTGCGTCTGGGTGACGACGGGCGTACGTCCCACGAACTCGGGGATCATGCCAAAGGCATTGAGGTCCTGCGGGAGCACCTGACGCAGCAGGTCGTTCTCGTCGACCGAGGTGGGGCCGGCGATCTCGGAGTTAAAGCCCACGCCCTTGTTGCCCACGCGATCGGCGATGATCTTATCCAGACCCACAAAAGCACCGCCGCAGATGAACAGGATGTTCGTCGTGTCGATCTGCAGCAGCTCCTGCTGGGGATGCTTGCGGCCGCCGGTTGGCGGAACGCTGGCCACCGTGCCCTCAAGAATCTTAAGCAGCGCCTGCTGAACGCCCTCGCCCGAAACATCGCGGGTGATGGAGAGGTTCTCGGCCTTGCGGGCGATCTTGTCGATCTCGTCCACGTAGATGATGCCCACCTGCGCGCGCTCGATGTCGCCATCGGCGGCGTTGATGAGCTTGAGCAGGATGTTCTCCACGTCCTCGCCAACGTAGCCAGCCTCGGTGAGCGCGGTAGCGTCGGCGATGGCAAACGGCACCTCGAGGATGCGCGCGAGCGTCTGGGCCAGCAGCGTCTTACCGGTGCCGGTGGGGCCAAGCAGCAAAATATTGGACTTGGCGAGCTCCACCTCGTCCATATCGTCGTCAAACTGGCCGCCCATGCCCGATGCCTCGTCAAAGGCGGACACCGCGGCGCCGCCCTCGATCACGCGACGGTAGTGGTTGTACACGGCCACCGACATGGCGCGTTTGGCGTCCTCCTGGCCCATAACATAGGACGAAAGCTCGTCATAGATCTCGTGCGGCGTCGGCACGTGCGTGATGACCTGACGGTCGTCCTCGAGCTCAAAGCCCTCGGCCTCGGGGTCAACGGCGGGCTGGGACGCAGCCTGGCCGTGGTCGTTGAGGAAACCCGGGAGATTGCCGTTGCGGGCGGCGTCCATAAAGTCCGAAGCCAACGACTCCTCAAGGATCTCGGAGCAGGCGGCGACGCACTCGTCGCAGATAAAGATGTTGGTCGGGCCCTTTACGAGACGACGGACCTGGCCCTGCTCTTTTCCGCAGAAGGAGCAGCGGATGGGGTTGCCGTTCTCGTCAAAGTTGTCCTGCATGTTTCCTGCCATCCTAGGCGTCCTTCGCGGCAAGGTCGCGCGAGGTGACAATACGGTCGATCAGACCGTATTCAAGGGCCTCGGCAGCGGTCAGGTAGTTGTCGCGCTCGGTGTCGGCCTGGACCTTCTCGATGGGCTGGCCCGAGGCGTCGGACAGGATCTGGTTGAGCTCGCGACGGGTCTTCTTGATCTCCTCGGCCACGATCTCGATCTCGGTCTGCTGGCCCTGGGCACCGCCACTGGGCTGGTGAATCATGACCTTGGAGTGCGGCAGGCAGAAGCGCTTGCCCTTGGCGCCAGCCGAAAGCAGCACGGCGGCCATAGACGCGGCCATACCGACGCAGATGGTGGAGACCTGCGGCTTAATGAAGTTCATAGTGTCCAGAATCGCCAGACCGGAGTAGACCTCGCCGCCGGGCGAATTGATGTAGAGCGAGATATCCTTCTCGGCATCCTGGCTCTCAAGATGCAGCAGCTGGGCAACGACCAGGTTGGCGCTGACGGAGTTGATCTCCTCGCCCAAGAAGATGATGCGGTCGTTGAGCAGGCGCGAATAGATATCGTAGCTGCGCTCGCCGCGCGGCGTCTGCTCGATAACGTATGGCACGAGGGCGGAATCGAACTTAGCGATCATACGCATCTCCATTTCTCTTACGGACCAAATTGGTTCTAGATAAACGTACGGTGCCCGCATGCTATGCATTGGCTGGCACCGTACGAAGCAACCGGATAACCGGTGTATAACTTTACCCCATCACGGACGCACACATGCGCTCGCGGGCAAGGTGGCGAGAATTACTCGGCGTCCTTGGCGGTCTCGTCGACCTCGGTCACCTTGGCGTTCTCGACCAGGTGGTCGACGGCCTTGGAGCGACGGATGGACTCGCGGACGGCAGGCATGCGGCCATCGGCGATGAACTCGGCCTTGGAAGCCTCGACGTCCTTGACGCCGGCCTTCTCGAACTCGGCGTTGATGTCGTCCTCGGTGACCTCGATCTTGAGCTCGCGGGCAAGGGCGTCCAGAGCCAGGGACTCACGGGCAACGTCGTTGGCCTGCTTGTGCAGGTCGCCGATGAACTGCTCCATGGTCAGACCGGAAGCGGGAAGCCAGGTGTCCAGGGTCATGCCGCGGGCAGCAAGGTTGGACAGGAAGTTCTGGCCAAGCTCCTCAAAGACGGACTGCTCGTAGTCAGCGTCCATCTCGTCGAGCTGCAGACGCTCGGCGAGAGCGGAGACGCAACGGTTCTCCTTCTCGGCCGGGAGGCGGGAAGCCTTGTCCTGCTCAATCTCGATCTTGATGGCGTCGCGCATGGCCTCGATGCTGTCGAAGCCAAAGTCGGACTTGACGAGCTCGTCGGTGAGCTCGGGGGTGTTGCGGACCTTGATGCCCTTGACGGTGACCTCGACGGTGTGGGTCTCGGCCTCCTCGCCCTCCTCGACCTCGTCGGTCCAGGTGACGGACTTGACGTCGTCAACGTTAGCGCCGATCAGGGCCTCGTTGAACTCCTTGGGGTTGCTGTCGCTACCGGCGATGAGCATACGGCCCTCGGCGGCAAAGTTGTCGGCGTTCTCGACGGCCTTGAGGTCGACGGTGACGTAATCCTCGGCCTCGACGGCGCGACCCTCGACGTCCTCGAAGGTGGCACGGTAGTTGAGGAGCATCTCGACCTGGTTGTTGATCTCGGACTCGGTGACCTCCGCAGGGGGCATCTCGATCTCGACAGCGTCGAAGGAGGAGAGCTCAGCGGCGGGACGCAGGGAGAACTCGACGGTGTAGGTGTAGTCCTCGTGATCCTTGGCGAGGTCGAGCTCCTTGTAGTCACCGTTCTTGGTGGGGACGATGTCCAGCTCGTTGAGGACGGCGGGCTCGTTGGCGGCGATCAGGTCGTTGGTGGCCTGAGCGAGGGTAGCCTCGGCGCCAAGAGCGGAGTCGATGACCGGACGGGGGGCCTTACCGGCGCGGAAGCCCGGGAAGCGGTACTTCTTGGCGGTGTCCTTGTAGGCCTTCTTGATCGCGGCGTCGACGTCGGCGGCCGGGATGGTGACCGTAGCGGTGAGCTTGGCGTCCTTGACGTCAGAAGCGGTGATGTTCAACACGTTCCTCCTCATACTGCCCAGCTTATCTGAGGTGCTGGTACCTTTATGCAACAAGCGTCGCGAGGGCATAAGCCGACGCGGGTGCGTTGGTGCGGGCGAAAGGACTCGAACCTTCACGGGAATCCCACCAGAACCTAAATCTGGCGCGTCTACCAATTCCGCCACGCCCGCATGAGCGCACAGACTAGGAATGATAGCAGATACGAACGACAAGCGCACGCACACCTTTTACAGGCTCACGACCTCACCACGAGTGCAAGCCAATAGAGCACGCCACCCCATCTCATAAGTTGCGGTGGAATAGGGACTGTTTGGGGCTCCAGTCCTCCAAAACAGTCCCTATTCCACCGCAACTTCGGTAGGACTCGGCAGCCTGGCGATGCTGGCCATGCGCCGGAAAGCGTGTCCCGGTTTGGGGCCTCGGAATGGGATGCAATTTCCGCTATAGCCATCAACCGGAAACTGCAACCCGTTTTGAGCCCCTATTCCGGGATGCACTTTCCGCCAAGGCCCTCAAACGGAAACTGCAGCCCACAATTCAGTTGAAAAGTGGGCTGCAGTTTCCCCGGGCTAGGCAATGAGCGGGTACAGCGCCTCCTCGCCTACTCCCCCAGCAGGGCCTTCTCGGGCGTGATCGGCAGTGAGCGAACCTGATGGCCGGTGGCGTGCGCCACGGCCGAGGCAACGGCAGCGAGCGGCGTGTTGATGACGACCTCGCCGATCGACTTGGCGCCAAACGGGCCCGTCGGCTCGTAGCTCGGCTCAAAGGCCACGCGGATGCTACCGATATCCAGTCGCGTGGGCAGCTTGTAGCTCATAAAGTTGCCGGTGCGCAGGCGGCCGCGGTCGTCGTGCTCGACAATCTCGTAGAGCGCGTGACCGATACCCTGGGCAATGCCGCCCTCGGCCTGGACGCGCGCGAGCGCCTCGTTGATCACGGTGCCGCAGTCAACGGCAGCGGCGTAATCCACCACGGTCACCTTGCCGGTGGCCTTGTCAACCTCGACCTCGGCAATGCCGGCCATAAACGGCGGAGGCGAAACGGGCAGGCAGGCAGAGGCATGCGAGGTCAGCGCGTCGCCGCCCGCGATGTTCTTGACGCACAGGTTGGCAAAGTCGCGCAGCGTGAGGTAGCGGTTCTGCTCGCGCGCGGCACGCTCGTCGGACAGGCGCACGTACTGACCATCAAAGACCACATCGGCGGCGTCCACGTCCCACATCTGGGCGGCCTTGGCGCAGATCTTCTCGCGCAGCTCGGTCGCGGCATTCTTGGCTGCAAGGCCCGTCACGTACGTACCCGAGCTCGCGTACGAGCCGGCGTCGAACGGCGACACGTCGGTGTCCACGCCGCGCACCACGATAAGCGAGCTCTCCACGCCCAGCTCCTCGGCGGCAATCTGCGCCAGGATCGTGTCGACGCCCATGCCGTTATCGGTAGCGCCGGTCGAAAGCGTAATAAAGCCGTCCTCTTCCAGACGCATGTCGATGCCGGCGATATCCACGTTGGAGATGCCCGAGCCCTGCATGGTGAGCGCGCAGCCCAGGGCTCGCACGCGGTCGCCCAGGTCCACGGCCAGCGGCTTGTCGCGCCAGCCGATCATGTCCATCGCGCGCAGCAGGCAGCGGTCGAGCGCACAGGCGTTGAGCTTCTCGTTGTAGTACTGCGGCATAATCTCGCCCTCGCGCACGATGTTCTTAAGACGCAGGTCGGCGGGGTCCATGTGCAGCATGTCGGCGAGCTCGTTGACGGCGCTCTCCACGGCAAACTGGCCCTGGGTGGCACCGTAGCCGCGATACGCTCCGCCACGGTTGGTGTTGGTGTAGACGGCGTCCCAGCTAAAGCGGCTCGCCTTCACGTGGTTGTAGATGGGCAGGCTCTTGTGGCCCGAGAGGCCGATCGTCGTGGTAGCGTGCTCGCCGTACGCGCCGGCGTTGGACAGCGTGTGTAGATCGATAGCCGTGATGGTGCCGTCGTTCATGGCGCCCAGCTTGACGGTCATCTGCATCTGATGGCGCGAGTTGCCCGCGGTGATGGTCTCCTCGCGGGTGTAGCAGCAGTAGCTCGGACGGCCAGTCTGCTGGGTCACGAACGCCACGAAGATCTCGCAGCAGCCCGTCTGCTTGGAGCCAAAGCCTCCGCCGATGCGCGGCTTAATGACCTGCACCTGCGACTGCGGAATGTCGAGCGACTGCGCGACCATGCGGCGCACGTGGAAGGGCACCTGCGTAGAGGTGGTCACCGAAATACGTCCGAACGCGTCGGTCGTCGCGAAGGCGCGGAAGGTTTCCATGGGCGCGGTCTGCGTGGCCTGACTGGTGTAGGTGCGCTCAAAGACGATGTCGCTCTGGGCGAAGGCCTCGTCAAGGTCGCCATAATCGCTCGTACCGCTGCACACCAGATTGCGGGGCACGTCGCCGCCCTGCGGGAACATAAAGGTCACGTCGCCCTCGGGGTGGACCACGATGTCATTATCGAGCGCCTGGGTAAAGTCGAGCAGCGGCTCGAGCACCTCATAGTCGACCTTGATGAGCTTGAGTGCCTTGTCGGCGGCCTCCTCGGTCTCGGCGGCGACGATTGCCACCTCTTCGTTTTGGTAGCGGACGAGGTTCTCGAGAATCAGGCGGTCGTAGGGCGAAGGCTGCGGATAACTCTGACCGGCGATGGTAAAGCGGCGCTTGGGCACGTCCTCGTAGGTGTAGACGCCCACGACGCCCGGCACCTTCAGTGCGCGCGACGTATCGATGGAGCGGATCTTGGCGCGGGCATAGGGGCTGCGCTTGAGCTTGACGATGAGTGCGCCGGCAGGCACCAGGTCGCCCGTGTAGACGGGACGACCCTCGAGCAGCGCCTTCGAGTCCTTCTTGGGCTGCTTGTGAGTAATCTGCTTGTAGGAGACGCCGTCGGAGCTCGTGTCGTTGGCGGGCAGCTCGGGCATCTCAAAGCCCACCTGTACGCCGGACTCGTTGAGAAAGCGCACGATAGCGCGCAGCTGGCTCTCGTAGCCGCTGCAGCGGCAGAGGTTGCCGGCGAGCTGGCGCGAAAGCTCCTCGCGCGTGGCGACGAGGCTCGAGTCCTCCTTGGCGGCGCGGGCAAGCGCCAGCACGTTCATGATAAGGCCGGGGGCACAAAAACCGCACTGCTCGGCACCTTCGGCAGCCATCGCACGGGCCAGCGACTCGGACTCGGCCTTGAGGCCCTCAAGCGTGGTGATGGTATGGCCCTCAACACGGGCGGCGGGAACCGAGCAGCTCAGCACCGGGTCGCCGTCGAGCCACACCGTGCACAGACCGCAGTTGGTGGTCTCGCAGGCACAGCGTACCGACGCGCAGCCCTGCTCGCGCAGCAGCGCAAAGAGCATGGTGTCGGGGGCAATCTGAACCTTGACCTTGCGGCCGTTGAGCGTAAAGGAAAGATCGATGAGTTTGGCAGCCATTAGCGCACCTCGCTAGAATCGACGCCGGGCACGCGGCGGCAGGAATACTCGTCCGTGGCAAACTTGGGGACCTGCACGGTCTCGAGCTCGCGGGCAAGCGCGGCAGAAAGCTCGATGCCGGCGGCGCGGCGCACGGCCTGGATGGCGAGCGGGGCCGAGATGCGGCGACGGTAGTCGGCCGAGCCCCAAAGGTTGGTGCCGTAGCTCAGCGTGCGTACGGACGCGGCCAGGGCGCGCAGCTCGTCCTCGGAAGGCTGCTCGGCGATAAGGCCACATGCCTCGCCCTGCAGCAGAGTCGCGCGCAGCGGGCGGGCGCCCACGGTGACATGCCAGCTGTTGTCCCACCAGGCGGCGGTGACATTAAGCGAGGGGAAGTCGGTCGCGGCCTTGCGCACGGCCTCATAGCTAGCGCGATAGTCGTGCTTAACGACCACGACGTGCTCGATCACGTCGCGCACGTAACCCATGTCGACGAACTCGGCGAGCGGCACGCGGCCGGCGCCCGTCAGCTCAACATAGGAATCGAGCGCCAAAAAGGCCGAGAGCACGTCCGAAAAACCAAAGCGGCCGTAGATGCTGCCGCCCACCGTGGCGGTATTGCGCAGCTGCACGCCCACGATATCGTGGACGGCGAACTCAAAGACGTTGTTGACAAGCGCGTTGAGCTCGACATGGCGCTCGAGCTGGCGCAGGGTGCACATGGCGCCGATGCGAAACTCGGTCTCGGTCTCCTCGATCTGATCGAGTCCGCAGGCCGAAAGATCAATCGCCGTCGCCACGCGACGCGAACCCAGGCGCATCCAGATGCCGCCGCCCACAATCTTGTTGTTGCGGTTCTTCTGTAAGAGCTCATAGGCTTCGGCCGCGTTTCCAACACGGACGTAGGTACCGAACTTGAGCACGTTCTCCCCCATCTCTTCACTTGTCCAGTACTTTTAAGTGTACCAAACGAGGGGCCGCACACCGTTTTAGGACAAAATCCACCCACCCATCCATAACTTGCCTTGATTATCGACTTTATCCGAACACCTCCCACATTCATCCGCACATGT
>CALDWI010000039.1 GCA_937923795.1 uncultured Collinsella sp.
AGCGCCGCGACAAAGGCCGGGTCGAGGCCTTCGAGCGCGGCATCGATCTGCTCTTGCGGCAGACGGAAGCTCTGCAGCTCAACACCGTCAAAACGCTGACAGTAGTCGCGCACCGCGGCATCGCCGTTGGCGCGCACGTTGGCTACGATATCGCGGGCGGCGTCGACGATGTTTTGCGGCAGCACGCCCTTACGGTTGAGCTGGTTGGTAACGAGACGCTCACCGGGAGCAAGCTTGATAGTCTTCATATCGGTATCCCCTATCGGTCGAGGTTGTGTTCGAAAAACGAGAGGCCGGGCGGCGGCGCCCATCGGCCCGCAGCCCAGACGTTGGGGCGCCCGTGTGTGCTCGCGCTATTGTGCCGAGCCCGCAACGGGCTCAAAATGCTTGTCCTTAACGGCCGCCGCCAAGCGATCTGCCAGATTACGTACGCGCGGATCTAAGCGAGCGGCGCCCGGGTTGACAAAAAAGCGCGCCGTGCAGTCCATAATGCGGCCGGTGATGACCAAATCGTTGTCGCGCAGCGTGGCACCCGTGGCGGTAATATCCACGATGCGATCGGTCATGCCGACGATGGGGCCCAGCTCGATGTTGCCGTGCAGCGAAACGATATCGGCGTTCACACCGCGCTCGGCATACCAGGCACTCGCGATGCGCGGATACTTGGTTGCCACGCGAAGCGACCCGCGGCGAGCATAGTTGCGCTCGGCCTGGCCGGCGCGCCACGCGGGCTCTGCCTCGATAAAGGTGCACAGGCCATAGCCCAGATCGACCAGCTGCAGCAGGTTGAGGTCGGCCTCGATGAGCGAGTCCCAGCCGCAGATGCCGCAATCGGCGCCACCGCAGCCCACAAAGGCGGGCGCATCGCTGGGTCGCACGATAACAAACTCGACATCGCCGACCGTGCCCTCACCGGCACGCGTGTCGCGACCGCGCACAATCAGGTGACGGCCGGGGTCACGCAACTCAGAGACGTCCAGGCCCGCAGCCTCGAGCACGTCGAGCGTGTCAGCCTTAAGCGAGCCCTTGGGCACGGCAATGCGCAGCGGACCCTCGGCGCCACGGCCCGCGGCGTGATCGCCGTCGGAAGCGGTGTCCTCTGCCGAGGTACGAGCGGCCTCCAGACGCTCGAGCGAAAAGGCGAAGCCCGCCGCCGGCACCTCGATGCCGTCGCCAAATGCGCCGGTAAAGATGGAGTCGTAGCGTCCGCCCGAACCGACCGGATCGGGCAAGCCACCGGCATAGGCCTTAAAGACCAGGCCCGTGTAGTAATCGAAAGAGTTCATAATGGAGAAATCGAACGACAGCACCTGGGCGTCCTCGGGAGCCAAGCCCTCGACCAGGGCACGCAGCTCGCGCGTCGGCGGCGCGGCGATACCGGCGGCCTCCAGCAGCGCGTCCACGCGGTCGAGCACCTCGGCACCACCGTGCAGGCGCGGCAGTTCGCTAATGGCGGCCTTGACGGCATCAGACTCGGTACTGGCAGCCACGCGGGCATCGAGGCCCACAAAGTCGTTGGCATGCACGCAGCGCAGGGCCTCGGCTGCCAGCTCGCGATCCTCGCACGCCGCGAGCAGCTCCTTAAAAGGACGCACGCTACCTGCGATAATACGAGCATCGGGAAGCGCCAGCTTACGCACGGCCTCGGCCACCAGTGAAACAATCTCTACATCGCCCGCGGTATCGCCCGCACCGATAAGCTCAAAGCCCAGCTGCGTAAACTGACGCGAGCCACCGGCATTGCGCTGGCACTCGCGAACCACCGGCG
>CALDWI010000040.1 GCA_937923795.1 uncultured Collinsella sp.
CCAGATAGTCGGCGTTGTGCTCCTTCAGGCCCACACCATAGCGCTTAGCCATGTCGGCGAGCTCACGGGCATTCTTAAAGTTGTAATGGCCGACCTGCTCGGTCCAACGGGTGAGCGTACCGGTCTGGCCGACGATAAAGGTGGGCATGGGGCAGCCGCGCTTCTCGAGCTCGGGCTGCAGCTGAGAAATGAACTCCTCGTACTTATCGGTAGAGGTCAAGCCGCCATTGGTCTCCTCGGTACCGACCTCATAGGCGACCTCGGGCAGGTTATGCTCGCGACGGTACTGCTCAAGATAGTCGATAAGATCGATCGTGCGGCGAAGCACCACGTCGAGCGGAATAACCTTGCCGATCTGATAGGGATCCTTGGTGGGGTCGACCATCAGCAGGTCAAAGCCCGCCTCCATGTCGGCGACGAAGGACTTGCGGGCGAGCTCCATGGCCTCGTCCTCGGGCAGGTGGGCGTTACGCTCCTCGTCGCGCTGCCACGGACCGCCGTGATCGCGGCACAGGTAGTACGGACCGGTGTAACCCACCTCGTCGGCAACCTTCTTGATGTCGGCGGCAAAGCGCGTCTGGTCCCAACCGTTGACGTAGCCGGCGCCCATCTCGTCCATATCGACCTGGTTGCGGCTGGCGATAAACATGGGCGGGAAATCCTCGTCCTTGGCAAGCTCGAACACGGCCTGAATCAGGTTGGGGCTCATGGGGCCAATGCCGACCATGGTTGCGTGATCGCCGCTATCCTGCAGCTTGAGCATGCCCTGAACGGCCTGACGGATGGTGAGGTTGGACATTTTGTTCTCCTTCTCCAGAGAATTTTTGACAAAAGTTCCCTGGGACCCAGATGTGGGCCCTATCAGTACGGATGGATTTTGTTGTGTAGGGGCGGTTGTGCGGAGTCAAATCCATCCCTCCGCACAACCGGAGTCCTTAAAGGTTTACTTGGCCTGCTTATCGAGCGTGGGCTTCATGGCAATCAGGATTGCAGCGGCGACCACGGCGCCAATCACGATGTCCAGGCAGAACAGCGCGACGTTGTTGGTGGCAAGGGCGACGATAAAGCCACCGTGCGGGACGTAGCAGTCGATGCCCTGGAAGGCGGCAAGTGCCGCACCCACGGCAGAGCCGATGCAAATGCCGGGCAGGGTGTGACCGAGGTCCTTGACCGCGAAGGGGATAGCGCCCTCGGTAATACCGATGCAGCCCATGAACAGCGCGGAGATGCCCATCTGGCGGTCAGCGTCATCGAACTTGTTCTTGGCGATGAGCGCAGCGAGGCCACAGGCGATCGGGGGAACGGCGACGGCGACGCGGAACA
>CALDWI010000041.1 GCA_937923795.1 uncultured Collinsella sp.
AGCACACGGTTCATACCCGTGGCGTCACTGGTTCGAATCCAGTCACCGCTACCATAGGTAACACGGTGGCTTCTCAATAGTATGTTGAGAAGCCACTATGGTATAAAGGCAAAGTCCCGTCCGGGGACGACCTGTTTAGAGGAGGGCTTTATGGCCAAAGAGAAGTTTGAGCGCACTAAGCCGCATGTTAACATCGGCACCATTGGTCACGTCGACCACGGCAAGACCACGCTGACCGCTGCCATCACCAAGGTTCTCTCCGAGACCGAGGGCTGCAAGGCTGACTTCACTGCGTTCGAGAACATCGACAAGGCTCCCGAGGAGCGCGAGCGCGGCATTACGATCTCCGTCTCCCACGTCGAGTACGAGACTGCTGCCCGTCACTACGCTCACGTTGACTGCCCGGGCCACGCTGACTACGTCAAGAACATGATCTCCGGCGCTGCTCAGATGGACGGCGCTATCCTGGTCATCGCTGCTACCGACGGCCCCATGGCTCAGACCCGCGAGCACATCCTGCTCGCCCGTCAGGTCGGCGTTCCCTACATCGTCGTCTTCCTGAACAAGTGCGACATGGTCGACGATGACGAGCTCATCGACCTCGTCGAGATGGAGACCCGTGAGCTCCTCTCCGAGTACGATTTCCCCGGCGACGACATCCCCGTCATCCGTGGCTCCGCTCTGGGCGCTCTCGAGGGCGACGCCAAGTGGATGGACGCCATTCGCGAGCTCATGAAGGCCGTCGACGAGTACATCCCGACGCCTGCTCGTAACAACGACCTCCCGTTCCTGATGGCCGTTGAGGACGTTATGACCATCTCCGGTCGTGGTACCGTTGCTACTGGCCGTGTCGAGCGCGGTGAGCTCAAGCTCAACGAGCCCGTCGAGATCGTCGGCATCAAGGATACCCAGAACACCGTCGTTACCGGTATCGAGATGTTCCGTAAGTCCATGGACTTCTGCGAGGCTGGCGACAACGTCGGTCTGCTGCTCCGCGGCATCAAGCGTGAGGACATCGAGCGCGGCCAGGTTCTCTGCAAGCCCGGTTCGGTTACCCCGCACACCAAGTTCACCGGCGAGATCTACGTTCTGACCAAGGAGGAGGGCGGCCGTCACACCCCGTTCTTCGATGGTTATCGTCCTCAGTTCTACTTCCGTACCACCGACGTTACCGGTACGGTCAAGCTCCCCGAGGGCACCGAGATGGCTATGCCTGGTGACCACATCACCATCGAGGGTGACCTCATCCACCCGATCGCCATGGAGGAGGGCCTGCGCTTCGCTATCCGCGAGGGTGGCCACACCGTCGGTTCGGGCATCGTCTCCACGATCATTGAGTAAATTAGCTCTTTGATATAGCTGACTTAGAGAACCCGGCACTTATATGGGTGCCGGGTTCTTTTCTGCAATGGATATTGAGCCGTTGCTGGCGTCGAGAGGATCGATAATGGTCCTGGATGCACCGTCGATTAGCTCTCGATGGCTTCATTGATGTGTTCCAAATATGAATGGATCCACCGAGAACCAATTGACTCGAGGTTTTCATTGACAGCACTTACGTGGAGCTGATAAAGTAACAACTCGTGCCCGTACGGGGCGGAAATGAAAGGTTCAGGATACATGCGTACTCTAGTTACTCTTGCGTGCACTGAGTGCAAGCGCCGCAACTATACGACCACCAAGAACAAGTCGACCATGCCTGATCGTATGGAGATCAAGAAGTATTGCCCCTGGTGCCGTCACCACACGCTGCACAAAGAGACTCGCTAGTCTCTAGTCACATACGCCAGTAGTTCAATTGGTAGAGCATCGGTCTCCAAAACCGAGTGTTGAGGGTTCGAGTCCTTCCTGGCGTGCCAGTCATTATTCCGTAAGCTCCCACTTGGGGGCTTACGGTTTACTCATGTATAAGCGCATTGCGCGGAGGTAACCCAAATGGCCAACAAGAAGAACAAGAAGAAGGCTCAGCAGCCGGCACCTGCCAACAAAGCTGCCGCCAACTCCAAGGTTGAGGCCAAGAAGGCCGTTGCCAAGAAGAACGAGAAGGCTGCGAAGTCCAAGAAGAACGAGAAGCCTGGTTTCTTCGCCCGCACCAAGAAGTATTTCGCTTCGGTCAAGTCCGAGATGAAGCGTGTCACGTGGCCCGATAAGAAGGAGCTCGTGAACTACTCGGTTGTTGTTTGCGCTTCTCTGATCGTCGTCGGCGTCGTCATCGCTCTGCTCGATGCTGGCTTTGGCGAGGCTCTTGCTCTGTTCTCTGGATTGAGGGGCTAAACCATGTCTAAGCGTTGGTACGTCGTTCACACTTACTCTGGATACGAGAACCGCGTTAAGTCCGATCTCGAGCATCGCATCGAGACTATGGGCATGCAGGACCGTATCTTTGATATCGAGATTCCTATGGAGCGCGTCACCGAGATTAAAGAGGGTGGCAAGCGTGAGACCAAGGATTCCAAGATCTTCCCGGGTTATGTCCTGGTCCGCATGGAGATGGATGACGATGCTTGGACGTGTGTTCGTAACACGCCTGGCGTCACCGGTTTCCTAGGCGGCAACGGCAAGCCCGCTCCGCTTTCCCGCGACGAGTACAACAAGATGACTCGTCGTCCCGGTAAGGGCGATTCGCCCAAGCGCACCTCGGTTGATATTCAGGTCGGCACGTCCGTCCGCGTCACCGATGGCCCGCTTACCGACTTTGATGGCAAGGTCTCCGAGGTTAACACCGAGGCTGGCAAGCTCAAGGTCACGCTGATGATCTTTGGCCGCGAGACGCCGGTCGAGCTCGACTTTAACCAGGTCGCTGTCATCGCTTAAGTTTTCGTCCGTTCGCGCGAGCGTGCTTCTTCTGTGACTGCTCATCTCAGGAGTGCTTCTAACACGTGCGTGCTTACGATATAGCAAGTACTTCACACTCGTGATTCGAAAGGAATGACCATGGCTGAGAAGAAGGTTGCCAACGTCATTAAGCTCCAGATTCCTGCTGGTGCAGCTAACCCCGCTCCTCCCGTCGGCCCCGCCCTGGGCGCTGCTGGCGTGAACATCATGCAGTTCTGCCAGGCCTTTAACGCCGAGACGCAGGACAAGAAGGGCGACATCATCCCCGTTGAGATCTCTGTCTACGAGGATAAGTCCTTCTCCTTCATCACCAAGACCCCGCCGGCGGCTCACCTCATCAAGAAGGAGCTGAACCTCAAGTCTGGTTCCGCTAAGCCCCAGGCCGACAAGGTTGGTCAGCTCTCCCAGGAGCAGCTCACCAAGATCGCCGAGATCAAGATGCCGGACCTCAATGCCAACGACATTGACGCCGCCAAGAAGATCATCGCCGGTACCGCCCGTTCCATGGGCGTCACCATCGCTGAGTAGCGATTTCTTATGGTAACGACGGGTGCTCCGACCGGGGTGCCCGTTAAATGTGTGCAATAGGGCACACGATACGATGTGGGAGGGCTCACGCCCGTTTAACCACAGGAGGTAATGCACATGGCTAAGCATGGTAAGAGCTATAACGCCGCTGCCGAGAAGATCGACCGCGCCACGCTCTACACCCCCCTTCAGGCTGCCAAGCTCATCAAGGAGCTCGACACCGCCAAGTTCGACGAGACCGTCGAGGCCCACTTCCGTCTGGGCATCGATACTCGTAAGGCTGACCAGAACATCCGTGGTTCCATCTCCCTGCCCCACGGCACCGGCAAGACCGTTCGTGTTGCCGTCTTCGCCGAGGGCGAGAAGGCCCGCGAGGCCGAGGCTGCCGGCGCCGACATCATCGGTTCCGACGAGCTCGTCGCCCAGATTCAGAAGGGCGAGATCAACTTCGACGCCGCTATCGCTACGCCGAACATGATGGCCAAGGTTGGCCGCATCGGTAAGATCCTTGGTCCCCGTGGCCTCATGCCGAACCCCAAGCTCGGCACTGTGACCATGGACGTCGCCAAGATGGTCTCCGAGCTCAAGGCTGGCCGCGTTGAGTACCGCGCCGACCGCTACGGCATCTGCCACGTGCCCCTGGGCAAGAAGTCCTTCTCTGAGCAGCAGCTCGTCGAGAACTACGCTGCCCTGTACACCGAGATCCTGCGCGTCAAGCCCTCTTCTGCTAAGGGCAAGTACGTCAAGTCCATCTCCGTGTCTTCCACCATGGGCCCTGGCGTCAAGGTCGATCCCGCTGTCCAGCGTGACTTCCTGGCTGAGTAACTGCTAGTTACTGCCTGAGCAAAGCAAGCATTGCTAAAGAAACCCGGTTCCGCCTCGTGTGGGACCGGGTTTCTTGCTATCGCGTGCCAAAACCACCTCAAAGGGGTCAGCGTCCCCTTTGAGGTGGTTACCAGGGTGTTCTGGCGGTTGAGGACTCTATGGCTTCGTGGCGTTTGAGCTCGCGGCGCATGGTTTGTGAGTTGAGCCAAGCTGCTTGCCAGCCGCGGATGGGGTAGTGCGTCTGGTCGAGCTCAAACTGCGTATAGCCGCAGGCGTTGATGATCGTCGTTCCACACACATGCTGACGCTCGCGCTGAAAATCGCAACCGTAGCTTTGGTGCACATGCCCGTGCACCATGTAGTCGGGATTCCAGGATTCGAGTGCTGTGTTAAAGCACTCGAATCCTCGATGCGGCAGATCGTCCAGATCACCCATACCGGCGGCGGGTGCATGGGTAAGCAGAATGTCGCACCCGCCGACCATCCTAACCTTACGCGACAGCTTACGCATGCGCTTGGACATCTCGCGTTCGGTGTACATGTTGGCGCCGTCGCGATAACGCATGGACCCGCCAAGGCCTGCAATGCGAATCCCTCGGTACGTGTACACGCTGTCCTCTACGCAGATACATCCACCCGGTGCATGACGTGCGTAGCGGTCATCGTGATTGCCGCGCACGTAGATGAGCGGTTTGTTGATGACCGTAACCAAAAACTCAAGATAGTCCGGGTCCAGATCGCCGGCGGACAAAATCAGGTCGACTCCCTCAAAGCGTTCCTTGCGAAAGCACTCCCAAAGGCATCGTTCTTCGGTATCGGCTATGGCAAGGATTTTCATAGGGCAGGGACTTTCGGCTCATCGTCGAGTTGCGGAATGGTGCCTACCACGTTGTCCGCCAGCCAATTCATCTCGACAATCTGCGTGCTCGGCAGCGGAGGGAAGCCTTCGATCTGTACCACGCCGTTCTGGCTGTGGAGCTCGCCGCCAAAGGGGTTGATGGATCCCTCAACAATGCCGTTGCGGAGCAACTGCACGAGTTTGCGCGTTTGGTAGGGTAGGCCCGGAGCGTAACGGATGTCGATAACTCCGGAGCTCATGCCATACCAGTAGTTGACAGCGCGCACTTGGTTGTCGTCGCTGGTCTCGTCCCACGTGCCGTGAAGAAGGCTGCGAACGATGAGCTCGTAGTAACGGCCCCAGTTCCATACGGGCATGGCGATGCCGGTGACTTTGCCGTCGACCAAGCGGTGAAGCCCGTAGGCCGTTGGGTCTTCGAGCGACTTTGACATGTCAGCGCCGGTCATGACGCTTACGCCTTCGCGGCACATGGCTTCGGCAAGACCACCGGCGGGAACATCGCCCCAGGTGAGGATGACCTGCGCGCGCGGGTCGAGCAGCGAGGCGCCAATCGCAAAGGCGTTGATCTCGCTGAGTGCGCCCGAGGCGAAGACCGACGCGTGGTAACCGATGCGGTGGTTGTCCGCCATGCTGGCCGCAAGGGCGCCCAGCAGAAACTTGGCCTCGTACATCTTGCCAAAGTACGAACGGACGCTTTGATGGGGAAGGCCGATAGAGCAGTTGAGGAACCGAACCTGGGGATACTCAACGGCAGCCCTGAGCGTGTATTCCATCAGGCGGTGCGAGGTCGAGAAGATGACGTTTGCTCCATGTTTGACAGCCGTTTCCACGGCGGCGTAGAACACATCCGGATCGTGACAGTCCTCGAACGCCTCGGTGCGCACGATACCGCCAAAGTGCTCATCGAGATACTGACGCCCTTGGTCGTGCAGGCTGTCCCAGCTCGACGTCGCACAGGGGAACTCATGGATAAAGGCGATGCGCAGGGGGTTGGCCGTCGAGTAGACGGTCTTGCCCATAAAGAAGTTGAGCACGCCAGAGGTGGACTTGGCGGGCGTCTCCTCCTCGTCGACGCTCGGTGCTTCGACAAGATCGACCTTGTCCTCGTCATTTTTGCCGGCAATGACCAGCTCGCGCCAGATCTTGCACAGGCGGTTTACGACGATATCCGTCGGCGTATCCAGCAGGCGGTCCTGGTTGTACACATTGAGGTAGACGAGCATGGCGTCGGCGGGCGTAATGTCCAGGTGATCGCCGCCTGCGCGAAGGTAGGCACGCTTAAAGAGCAGGAAAGTGTGGCGCAGGTAGTCGACCTTTTTCTGCGGCCATTTTTCGATAAGGTTCTGACCGAGCATCTTGGCGAGCGTTTCGTAGCTTCCCTCACGCGAGAACTCGATCTCGTATAGGGGGCAGACGCGCCAAAACGCGCAGAACTCGCCGTACAGGCGGCTTTCGACGGAATCCCATGTGCCGGGGTAGAGACGGGTGACCTTGGCCGAAACCGTCGGGGCGTCTAGGAATTTGAGGACACTGACGCGTTTGTTGCCTTCCTGGACATAGAACCGATGCATGAACTCGGTGACGATGATGGGGTCGCGATAGCCCTCGGTTACCTGGATGTCGTAGAGGTTGGACCACTTGCGGGCGAACTCGGTGCTAAACGGAAGCAGGGGCATAAAGTTACACGAAAAGGCGGACTGACGGCCTTTGGTGACCGTGCCGACGACCATTTCGAGCGGAATATCCCGCAGGCCGACATTCTCTCGCTGACCTAAGGGGAGCTGAGCAACCAAGCTGTCGAGGTCCGTAAGGTATGGATGCTCGCTTTGGCTAATGGCGCGTCGGCGTCCTTGCTCGCCGCGCTTGCGTGCTTGACGATAGGCCTCTTCCATGATGTTGCTCCCTTAGTCGTTTAAACAACTATATAAACCATGGTACCACGAATGAAAACCACCACAAAGGTGCCTGTCCCTTTTTGGCGGGTTAGGCGATGATAGGGGCGATGGCGCGGATGCAGGCGTCGGCTGCCGTGAAGGTGGTGCTGTCGTCGCTGACGATAAAGATGATCTTTCCCTTGATGCCAAAGTCGCCGATTTCGCTAAAGAGCACGTAGGGCTCTTTGTCAAAGCCCGAGATGGGCGAGACGGCCGTTTTGGTTGCGCTCGTGAGCTCGTCTGCCAGCGCGTCAAGGGAAGCCCACTTAGACGTGTCCTTTACGGCAACGGGCACGGCCACGCGTCCAAAGGGCATCAAATGCACGAGCGTGTTCTTGGAGATGTTGGAGTTGGGCACAATGATGGTCTGTCCACAGGCATCCTCAATCGTTGTATGGCGCCAAGTGATGTCTTGGACCACGCCCGACACACCGCCGACCTCGATATTGTCGCCGGGCTTGATGATGCCCATAAAGGTCACCTGCATGCCGCCGATAAGGTTTGACAGCGTGTCCTGAAAGCCGAGCGAAATGGCGATGCCGCCGACGCCAAGAGCGGCAACGAGGGCGTTTGCGTTAATGCCAAAGCAGTTGTCGAGGATAAAGCTGCCGCCGATCATCCAGATGACGGCGCGCGCGATGTTGATGAAGATACTCGATGCCGGAAGCGGGTTATCGTCTCGGTTAAGCAGATGGTTCAGGGTCTTGGATACGACCTTGGCGGCGACGGCGGTGCCTATCGCCAAGATGACGGCCCAGATGATGTTGTGGACCCACCGTTGCTCAAAGAAATGAAGAATCGGCTCAAACAATTCCATGTAGGGAAAACCTCCTAATGATCGTCCAACCATGATACCCACCAAGAAGCCCGTCCGATCACATCGGACGGGCCGATAACTTGAGATGGGGCGGTCGCGGTGGCGTAAGCTGGGGCGCCGGCGAGCACGCCGGTAAGGAGTGCGGCGGTCAAGCAAGACGGGGAAGAGGTCTTTTCATGGCAGTTTCCTTAGTCCTTAGCCAGAATGTCTGGTTGAATATCGGATTATCGACATAATATGCGAAAACCGCCGCAAGGGCCTCTGTCCCTTTGCGGCGGTTTTGGCGTTTGCGCAGATAAAACCTACCAAAATAAACCTGTCCCTTTTTGGCAGGTTTTAGCTTAGCAGCATGCGGTCGTTGGCGAGCTCGCCGCCCGAGACCTCCTCGAACTTCTGCAGCAGGTCGGCCACGGTGAGCGACTTCTTCTCGTCGCCGGCCACGTCGTAGATCACATGGCCCTCGTGCATCATGATCAGACGGTTGCCCAGACGGATGGCGTCGTTCATGTTGTGCGTGACCATGAGCGTGGTCAGGTGGTTCTCGTCGACGATCTCCTCGGTCAGGTTGAGCACCTTAGAGGCCGTCTTGGGGTCGAGGGCCGCAGTGTGCTCGTCGAGCAGCAGCAGGCGCGGCCTGGTGAGCGTGGCCATCAGCAGGGTGAGTGCCTGGCGCTGGCCACCCGAGAGCAGGCCGACCTTGGCGTTGAGACGCGTGTCCAGACCAAGGTCCAGGCGCTTGAGCAGCTCAACGTACTCATCTTTCTCGGCCTTGGTGACGCCCCACGAAAGGCCGCGACGCTGGCCGCGACGCTTGGCGAGGGCCAAGTTCTCGGCAATCTGCATGTCGGCTGCGGTGCCGCGCATGGGGTCCTGGAACACGCGGCCCAGGTACTTGGCGCGCTGCGACTCGCTCAGGCGCGAGATGTCGGTGCCGTCGAGCTCAATAACGCCCGAATCGAGCGGGTACACGCCGGCGATCATGTTGAGCAGCGTGGACTTGCCGGCGCCGTTGCCGCCGATCACGGTTACAAAGTCGCCGTCATTCAGGGTGAGGTCGACGCCGGTGAGCGCGCGCTTCTCGGTGACGGTGCCCTTGTTAAAGGTCTTCTTGACGTGCGAGAGCTTAAGCATCTGCCTCATCCCCCTTCGTGTAGGAGCTGCGGAGCTTATAGCGCTCCCAAACCACGGGTACGCACAGGGCCACAGCGACAATTACGGCGGAAAGCAGCTTCATGTCGTTGGCGTCCATGCCCAACTGCAGCACGATGGCGCGGATAAGGAAGTACACCACGGAGCCAAAGACGGCGGAGGCAAGACGGACGCTAAACTGCGTGAGGCCGCCGGGCAGCAGACGGCCGAGCACCTCACCGATAACAATGGCGGCAAGACCGATAACGATGGCACCGGTGCCCATACCAATGTCGGCATACTTTTGGCTCTGGCAGATGAGCGCGCCCGAAAGGCCGATGAGGGCGTTGGAGAGCACGAGGGCGATCATCTTGGTGGAGTTGGTGTTGACGCCCAGGGCGCGGATCATGTACTCGTTGTTGCCGGTGGCGCGCAGCGCCGAGCCAATCTCGGTGCCAAAGAACCAATACAGGATGGCAACGATAGCCACGGCGAGCAGGATGCCCAAGATGATGGCAACGGTGGACTGCGGCAGGCCGGTCATATTGCTGACGGCCGAAAACACGGTGCCCTTGGCAAGAATGGGCGTATTGGACTTGCCCATGATGCGCAGGTTGATGGACCACAGGCTGATCTGGGTGAGGATTCCGGCGAGGATCGCGGGAATCTCGAAGACGGTGGTCAAAATGCCCGTGACGGCACCCGCGATGGCGCCGGCGCACATACCGGCCAGCACGGCGAGCAGCGGGTCGACGTTGTTATTGACGATGAGCACAGCGCAGACGCAGCCGCCGAGGGCAAAGCTGCCGTCGCAGGTCATATCGGGAATGTCGAGCAGGCGGAACGTGATAAACACGCCAAGCACCATAATGCCCCAGAGGACGCCCTGCGAAACGGCGCCCTGCAATGCAATGAGCATGCTTCATACCTCCTAGGATAGGGTGGACACGTGAGTCACCATGATAGCGGTAACAATGCATAAAAGAGCTGCGGCCGGATGTTTTGACTCATCCGAAACAAGCAGGGCGAACGCCGGTCTTTGGCGTTCGCCCCTGTGGCTCAGATATTGAATAACGCGGCTAAAGCGCGAGCACGGGCTCTAGACGCATGCCGCGTATGGCATTACGCGTCCAGGGCGGAAAGGTCGATGCCCAGGGCCTCGGCCATTTCGTCGTTCTTGACGACGACCAGGTCCTTGCTCGAGAGGTGCTTGATCGGCATATCCTCGGGCTTGGCCTCGCCCTTCAGGATCTTAACGGCCATCTCGCCCGCGGCGTAGCCCAGGTCCTCATAGTTGATGGAGAGGGTAAACAGGCCGCCGGCCATGCACATACCCTCCTCGCCAGTCACGAAGGGAAGCTTGTTTTCCTTGCAGATCTGGCCGACCTGCGAGGCACCCGCGGCGATGGTGTTGTCGGTGGGGGAGTACAGCGCGTCGACCTTGCCCACGGCAGACTCGACGACGGACTGAATCTCGTTGGAGCTCGAGACGGTGAAGTCAGTGTACTCGAGGCCCAGCTTGTCGAGCTCCTTCTTGGCGGCCTTGATCTGGACGTCGGAGTTGGACTCGGCGGTGCAGTAGAGCAGGCCGACCTTTTTAACGTCGGGCAGGACCTTCTGCATCATCTCGAGCTGCTCGGCGACCGGGGTGAGGTCGGAAGCGCCCGTGACGTTGGTGCCCGGCTTGTCGTTGTCCTGGACCAGGCCGGAGGCGGCGTAGTCGGTGATGGCACAGCCCACGATGGGGATATCGGCCGTGGCGCCGGCGGCAGCCTGCGCGGCGGGCGTGGCGATGGCATAAATCAGGTTGACGTTGTCGCCCACAAACTTGTCAGCAATGGACTTACACGTGGACTGGTCGTTCTGGGCGTTCTTCTGGTCGATCTTGACCTTAAGGCCGCTCTCCTTGATGGCCTTGACAAAGCCGTCGTTGGCGGCATCGAGTGCGGAGTGCTCGGTGAGCTGCAGAACGCCGATGGTGTAGTCGGAACCGGCGGCAGCAGAGCCGGAACCAGAGTTGCCGCCGCATCCGGCGAGCGGGGCGAGCGCGAGCAGGCCGGCGGAGACCAGAAGGCTCCTGCGACTGATGGTGATGTCCTTCATATCATTACCCCCCGTATAAAAATGGCTGGAAACACTGCACTGGGACAAAGTGCAAGTGGAACTATAGTAGCGCTGATGTCCATTTTTACAACAGCCTGGCGGGTTTTTTAATACAGAATCGGATGGGCGGTACGGGTAGTCGAATGGGCGGCGGAGGGTCTTATGCGACGGAGGAGGCGTCGTCCTCCTCGTCGAGGGCGGCGAAGAGCTTCTTGCCGTCGAGGAGACGTGTGGTGACGTTTCTCATGCGGCCAATCTCTACGGTGCGCAGCGTGTCATCGGCACCTCGGGCGTCATAGACCGTTCCCAGCAGATACGAGATGCCATCGCGCTGCCTGATGGCAAAGGGATGGAGTGTCATCCGTGCTGCTTCGGTTTCGCCACGCGTCGTGACGCTCGAAATATCAAAACTCACCGTGGTTCCGTGGTCGATGGCCTGCTCGACGAGCTCGCACGTGTCGATGCGCTTGACGGGCGTGCGCGTGGCCTTGGTGGATTTGCCACCGGCGCTTGGAGCGGGCTCGGGCGCATCGAGGTAGCCGCGAACGTCGGCACTCGCCATGGCGACCAAGTGCTGCGCCATGCTTTTTCGAATGGCGATGGGCGTAGAGCGGTTGCGCATGACCATGCCGTGGAGCCGGATGATCTCTTCGTCGGTGAGCGGACGGGTCAAGAGCCGATACCCCACGCCGCGCTTGTACTCAATTTCGTATCCGGCATGGCGAAGTGCGGAGATGGCGGTGTAGATGCTGCGCCGCGCCGCCGAGATGGGCATGCGGGCGGGGTCGTCGGGATGGGCGAGGCGCTGGATCAACTCATCGGAAAGCATGGCCTTGTCCTCGCCGGTGTTCTCGCTTAATAGCTGCAAGATGCGAACGGCGCGATAGGCTGCCATCGAGGCGGCGCCTCTCGTTGTGGTGTCGTAGGTTTCAACAGCGGCTTCGGTCATGGTGCCCACGTCCTTTCCGTTTTGGGTGGCGACGGTATGGAGCCTAGGACGTGGGGCTTTCCCAGGGGCGCAGGACGCTCTGGGCGGTCGGTAGTCGTCGGCAAACGGCGGTTCGAGTTTTCAACAGCCCTGCCCAACTGACCAAAAACTTGCCAAAAGCTTGACGGATGCTGTTGAAAAAAGCGTCTCTCGACCGATGTCGAGAGACGCTTGTGCGATGAGCGTTGGCGTGTGGCGACGCGAGCTAACGTCCGACGATTAGAAGTCGGCGTTGCCCACGGTGCGCGGGTGCGGCAGGACGTCGCGGATGTTGCCCACGCCGGTCAGATACATGACCAAGCGCTCGAAGCCCAGACCGTAGCCGGCGTGCTTGCAGGAACCGTAGCGGCGCAGGTCAAGGTAGTACTTGTACTGCTCGGGATTCATGCCCAGGTCCTTGATGCGGGCCTCGAGCAGATCCAGGCGCTCCTCGCGCTGGGAGCCGCCGATAATCTCGCCGATACCGGGAACCAGGCAGTCGGCGGCGGCGACGGTCTTGCCGTCCTCGTTCATGCGCATGTAGAACGCCTTGATCTCGGCCGGGTAGTCGGTTACGAAGGTCGGGCGCTTAAAGTGCTCCTCGGTCAGGAAACGCTCGTGCTCGGTCTGCAGGTCGATGCCCCAGCTCACGGGATAGTCAAACTTGTGGCCGGCGGCGACGGCCTGCTCCAGGATTTCGACGGCCTCGGTATAGGTGACGCGGGCAAAGTCGGAGTTGGCGACGTGGTCCAGGCGCTCGATCAGGCCCTTGTCCACAAACTTGTTGAGCATGTTGAGCTCGTCGGGACAGGTGGCCATAACGTCCTTAAGGACGTACTTGAGCATGGCCTCGGCGTTATCCATGTAGTCGTTGAGGTCGGCAAATGCCATCTCGGGCTCGATCATCCAAAACTCGGCGGCGTGGCGCGTGGTGTTGGAGTTTTCGGCGCGGAAGGTGGGGCCAAAGGTGTACACGTCGCCAAAGGCCATGGCAAAGTTCTCGGCATTGAGCTGGCCGGACACGGTGAGGCTCGCGTGCTTGCCAAAGAAGTCCTGGCTCCAGTCGACCTCGCCGGACTCGGTGAGAGGCGGATTTTTGGGATCGAGCGTGGTCACGCGGAACATCTCGCCGGCGCCCTCGCAGTCACTCGTGGTGATGATGGGGGTGTTGACGTAGACAAAGCCCTGCTCCTGGAAGAAGCGGTGGATGGCGGCAGCCGCGACAGAGCGGATGCGGAACACGGCGCGGAACAGGTTAGTACGCGGGCGCAGGTGCTGCTGGGTACGCAGGAACTCGACGGTTGCGCGCTTCTTCTGCAGCGGGTAGTCCGGGGCGCTCGTGCCCTCGACCTCGATGGAAGTGGCAGAAAGCTCGAAAGGCTGGGGCGCATCGGGGGTCAGTTTGACGGTGCCGGTGCAGATGAGGGCGGCCGAGACGTTTTGATGAGCGATCTCGTCGTAGTTGTCGAGTGCCTCGCGGTTCATGACGACCTGCAAGTCGCGGAAGCAGCTGCCGTCGTTGAGCGTAACAAAGCCAAAGTTTTTCATGTCGCGGACGGACTTGACCCAGCCGGCGACGGTGACGGTCTGGCCGCCGAGCGACTCGGCATCGGCATAGAGCTGCGCGATTTTGGTGCGGTTCACGTATCCTCCCATAACGGTTGAATGATAGTTATCCATACAGTTCAATATTCTAGCAGCTCGGTTCATTTGGGCTATACAGATAAGGCATTGGCGGGATGGTTTTTCAAACGAAAAGCGCCCGCGGCCAAATGGTCGCGGGCGCTTGGCGTGTTGCCTTTTGGCTGTGTGGCGCGGGGCCTGGCTACTTGGTCTTGGCTACCAGCAGCGGGTCGCCAAGCTTGACGAGCGGGTTGCCGCCGATAAGCGTTCCGGACTCGCCGACATGGTCGATGCTCTTAAGACGATCGAGCTCGGAGACGATGACGGTCACGATATCCTCGTGGCCGGCGGCCTTGATGGCCTCGCGGTCGAAGCTGATGAGCGGCTGGCCTGCCTTGACCACATCGCCCATCTCGACAAAGCGGGCAAAACCCTTGCCGTTCATTTCCACGGTGCCCAGGCCAACATGGATGAACACGCGAAGACCGTCCTCGGTGATCATGCCAATGGAGTGGTTGGTGACGGTGGTGGCGCCGATGCGGCCGTTGGCGGGCGCATAGATGGTGCCGGTAATGGGCTCGATGCCATAGCCCTGGCCAAGCATGCCCGAGGCGATCGTCTCGTCGGGGACCTCGTTCAGGTTGACGAGCACGCCGTTGACGGGGGCATAGATGACGCCTTCGCGGGTGGCGAAGCTTGCTGCGGGCGGAACGGACGCCTCGCCCGTCGAGGTGAAGGTGGACTTAAGCGAATCGAGCAGACCCATAGTTGCCTCCAACTTAAATAGGCGCATATCGCGCGTTTGGTTTGCCGGAAACGTTTCATATGTGTTTCGCGGCTTGGTCAACGTCCCCTATTCTACGCTGCTCAGCGATACCTCTGAGCTGGGATTATGTGATATATCAGTTGAAGGGAAACTAATTGCTGGAGTGTTTCTGCGCCACGGGTTCAAGTGGGGTACGCTTGAAGGCGAAAAACAAGGGCGCGTAATTTGCGCGAAGGGAGCACATATGATTGTCGAGAACCATGCCTTGTGGGGCGAGGAGCCGACCGAGGAATATCCGGCGACGTTTACGTATTTGGGTGCCGAGCCGCTGCCCGATAAACCGAATGGCCGCCGCCCTGCCGTGATTATCTGCGGCGGAGGCGGGTTTACGCATATCGCTCCGCATGAGCAGGATCCCGTGGCGTTTGCGTTTTTGGATCACGGCTACCAGGCCTTTGTGCTCAACTATGTGACGAGTGGCACGGGTGACGTGAGTTTTCCGCACCCGCAGGCAGACCTTGCCAAGATGGTCGCCACGGTGCGCGCCAACGCCGACGAGTGGCATGTCGATCCCAAGCGCGTGTGCGTCGTGGGTTTCTCGGCGGGCGGTATGATCTGCGCCTCGCTGGCAACACAGTGGAAGACCGGCCCCTTCGCGGCACTTGCCGGGGCGCGTCCGGACGACATTCGTCCCGATGCCGTGGTGCTGGGCTATCCATTGCTCGACTTTGCCTATGTGCGCGACATGCAGACGCGCGATCCGCGCATTGACCTGCGCGTGCCCAAGACAGGCGGCAAGACGGGGCGCGACTTGCTCAACGACTACCTGTCGATGGTGACGGGCGGCGAGGCAACTGACGAGCATCTGGCCGACATCTGCCCCACCACGCATGTTTCGCGCCAGATGCCGCCGACCTTTGTGTGGGGCGTGTCCGATGACAAGACGGCGCCGATCGCGCAGGTCTATCCGTTTGCGCAGCGCATGGCCGAGGAGGGCGTCGCATGCGAGATGCACGTCTTTGACCAGGGCGGCCACGGCCTTTCGCTCGGCAACGCCAACACCGCGGTCGACAACGAGGACAAGCAGGTGGCTGTCCGTCCTTGGATTCGCTTAGCCTTCCGCTTCCTGGAGCGCCACGGGTTTTAGTTACGGCGTTTTACCACACGCCGCAACCACTTGACGCTGCGAGCCCGCCAGGGCGGCAATCTACCTTTCAACTTCGGCGGCATGACCAGAAGGTCAATGCCGCCTCGTTTCAAGGCACCTTGCTCGCTCTGACGGGCTTTCGCTGTCGTTGCCAAAAGAATGATCCCTTGGGGACGGAGGAAAACGGATCAGTTTGGGCGGTGCTGGCGCCAAGGTTTAAGACCGACGTTGTCCCTTGTTGCTTCCCTACCAGACGGTGAACTGGGCGTTTTCTGTGTTCCAATGGACATCGCGAACGTAGTCGCGCACGCCCGTCGCATCTCGTGCTTCGAACAACTCAAGAATATGGGCATGTTCGTTGTTGGCTTTATTGAGCAGTTTGCACGCCGTCTCCTGGTCGACAGTCTCGTAATCGCGCTTGATAAAGCAGCGCTCGAGCTGCGAGATCATATCGCGCAGACGGTCGTTGCCGCAGCGGTTGAAGTACGTCAGATGAAAGTCTCGCTGAATGTCGTCGTACTTTCGGATGAGACCGCCTTGGATCGCGAGATCCATAGAGCCGACGAGAAATTTCAGCTGCGTAATGTCATCGTCGGTTAGGTTCGGACAGGAGAGATATGCGGCCTGCCCGTCGAGCGGTCCCATAATCTCAAAGACTTCAACGGCGTTTTGCTGATCGAACCCACGGACGCGGAATCCGCGGCGGGGGAGATTGTCCAGGTAGCCATCGCTTGCCAGCTGGATGAGCGCTTCGCGGACCGGCGTGCGCGACACGCCCATGGCATCGCAGATCGTCTGCTCGCTCAGCCGGTCGCCGGCGGACAACTCGCCGGCGTCAATACGGCTCGAAATATAGTCGTATACGTGGTCCTTCAGGGGCCTTCTGAGCGTTTCCATGAGCTTATGTTCCTTAACTGTATATTTCTAAAATCAAATACGTTTCGCTTGAATAGCTCAATTGAATTATAGAACGACCAGCTAAATCGTGCTACTTTGCGCCGATACGTAAGAATACGCTTACCGATGAATATCTACCGTTCAGTATTGTATACAATATACAAAACAGGAAAACCGCACTAAGATAAAGCCATCGAAAGGAAGGCGGGCGCGAAGAAGTCCCGCTCTCTGCTAAGAGATCCAAGGAGGATCATCATGACCAAGTTCAGCCACGTCATCATCCGCCGCCCCGGCAAGTCCCTGAGCAATGGCATCACGAGTGCCCCCGAGCTTGGCCAGCCCATCTACGAGCGCGCCATCGAGGAGCACTACGATTACGAGCATGCGCTCGAGCAGTGCGGCGTGGATGTCTCGGTGCTGCCGGCACTCGAGCAGTATCCTGACAGCTGCTTCGTCGAAGATCCGGCCGTTATCACTCGCTGCGGCGCCATCATTACCAACCCCGGCGCCGATAGCCGCAACGGCGAGAAGGACGAGATCGAGCCGGCCGTCCGTCGCTTCTTTGACGACGAGCATGTCAAGCACATCGTTTCTCCGGGCACGCTCGACGGCGGCGACGTCATGATGGTCGGCGACCATTTCTACGTCGGTCGCTCCGCTCGCACCAACGAAGAGGGCATCCGCCAGTTCTGCGAGATTCTCGAGGGCTGGGGCCTCGAGGGTTCCGAGGTTCCGCTGGAGGAGGTCCTGCACCTCAAGACGGGCGTCAACTACATCGAGGACAACAACATGCTCGTCTCCGGTGAGTTTATCGATAAACCCGACTTTGCCCAGTACAACAAGATCATCGTGCCCGAGGACGAGGCTTACGGCGCCAACTGCATCTGGGTCAACGGTACGGTCATCGTCGCCGAGGGCTATCCGACCGTGCTCAAGGCCGTGCAGGATCTGGGCTACAAGACGCTCGTCGTCGATACCTCCGAGTATCGCAAGGTCGACGGCGGCCTTTCTTGCCTGTCACTGCGCTTCTAACGCGATGGCTGTAACAGTCTGATGATCGCTTGACCGATGGCCCGGCACCCGATTCGGGACGTCCGGGCCATCTTTCGTTCGATCACATGATGAAGGGGGTGCACATACAATGGCCTCTAAAGCTCAAAACGACGAGATTATCGACCCTAATGGCCTCGATCTCTTTCGTCTGACCATGATGGTCATTACCGCCAGTATTTGTGGCGGCATCTTCTCGCTTGCCGGCGATATGGCAGCGGGCGGGGCAAATACCGGTGCAGTTATCGTCTCGTGGGGAATTTGCTTTATTGGCGTCTTTGCGCTGATGATGGTGTTCAACGGTTTGTCTCAGGCCCGTCCCGACCTGACCGGCGGCATCTATGCATACGCTGCGGCCGGTTTTGGCGATTACATTGGATTCAACTCCGCCTGGGGCTACTGGATCAGCGCATGTCTTTCCAACGTGAGCTTTGCGCTCTTGCTGTTTAGCGCGCTGGGCTATTTCTTCCCTGCGTTTGGCGCGGGCAACAACTTGCTTTCCATCGTCTGCGCCAGTGTGTTTTTGTGGTTCCTTACCGCCCTTGTGCTTCGTGGCGTTAAGGAGGCTGCGGGCATTAACACGATCGTTACGTTGGCGAAGCTGGTGCCGCTGGGACTCTTTGTGCTGAGCATCGTGCTCCTGGGCAAGTTCAACGTCGATATCTTTATGGACAACTTCTGGGGAGAGCCGGCTGGTCCTGGCTTTGGCGAGCAGGTTGTCTCGACCATGATCGCCCTTGTCTGGGTCTTCACGGGCATCGAGGGCGCTGTCGTTATCTCGGGCCGTGCAAAGTACGTGCGTGACGTCGGCCGCTCGACGGCACTTGGATTCGCGGCTGTGTTCACGCTGTATCTGATCATCTCGATGCTGTCACTCGGCATTATGCCGCGCGAGGAGATGGCACAGCTCGCAACGCCCTCCATGGCGGGAATTCTCGAGTGCGCAATCGGTCCTGTTGGCGCTGCCATCGTAAACCTTGGCGTTATTCTCTCGCTGGTCGGCGCGATGCTGGGCTACGTTATCATTGCATCCGAGACGCCGTTCGAGGCAGCGCGCCAGGGGTCCTTCCCTCTGGCGTTTGCCAAGACGAACAAACACGATGCCCCGGTGGTAACGGTTCTCGTGAGCTCCGGCATTACGCAACTCTTCTTGATCGTGTCGTATGTGGCGGCGAGCACCTATCAGTTCTTCTATAGCTGCGCAGTCAATACGATTCTGGTTCCGTATGTTTGCTCGGCTGCCTATTACATGGTGATTGGCTGGAAGAACGAGCATCTGGACGGGCCGCATGCGCCAAGCGTCGGCAAAGCTCGCTTCTTCGGTACGCTCGGCTTCATCTACACATTGTTCCTGGTGTGGTCGACGGGTCTTCAGGGCGTTATGATCACGACGATTCTTTTTGCTCCGGCCATTCCCGTCTATATGCTGGGCGAGCGAGGCCGCGGTAAGCCGGTGCTTCCGCATCTGCACGACAAGCTGATCGCAGCGGTGGTCATTGTCGTGGCAATCATTTCGCTGTATCTGCACTTTGCCGGCATTGCGCCGATTGTCTAAGGCTATGGCGAGTTTCATTGCTTGGTAAGCCGGCGGGCATTGCGTATCGGTGCTACTTGGCATTCCATAGCTGATGTGGGTCTCTATAACGTGCCTTTGTGAGCGCCCACCAAGCCCGCGCAGGTGACATTTGTTGCCAGCGCGGGCCTTTGCTGTTGCGGCGAAATGCTGCCGGCAGCTGGGGACGTTCCTGTTGTGCCGGCGCCTTGGGACACTCCTTGGTTGTTTTGCATGCGACGAAGGGAATGGATCATTTTGTCGAGGGGGCGGGCGGCTTTCGGTCCTCGGGGAAACCACGGCCCGGAATCCCCCTTGCACCAATCTGTCGATTGAACATCGGTGTGTGTTCGCGCTATCATGCGTGGTTAAATGGTTAGCCATGGCAAACGGTTAGCCAAGTTAAACAAAATGCAACGCCCTGTGGGCGCCGGGGGAGGAACGCGGACGTGAGACTCGATACACTCGAGATTGGAAAGGATGCCGTTGTCGCATCGGTGGCATCGGACGATCAGGCACTCCGACAGCATATTTTGGACATGGGCCTAACGCCGGGCACCGAAGTCACCATGATGAAGTACGCCCCTATGGGCGACCCGCTCGAGATTCGCCTGCGTGGCTATGAGTTGACGCTGCGCAAGGACGATGCCGCTCGCATCGAGCTCGTGGGCATTCACGACACTGATACGGGTCCGCGCGCTAACGCCGCAATCGGCACGACGGAGCATCCGGCCCTGGGCGAGGGGACGTATTCGCCCCGCGCGGCAAAGACGGCCGTGCCCGAGGGCGCACCGCTACATTTTGCCCTCGCCGGCAACCAAAACTGCGGCAAGACCACGCTGTTCAACCAGCTGACGGGCTCCAACCAGCATGTCGGTAACTTTCCTGGCGTGACGGTCGACCGCAAAGATGGCACCATCCGCAACCACCCCGAGGCAAGCGTTACCGACCTGCCCGGCATTTATTCTCTGTCGCCGTACACAGGCGAGGAGATCGTAAGCCGCCAGTTTATCCTGGATGAGCACCCCGACGCCATCATCGATATCATCGACGCCACCAACATCGAGCGTAACCTGTACCTGACGCTGCAGCTTATGGAGCTCGATCGACCCATGGTCATCGCGCTCAACATGATGGACGAGGTGACGGCCAACGGCGGCGCCGTGGACGTCAACCTGCTCGAGAGCCTGCTGGGCGTGCCTGTTGTTCCCATTAGTGCTGCCCGCAACGAGGGTATTGGCGAGTTGGTGGATCATGCCTTGCACGTGGCGCGGTTCCGCGAGCGTCCCGGTCGCCTGGACTTCTGCGCGCCCGATGGTCCGGACGGCGGCGCGCTGCATCGCTGCATTCACGGCATCGCCAACCTTATCGAGGACCATGCCGCGACGGCGCACATTCCCGTGCGTTTTGCGGCGACCAAGCTGGTTGAGGGCGACGAGCTGGTGACCGAGGCGCTTCACCTGGACCGCAACGAGCTCGACGCCATCGAGCACATCATTAGCCAAATGGAGGGCGAGGCCGGCACCGACCGTCTATCTGCGCTGGCTGACATGCGCTTCGGCTTTATCGGCGACGTGTGCGGGCGTTGCGTCGTCAAGCCGCACGAGAGCCGCGAGCACGTACGCTCCGTCAAGATTGACCGCATCCTGACGGGTCGTTACACGGCCATCCCGGCGTTCCTGGTGATCATGGGTCTCGTCTTTTGGCTGACGTTTGGCGTGATCGGCGCGGCGTTGCAGGGACTTATGGAGGACGGCATCGCTGCCATCATCGCCTCGGCCGATGCGGGTCTCAAGGCGTTCGGCACCAACGACGTAGTGCGCTCGCTGGCTGTCGACGGCGTGCTTACGGGTGTGGGCAGCGTGCTGACCTTCCTGCCGATTATCGTCGTGCTCTTTTTGTTCCTCTCCATTCTGGAGGACTCGGGCTACATGGCGCGTGTTGCCTTTGTCATGGATAAGGTGCTGCGCCGCTTTGGCCTTTCGGGCCGCAGCTTTGTGCCCATGCTCGTCGGGTTTGGCTGCACCGTGCCGGCTATCATGTCGACCCGTACGCTCCCATCCGAGCACGACCGCAAGATGACCGTCATGCTCACGCCGTTCATGAGCTGCTCGGCCAAGCTGCCGGTTTACGGCTTGCTGTGCGGAGCATTCTTCCCGCAGGCGACGGTCCCCGCCATGGTCTCGCTCTATCTGATTGGCATTGCGGTCGGCTGCATTGCCGCTCTGGTGCTCAACCGCACGGCATTTAAGGGCGACCCGGTGCCGTTTATCATGGAGCTTCCCAACTACCGCTTGCCGAGTGTCAAGACGACGGTGACGCTGGCATGGGATAAGGCCAAGGACTTTATTACCAAGGCCTTTACCATTATCTTTGCCGCGACCGTGGTCATCTGGTTCCTTCAGACGTTCGACATCCGCTTTAATGTGGTCGCCGATCAGTCGCAGAGTCTGCTTGCCGGTCTGGGTAGCATTATCGCGCCGGCGCTGGCGCCGCTTGGCTTTGGCGACTGGCGTGCATCCACGGCGCTCGTCACCGGACTTATCGCCAAGGAGAGTGTCATCTCGACCCTCACGGTGCTTTTGGGTGCAACGTCGCCCGCGGCACTGTCGACCATGTTTTCGCCGTTTACCGCCTACGTGTTCCTGGTCTTTACGCTGCTGTACCCGCCGTGCGTGGCAGCCATCGGTGCCGTCAAGAGCGAGCTGGGCGCGCGCTACGCCGTTGCCGTGTTCGCGTTTCAGGTGGCAGTCGCCTGGATCGTGGCGTTTGTCGTGCATTCGGCGGGCATATTGCTGGGGCTGGCTTAGTTATTTATTGACGGCGCAACCTCTGTGTATCGAATTGTTTTCGGCCCCGCATCTGTTGCTGACAGATGCGGGGCCGTTGCTATATAATCGCCTCCGCTCAAAATGATTGGAGACGTTATATATGAGTCAAGCAAGGCAAGACGGCATCACGCTCAAGCAGTGGCTCCCGCTTATCGGGCTCACCTGCTGTGCGTTCGTGTTCAACACGTCGGAGTTTATGCCCATCGGCCTTTTGACTGATATCGCCGCGTCGTTCTCGCTCACCGAGGCCCAGGCGGGTATCATGATCTCGGTCTACGCCTGGGACGTCATGCTGTTGTCGTTACCACTCATGGTGTTTGCCTCGCGTTTCGAGTTTAAGCGGATGCTGCTGGGCGTGCTGGCCGTGTTCTCGCTCGGTCAGTTCCTGTCCGCTGTGGCGCCGACCTATCCCATCCTGGTCTGCGCGCGCCTGGTGGTCGCTTGCGCACATGCCGTGTTCTGGTCAGTCGCCTCGATTATGGCCTCGCGCCTGGTCGACACTCGCCACGGCGCGCTCGCCATCAGCATGATCGCTACGGGCTCGTCCATCGCGCAGATCTTTGGCCTGCCTCTCGGTCGCGCCATTGGCTTGGCCGTGGGCTGGCGCATGACGTTTGCCGTGGTCGGGGGCCTCTCAGCCATCGCGGCCGTCTACCAGGCAGCGGTGTTCCCGGCCATGCCGGCGGGTGAGCGCTTTACCGTCAAACAGCTGCCCGAGCTGCTCAAGAACCCGCTCCTCATCGCGCTCTACGCAGTCACGGTCTTCATGGCGACCGGCTATTACGCAAGCTACAGCTATATCGAGCCCTTCCTGGCGCAGGTCGCGCACGTCGATGCGGGCGCCATTACCATGACGCTGACGGCGTTTGGCTGCTCTGGTTTGCTCGGAAGCTGGCTGTTTGGCCGCCTGTTCGATGGGCATCGCTTCCCGTTCTTGGCTATCACGCTCTCTGGCGTGCCGGTGGCTCTGCTGCTTATGGCCCCTGCAGCCTCGGCGCTCGTGTTGGTGCTTGCCGTCTGCGCGCTATGGGGCTGCTGCGCCACGGCCTTCAATGTGGCGTTCCAGGCCGAGCTCATCAAGTACACGCCGGCGGATTCGTCGGCTGTCGCCATGTCGATCTTCTCGGGTCTGTTCAACCTCGGTATCGGCACGGGTACCGCGATTGGCGGAGCCGTGGTTTCGGGTCCCGGTATCGCCTGGATCGGCTGCGCAGGTGGCGCAATCGCCGTCGTGGGCGTCATCCTCGCTATCACGGTGTTATTCCCGGCCATACGCCGCGCAAAGCCCGTCGCCTAGCCACATCCTCCTCATCAGTTACGGTGAAATAGTTCCTGTTTAAGGCCTCTGAAGGCCCAAGCAGGAACTATTCCACCGCAACTTATTTTGGGGGAGAG
>CALDWI010000042.1 GCA_937923795.1 uncultured Collinsella sp.
ACTGCGGGAGCGAGCCATCAGCTCAATGTGTTCGGCTGAGATCGGAAATCAACCGTAGGTACATCTCCATACCCCTCTACAAAAACCTGTACCTTTTTGTGCAACAAAAAAAGCCGCTCAACCAGCGGCTTTTCTAATTTCGGCATGAAAAAGGCGACCGCCCTATGTGGACGGTCGCCTTTGTTAATTGTTGTGAAGTTTGCCTTAGGCGCGGGTCTTGATCTCCTCGAGCACCTTGGCAACAAACTCGTCAACGCTCATCTGAACGGTCTCGTTGGAGCGATCGCGGACGGAAATGTTGCCGGCCTCGACCTCCTTCTCGCCCAAAATGAGCATGTAGGGCACGCGGTCGATGCTGCGGGCCTCGCGAATCTTGTAGCCGATCTTCTCGTCGCGGTCGTCGCAGACCACGCGAATGCCGGCCGCCTCCAGCTTGGCGCACACCTCATGAGCGTAGTCGCGGCTCTTCTCAGAGACGGGAAGCGCCTTGACCTGCACGGGAGCCAGCCAGGTGGGGAACTTGCCCGCAAAGTGCTCAATCAGAATACCAATGAAACGCTCGATGGAGCCAAAGCACACGCGATGCAGCATGATGGGGCGCTTCTTGGTGCCGTCGGCGTCCACGTACTCCAGATCAAAGTTGAGCGGCATCTGGAAGTCGAGCTGAACGGTACCGCACTGCCAGGTACGGCCGAGCGAATCCTCCAGGTGGAAGTCGATCTTGGGACCGTAGAAGGCGCCGTCGCCCTCGTTGACCTCGTAGTCCATGTGCAGCTGCTCAAGAGCGGTGCGCAGGCCCTCCTCGGCGCGCGCCCAGTCCTCGTCGGAGCCCATGGAGTCCTCGGGGCGGGTGGAAAGCTCTACGTGGTACTTAAAGCCAAACTTTTGGTACACGGAGTCGATGAGGTTGACTACGCCCACGATCTCGTCGGTCAACTGGTCGGGGCGCACAAACAGGTGGGCATCGTCCTGGTTAAAGCAGCGCACGCGGAACAGGCCGTGCAGGGCGCCGCGCAGCTCGTGGCGGTGCACCAGGCCGATCTCGCCGGCGCGGATAGGCAGCTCGCGGTATGAGTGCGGCTTGCTCGCGTACACCAGCACGCCGCCCGGGCAGTTCATGGGCTTAATGCAGTACTCTTCGTCGTCGATGACGGTGGAGTACATGTTGTCCTTGTAGTGGTCCCAGTGGCCCGATGTCTTCCACAGCTGCTTGTTCATGATGAGCGGCGTGGAGATCTCCACGTAGCCGGCCTTGTGGTGAATCTCGCGCCAGTAGTCCAGCAGCGTGTTCTTAAGGATCATGCCGTTGGGCAGGAAGAACGGGAAGCCGGGGGCCTCGTCGCGCATCATAAAGAGGTCCATCTCGCGGCCGATCTTGCGGTGGTCGCGCTTCTTGGCCTCCTCTAGCATGTGCATGTGCTCGTCGAGCTCTTCCTTGGTGGCAAAGGCGACGCCGTTGATGCGGGTGAGCATCTTGTTGTCCTTGTCGCCCTTCCAGTAGGCGCCCGAGACGCCGGTGAGCTTAAAGGCCTTCAGAGCCTTGGTGTAGCAGATGTGGGGGCCGACGCACATGTCGATGTAGTCGCCCTGCTGGTAGAAGGTGATGCGGGCGTCGTCGTCCAGGTCGCCGATGTGCTCGACCTTGTACTTCTCGCCACGCTCCTCCATAAGGGCGATGGCCTCGGCACGGGGCTTCTCAAAGACGGTGAACTTGAGGTTCTCCTTAACGATCTTTTTCATCTCGGCCTCGATCGCGGGGAAGTCGTCCTCGCTGATCTTGACGCCCTCGGGCAGGTCGACGTCGTAGTAGAAGCCGTTGTCGGTCGCGGGGCCGTAGGCAAAGTCGGCCTCGGGGTACAGGCGCTTGATGGCCTGCGCCATGATGTGCGCGGCAGAGTGGCGGATGACGTGCGTGACCTCGTCCTGCGGGAGCTCGGCCACCGAACCGTCATTGTAGAGTGCCTTCATGGGTATGTTTTCTCCTCTCGGATGCCTGATGCAAGTGCGTGCGATGCGCTCGGCGTTTTTGACTTGCATCATTATAGGCAGGTTGCCTTGGTATACAAGCGCCCGCCGCACCTTAATGGCACGGCGGGCGATTTTCTACGCATGCTTCATCGTGTGGGGCGGGGTGTGGGGCGCGCGTGGCTTGCGGCGTGCCCGTGGCTTGCGGCCAGCCCGGCGATGGATGCGTTACTGGATACGAGTTCGGCAGTAGGGGCAGACCTTCCAGTGCGCATCGAGCGGGCGATGGCAGCTGGGGCAGACGTTGCGAACCTGGGTATCGCACACCGGGCAGACGACGAAGTCCTTCTCGATGGGCGCGCCGCACTGCGGGCAGGTGCCGTACTGGGCAAGCTGGCGCTCGCGCAGGGCCATGTCCAGCTCCTGCTCCTCGCGGTCAGACGCGTAGGAGTGCGGGCGCAGGACCAGGTAGGCAATGAGGCCCACAAACGGGATGAGGGCGATGATGCCCCATGCCACGTAGGCGCTGGCGCCGCGGCGGCGAGCGTCGATGAACACATAGACGACCGACAGCACATACAGGGCGATGATAAAGCCAACAAAGGCATAGACGACGCCCATAAGCTGCGGCGACATGAGCTCGGAGATGTACTTGGACATTACGGGTACCTTTCGGAATATTAACAGTTCGGTCAAGTTTACCACGGGGTTTGTTTATATGGGACTACGGCTAGGTACGGGGCTGGCGCGGACACAAACATCTCAATCTGTAACAGGTGGGAGCGGAATCCGGGTCTAGATGTTGCAGATCGAGACAAACGGAGGGCCCGCATGGCAAATGTCTCAATCTGTAACATCTGGGACCAAATTTCCCCTCTTACTGTTACAGATCGAGACATTCAAAATCCGACGGAAGGTTCGTCTTGATCTGTAACATCTAGATCCCAAATCATCAGCTAACCGTTACAGATTGAGACAAAGGAAGACGTCCAGGCCGAATGTCTCAATCTGTAACAGCCACTCGCCAAAAACAGTCCCAGATGTTACAGATTGAGACAAATCTCCGACACCGAAGGTGGCATACGAGGTTGCCGACGTTGCCGGGTCTCCCCTCGTCTGCCGTTGGCGGGTGTTGCGGGGCTGTTCGCCGCATTGCCGCCGCGCCGAGGGCACGCAGACCGTAGGATGGTCTTATTGACAGCCTGTCAACTCTTCTGGGAGGCACCGTGGCAGAAACGTTTGATATCGCGATTGTCGGCGCGGGCATCACCGGATGCGCCATCGCGCGGCAGCTCGCGCGATTTGACCTTTCCATTTGCGTGGTCGAGACGGCTAACGATATTGCGCTGGGCGCGTCAAAGGCCAACGGCGGCCTGGTGCACGCCGGCTACGATCCGACACCGGGCACGGTTAAGGCGCAGGTCAACGCCCGTGGTTGCGAGCTGTATGGCGCCTGGGCCCAGGAGCTAGGCTTTTTGTTCCGTCGCACCGGATCGATGGTGCTGGGGTTTAACGACGAAGACCGCGCGCACCTGGAGAAGTTGCGCCAGAATGGCCTGGCGAACGGCGTTCCCGAGCTGTCAATCGTCGGCCCCGACCGCATCCATGAACTTGAGCCGCGCGCCAGTGCCGATGCGACGTGCGCGTTGTGGTGCCCCTCGACCGGGTTTGTCGACCCGTTTGAGGTTGCCATCGCCGCGCTGGAGAACGCCGTGGCCAACGGGGTGACGTTTATGCGCTCCGCATCGGTGGAAGCGATTGAAGTCGCGGGCTCGGGCGACGACACGCGCTTTACGCTGGCGACCTCCGCTGGCAACGTGCGCTGCCGCTACCTGATCAACGCTGCGGGCAACGGCGCCGCCGACATCTCGCATATGGCGGGCGCCGAGGAGTTCCAGATGGTCTGGCGCCAGGGAAACATCGTGGTGCTGGACAAGGAGCCGCGCACGCTCATGCCGCTCTACCCCGTGCCGACGCCGATATCGAAGGGCGTTATCGTCACGGGTACCGTACACGGCAACACCGTGATCACCGCCACGGCCGCCGTGCGCGAGCCGGGCGACACGCAGACCTATGCGACCGATGTGAACGCGCTGCTGACCGGCGCGCGCAAGCTGGTGCCCGATCTGGATACGCACCGCGTGGTGCGCGCATTTGCCGGCGGGCGTCCGGTCATTCAGGGAACGAACGACTTCTTTATTGGACAGTCGGCCGTGGTGCCGGGGCTTTTCCAGGCGGCGGGCATTCAGTCGCCGGGTGTGGCAAGCGCGCCTGCCATTGCCGAGCACATGGAGCTTGTGATGCGTGAGGCGGGCGTAGAGCTGCACGAGCGGGCGGACTGGAACCCAATTCGCCGCGCGCCGGACGACTTTGACCGCGCACCGCTGGAGCGCAAAGAGGAGCTGATCGAGTCCGATCCCGCGTGGGGACAGATTGTCTGCCGATGCGAGACGGTGCCTGAGGCCGAGATCGTGGCCGCGATCCGACGCCGCCCGGGCGCGGTTTCGGTCGAGGGCGTCAAGCGCCGCTGCCGTGCCGGCATGGGTCGGTGCCAAAGCGGCTTTTGCCAGAGCCGTGTGGTGGCGATTCTTGCCCGAGAGCTGGGGTGTGACCCCAGCGAGGTGCTGTTGGAGGATGCCGGATCTTGGTTGGTCGAGGGACCGCTAAAGGGGGTGCGTTAGGATGGCGGAATTCAAATCGAGCGCTATTGATTGCGGCGTCGTAGAAGCCGTACAAACGCACGCCTTCGACGTAGTCGTTATCGGCGGCGGACCTGCCGGCATGGCGGCCGCGCTGGCCGCGCATAAGGCCGGAGCGCGCGTGGCCATCGTGGAGCGTGAGCAGCACCTGGGCGGAATCCTCCGCCAGTGCATCCACCCTGGCTTTGGCCTGTCGCACTTTAAACAGGAACTCACCGGTCCCGAGTACGCGCAGCGCTTTATCGACCAGGTGCACGCAACCGACATTGCGCTGTTCCTGGGCAGCATGGTGATTGGGATCGATTCGAGCGAGGGCGCGGAAGCCGCCGCGGTCCATACCGTCACGCTCATGAGCCCCGCCGGCATGCTGCAGCTCACCGGACGCGCGGTCGTCCTTGCCATGGGCTGCCGTGAGCGCACCCGCAGCGAGATCAAGATTCCCGGCAGCCGACCCGCCGGCGTGTTTACGGCGGGTCTGGCGCAACGATACATCAATATCGAGAACCTCAAACCCGGCTCGCGCGCCGTCATTTTGGGTTCGGGCGATATCGGGCTCATCATGGCACGTCGCTGCACGCTCGAGGGAATTTCGATCGAGGGCGTGTACGAGCTCATGCCGTACGCCAACGGTCTGCGCCGCAATGTGAAGAACTGCCTGGACGACTTTGGCATTCCGCTGCACCTGTCCACCACCGTCACACGCGTGATCGGGCACGACCGCGTGGAGGCCGTCGAGGTAAGCCGGGTCGACGAGCACCTGGCTCCCATTCCGGGGACCGAGCGCATTGTTCCGTGCGACACGCTACTGCTTTCGGTGGGATTGATTCCCGAGAACGAGCTTTCGGTTGCCGCAGGCGTTGAGCTTGACCCGAGCACGCGCGGCGCCGTGGTGGACCAAAGCCTGCAGACGGGCGTGCCGGGCATCTTTGCCTGTGGAAACGTGCTGCACGTGCACGACCTGGCCGACAACGTGACGACCGAGTCCGAGAGGGCTGGCGCAGCTGCAGCGGCATACGCGCTGGGGACCGGCGCGGGCACCGTTCCGGACTGGGAGCTCACTGTCTCCCCTGCCGGCATCGCGGGCTACGCGCTGCCGGGACGCATTACGACTGTGACACTCACCAGACTCAACTTCCGTGTGCGCCGACCGGTCGATGCCGCCCGCGTGAGGATCTTGGCCGACGGCGAGGAACTGTTCACCGGCAAGGTCCGCCCGTTTAAACCGAGCATAATGGAAAGCTTCCCACTGCCGGCAAAGGTGATTCAACGCGCACTCGACCTGGGTGCAAGCGAGATTGTCCTATCTGTCGATCCCGTTGAGGAGGCATAGCTCATGAGCACGAATGCGACCGAAACGCTGCGGTTCAACTGCACCACCTGCCCATCCGAGTGCCTCCTGACCGTAGAGGTAGAGCGCGATGCCAACGGTACCGTAGCAGCTGTTCGCTCCGTGACCGGCAACAGATGCCCGCGAGGTGATAAGTTCGCACATCAGGAGCTGACCTGCCCCATGCGCGTGCTCACCACCACCGTGGCCGTCTCCGGCGGCGACGAAGCCCTGCTCCCCGTGCGCACATCCGAAGCCATCCCGCTGGCCCTCCACGCCCAAGCCATGGACCTCATCCGAGGCCTAATCGTCAACGCCCCCATCCGCATGGGCGACGTCGTCCTCCCCGACCTCCTCAACACCAACATCAACCTAATCGCCAGCATGGACATCGACCGAGCCCAAGTAGCTAATTAGGGACGGGGCTCTTTTAGCTACCCTGCCATCCACCCTGCCCTCCTCAGTTGCGGTGAAATAGTTCCTGATTTCCGCCAAAACCCCGGCATCCAGGAACTATTCCACCGCAACTATCCTTGGAATCGGTATTTAGCCTGTGCCTGCTTTAGTGCCATTTCAAAACTATGCCGGATTACGGGGCTGATTCGGAGACCCCCATCCATACCGGCAATTATCTGTTTTTGATAAGCCGTCTACCTGCGGTTTTAATTACGCGATTTTTCACATGGTCAAGTACTACAGGTCCAACCCCGTAATCCGCCATAGTTTTGAAACCAGCCCATTTGGGACGGGCCTCTTTTAGCTACTTTTGCCTGCATGGTTGCCAGGGTGGCCATGCCAAGGAGTTTCCCAAAGTGCCGGCACAGACGATATGAGCAGGACATAAAAACATTGAGAGCCCC
>CALDWI010000043.1 GCA_937923795.1 uncultured Collinsella sp.
GTGCAACGGAAAAGAGCCGCCCTTTCGGACGACTCAAACTGTAATGGGGATTAAAGAATCATCGACACGATAGCTATTTGAGAAGTTGTGCCATGGCGTTGACGAATTTTTGCACTTGGAGGGTAGGCTCGAGCGGGTAGTGCAAAAAGACCGGCACCTCTCGCCCGCACAGGAACGGTACGCCCACAAAGGCCGGGTGCACCCCCGACCATGCGCCGCAGGTGAGCACCGCGTCGCCCTTTTCCTCCGCCTCGTTAAAGAGCGCAAAGTCAAAGCTATCCACGTCGATCACGTCCACGCCGCCGTCGGCCAAAAGGTCGATGCGCAGGCTGTCCATGGCGTCGTTGCCGTGGCGCAGCACGCGCAGACGCATGCCCTCCAAGTCGGCAACCGAAATGCGATTCTTGCGCGCCAGCGGGCTCGTGCGCGGCAGGTCGATATAAAACGGCACGTTGACAATGCGGAGCTTTTGGCATGCGTCGCCCCAGCGCGGGGTCGAAAAACTCGACTGCACCACATCGACCTCGCGACCAAGGCTGCGCATGACGGATTCGCGCTCGTCGTAGAGGTCGCTTACCGGCACAATCTCAAATCGCAGCGACGGCTCCAGATCGTGGATGCCCGTCCACATCGATAGCGTTTGGCGCCCCGGACACATCATCGACACGCCCAGACGCACGGCCCCGCCATCGCCCGCCGCGCGTCGGGCACGGCGCAGCGCGTCCTCGGACTGCCGCATAATCGAGCGCGCATCGTCCACCAGCAGAGCACCCGCCGGCGTCACCTTGACGCCCGAGTGCGAGCGCTCGAACAACGTGATGCCAAACTCGGCCTCAAATCCCGACACCTGCTTGACGAGCGCTGGAGTCGACACGCGCAATTTTGCCGCCGCACGCGAGAAGCTTCCCAGCTCCGCGGCGGCCGATATGGCCTCGAGTCGTCGATCGTACACGTCAATCTCCCGTTTTCGCGCCTGTGACCGTATGGTGCCACAGGGGGTTGTTTTCGCAGGTCACTCGCTCAATTGAGAATAAACTGCATCGCACAGTATAAACCTACGGTTAACGCCATTCTAACAAATATGCAATTCACCTGCGCAAATGCAAAGCATACGATAACCAGCGAAAACCACGTGGGTCGGTTAATGGGAGCGACCCACCGGGAGGCACAAGAAGGGAAGTTCCTATGAGCAATTGGCTTAAGCTCGAGGGCGATGTCTGCGCCGTGACTGGCGCGCTCGGCGGTATGGGCGCCGAGATCTGCCGCGAGTTCGCCCGCAATGGCGCCAACGTCGTCATGCTCGACCTGGACGAGGAGAAGGTCAAGGCCGCTGCCGCCGACCTCGCTGCCGAGTTTGGCATCCACGCCGAGGGTTACAAGATGAACGCCACCAACGAGGCCGAGGTCCAGGCTGCCGTCGACGCCACCATCGCCAACTTCGGCCGCGTCGACGTCCTCGTCAACACCGCCGGCATCCTGCGCTTCGCCGCCATGGAGGATCTGCCGCTGAGCGACTGGGAGCAGGTGCTCAACGTCAACCTCACCGGCTACTTCATCACCTCGCAGCGCTTTGGTCGCGAGATGATCAAGGCCGGCCAGGGCCGCCTGGTGCACATCTCGACCGTCGCCAGCCACTCCCCCGAGACGTTCTCGGGCGTGTACAGCTCCACCAAGGCCGGCGTCAACATGATGTCCAAGATGCTCGCCGCTGAGTGGGGCCCCTACGGCGTCCGCTCCAACTGCGTCGAGCCCTGCTTCGTCAAAACTCCGATGTCGGCCAATTTCTACGCCGACCCCGAGGTCGAAAAGAGCCGCAGCCGCCTGATCGCCACACGCCGCATCGGCGAGGTCAGCGATATCGCCAACGCCGTCATGTTCCTGGCGTCCACGCGCTCGGACTTTACCACCGGCGACGCCATCAAGGTCGACGGCGGCTTCTCCAACATGATGGGCGACCTCACCGCCAAGCCCGGCGGCCGTCGCGCCTATGCCGACAACTACCTTAAGAACAAGGGTGTCGAGCTCTGGTCCGATGAGTCCGGCGTCGCCAAGCCGACTGACCAGTAAACCAACCTGACAGGGAGGCCCGCAGACACGTCCGCTCCTCCCCCGCATCGATTAGAAAGAGTCCAATGGCTTCCACCAACTCCAACAAGGGTCGCGCCGTCGTGCTTTCCGCCGCATGCGTCACCATGTTCTTCATCAGCTCCATCGCGCTGTATTCCGTCGTGAGCAAGAACCTGCTCGCCGTCTACCCCGAGTGGTCCAGCGCTCTTACCTGGGCTTTCCCGGTCTTTCAGACCATCATGGCCGTGACGGGCATCTTCGCCGGCCGCATCTCCGATAAGATCGGCCCGCGCAACGTCGTGATCGCCGCCGCCGTGTGCTACGGCGTGGGCTGGTTCATGTCCGGCACCGTCACCGAGCCGTGGCAGTTCTACCTGTGGTTCTCGCTCGTCGCCGCCATCGGCAACGGCCTGGGCTACAACCCCGCGCTCACCACCGGCCAAAAGTGGTTCATCGACAAGAAGGGTCTCGCCTCCGGCATCACCCTGGCCGCTTCGACCGCCGGCCCCGCCGTGCTGTCCCCGGTGCTCGCCTCGCTGCTCATCCCGAGCCTGGGCATCTTTGGCGCCCTCAAGGCGCTCGGCGTCATCTTTTTTGTGACGATCGCTGCCTCCGCCCTGTTCCTGAAGGCCCCCGAGGCCGGCTGGCTGCCCGAGGGCTTCGAGGCCCCCAAGGGCGGCGCGCACGCCGGCACCTTCGGTGACCTCACCCCGGGCGAGATGGTCAAGACCCCGCGTTTCTGGGTTCTCATCGTCACCTTCGCCTTTGCCGCCACCGCGGGCACCCTGCTCGTCGGCAAGGTTGCCTCCATCGCCGCCGTCCAGCTCTTCGCCGACCCCACGAGCGCCGCGGCCGTCGCCCTCGGCGGTGTGGTGGTCTCCGTCAACACCTGCGCCAACCTGGTTGGCCGTCTGTCCTTTGGCCAGATCATCGACAAGCTCGGCGCCTATAAGTCGCTGCTCATCAGCCTTGTCGTCACCATCGTCGCGCTCGTCATCATGTCGATGAGCTTTACGCAGAGCATGTTCTTTGTGGCACTCGCCCTGCTCGGCTTTAGCTTTGGCGCTCTGCTCGTCATCTACCCGCCGCTCACCGGTGGCGCCTTTGGCACCAGCAACATCGGCGTCAACTACGGCATCATGTTTTTGGGTTACGCCGCCTCCACCTGGATCAGCCAGCCCATCACCGCCGTGCTGTACCACGCCGAGGCCGGCAGCGCCGCCTACCAGCAGTCCTTCTACGGCGCTATTGTGATCGCCGCCATCGCCGTCGTGCTCACCCTCTACATGATGGTCTCCGACAGCAAGAAGAAGTCCGCCTAGTTTTACCGATGCGACAAAGGGACAGCCCCTTTGTCGCATTCCACCGGTCACCAGTATTAAGGAGTCGAAATGTCTGAGCTCAACCCCGTCCGCATTGCCGTTATCGGCGCCGGCGCCATGGGCCGCAACCACATCCGCTTTGTCACCGAGGAGCCCGAGGCCGAGCTCGTCGCCATCGCCGACGCCTTTGAGGGCGCCCGCGCCACGGCCGAGGCCGCCGGCGTGCCGTTCTTTACCGATCCCGCCCAGATGATGGACGAGGTCAAGCCCGAGGCCGTCATCATCGCCACCCCCAACGACCTGCACCTGGGCGTTGCCCGCGAGGCCGTGAAGCGCAACATCGTGCCGCTGGTCGAAAAGCCGATCTCCAACGATCTTGAGGATGCCCAGGCCTTCGCCGCCGAGGCCGAGACCGCCGGCGTGCCCGTGCTCGTGGGTCAGCACCGTCGCCACAATCCCTTCGTCAACAAGGCCAAGGAGATCATCGAGTCCGGCGAGCTGGGCAAGCTCACCGTGTCGAGCTTCCACTACATGATCTATAAGAATGACGAGTACTTCGACGTCGAGTGGCGCCGCAAGAAGGGTGCCGGCCCGATCCTGGTCAACCTGGTGCACGACGTCGACCTGCTCCGCTACCTGCTGGGCGAGCCCGTTGCCGTCCAGGGCATGCAGTCCAGCGCCGCCCGCGGTTTTGAGACCGAGGACTCCGCCGTGGCCAACGTCCGTTTTGCCGATGGCGCGCTCGCAAGCATGACCATCTCTGACGCCACCGCCAGCCCCTGGAACTGGGAGGCCACCGCTCGCGAGGATCCGCAGTACCGCCCCTTCGACGCCGACGCCTACTTTATCGGCGGCACTAAGGGTGCCCTGTCGCTGCCCCGCCTGCACCAGTTCTCCTACGACGGCGCCTCCAGCTGGCACAAGCCGCTGCAGATGGGGATTCCGGCCGTCGACCCGGCGCTGCCGCACAAGATGCAGCTCAAGCACTTTGTGAAGGTTGTCCGCCGCGAGGTCGAGCCCGTCGTGACCCCCGCCGACAACGTTAAGACGCTCACGCTTCTCAACGCCATCAAGGAGGCCGCCGAGACCGGCCAGCTCGTCGAGCTGTAACGCCTTAAGAGCGGCCGCGGCAAAACCCCATGCCGAGCCCCTCGGTCCGCCACCAACAAGCCCCTCTTCTTTGCCCCGCGAGCAGCCTCCTGTCCGCGGGGCATTTTGCTACCTTGCCGACGATTTTTCTGGAGCGGGGGCTATTACGCACCTCGGCTTGATTCGTTCGCCACGAAATGGGCCTATCTACTACGTTTAACCGATCACCCTCAACCACGCCGAATTTCGCAAAATAAAAACCGCAGGTAGACGGGTTGCGTATTCTCGGCAAACCGGGGGATGGTCGACCCATACGGTTCAAACGTAGTAGATAGGTCGTTTTCGTGGCGCGGCCCCAAAACGGTCTTTTGGGACGGGTGGTATCCTTGGTAGCTCTGTGCTGCAAACGCACCTTTACCGCAAGGAGTTTCATGGATCTTATCGCCCAACTTGCCCGCGAGCTCAACCTTAAGGCCGCCAATGTCGAGGCAGCCGTCAAGCTCATCGACGAGAGCAACACCATCCCCTTTATCTCGCGCTACCGCAAGGAAGCCACGGGTGGTATGGACGACGTCGCCCTGCGCGCGCTCGACGAGCGCCTGTCCTACCTGCGCAATCTTGAGCAGCGCAAAGAGGACGTCACTCTGCTCATCGACGCCCAGGGCAAGCTCACGCCCGAGCTCGAGCAGCAGATTCGCGAGGCCACGCAGCTCCAGCGCGTCGAGGACCTTTACAAGCCCTACCGCAAAAAGCGCATGACCCGCGCACAGAAGGCCCGCGAGGCCGGCCTGGAGCCGCTCGCCAACATGATCATTATGCAGGCCTCGGCCAAGGGCAGCGCGCTCGACGCCGCCGCGGCATACGTCAACGAGGAGGCTGGCTTCGACACGCCCGAGAAGGCGCTCGCCGGCGCCGCCGACATCGTGGCCGAGACGGTGGCCGAGGACCCCGAGAACGTCGCCGACCTGCGCGCCTTTACGCAAAACACCGCCGACATCGTCGTCGAGGCCACCGACCCCGCCGAGAAGACCCCCTACGAGCCGTACTACAGCCATGATGAGCCACTGCGCTGTATTCCCAACCACCGCGTGCTGGCTATCGACCGCGGTGAGCGCGAGGGCAAGCTCCGCGTGCGCGTGAACGTCGACGGCGCTGCCGCCACGGCACGCCTCGGCAGCCGTTGGCCCCGACGCCAGGGCGTGTTTGCCCCCATCTTCGATGCCGCCATCGCCGACGGTTATAAGCGCCTCATGGCCCCCTCGCTGGAGCGCGAGGCCCGCGCCAAACTCACCGTCCGCGCCCAGACCGAGGCCATCAACGTCTTTGCCAAGAATCTCGAGGGCCTGCTCTCGGCTCGCCCCGTGCGCGGCGCCCGCGTGCTCGCGCTCGATCCGGGCTACCGCACCGGCTGCAAGGTCGCCGTCATGGACGAGACCGGCAAGCTACTCGACCACGGCGTGGTTTACCCCACCAAGCCGCGCCACGACGTCGCCGGCACCAAGCGCGAACTCGCCCGCCTCGTCAAAAAGGACGGTGTCAACACCATCGTCATCGGCAACGGCACCGCCAGTCGCGAGACCGAAGAAGTCGTCTCGGAGTTCATTGCCGAGCAGGCGCCCGGGCTGCGATACACCATCGTCAACGAGGCGGGCGCGTCGGTATACTCCGCCTCCGAGCTCGCCAGTCAGGAATACCCCGATCTGGACGTCACCGTGCGCGGCGCCATGAGCTTGGGTCGTCGCTTGCAGGACCCGCTGGCAGAGCTCGTCAAGATTCCGCCCAAGTCCATCGGCGTGGGCCAATACCAGCACGACCTTGACCAGGCCGAGCTTTCGCGCACCCTGGGCCACGTGGTGGAGGACGTCGTCAACCGTGTGGGCGTCGATGTAAACACCGCGAGCGCGAGCCTGCTGGGATACGTATCGGGCATCACGCCGAGCGTGGCCAAGAACATCGTGGCCTACCGCGAGGAAAACGGTGCCTTCACCGATCGCCGCCAGCTCAAGAAGGTCCCCAAGCTGGGACCCAAGGCATACCTCAACGCCGCGGGTTTCCTGCGCATCAGCGGCGGCAAGAACCCGCTCGACGCCACGAGCGTCCACCCCGAAAGCTACGAGGTGGCCACGGCCGTCCTGGAGCGCGCAGGTGTGGCGGCCAGTGAGCTCAGCCGTGGCGGCGTGCCCGACATCGAGCGCCGTCTGGGCAGCATCTCGGCGCTGGCAAGCGACCTGGACTGCGGCACCCTGACGCTCATCGACATTGTCAACGAGCTCAAGAAGCCCGGCCGCGATCCGCGAGACGACGCGCCCGAGGTGGTCTTTAGCCGCTCAGCGCTTTCCATCGACGACCTGGAGCCCGGCATGGAACTCAAGGGCACGGTGCGCAACGTCGTCGACTTTGGTGCCTTCGTCGACGTGGGCGTGCACCAGGACGGCCTCGTGCACATCTCCAAACTGGCCAACCGCTTCGTCAAGCAACCGAGCGACGTGGTGCGCGTCGGCGACACGGTCAGGGTGTGGGTCGAAAAGGTCGATCGCGACCGCAAAAAGATCTCCCTCACCATGGTGCAGGGGAAGTAAACCGCCTAAAGCAAGGGTCCCCCCTCTCGCGACGTGCAGAATCGCGAGTATTCTGCAAATTCCGCCGTTCCGGATGCCCCCCAGAGGCAATAAAGTCACAAACAGCCCCCGTTTTAGCGTCGTCAGAGCCAAAACGGGGGCTGTTCCGTGCTTCAGCTAGCTGGTAAAAGCCTTTACCTTGCTGAATACTCTCAATTTTGCACGGCGCAGGCGGGGGTACCTTTGTCCACGGCAGAATATGGAAGCCAATCACCAGCCTACCGGCAAGTTCGTGTCGGCAGCCCCGGCCTTTCCTTTGCCTAGCGCGACCCTCGCGAAGCGCGTGAGCGATAGGGAAAGGAAAGGCCGGGGCGAACAACCCGCGGCGTAGCCAGTGTTCGCGCTACGGCAGGATATGGAAACCGAGCAAGGCGATATCCTTGGCAAAGACGCGCACGGTGTCGAGCGAGACCTCGTACGGGTCACGGCCGATGTTCTTGCGCTTGGCCAGGATGCTGTTGGGCACCGTAATAATCTGGCAACCGCAGGCTTCGGCCTGATAGATGTTGATGAGCTCGCGCGTGGATGCCCACAGGACCTCGCAGTTGGGCTTGACGGCGGCCTTCTTAACCGACTCCGTCACAAACGGAATGGGATCGACGCCGGTATCGGCAATGCGGCCGGCAAAGAGCGAGATGATGGACGGCGTCTCGGCGTCAACGGCCTCGACCATCTCATCGACCTGCGTAGGCGTAAAGATGGTAGTGACGTTGACCCTGATACCGTCGGCCGAAAGCTTGCGGACCAGCTCAGCGGTGGACTCGCCCTTGGTGGTCACGCACGGAATTTTGACGTAGACGTTCTCGGCCCAGGTAGCGATCTCGCGGGCCTCGACCTCCATGGTCTCGACGTCGTCGGCAAAGACCTCAAACGAGACGGACACATCGGTGATGTGAGCCAGAACCTCTTTGGCAAACGCGCGGTAATCCATCACGCCGCCCTTCTTCATAAGGGACGGGTTGGTCGTGAAACCCTGAACGTTGCCGTTCTCGTACATGTCGAGCATGCCTTCGAGGTTTGCACCGTCAGCGAACACCTTGATTGCCATCTGCCTGATTCCTTTCGTTAGCATACGACCGATAAACTGCTAAACACTTTACCTACGTTTATCAAGGCGTGAGCTGCGGTTTTTTATCTTCTCGGCGAACGGTATAAACACCTCAGTGTTTGGATTGATAAATCGATTGAGCATGCAAAAGCAAAGAGTCGCAGTTTGAGCAAACGTCAGAACGCGGGATTCATTAGATGAGGCCGAAATGCTGCATCGCTGTGACGGTGCCGTCGTGTGCGACATCGTCGGTCACGTAGTCGGCGACCGCCTTGACCTCGGGCATGGCGTTGCCCATGGCGACAGCCGTCTCGACCGCAGCGAGCATGCCCAGGTCGTTACCCGAATCGCCGAAGCCAAAGGTGCGCGCGTTGCCGGTGCGACCCAGGTATTCCAGCGCTCGCGCCACGCCCACGCCCTTGTCGATGCCCTTGGGGCTCAGCTCGCGATTCTGACCACCGGTGTTGCACAGCTCAAACTCGCGATCGATAAAGCCATCATCGTTGGCTACGCGAGCCAGGTCGCTCGCGACGATGCCTACCTTGCCCACGCGCAGACGGCCGTCGACGCGCATTTCCTCGGTGCTGTGCACCACAGAAGTGCCGATCAGAGACGACTGCTCAACGCCCGCGGGTTCCAGGGCAAAAGTAGCCACGTTGGTCTCGAAAAAGGCTTCAATCCCTGCCGCGACCATACGGCAAGCGAGCTCCGCAACAATGTCTTCGTCAAAGCAGTCCTCATGCACCACGCGGCCCTCGACCTCGAGCGTGGCGCCTGCCATGGCAACGATGCCCGCGGGGTCGAGCGCACGCAAGCTGTCCGCGATGAGCCACAGGGGACGACCCGTGCAGATAAATGCCTGGTGTCCCGCGTCGCGCAGACGATGAAACGCCTCGACGACCGTCTGCGAGGGGTGAACCGCCGAAAAGTCCTTGTCGGTCATGTTGTCGGGATCGAACGACGTCAGCGTGCCGTCCACGTCAAAAAAGAGCACGGCGGAATCGGGGCACGCATCAATCATATGGGTTCCTTTCGGGGGCGAGAGTAAACGAAGTATCCATCATATAATGGAGCGACGCAACCAGAGAGGTCACCCATGGAATTTTACGCAAGCTGCCCCGAGGGCTTTGAGTCCGCACTCGCCGATGAGCTTAAACGCCTCGGGCTTTCGCATGTTCGCCGGCTGAAGGGCCGCGCTACATTTGAGGGCGAGCTCGAAGAAGGCTACCGCGCCTGTCTGTGGTCGCGCCTAGCGAGCCGCGTGTTTGCGGTGCTCGGGCGCTTTGAGGCGCAGGATGCCGACGAGCTGTACGATAGCGTTTACGACATCACCTGGGAGACCATCATCCGCCCCGGCGCCACCATCGCCATCACCGCCCGCGGCGTGACCGAGCAGCTGCGCAACACGCGCTTCTCGTCCCTGCGCGCCAAGGACGCGCTGTGCGACCGTCTGGCCGAGACCACGGGCCGTCGCGCCGATGTCGACGTTGCCGATCCCGACGTTCACCTGTTGCTTTCGCTGCGCCAGCGCCGCGCGAGCATCAGCCTGGATCTTTCGGGCGACCCGCTGTTCAAGCGCCTGCCGCCCGCGGCGACCCGCGCCGGCGAGGGTACGCACGTGCTGCGCCCCGACTACGCCGCCCTGGTGCTTTCGCAGGTCGGCTGGACCATGCTGTGCGAGCGCGAGCTGACGGCCGACGATTACGAGAACGAGGCTCTGCCCACGCTGATCGACGCCTCGTGCGCCGGCGGCGGCCTGCTGCTGGAGGCCGTGAATATCCTGACTGACCGTGCACCGGGCGCCGCCCGCGAGCGCTGGGGCTTTGAGGGCTGGCAGCTGCACGACGCCGCCCTGTGGGAGCAGCTGCTTACCGAGGCACGCGAGCGCGAGGCGGCAGCACGCGAGCGCCAGGCACGCATCGTGGCCGTGGATGTTGACCCCGCCGCCCGCAAGACCGCTGAGCGCATGGTCAAGTGCGCCGGCTACAAGCGCTTTGTCGATTTTTGCGCCGCCAAGTCCGCCACCGTGCTGGACCACGCGGGCGCCGTCGCCGGTGCCGCCGTGATCGCGGATACGACCGAGACACCGCTTTCGCTCATGCACGACGCCATGACGCTGGTCGGCGAGCTGCGCCGCGCGCCCGAGCTTGCCGCGGCGCCGGTCGCCGCACTCACCCGCGACGGATTGCTGGCCCGCGCGCTCCACGCCGAGCCCGAGCGCTCGATTGCCGTCATGCCCAACAACGAGGAGGCGACCGTCGAAGTCTGGCCTTCGCTCGACCACGCCGCCGCAGCGTTTGAGGCTGCGACCAGCGCGGATGCTGAGGGCGAGACTGCGGGCGCCGACGACGTCATCAGCGACGAAGCCCCCGCCATGCCCGAGCCTGCCGCCATGCTCGACCTGGGCGACGGCAAGCCGCTGCCCGTGCTCATCCCGGAGTCCGAGCAGTTCGCCAACCGCCTGCGCAAGAATGCCCGTCTGCGCCGCAAGTGGGCCAAGCGCGAGGGCGTGAGCTGCTACCGCGTCTACGATGCCGACCTGCCCGATTACTCCGCCGCCATCGATCTGTACGAGGGCTGCCCGCAGACGCCGGGACGCTGGCTCGTCATCGCCGAATACGCCGCGCCCAAGACCATCGACCCCGCACTGGCCCAGGCCCGCATGCTCGACATTCTGGCCATCGCGCCGCGCATCCTAGATGTTCCGGCCGAGCACGTGCACGCCAAGGCCCGCATGCGTTCGCGCGGCGGCTCGCAGTACGGCAAGCAGGGCGCCGGCAAGGGCGGATCGGGAGAACGCGCCAACATCGCGCGCCGTCGCCTGCCGCTCATCGAAGAGGGCGGGCTCACCTTTGCCGTCAACTTTGACGACTATCTGGATGTGGGCATCTTCCTGGATCACCGCGTCACCCGCAACCTAGTGCGCGAGCACGCCAAGCAGGCGCGCCGCTTCCTCAACCTGTTTGCCTACACCGGCACCGCCACCTGCTATGCGGCAGACGGCGGCGTCGAGGAAACCGTGACGGTCGATCTTTCCAACACCTACCTGGACTGGGCCGAGCGCAATATGCGTCAGAACGGCTTTGTGGGGCCGCAGCATCACTTTGTGCGCGACGACGTGCTCGCCTGGATTCGTGACCAGCGCCAGACGCGCAACCGCTGGGACCTGATCTTTGTCGACCCGCCCACGTTCTCGAACTCGTCCAAGATGGGCCGTCGCACCTGGGATGTTCAGCGCGACCATGTCGAGCTTTTGGCCGGCGTATCGCGCCTGCTCGCGCAGGGCGGCCATGCCATCTTTAGCTGCAACCTGCGCGGCTTCCGCCCCGAAACGCGCAAGCTCGCACGCGCGGGCGTGGTGCTGGAGGACATTACGGCACAGACCATCCCCGAGGACTTCGCGCGCAACCAGAAGGTGCACCATTGCTATATCGTGCGTCGCCTGCCCATCGAGGACGCCATGGCCGAGGTCGGCTTTAGCGCCGAGGAGATTGCCGAGCGAACCGAGGAGCTGCGCAACCCCGAGGCCCGCAAGCCCCGTGCGGCAGTACCCGCGCACGCGCAGGCCGGCGACCGAGGGCCGCACGGCAACGGCAAACCCTCTCCTGCCGGCAAGCCCAAAAAGAAGAAGTTCTACGCCAGCAAGCCCAAGGGCAAATAACAAAGTTGCGGTGGAATACGGACTGTTTTGCCTGGAATTAGGCAAAGTTAGACCGTATTTCACCGCAACTCATATTGGGCTGGTGGCCGGCGATCTAGCCTTGGGTGACCAATCGGTAACCGATACCCACATGCGTTTGAATATAGCGCGGATGCGCGGGGTCGGACTCGATCTTCTTGCGCAGCGTGCCCATAAAGACACGCAGGCTCGCCAGGTCGCTCTTAGTTGCCGTGCCCCAAATCTCGTGCAGGATAAACTGGTGCGTCAGCACTTTGTCGGCGTTATGCGCCAACAGGCATAGCAGTCTGTACTCGATCGGCGTCAGATGCAGCTCCTCGCCATCCATCGTGGCAATGCCGGCATCAAAATCGATATGCAGCTCACCGGTATCGAACGAGCCCTCGGAGGCAACGCCGCCCGTTTGCGCATACGAAAGGCGCCTGAGTGTCGTACGAATGCGCGCGAGCAACTCCTCGACCGAAAACGGCTTGGTCAGGTAGTCGTCGGCACCGGCATCGAGCGCGCGAATCTTGTCCGCATCCTCGCTGCGCGCCGAGACCACGATGATCGGCATGCCCGACCACGCGCGCACCGACTCCACCACCTTGACGCCGTCCATATCGGGTAGGCCCAAATCGAGCAGCACAATACTCGGTGCCTGCGATGAGGCAGCGGCGATGGCGGCATGGGCGGTTTCCACAGCCATATGGCGCAAGCCGTGCGCCTCGAGCGCGGCAACGATTAAGTTGCGAACGGCGGGGTCGTCCTCAACGACCAAGATGAGCGGTTTTACGGCAGAGTTCGGCACAGCGCTACTCCTTATCAAACGAAACATCGGCGACGGGAAGCTCAATCGTAAAGACCGAGCCGTGCGGGTCCGCCGCGGCAACCTCTATGCTACCGCCATGCGCTAACGCAATGGAGCGGCAGAGCGAAAGACCCAGGCCCACGCTGCGATGGCTGTCGGCAAGACCGTGGTTGGCGGTGTAGAACGACTCAAAGATTCGCTCGCGGTCCTCGGGCGCAATGCCCGGGCCGTCATCGGCCACCGAGCACGCCACGCGTCCATCGTCGACGCCAATCGAAATCACGATATGCGAGCCTGCGGGCGTATAGGTGATGGCGTTGTTCACCAGATTGACCACCAGCTGCACCATCAGGCGCGCATCGACGTTGACGAGCGCCGGCTCGTCGCACGGCACCACCTTAAGATCGTGCTCACGCACGGCCGGACTTACGTGGCGCAGCGCCTCCTCGACGATATCGTCCATGAGCTCGAGCGTAGTCGACAGATGCATGCCGCCGCCCTCGAGCTTGGTGATGGCGAGCAGGTTCTCGACAGTGGCGTTGAGCCACAGCGCATCCGAGCGAATGGATAGAAGCAGGCCGCGGCGCGTCTGGGCATCGAGCACCGCGGTGCCGGTTGAACCCTGGTCGAGCAGGACATCGGCATTGCCCGAAATACTGGTGAGCGGCGTGCGCAGATCGTGCGAGATGGAACGTAGCAGGTTGGCGCGCAGCTGCTCGTTTTTGGCGAGCACCGCCGCCTCCTCGCGGGCCTCCATGGCGCGGGCGCGATCGAGCGCCAGCTCGCCTTCGCTCACGATGGCATCGGCAAGTGTCCGCTCCTCATGCGTCAGCACGTCGGGCTCGGCAACGATAGCCAGCACGCCCACCACCGAGGCGGGGTCGCCCGAGCGCACGAAGCCGTCGCCCGTGCGAACCGTCAGGTAGATGCCATAAAACGCCGAGCCGCCAAACGTGGCGTCGAGCGGCGTTCCCACATAGGCGGACGCCGAGAGCCGCGGCGGCATCTGCGGCGCCAGCTCGTGCACCGGCGCGGCATCGCCCACGGCTGTGTACGTCGCACGCGGCAGCAGGTCATCACCCTCGTCGTCGGCGCTGTACCACACGACCGAACAGCCCGAAAGACGCGCCAGCTGCGTTGCCATGGCGTGAACGATCTGATGCTGATCGGCGCAGCGCTGCAACATGCGGTTGGTCTCGAGCACCATATGCGTGCGGCGGTCGCTGGCGGCAGCCTGTGCCAAGGCGCGGCGCAGGGCCAACGCAATCGAGCTCGACACAAGCGAGACCACGAACATGATGAAGAACATGCCGGGATAGCCGCGGTCGATAAGCGACAGCGAGTAGCGCGGATCGACAAACAAGAAGTTGTAGAGCGCCACGGCGGCAGCCGAGCTCAGCAAGCAATACAGGCGACTCCAGGTAAAAAATGCGCACAGCTGAACGGCGAACACATAGACGATCATGATGCTCGGCGCGAGACCCGGATGGTCGAGCAGCGCGCCCACAATCGTCGCCGCGACCAGCAGCCCCACCGATATGCAGGCGTCATACAGAGGAGTGCGGCGCGTCAGCGTTGTGCGCCGCCACCAAAAGCTATCGGCAATATCGCAGTCCGTACGGACGTCCATCAGCGCCCCGCCCCTCTCTCAAAAACAAAAACCACCACAAAGGGGACAGGCACCTTTGTGGTGGTTTCCCCTTGTGGTGGTTCCAAGTGTAAAGCCTTTGCAACCTGCGGTCGTTAGACAAACAGCACGTGCGCGAGCAGTGCGCACACGCACGCCGCGACAAGCACCGTCACCACGATCGAAATCACGCGGTCGGCCATGTCCATGTTGGCCCGATTCGTAAAGAACCGATCTTCGGCAGCATCGGCGCGTACCTCACGCACCAGCTCGGTCGCAAGATCGCAACCGTCAAGCACCTTTGCATCCATGGTTTCCTCCCAGGACTCAATCCCCGTCAATACAAGCCCGCCCGTTCGCAGACAAACCTCGAGCGTCGACTACGGGCGCTCGTTGGGGGCCAGGCGCTGCATCTTGTTCACGGCTTTGAACTTGGTGAACAGCGGCACGTACTCAAAGCTCACGTTGGAGTTCTCCAGGCCGTACCAACGCGCGGGCGTGCCGGCGGCGCGGCGGATGATGTACTTGAGCGTGATGGCCGTACGCTCGCTGGGCTCCACATCGCTTTCGGGCGCCAGAAGCTTACGGATCAGGACGAACTTGAACGTGCCGATGTTACCCGGATCCTTGTAGACCGAGTAGTCATGCGTCTGCGGCGGCAGCTCGCCGGTGGCAGCCAGGTCCTGAACAACCTGACGCAGGTAGGCATTGACGCGCTGGTTGATCTTGTAGCCCAGGTACAGATGCACGCGGAACACGTAGTCGGTGCCGAACGTCTCGACCGAATAGGCAAAGGTATGCGGCTCGTCCATGGTCTCGACATTCACGAACCACCAGGCGCGGGCGCGCTTGGGATGCTTGTCCAAGATCGAATAGACGATATCGCGGTCGATGTAGTCGGTATGGGTGTCCTTGGTCAGGTACACAACGTTGTCGCTCATGCGCTCGTAACGGTCGTCGTCACGCAGGCGCTTGAGCTGCGGCAGGTAGCTGCGCAGCGGCAGCAGCGTAAACTGGCGCTGCTCGACCGCCGTGCCGTTGTACCAGCACACCATAATGCCCATGATGAGTGCAGCCATGAGAATGGTGAAGTAACCGCCGTGGAAGAACTTGGTGAGCGAGCTCACGAAGAAGAAGCCTTCGAGCAAAAGGAAGAAGGCCGCGAAGATCCACGGAGCAACCTTGAGCTTGCGCTCCTCATGCAGGTAGAAGAAGAGCAGCAGCGTGGTGCACATCATAGTCAGCGTAATGGCAAGGCCGTAGGCGGCTTCCATATGCGCCGAGTTCTGGAACAGCAGCACCACGATGACGCAGCCGACAAGCATGACGTTGTTGACCATGGGGATGTAGAGCTGGCCCTTGGTCTCGGCAGGGTAGAAGACCTGCATGTGCGGCATAAGGTCCAGACGGCTGGCCTCGGACACCAGCGAGAATGCGCCGGTGATGAGCGCCTGCGAGGCAATGATGGCCGCGACGGTGGAAAGGCCGACGGCAAACGGGCGCAGGCCCGGGGCGAGCATCTGGTAGAACGGGTTGAGGTCGGCAATGCCCATGAGCTCGGGGTTGGCAGCGTTGTTCATAAGCCAAGCGCCCTGGCCCATATAGGAAAGCAGCAGGCAGCACTTAACGAACGGCCAGGTGGCGTAGATGTTGCCGCGGCCGACGTGGCCCATGTCGGAGTAGAGCGCCTCGGCACCGGTGGTGGCGAGGAAGCAGCTGCCCAGAATCATGATGCCCGCGTGGTTGTTGGGACTCAGCAAAAAGGCGATGCCGCGCACCGGGTTGAGGCACAGCAGCACGGCGGGGTGCTGGAAGACAAAGAACAGACCCGTGCCGCCCAGGAACAGGAACCACAGCGTCATGATGGGGCCAAAGGCGTGACCGATCTTGGCCGTACCGATGCGCTGCACCAAGAAGAGCACGATGATGATGGCGAGCGTAATGGCGACGACGCGACCCTGGTCATCGCCCAGCACGGCATGGACCGCCGGGATGGTGCGCAGGCCCTCGATGGCCGTGGTAACGGTAACGGCCGGCGTCAGGATGCCGTCGGCGAGCAGCGCGGCGCCACCCAGCATGGCGGGGATGATAAGCCACTTGCCACAGCGCTTGACCAGGCTGTACAGGGCAAAGATGCCACCCTCACCATGGTTATCGGCGCGCAGCGAGATGAGCACATACTTGATGGTGGTCAGCAGCGTGACCGTCCACACGACAAGGGAGAGCGCGCCAAGCACGAACTCCTCCGTCACGCTTCCGATGCCGCCGTTGCCGGCAACGAGCGCCTTGGTTACATACATAGGGCTGGTGCCGATATCGCCGTACACCACGCCCAGCGTGACGAGCATCGCCGAGATGCTCACAGGAATCGCAGCGTGCGAGGCTGCCTCCTTGGCCTTTTGTTCCATAAGCCGGTTTCCTCCCAACTTTAATGTTCGAAGGAATTATAGGTAATCGGCCCATGTTTGAATGGCACTGTTTTCCCAGCTAGATAAACATTTATACGGCCTTTAGGCCACCGTGGCGATATGGAATGTGGCAAAGGGACTGCCCCTTTGTCACATTCGTCATTTTCCGAGCCAATTTTTGAACCACCACTCCATGGATCGGCTCATCTCGGCCATAAAGGGGCTCGTGTGCTTGCGGGTATAGATGTCCACGACGCGCTCCCCCACCTCGCGGGCATGCGGACGGAACATTGCGTCCATCTCGGCCACCTGCGCGTCCATGGTCGCGGCATCCGCGCGGCAGTAGCGCCCCTCGTGCACCAGGTTCACCACGGGGTGCGCAATGGCCGGACGCTCCTTACGGGGCGTGCCGATGATGAGCATCGACAGCGGCATGGTATAGGGCGGCAGATCGAGCAGCTCGGCAACTTCCTCGGCGTTCTCCACGATGTCGCCAATGTAGCAGCTTCCCAGCCCCAGGGCCTCGGCGGCAACCACGGCGTTTTGCGCGGCGATCACGGCGTCCTGGGCCGCGATGGCAAAGTCGCCCAAACCCGGCGCGCGGCGGGGCGCCTTGCCCGTGCGCTCGACAAACTCGGGCTCAAAGCAGCCCACGTGCTCAAACAGATCGATCCACTTGGCATAATCGACCACAAATATGAGTGCCCAGGGCGCCTTGGCGATCATGGGCTGGTGGTCGCACAGGTCGGCCAGGCGGTCGAGCGTAGCCTGCTCGCGGATGCTCACGATGGAATACATCATCATGGCGCCCGCCGACGGTGCGCGACTCGCCGCATGCAAGATTGCCGCCCGCTGCTCGTCGGTCACCGCCACGGGGCGGTCGTCGTCATCACGCGCGAAGGCACGCGTGGACGAGCGGTGCTCCAAGATGTCCAGCACCGCGTTACCCGTAGTCTCGACCGGATAACCGTTCGCATCCACGCCCGCAGCTCCGCCGCAGCACTCGGCGCCCGTCATACAAACCTGCTCGCCCATAGCTCTATCCTCGCCATTTCTTTAAGAAGCCTTTACGTTTCCGTGTAATTCCCGTCCATTATCGCGCAGGCCGCCACTACATTGCGCCACACCGCCGCACATGCGCGTTAATATGGCTGGTTGTTGTGCGCAGCCCGCAAATGCAGCGCATATTTAGGTAACAATCGGGTAAACCCCCGCTTTCGTAGGTTTTAAGTTTGTGAGGAGTCTCAGCATGTTCGCTGCCGCCATCTCGCTCGTCGGTCTTGCGGCGACCGTCTACCTTGTTTTGCGCGAGGCCAAGGCCATTCGCGCTCAGTCGGGCACCGTCACCAAGGGCGCCTTCGCCTGGAGCGTCGCCTTCGGCCTGTTCCAGCTCTTTTTGACCATCTGGGGTGCTATTGGCCTCGTCGCGCAAAACGAGCCGCTCGCCTTTGTGATGCTCATCCTGACCAACGCCATCCTCACCGGCTGCGCTTGGGCCAGCATCGCCCGCGACCGCATCACCCCGCGCGTCTTTGCGTTCGCTGCTACCGATGCCCCCGCCCCCACCGGCAAGCTCGCCCGCCTGCGCGGCGCCTTTGTGGGCAAACCGCTCGTCGCCGCCGTCTTGTGCCTGCTGCTCGCCGGCATCTTTGCACTGCTGGGCATGGAGGTCTCGTCCAACCACGACTTTACCTGGGTCTACCCCCTGTGCATCCTGCTCGAGTGGGCCATCATCACCACGCTCATGACTGGCTTGTTCTTCCTGTTCCAGCGCCACGGCGCAGCTCCTGCGGTCTTGTCCTTTGCCCTCTTTGTCCTGGGCATTGCCGAGTTCTTCGTCATCACGTTTAAATCCATGCCCATCCAGCCGGGCGACCTTTCGGCCATCTCCACCGCCGCCGCGGTCGCCGGCAACGGCTACACCTTCTCCATCTCGCTGTTCTGCGTGCTGTCCATGGGCTTTACCGCCATCGCCATGCTGCTATGCGAGTACGCCGGCCTGGTAGCGCCGCACCGTCAGAAGGGTGCCGCCAACGCCAAGCGCATGCTGCTCACCAACCTGCTCGTCGCCGTGCTGTGCCTGGGCGGCGTGACCGCGCATGTCACGCTCATCGACTACTACAACACTCTCGGCATCACTGTCTACACCTGGCGCCCGCTCGAGAGCTACTGGCGCGAGGGCTACCTGCCCGCCTTTATTAGTGCAGCGCAGTCCATCAAGCCGCCCAAACCCGCCGACTACTCCGTCGATGACGCCAAGGCCACGCTCAAAAAGTACGCCGAGGCCTACGACAAGTCCGACGCGGCCAAGAGCGACGAGCGCGCCGCCGCAAAAGAGCAATTCGACAGCGAGAAGCCCACGGTCATCGCCATCATGAACGAGACGTTCTCGGACCTATCCATCTACCAGAACATGCGCGCCGGCTACGAGGGCCCGCAGTACTTTAAGAGCCTGTCCAACTGCCTCAGCCGCGGCAAGCTCTACGTGAGCGCCTACGGCGGCGGCACCGCCAATACCGAGTTTGAGTTTATGACCGGCAGCTCCATGGCCAACCTGGGATCGGGCGTGTACCCCTACACCATCTACAACATGGAAACGACCGGGAACTTGGCAGAGCAGTTCAAATCGCTCGGCTATTCCACCACGGCCATGCACCCCAACCACGCGACCAACTGGAACCGCGAGAACGTCTACAAGGACTTTGGCTTTGACCAGTTCCTGTCCATCAACGATTTCCAGGGAGCCGACACCCTGCGCGGCATGGTGACCGACCAGGCTACCTACGACAAGATTCTTGAGCTGCTCGACCAGAACGCCGATCCGCAGTTTATCTTCGACGTGACCATGCAGAACCACTCGGGCTACGACACGGGCCTGCTGCCGGTCGACAAGCAGATGCACCTCAACATCGACGCGACCGACCTGGACGCTAAGACCGTCGAGGACGGCACACTGTCCGATGTCGACGAGTATGTCTCGTGCATTGAGCAGTCCGACCAGGCGCTGCGCTACTTCCTCAACGCCTTGAGCAAGCTCGACCGCAAGGTGGTCGTGGTGTTCTGGGGCGACCACCAGCCGTTCTTCCCGTCCAAGTTCAATGACAAGTGGTTTACCGGCGAGGACGACGCCACGCATCAGGAGCGCCTGTGGCAGACCGACTACATCATTTGGGCCAACTACGACGTTGCCGGTTGCGACCAGACGAGCGAGGTCGACGACCTATCCACCAACTACCTGTCCACGCAGCTTATGCAGCTGATTGGCGCCCCGCTGACTGACTACCAGAAAGCGCACATGACGCTGCGCAAGTCGCTGCCCGCCATCAACTCCGTCGGCTACGAGGACGCCAGCCTGCGCTGGGCGCTCTCCTCCAACGTCACCGGTGACGACGCCGCTGCCGCAGCCGCCACCAAGGCGCGCGAGGATTACGCCAAGATGCAGTACTACGAGATGTTCCGCGACGGCAAGAACGTGTATACCGAGCACTTCCAGACCGAGGCCAACGAGACCGACCCCAACCTGGCGCCGGGTACGACCAAGATCAAGTAGCGGGTCTATCGACCTGGTTCGTCTGCCCGGCGACGCGGAACATAAGATTCCCTGCTCGGACAGTCCTGCTCGCACGGAGAGCACATTAAGTGCTCTCCGGCTCGTGCGGAACTCGCGATGAACCTTACGTTCCGCGTCGCCGGGCAGACGCCTCGGTGTTGAATCGCGGCTTGTCATGAGAGCATCCGCAACATATGTAAGTTGAAGGCCACGCCACGTGGCCTTCTTTGTATCCGGAAAGCCTGTCCCACCCTGAATACATCTGGGAATGAAATCATCAGCTTATAAGGCCTTCCATCAATAAAGGGACGCCCTCCCGGGCGGCAGGCACGAAGTTCATCGCGAGTTCCGCACGCAAAGAAGGCCACTTAATGTGGCTTCCGTCTTGCGCAGGACTGTAGAGCAGGGAACTTCGTGCCCGCCGCCCGGGAGGGTGTTGCGTTTAGAAGATGGACCTAGCGCTTATTCCTCCGGGACAAAAGCAGCGCGGCCATAAAAGCGATGATTGCAAGCGTCAGCAACATCAAAAGCAATGTGAGCGTGCTGTCGCCGGTTGCCGCCAGGCCAAACAGACCGGGGCTCTTACTGCCAGCAGGTTGTACGGGAATCTTCTCGCCATCGTCTTCGGCGGTAATCTCCCAGCGAATGGTCTTGTTTGCGTCGGCAAGCTCGTTGCCCACCGACGTCGGGACACTTAGTTGCAAATTGAGCACCGTGCTGCCATCGCTCGTAAACGTTGCGACCTGCGTGGGATAGGCAAACACGCTGCCCGGCGCTCCCGTCTGGAGCCAACCGGCAGACGCATCGCCCGCCGACGCCGTTAAGGTAATGGGCGACAGCAGGTGTGCCGTCTCGTGATCGACAACGGCCCGCACAAACACGCGTACCTGGGACTTTACGCCCATGGCACGAACCTCAATCTGTTGCTCGCGCACATCGCCGGGCATTAGATCTTTAAAGGCGGGAAACAGATCGGGCTCCCCCGAGGAGCCCGTCGCCCCCGATACCGTCAGCTGGTGCGCATTTCCGTCATAGGCAATCGCGGGAGTCTCGGCAAACGCGCGGGCAGGAACGGCGAGCGCGACCATGCAGAGAATGGCCGCGACCACGCAACGCACGGAGCGCGCAACGCCTTTGCGAATCGGGAACGCCATACTCACGCACCTCCGTGCGGCGGCACCAGCACGCCATCTTTGACCGTACAGTTCCATGCCTCGGTGACCGCATCGTCGGGCGTGGACTGAATCGCCTGGGTCGAAATGTCGACGACTAGGTTTTTACCGTCTGCCTTCTTCTCGGACACGCTCTTGATGAGCACGCCCGTCTTGTCGAGCGATGCAACGGGAGACGTCCAGTAGTAGAATCCGTCGGCCGAGCGAACCCAAGACGAGGCGCTGCTAGTAGTTGAGGCATTGGACACGTCGCCCCACACAAGGGCGTAGTCGGTACCCTCGACCGGCTCATCCCACAGGCGTGCGCCATCCTTGTCCTGCCAGTAGATATCCACCGCAACACGCAGGTATGCCGGAGCCGAGCCCGTGTTTTTAACCGAGACATCCCTCTTCACGTTGTCCTCGAGCGTCTCGTCCACCGAAGGCGCCACCGAGCCAAAACCAAACTCGTTGACCAGCACACCCGTAACCGAAAGCCACGCAAACGTGCCGACAGCGCCGGCCAAAAGGAGAACGCCGACAAGGAGGGCAACGATCTGCTTGCGCTTTGTCATCCTAGTCCTCCCTCTTCAGCTGCCCGTTTTTCCAAACATTCTTGGCATGCGAGCCGCCGTCGACCCATTTGTCCTTCGCACGCGTGTTAACGCACATCACCACCGCATCGCCCGCGCTCGAGGCAGACGAAATCGTCAGCTCGGCAGATTTGCCGGGCGCCTTACCAGGCGTGCTCAGCTCACCCTGGTAGCGCCATGCCCAAGCCGTATCTTCCTCGACGGTATAGAAACCCACCGGCGCGGCAAATTGCACACTGCCTACATACCAGGTCTCGCCGTTTTCCCGCTGCGTTTTATCGACCTTCACTTCGACCATGCGCGTCTCGGCAAGAGAATCCTTCGACGCCTTCCGTGACACCTTAAAGCGGAATGTCTGTCCCATGGCACTAGCATCGGTGGTCTTTTTTACAATTGTCAACACGTGAGTCTGGTCGAAGTTGAACACGGCATTGCCGGGGTCCTGTTCGCCTTCACCCGTCTTCTTGGACTCCAGACGATTGGCTAGGTCGAATGAGCCATTGCCCGAGCCCAAGCTATAGAGTGAGACGTATTTGTCGTTTACGGGCTCCTCCCTCATGGATGTACCAGGGCCGTAGCTCGCCTGCTTAACTGTAACAGTCAGCTGCGTTCCCATAAACGGCTCGGCAAAGCAGACCTTAAAGGGTGCCTTGTCGGCGCTGTTGTCGACCGTGTTGGCGGCGTTGGGATCGAGTAGCCACTTAAGCCGCGCGGTCATTGTTTTAGGGTTCGTGGAATCGGATGTGTCGTTGGCAGTCACGCGATACGTTACGGGATACAAGTCCATATCGCCCTTGACCGGCTCGCCCTTAAACTCATTCCAAGACTTCGCAGTGCCATCGGCAGGCACATATCGCCACTCCAGGAAGAGTTCACGCACTTCACCGTTAGCCGCCGCCCGCTCATCGAGCAGCGCGACAATCTTAGAGTAAGCATCCGGGTCGTACGCGACGGACTTTTGCTCCATCTCGGGATTGCCGTTGTTGTCATAGACCGGTTTGCCGTTCTCATCCACCTTGGGAACCTCGACGTTATGGACAAAGCCAGCGCCTGTCGCTCGCTCGTCACCCGAGTCGACCGTCGCTGTAAAGATGGGCAACCCGTCGACACCGTGATAGCGCACCTTATACGGCGCAATCTTATACACCGCAGTGTAGGTCACGCTCTCAAAGGGCTCGCTGCCCTCGAGGGGATACTTCTCATCGTCAGTCATCAGGGTGTACTGCCCGTCATTGACATAGTCGCGCGACCAGCCGACAAAGTCGTACTTGGTGCCGTCTTTTCCGACGACCTCGGTTGCAGCTTTTACCTCCAGCGAAATCTGATCACCGGAGTCGGTGCGCGAAAGCGATCGCACGGACTCAGGGTTATCCAGATTGATATCGATATTCGATTGGACCTTAACCGCGCTGGCACGGTAAACCGGGTACAGCTCCATGGGAGTCTTAACCACAGTATTTTTGTTAACCATGGGAAGACCGTCCGACCAGACGACATAGCCGCTGCCAGCAGCCGGCTTGGTTTCCGTCCAGCCGACGAAGGCATTGTATGCATTCGTTGCAGCATCTATGTCGCCGACCTTATACGTTGGCAGCGGGATGCCATCCTTAAGGCTGCCGAGAGCGTCGCCTTCCTGTGCAAGCTTGCCATCGATAGCGCTGTCATCCAGGTGATACACCACCGCAATGGGCGTGTAATATGCCACAAACGTATAGGGCTTGCCAGGCTCCACGGAATAGGAATAGGTGTTGCCGCCTTCGGCCGTCGGCTCGAGCTGCTCGACCGTTCCGTCGGGAAGCTCGATTTCGAGCTTCTTAAGCTGATAGGCGCCACCGGTACCGTCGGCGTACACCGTCGTCGTAATGTCGGGGTTTACCGTTGCCACCGCATCGCCGTTCTCCTGGACCTCAAGATCAGGCGTAATCTTAAAATTCGGCACGTTGATGACGTCTGGCGTTCCGTCAAAGCCCTTGCGGTGCAGGTTGGTGGTGTAGTTGACGTCGTACTTTGCGTAGACGGGATAGGCATCCTGCCACTGGGTGACCTTGGAGTCATCCGTCGCCAAGTATGGCGCCGCCTTTTCCGGATCGCTCGTCACATAGGGGTCGTTGGCGACATCATAGATATATTTCCAGACGGCAGAATCCTTCTGGACCTCGGCGGTCGAAATCCAGCCCAGGAACTTATAACCCGGCACGGCCATGTCAGCATCGGTCGGGGAAGCCTGAAGAGTCAGGTAGGGATTGATGTCGCCCTTTTTTCCGTCGTAGGGCTTATCATTAACCGTCTTGTCCTTATAAAGATGCGGATAACAATACAGGAACGTCGGGTCTTTACCTTCTGGCGTTTTCTGTTGAAGCAAGTTGCTTTCATAGCGTCGAGTAGCAGTTTGCTTGACGTTGTCATACTTGTCATAGAAGGTGACATCCGTAGTCACCATAGCGCGAACAAAATATTGTTCCGTCGTTTTAACGAGACTCGAAAAAGGATTATTTATATATGTCCAAGAACCGTCACCGGGTCTTTCGAGCGTCCAAAAACTGAAGTGATACCTATCATGCGCAGAATGAAATTGGACTTTGATGCTAGCGGCAACCTTCTCATCGCTCAGTTTTCCAGCTCCCGGAAAATCAGTGTCGGCAATCATATCCTTGAGAGTATTTGCGCCGCTGTCGTTACGCACGTTATGGGAGTAGGCATTTATAGGCGCAACGATTTTCGTCGCATTAGAGAGAACGGTAGTGCACTTATCTGCTGGATTCTCATCATTGTGTAGCACATGGGCGGAGGCGTCCGTGCCAGCACCCCAATGGATAATGTTTTCACGAACATATGTCGCGCCGACGTTTTCCTCGAAGGGCGACTTGTATTTATTCCAAATCGAGCACAACTTCTTGCTGTCCGTTAGATCGCTATTTGTAAATGCCCGAACGTAATAATCCACGCGGTACTCAAAGCGCGCCGTATAGGTGTGCGGCACGGTTAGATCGACATCGGCAGGGAGTGTATAGCTGGGGTCGCGGCTTACGCGCACCTCGACCACGGACCCGTCGGCGGCCTGCTTGTTTTCGTACCAGCCCAGGAAACGATACCCATCGGGCAGCTTGCCGCCATTGGACAGGAGCGTACCGTCCGTGTTGCGCACCTGTACCGTGTAGACGCTGGCGCCGTCCCCGGCAGTCTGGACGTCGACTTTGGTGCTGCCCACGTCTACGCGCTGGGTCACATCATCAAGCGTGTCCTGCTCATTGCCTTCGAATACCGTCATGATGTTTGACACGTAGTCGCTGTACACGGGATAGAAGTCGGTTGGACGGACAACAGTGATCTCGCTACCCGCAGGATAAAAAGCTCCCTGATTTTTAAGATTGGCTAACTTATCCGAAGTGATGGCGGCATAGGCGCCGTTCATACCTTCCTCGCTGCTAGGCTGCGTGGTCCAGCCGATAAACGTTGCGCTGTCGGAAAGCCCCTCGCGGTCTGCAGGAGCCGCAGGCGTCACATCCACGCCGTAGCGATACCAATCAACTGACTTGTCGTGCTTATCGCCGTTATGCCAATCAAGCGTCTCGCCCTTAACGTTATAGAACAGTACCTGTGCCTCGTATGAAGCGATAAAGAGGTCATTGCCCTTGAAGCCTTCGCTCTCGGCATGATCCTTGCCGTTGTCGGCAGTGTAGCTAGACGTCGTCTCGTGCTTCGTGTTGTCCTGAACGCGCTTGCCATCCTTCACCGCAGCGTCATCTGTCTTGCCGTCAAACCAGCTGTTGTCTTGTCCAATTCGATTCACGCGCACATCGGGCTCGCAGAACCAGCCCATAAAGCGGTAGCCGCCGTTCGCCTCGCTCAGCCCCGCAGGCTTTGCGGAGGTATCCTGCTTAAACGTTACCGATGTATCGCCCGTAGCAAGACCCTGTGCCGTTCCGGCCAGCACAGCGCTCACCGCAAAGGTGTACGGATCCGTGGTCGCCTGGTCTTTGCCAAGTTTGGTCTTCTCGATTGTTGCCGTACCCGCACCGGGAAAATCAATCGTCGCCTTAACGCTCTGGCCATGCACGGGAATATTCAGCCTGTAGTCCATCGCCCACTCGTTGGCATGCGAACCGCCCAGGGCATCGTCGTTGGCGGTCGAGCGCATGGTGCCGGCACAGAAGTCGTAGTCGTGCTGTTCCCACAGCTCGCGCGTGATGTAACGCTCGTCATCCCACGGACCGTAGCTGTCGCCCTTGGTGGTGCCGTCACCGCCAAACGAAGGTATCTTTTTCTTAGCCGCAGTACCCTGGCTGCTGCCTTTTAGGCTCACGCTCGGCTTAAAGTAACACTCGGTGACCGTGGCATCGCCCTTGTTGGCGCGCGCAGCAATACCGCCCAAGTTCACGTCGTTTTGAATAATGGGAATCACGGCGATGGGATTGTACTGACGCGAGCTCAAATCGCCCGCAAAGTGGCTTCGAACGAGCTCGTTGCCCTCTTCAGTTAAAATACGGCCCGCCAGGCCACCCGTCCACGCGCGCGTCACAGAAATGACGCCCACGTACGACGCGGCATAGCTGTAGCACTGCGCCGTCGAGAAGCAGTCGATAATCTTGGCGTTACCTGCCATACAGCCCACAAAACCCGAGGCGTACACGTTGTTGCCGCCCAGGGCGCCAATGGCCACATCGTATTTATTGGTGACGTCGGTCATGCCATTCTCGGCAATCGAGCCATTCTCTTTGCGCGTAGGCGTCACGCGGCAATACTCGATGGTCGAGTTCTTAACGTAGCCGGCAAACGCCGCCATATACAGGCCCTCGCCACCGATTGCCTGTACGCCCGAAGTCGTGTTGTTAACGGCGCGGCCACCACGGACCTCGCAGTTGTAGAGCGTACAGCCGTCGAGCTCGCCGGCAATCAGGCCGCCCTCAAAGCCCGCATTGGTAATCACGTTGAGCATGTTGTTGGCGCACGTAACGTGCAGGGTGCTCTCCATGACCATAACGTTTTCGAAGCGAGTGTTGACGGCCTTGCCCACGATAATGCCGCCGCGGAAGTCGGCCCAGATGTTGGCATCCTTGACCAGGAAGTTCTTGATGGTGGCGCCATCGGTCTCGGCAAAAAAGCCCGTATCGCGCTCGGGATCCAACATATTGTTGGCGTAGTCCAGACCTTTAACGGTGTGGTTCCGGCCATCGAAAACGCCCTTAAAGGGATGCTCCTTATTGCCAAAGGAGAGGTGCTTGACCGTGTTCGAGACGATGGTCTTCATGTCCTCACCATCGAGCTCAATATCGTTATCGAGATAGACGTGCCAATCGCGCGTGTCGCGCTCGCGCGAAAGCGCCACGCACGACAAAAAGTCGGCCTCGTTTTTGATGTGGAATTCGGTTTGGCCCTCGGGCACAGTCTCGGCATGCACCGCCATCGGCAGCGCCATTACACAGCAAAGGGCAATCGCCGCGACGGCAATCAGCCTGCTAAGCACACCTCGGTTTCTGTTCTTGATCTTCATGGGCTAGTTCGCCTCCGGCCAGCCCACGACGTCGAGCACGTCGAGGACGGAATCGTTTGTCTGCTGGTTTTTGGCCTGCACGGCCTGGACGTCGATATCGAGTTTGAATGAGCCGCCGCGCGCGGCATCGTTGTAGTCGCCCACAAAGCGCAGCGAGTCCATGAGGCTCTCCGTCATGGCGCCGGGGTCGAGCATGCCGCCACGCCCGGCCAATCCGCGGTAGTAGTACCACCCATCGCCGCCATCGATCCACGGGGACCCCTCGCCCGCGTTCACGTTAAAGGCAACGTTGCCCGAGGGATCCGCGGTCGTGCCGTCAGACGCCACCGACGTCATGCGCAGACGAGCGCGAACATACTCGGGCTGTGCGCCAGCATTCTGCACGCGCACGATACGGCTGATGTCAGAGCCACTGGCCTTGGTGTCGGGATAGTCCCCGTGCTCGTTGGCCTCAAACGGAATCTCCTCGCCCTGCTCGTTGAGGGCGTATTCGCAGACTCGTACCTTCACGCTGCCAAACGATAGGACGTTGTTCGCCGGAACCATATCAACGATAAAAGCCAGCGTGCCACACAGGCACGCCAGGGCCAACAGCGCCATCGCGGCAAGCGCCAAGGTACGTTTCTGATTGTCGGAAAGATTGTTGAGCATTACGTTCGCCAATCGTCGATCAAAGGGGGACCGAGATCCCGACCCGAATATAGGGGTTGGGGAACGGGTCGGGGTCTCGGTGGAAGGGGGATTACTTCTTGGTCTCAGCCCAGGCCTTGGCCTGAGCAACAGCGTTGGCGGCAGGAGTAGCCTCCTTGCCCTTCTGGTCGGCACCGAAGATGTAGGCGGAAACCGTCATCTTGGGAGTGGTGGCAACCATAGAGCCCTCCAAGGTGCTGGGGAACACAACCTTGCTAAAGAGCTCGCCGGTGTAGACATCCTCGGTGGCACCCTTGGCTTTCAGAACGGCAGGGACGCCAGTCGTGGAGCCCTTGGCATACATGAACAGGCCGCTCAGATACTTGCCATCGGCGGACGGGGTCACCTCACCATCGACCGGCTTCCAGTTGTCGTTGAGGGTGAAGTACGGGGTGTCCGCGGGAGCGGCGGTGTTATTGACCATGGCGTTCTTCACATAGATAAACACGTAGGCGTCATCGGAGTCCTTCTTGATGCCGACGTTGGGGTTCTTATCGGCAGTTGCGCCGGGAACGATCTTGGAGTCGTCGACCCACTTGGTCTCGAACAGGTAGGCCTTGTCAGTGTTCGGATCATTGGGGTTCGGCTTCTCGGGATGGTCCGGATCAGGCTTGTTTTCCGGGTGGCCAAAGCTACCAACCGTAAACACGTTCTCCAGCGACTGCGTGGCCGTCAGCCATGCATAGGTGCCCACGCCGGCGGCCAGCACCAGCAGCAGCAAGGCGGCAACGATGCCGTAGCGCTTTTTCTTCTTGTTTTCCATCGTTCTCTTCCTTTCGAAAATCGACTTCCCCCGGCAACGGCCCTTGCCGTTGCCGACACCTCTCCCCTGCCGCTATGAACGCCGCTCCCTCGCATGCGCGCGGGCATGCGTGCCCGCAGGCTCGTCGGGAACCATCCGATCGAGCACAATCGACGCCGCGACTAGCAGCGCCAGAACGGCCATCACAACAAGCAAACCGGGCATCGTCGTGCAATATGCGTTAACGAAGCCCAGGTAAGGGACACAAAAAGAAACGACACCGATCACGCGTGAAAAAGGCGTCTGCTCGGCGTCGTGAATGATGGTTCCATCTGCATTTTTGTTTGCGATTCCCTGCGTGCTAATCGTCTGCGCCACAGGGTCGACCTCGTACACCTGGTGCGTCACCACGGCGCCGTCGGATCGGTAAAAGGTTGCATTGTCACCCACGGCAATATTCGTCGGCTCAACTTGGCGAACAAACACCATGGAGCCAACGGGCAGCTCGGGCTCCATAGAGCCCGAAAGCACTGCATAGGGCGTGTATCCAAATGCACGAGGGACAAAAGAAACGACGGCAAGAGCTATGACGAGCACGATCGCCAAGCTACTAAGAAGTGCAATAAAATGTTTGAGTACACGAGCCGCCAAAGTGATAATTCCATCCCCATCGAGGCCATATTCGATCAATTCAAGGGCCCGCCACTTTCCTCAAACGCTACAAGGCCCTTGAAAATGGGATTCGAAAAAGCCAATTTGAAATCTTTTTCATGGCATATACCATACTGTTGACCTTTACTTTTTGCAACACTTGATACCGAAATGCCCAGAAATTGGCGTGAGCAGTCTTTAATACCCGTACCGGCCTGCCTTGTTCGATACCTGCAACCAACCCCCCTATGCTATTTTTTCACGCTAAGTATGCTTTGTTGTACAACGCAAATGATGCTATCCCCCCCCCCCCAATTAAAATTTCTATTCAATGTTTCATTTCATTCCAAGCTTCGCCATGTATCAGAATCTTGGCAAGATTCGGTCACTCCACACCATAGCTTTCCGAAAACCCGTCCCACCCTGTCCATATCAGGGAATCGAACCCTCGGCTTATTAGGCCCTCCATCAATAAAGGGGCGCCCGCCGGGCGGGCGAAGCATTTAGAAGATGGGCCTAGCACTCCTTCTTCATGGCGTTGTAACCGATCAGCACGGTCCAGACATACGCGCAGGTCTTCGGAATCATGAGCATGCCGATAGCCGGGACAACCTCGGCCCACAGAACCACGGGGATCTAGAAACCGACGCTCAGCACAATGGTGAGCCACATCCAGCGGAAGGCCTCGTCGCCATCTTCCTTCGCACTGCGGTAGAACAGCACGATGACGATGAGCCCCATGATGGCAAACGGGATGTTGCGCAGAATGCCCCACTCGAGCGGGGTCTGGTTGGTGAGCCACTGGTTCTGCGGCAGCATGCACAGCGCGACACGCATGGCGGCAAGGGCAAAGATCGCCGAGGTCGTCGAGACGTGATTCTTAACCTGATAGCGCTCGCGCCACACGTAGTAGAGCAGCGCGTAGAAGACGGTCATGGTAATCGAGGTGATCAGCTTTCCCAGGCCCAGCTGCACGGCATAAGCGTCAAAGCCAGTCGTGCAGAGCGCCAGCGCACAGGGCACCAGGTGAAATGAATCGCCGGCACCCAATACGACCGCCATCCAGCCAAACAGCTGGAACTGACGGTTGCCCTTGCTGCCGCGAATCATACGAATGCCGAGGGTAAAGACCGTCACCAGATAGACAATGTCAAAAAGCGTTTCGAATAAAGCGCGCATATATACGTCTCCTTTAAAGAATGGTTGCAAACGAACGGTTTTGGTTCTTGGCGCCACGCATCACCCCCTTAACGTGAACGCTGTTCACTTTCTAACCGTAAAAATCCCCGCCTTGCGCGGGGACCGTTAGTAGAGGGTGCGGCGCGTAATCTCGAGCGCGGCACTCGGATCAAAATCTTGTTGAATCACAGCGGAGAGCATGAGCGAGAACAGGACCTCGGCAAATTGCTCGGCAGAAAACTGATCGGTAAAGGCGTTCGGACGCACCCGCGGATCGCGCTCGAGCACTACGCACAGCTGGTCGAGAATATGCTGCCAGGCATGATGCATACGGCGCTTGCCGTCCGCAGAATCCTGCTGCATGAATCCCAGCGAGTGATGTGTAAAGAAACCCGGATACGTTTGGCAGCCGTACTCCATCTGGCGATACATCCAGCGGATGCAGGAGAGCGTGTCTTCCAAGACGGCCTCGTCATCGGGGTGATGGAAAATGTCGCCCCAAACGCTTGCCACGGTTGCGCCCGCGAGTGTCAAGAAAAAAGCCTCGAGAATTTCGAGGCTTTCACATTTGTATTGTTTTGCGCGAAGGACCGCGAACGGCAAGGCTACTCGCCCAGCACGGCCTTCTTGGCCGCCGCCGCCATATGGTCCAGATCATCCTTGGTGGGGTGATCCTTTGCGGCAACCCAGTTGTCGAGCAGCATCTTAAATCGGGCGTTGTCGGGATCTTGCTCGAGCATGGCCTCGTAGCGCTGCTTGACCGCGGGGCCCATCTTGCCCTGGCACATAGCCCAGCCTACAAGCTCGGCATCCTCGGCCAGATTTGAGCTCACGCGGTCGATAATCTGCCTAAAGTACTCCTCGCTGGCGCCAAAACCGCAGGTGCCAAACAGGAAGACGCGCTTGCCGTGCAAGGCGGAGAGCAACGCCGCGACCGAAGGCGTGCACGCGCCCTTGTCGCACCAAAAACCGACGAGCACTGTGTCGGCCGCGCAGGCGCCCTGCGCCTCGAGCGCAACCTGATCTGCATCCGCATCGTCGCTCAACGCCGCGGCATGGACAAACTCAACGCCCGCAGCCTGCAGAGCGCGCTTGATCGCGCCCGAAACCATCCTGGTATTACCGCTCTTGCTGTTAACCACCAAAGAGCACGTCATAGTCACGTTGCCTCGTATCCCCCAAAACTAAAGCCACTAATGCAATTTATTAGATGAATATCTTAGTACTAACGTGACAGATGTAAACCACCGTCTGTCGATTGATTAATTTGCCCCACGGGCTTGCTCACTGGGCAAACTGGCTGCGATAGAGTTCGGCGTAGAAGCCGCCTGCCGCTAGCAGCTCGTCGTGCGTGCCGCGCTCGATAATCTGGCCGTCGCGCATCACCAGAATGCAGTCGGCGTTGCGGATCGTCGACAGGCGGTGCGCCACCACAAAGCTTGTGCGGCCGGCCATAAGCTCGTCGAACGCCGCCTGCACCTGCAGCTCGGTGCGGGTATCGATGCTCGAGGTCGCCTCGTCCAGCAGCAGAATCGCCGGGTCGGTGAGCATGACGCGCGCGATGCACAGCAGCTGTTTTTGACCCTGGCTAAACGTGCCGCCGTCCTCGCCGATTACCGTATCGTAGCCGCCTGGCAGCTGCACGATAAACTTGTGCGCGTGCGCGCGCTTGGCAGCTTCGATAACCTGCTCGCGCGTGGCGTCGGGACAGCCGTAGGCGATGTTTTCCGCCACCGTGCCCTCGAACAGCCAAGTGTCCTGCAACACCATGCCAAAGGCGCGGCGCAAGCTTGCGCGCGTGTAATCACGCGAGGAACGGCCATCGACCGCAATGCGACCGGCATCGATATCGTAAAAACGCAGCAGCAAATTGATGAGCGTTGTCTTGCCACAGCCCGTAGGACCGACCAGGGCAAAGCGCATGCCGGGCTTAGCCTCGATGCAGATGTCCTGAAGCAGCTTGCGGTCGGGCACGTAGCTAAAGTCCACATGCTCAAGGGCGACCTCGCCCTGCGGTGCGGCAAGTTCCACGGCATCTGGCGCGTCGGGCTCCTGCTCGCGCGCATCGAGCAGCGCAAACATGCGGCGCGCCGAGGCATACGCGGTCTGGATCTGCGTAATGACGTTGGTGACCTCGTTGAACGGCTTGGTGTACTGGTTGGCATAGGACAGGAAGATCTGCACGCCGCCCACCGTAAGCGCCGCGGGCACGCCCGTGATCACGCCCACGCAGCCGATCACAGCGACCACGGCATAGATGATGTTATTGATAAAGCGCGTACCGGGGTTGGAGAGCGAACCCATAAACTGCGCGCGCTCGCCCGCGGTGTAGAGCTCGGCATTGAGGGCATCGAAGCGCTGCTGGGCGTTAGGGCCATAGGCAAAGGCGTCGACAAGCTTTTGCTCGCCTACGTACTCCTCGATATGACCACCGAGCTGCCCTTGAATACGCTGCTGTGCCGTAAAGCTTTTGTTGGAAAGCTTGGCAATAGCACCAGCTGCAAAAATGGAAAGCGGCGTGATGAGTACCACCACGAGCGTCATGGTCAGGTTAATGGAGAGCATAAACGCGAGCGTGCCCACGATGGTGATAACACCGGTGAAGAGCTGCGTAAAGCCCTGCAGCAGACCGTCGCCCACCTGATCGACGTCGTTGACCACGCGGCTCATAAGGTCGCCGTGGGCATGGCTGTCGATAAAGCTGAGCGGCATACGGCTGAGCTTATCGCTCGCCTCCACGCGCATGTCGCGCACCGTTTCGTAGGACAGGCGGTTAACGCAATAGCCCTGTAGCCACTGGAAGGCCGCGGCCCCCACCACGACGAGCGCGAGTTTGGTAACAAGCGGCAGCAGCGCGTCGAAGTCCACCTGCCCGGCGGCGACGATAAGGTCGATGCCCTCGCCGATGAGAATGGGCGTATAGAGTTGCAAGATCACCGAGACGGCGGCACTCACAAACGACGCTACAAACGAAATGCGATGCGGGCGAACATAGCCCAGTAGGCGGCGGGTCACCGCACCCACGGGATAGCGCTCGGGATCGCCGGGCTGGCGCGGACCGTCGCCCAGGTCGTTGAGGTTATCGTTACCGGACACGTTGGCCGTCATCGTGGCGACCGAACCGGAGGAAGTGTACGGATTCATTTAGCATCCCTCCTTTGCGCAGACGGATGCGGGGGCGGTCGGAGCGGACGCGGGCGTCGTGCTCCCCTGCTGGCCCTCGAGCTCCTCGCGGCGCAGCTGCGACTGGCAAATCTCGCGATAGAGCTGGCAGGTCGCGTACAGCTCGTCATGCGTGCCCAGGCCCGCAACCGAGCCGTGGTCGAGTACGCAGATCATGTCGGCATCGCGCACGGTCGAGACGCGCTGGCTCACGATGACAGTCGTCAGCGGCAGCCCGCCCTCGGCGGCACCGCGCACGCTGCGCTCGCGAATGGCATGGCGAAGCGCCGCGTCAGTCTTAAAGTCGAGCGCCGACGCGGAGTCATCCATGATCAATATCTGAGGCGAACCAACCAAGGCACGCGCGATAGTCAGGCGCTGACGCTGGCCACCACTAAAGTTCTTGCCGCCCGCCTCGACCGGGGCGTCTAAGCCCTGCGGCTTGTTGCGCACGAACTCGCTGGCCTGCGCCATGTCGAGTGCCGCCCAGAGCTCCTCGTCGGTCGCAGCTTCATCGCGCCAGGTCAGGTTGCTGCGGATGGAGCCGCTCACCAGCGATGCGCGCTGCGGAACGGTCGCGACCACACGGCGCAGCTGGTCGAGCGGCCAGGTGCGCACGTCGGCGCCCATCACGCTCACGCTGCCGGTGCTCGCATCGTACAGGCGCGGGATGAGCGAGACGAGCGTGGACTTGCCGCTACCCGTACCGCCGATAATGCCGAGCGTCTTGCCCAGCGGGAGTTCCAGCGTCACATCGTTGACAGCATTGGCCGCGCCAGCGCCAAACGAGAAGCTCGCATGGCTCAAGCTCAGCGCGGGAACTGGAGCGACATTGCCCGGCTTGGGCAGCGCGACCGGCTGGTTGCCCTCGTCGGTGATGCCCGGCACGCAATTGAGCACCTCGTTGATACGCGACGCGCTGGCGCTCGCCTTGGTAAAGACCACGACCAGGTTGGCGACGTACACGATGGAGGTCAGGGTCTGCGTCATGTAGTTCACAAACGCCATGACCTGGCCCTGCGTAAGCTCGCCCACGCTGACCTGGATGCCGCCCACCCACAGGATGGCGCACACGCCCAGGTTCATCACCAAAAACGTGACGGGGTTGAGAATCGACGAGAGCTTGCCCACCGCGATGGCAGTATTGGCCTGGTCGTCGGCGGCCTGCGCAAAGCGCTCGCGCTCGTGATCTTCGCGCACGAAGGCGCGAACCACGCGGGCGCCCGAAAGGCCCTCGCGGCAGATAAGCGCGATGCGGTCGAGCTTTGCCTGCAGCTGCTTGTAGTACGGAATGCAGCGCGCCATGACAACCCAGAACACCAGGCCAATGGCGGGCGTGCAGATCAAAAAGATGATGCCGAGCTTAAGGTCGATGGCAAGGGCCGCGCACATGGAGCCCACCGCTAGAAAGGGCCAGCGGATGAGCATGCGCACGCCCAGCGCCACAGCGAGCTGGACCTGGTTAACGTCGTTGGTGATGCGGGTGATGAGCGACGGCGTGCCAAAGCGGTCGAGCTCAGCATAGCTCAGCTTGTTGATGTGCTCGTAGAGCGCGCCGCGAATGTCGGTGCCCATGCCCTGCGAGGTGAGCGCCGCCATCTTTTGGCAGACGAGCGTAAACGAGATGCCGATCACGGCCATGGCGGCAAGTAGCATACCGTAGTGGATAACGGCGCTCACGTCGTGCGAGCCAATGCCCTTATCGATCATCTGGGCAATCACCAGCGGCGTCAGCAGGTCAAAGATCACTTCGATCAACTTACACGCAGGGCCAACCACCATATACCGGCGAAACTTACCACCAAAACGCCTGAGCAGCTCAATCATAGAAGGCGCTCCCTATCATCATCTCTCTTCAATCTGATTCATGATAGTACGGCGAGCCCTGGAGATATGAAATCAACTCGTCACAGAACAAGCCCCCGAAACAATCAGGAAACTAGGCACAGAGACAAAACGCCCGAACATGTTTTGGCAAAGCCAATGAGCAGCACTAGACAAGGGATTGAATTGTTCAGATTAACGCGCCTTTACGGGTGATTTTTGGACGACGGGGCCCGGCCGGCGGCGAGGTGTTTGGTAGTCGAGCGATCCCGCAGGCAAAGCCGAGGACCAGCGAGACACCAAATACCTCGCCGCCGGCCGGGCCATGTCGCGGCACCAAAAAACGCCCGTGCGCTCGATGGATTCGGATGCCCGACAGAGGCTCCTTATGGCTGCTTCCTTCCGGACCTGACCAGATTCGGAACATGTCGTCATCCGAACCCATCGAACGCGCTAGGCGCTCGGTATATCTTACCCGCTCCCGCCCGATGGGGCAAGATAGCTAATTTGGGACAGGGCCAAAAGACCACTTTTGAGTTGCGGTGGAATAGTTCCTGTTTTACGACCCAAGGCCAAAAACAGGAACTATTCCACCGCAACTTATTGAGACTTGCCCGGAAAGACTTAGATACGGGCGAGGTCGTAGGATCGGGCGGCGGCTTCACCGGCGCAGATGAGGTTGATTGTGGCTTCCTGGGGGTCGAGCGCTTGGTCAAGGGGCATGGGTCTGCGACAGACCGGCAGAACTAAGTCGACACCCTGCCCATACGCCGCATCCAGGTTGTCGGCACGACCGCCCACGACGGCGACCACCGGCTTGCCATATCGCTTCGCACGACGGGCCACGCCCACCGGTGCCTTACCGGCGGCGGATTGCTCGTCCATATTACCCTCGCCTGTAATGACCAGGTCGACATCGCGTACGCGCTCGTCAAACCCAATCAGATCGAGCACCGTCTCCACGCCCGAACGTAGCTCGGCGCCGAGCGCCAACAGTGCGGCGCCCAGGCCGCCGGCGGCACCGGCGCCGGGCACACCGAGCACCGAGCCAAATGTCCGTGCACCCTCGAGCACGCGCAACAACCCCTGAGCCCGCACCCCGGTAATCGCCGCATCGAGCAGGCGGCCGTAACCGACCATCCAGCTGTCGTACTTGCCCAGGGCCTCGGCATCCCCCGCCGGCAGGCCCTTTTGCCCGCCAAACACCGCAAGCGCCCCGCGACGCCCCACGAGCGGATTCTCGACATCGGAAAGCACCACGATGCGTGCGCCGCCCAGCACCCGAAGCGCCGGCGTCAGGTCAACACCGGCGACTCGTTCAAGGCCCGCGAGCCCCGGCGCGATATCGCAGCCACGGTCATCGACAAGACGCGCGCCCAGCGCCTGCAGCATGCCGGCGCCGCCGTCGTTGGTGGCACTGCCGCCCAAGCCAATATAGATAGTCTTTGCCCCGGCACGGACCGCACGGAGCATCAGCTCACCCACGCCATAGGTTGTGGCCGCCAACGCCGCCGACTCCGTGCAAGGCGAGTACCCGATGCCCGCGGCTTCGGCCATCTCAATTACAGCCGACTCGCGCTCGGCATCCACCAGCATCCGTGCAGACACGCGGTCGCCCAAGGGGCCTGCAACCTCACAGGTCACAAGCTCGCCACCGCGTGCGGCGATGGCGTCGAGCGTCCCCTCGCCACCATCTGCCAGCGGCAACGCGGCCATCTCGGCGTCGGACCACACACGGCGCACGCCTTCGACAACCGCCGCCTCCGCCTGTGCACTCGACACGCTGCCCTTAAAGGAGTCGATTGCCAGCAGCACACGGCGGGCCCGCCGCTGCACGGGGCCAAAGTCAACCGCCTCAACGGCAATATCTTCGGCACACGCGAGTGCCTCGGCATGAGTGGCATGCGCCTCAAGATCGGCCCCACAACCGCAGCCAGCACCATCGGCGCCACGCAGCCCACTAAAATAGCCGCTCAACACCTCACGACACTCATCCGCCAGCACGCCGGCGGTTACATTAAACCGATGGTTCAGGCGCGAATCGGCATTCAGGTCATATAGCGAACCCAGCGCGCCCGCCTTGGCATCAGCCGCGCCATACACGCAGCGCCCCACGCGCGCGTTGACCATAAGCCCCGCACACATGCAGCAAGGCTCGAGCGTTACATAGACCGTGCAATCGGAAAGGCGCCAGCGACCGAGCGACCGAGCGGCAGCGCACAGGGCCGCGAACTCTGCATGCGCCGAAGGGTCCTGGTCGAGCTCGCGACGATTATGCGTCCGCGCGACAATCTCGCCCGCGCGCACCACCACGGCACCAATCGGTACCTCGCCCACCGCAGCAGCGGCGCGCGCCTCGGCCAGCGCCTCGTGCATGAACTTCTCGTCGATTTCGGTGCTCGTCATCGTTCGCCTTCCCTGTTGCAAATTCAAAACGATGCTATCATTACGACTCACGGAGAGATGGCAGAGCGGTTGAATGCGGCGGTCTTGAAAACCGTTGAGCGCGAGAGCGTTCCGGGGGTTCGAATCCCCCTCTCTCCGCCACTTCTAGTGATGCACCGGCGTCATGGTGCGCTCAAACAGCGCATCGACCACGTCGGCTATCTCGGATCGACGCTCAAGATCGTGGCCCGATTCCCACCAGTTTGTGAACAATCGAATAATGCCACCGGCGATAAACTCCGATGTTGTCTCGAGTGAAACGGGCGCCAGGGCGTCTTCGGCAAGCGAGCTCATCACACGCTCACGGATGGAACGCGCAATGCGGTCGCAAATCATGCCGGTCAGCATGCCCGACATGCTGCTTGCCAAAATGTTATCCATGAGTTGCTCATGTGCCAGAATCATATTCATGGCATCTTCAAAGACCTCATGACGAAGCGCCTGCACGTCATCAAGCGGCTCCGCGTCCGCTGCATCGGTCCGGTTTTGCGGCAGGCCCGTCATAAGCTCATCGATATAGAAGGCAAAGTAATCGTTTTTATCGCGAAAATGCTTATAGAACGTCGTGCGGCGAATCAGGGCCCGGTCGCAAAGCATGGCAACCGTCAAATCCTCAAACCGATGCTCTTCCAAAAGCTCGGTAAAGGCATCGAACAGGGCACGATAGGTTTTCTTGATGCGAAGGTCCATCCGTATCGCCATCCTCAAGGCGTAGACAGCATTCCTTAATTTGTCGCATATCTTACACCTGTACCACCCGTTCGTTATTGGCGCCCCCTCCCTGGTTGAAACACAACGCTTACCGGAAAGTTCGGCACCGCCAAAGGTTGCGGGTATACTAGATACGTTATACCAACAACGGCAGGCGCAAAACGCCGCTGCCATTCGAAACGGAGACATCATGCTTCCCGTCATCATCGGTATCGTTGTTGTCGTTGTGATCGCCTGCGCCATCGCCGGCATCTACAACAACATGGTCACCAAGCGCAATCGCATCGATAACGCTTGGCAGAACATCGACACGCAGCTGCAGCGCCGCAACGACCTGATCCCCAACTTGGTCGAGACCGTCAAGGGCTACGCAAAACACGAGCAGGACACGCTCGCCGCCGTGGTCAACGCGCGCAACGCCGCCGTAAGCGCCACCACCCCCGAGGCCAAGATGGAAGCCGACAACGTGCTGACCGGTGCGCTGCGCCAGCTCTTTGCCGTGGCCGAGGCCTACCCCGACCTTAAGGCGAACACCAACTTTACGCAGCTCCAATCCACGCTCGAGGACACCGAGAACAAGGTGAGCTACGCACGCCAGAGCTACAACGATTGCGTGCTCAGCTACAACAACGCCATCCAGACGTTCCCGGCTGTTATCTTTGCCGGCATCTTCCAGTTTAAGGAGCGCCAGGGCTTCGAGGCCGCCGAGGCCGCCCGCCAGGCACCAACCGTCAAGTTCTAGTGAGCCGTTGACGCATCCACAACCGTTTTTGCATAAACCGCCCCGTCGAATGCATACTTCGACGGGGCGGTTTCCTTTGTCGCGAAGGTCCCCCTCAAGGCGCCGTGCATTTTTGTGAGTATTCAGCATGCCCGACAGCTTCGAGCGCCACGATAAATGCCAAAGACCGCGAATATTCCTGCAAATCAAACGCTATCAGCCCATAGCCCCGCCCATCATTCGTAGAAAACATCGATAAATCCCGATTTTTCGCCCGAGGTCGGTATGCAAGGGCCTTCGATTGCAGAATACTCGCAAAAATGCACGTCGCCACCACCCCCCACATGGCTCGAAGCAAAACAAAAGCGCGGCCAAAAGGCCGCGTACCATCTTTAATTCAGATCTATATTGCCCGTAACGGCAGTACCGAGGTAACGCAGTCCCGAGGGCAACCTACCTTTCCGGCGCACTCCGCAGGACGAAAGAACCTCCGCCGCACGAAGTGCGCAGCGGAGGTTCTTTCATGTCCGAGGACGCGCCGGAAAGGTAGGTTGCCCTCGGGCCGGACATACAAGGCAGCTTATGCGACGGTGTAAACCCAGTTGTGCTTATCCTCGACAGCACCGGACTGAATACCAGTCAGGGTCTCGCGAAGCTTCTTCATCACGGGGCCGATCTCGGTGCAGCCAGCCGGGAAGGTCACGGTCTCGTCGGCGCCATAGACCTTGTTGTCGATCTCGCCCACCGGGGAGATGACGGCAGCGGTGCCGCACAGACCGCACTCCACAAAGGTGCCGGCCTTGACCTCGGCCCACTCGACGGGGCGCTGGTCAACGGTCATGCCCAGGTCCTGAGCGACCTGAACGAGCGAGCGACGGGTGATGGAGGGCAGGATGGAATCGGTGTGCGACTGCGGAACGACGAGCGTGCCGTCCTCCTTCACGAACAGAACGTTCGCGCCACCGGTCTCCTCGACATAGGTGCGGGACTCGGAGTCGAGATACAGGTTCTCGGCATAGCCCTCACGATGGGCCTCCATCGTGGGCTTAAGGGACATGGCGTAGTTCAGGCCGGCCTTGATATTGCCGGTGCCGTGCGGTGCGGCGCGGTCGTACTCGGAAACGCGCAGCTTGACGGGCTTGAGGCCACCCTTAAAGTACGGACCGACCGGAGTCACGAGAATACGGAACGTGTACTCAGGAGCGGGAGCCACGCCAATCACGTCACCGGAGCCGATCATAAACGGACGGACATACAGAGTCGCGCCGGAGCCGAAGGGCGGAACCCAGGCGGCGTTGGCAGAAACGACCTGCTTGACGGCCTCAACGAACTTGTCCTTGGGGAACGGGGGCATCTCGAGGCGCTGCGCAGAGTTATACATGCGCTCGGCGTTCATGTCGGGACGGAAGCAGACGATGCTGCCGTCCTCGGCGGTGTAGGCCTTCAGGCCCTCAAAGACCTCCTGGCAGTAATGGAAGATGCCACCGCACTCGGAGACATGCAGGGTGTGGTCGGTGGTCAGGCCGCCCTCGTCCCACTCGCCATCCTTCCAATGAGCCTCGTAGCTGTAATCGGTCTTCATGTAGCCAAAGCCGAGGCTACCCCAATCGATATCCTTCTTCTCGACAGTCATATGTCGCTCCTTACATACACAGTTGCAAACTCGCGAACCCGCACGCAAGGACCGAGGCCGACCGCGTCGCAACGTCGCACGCCCGGAGCGTAGAGCCGGACGGGACACGCAAACGGCATCAAAGCCGATGGCACGCCGATTCGCATGCACGAGATTGTACTCCGCGCGCGCGTCGGATAAAACGTTTTTCTTTAACTAAGTAAAGTATTTTCATTTGACCGAAGCAAAAAGGCCCGCCACCGTAAGCGGTGACGGGCCTCAACTGTACGGTCTGCGCGCTGGCTCGAGCTAGGCGTTCTATTTACCCAGCTTGGCCTTAACCAGACCGACCACGGTCGGGATGATCGACACGGCAACGATGCCGATAATCAGCAGCTCAAAGTGCTCCTGCACAAAGGGAATGCCGCCAAAGAAGTAGCCCAGCAGCGTAAAGACCGTCGACCAGGTAATGCCGCCCAGCACGTTAAAGACGACAAAGTTGCGCCAGTGCATGCCGCCCATGCCAGCGATAAAGGGCACAAAGGTGCGGATAAACGGGAAGAAGCGACCCAGGAAGATGGCCAGGTGACCCCACTTGTCCAAGAAGTCCTCGGACTTTTTGATGCGCTCGGGCGTCATGGCCTTGACCTTGCCCGAAGCGATGATCTTGCGGCCAAAGAAGTGACCGATCATAAAGTTGCACTGATCGCCCAAAATGGCAGCGGCCCATGCGGTGGCCAGAAGCGCCACGATGTTAAAGCCGCCGTTGTGGGCAAAGAAACCCGAGGCGAACAGCAGCGAATCACCGGGAAGGAACGGGAAGAACACCACGCCCGTCTCGATAAAGATGATCAGGAACACGCAGCCGTAGGCCATAAGCGGGCCGGCGGCGATCCAGCTGGCGATCGCGGTGCGCGGGTCCTTAAGCAGCTCGGCAATAAAATTGATGAAACCCATGAAGTAAAACCTCTCAGTTGTGGGCGCGGATACGTCCAAGTTGACCAGTATACGGTTGCGGTGCCCCCTCGTGCGCAACCCCACAAAAGCATGACTCCATTACCAGCAAGTTTGCATAACTGACACTTGTAGCGCAAAGCCGCCAAGATTGTCCTTTTTAATCCCTAGCGAATCGCTATACTTTATTGAATCGCATTGCCATGGCGCTAAGGGAGGGCGGCCGGTGAGCTTTATCAATACCATTCGCGAGGACATCAAGACCGTCCAGGCGCAGGACCCCGCCGCGCAAAACGGTCTGGTCATCTTTCTTTCCTATCCTGGCCTGCACGCCAAGTGGAACCACGTGCCCGAGCACTGGCTGTGGGAGCACGGTCATCGCTCGCTCGCCCGCGTGCTCTCGCAAATCACCCGCCACATCACCGGCGTCGAGATTCACCCTGCCGCGCAGATTGGCAAGCACTTCTTTATCGACCACGCCATGGGCGTCGTCATCGGCGAGACCACCATTGTGGGCGACAACTGTGTGCTCTACCAGGGCGTCACGCTCGGCGGCACCGGCAACGAGACCGGCAAGCGTCACCCCACCCTGGGCAACAATGTCACGGTGGGCACGGGCGCCAAGGTGCTCGGCAACATCCGCATCGGCAACAACGTCAAGATCGGCGGCAACTCGGTCGTCGTTAAGGACGTCCCCGACAACTGCACCGTCGTGGGCGTGCCGGGACGCATCATCAAGCGCAACGGCTGCCGTGTGTTCGAGGAGAGTTTCGACGCCAAGCAGCATCGCGAGTACATGCCCGATGACGCCGCCGAGCAGTCCGCCCTCAACCGCCAGGGCATCACCGAGAATGCCCGCCGCGTCAAGGAACTCGAGCGAGAGGTGGCCGAGCTCAAGGCCCTCGTCGCCAAGCTCGTGGACGAACGCTAGGAACGCAAGCGGCACAAAACGACATCGGCATCAACGCAAAGGCGCGCCAGGGAATTCATCCCCGGCGCGCCTTATTTGTGATGTGGCAAAGAGACTGTCCCTTTGTCACATTATGCGAACTGGCTCAGATAGAGGTCGGCGTAGGCACCCTCGGCAGCCAGCAGCTCCTTATGCGTGCCCTGCTCGATAATGTTGCCGTGATCCATGACCAAGATCAGGTCGGCGTCCACGATCGTCGACAGGCGGTGCGCGATCACAAAGCTCGTGCGCCCGCGCATGAGCGCGTCCATGGCACGACCGATGGCAAGCTCGGTACGCGTATCCACGCTTGAGGTCGCCTCGTCCAGGATGAGAATCGCCGGGTTATTGAGCAGCACGCGTGCGATGGTCAGCAGCTGACGCTGGCCCTGGCTGATGCTTTCGGCATCGTTGGCCACGCGCGTGTCGTAGCCCTGCGGCATGGTGCGCACAAAGAAGTCGACCTGCGCGGCGCGCGCAGCCGCCACGATCTCCTCACGCGTCGCCTCGGGACAGCCGTAGGCGATGTTTTCGGCAATCGTGCCATCGAACAGCCAGGCGTCCTGCAGCACCATGCCAAACTGCTGCCGTAGCTCGCCGCGGTCCATGCGGCTCGTATCCACGCCGTCGAGCGTAATACGCCCGCCGTCAATCTCGTAGAAGCGCATGAGCAGGTTGATGAGCGTCGTCTTGCCCGCGCCCGTGGTTCCCACCACGGCAATCTTCTGGCCCGGCTCGGCGGTAAACGACACGTCGTGCATAAGCGGCTTGTCGGGCGAATAACCAAAGCGCACGTGCTCAAAGGAGACGCGACCCTCAACGCGACCCGGCAGCTTGGCGGCCTCGTCCGGCAGCGGATCGGCCTCCATCTCGGGCTCATCGAGCAGGTCGAACACGCGCTCCGCACTCGCCAACGCGCTCTGCAGCGAGTTGAAGGTAAACGACAGCTGCGTCATGGGTTCGGACGCCTCGTAGATAAACTGGAAGAACGCCTGGAACACGCCGACGGTCATGTGACCGGCAACCAGCATGCTGCAGCCCACCAGCGCGATCACGATCTGCGCCAAACGGCCGATAAAGCGCACCGCAGGGCCGACGGCATTGATCATAAAGTCGGCCTTGGCACTCACGCGTGCCAGCTCGCCCGAGGCCTGGTGCACCTCGGCAGAACTTTGGCGTTCGCGGTTAAACGCGCGGATCACCAGACGGCCCGAATAGCCTTCCTCGACCGCACTCGTAATCTTGGACACCCACTCCTGGCGCTCGCCCGTCACATCGTGTGTGCGGCGCGAGACGACCTTCGTCACCAGCAGCGACAGTGCCGTAAAGAACAGAAAGACGAGCGTAAGCTGCACGCTGAACACGAACATCACGCTCACAGCACCAACAACCGTGCCGATCGACACGAGCAGCTGCAGCAATCCGCGCTGCATGCTCTCGGACATCTTGTCCAGGTCGTTGGTCGCGCGGCTGACGACCTCGCCGGGACGATGCGCGTCAAAATAGGCGAGCGGCAGACGGTTGAGCTTTTGCGCGATGCGGTTGCGCAGGCGCAGATTGAGACGCTCAGCGACGCTCGACATCAAAAAGCTCTGGAGCGCATAGAACGAGGCAGCGGCAGTCCAGATCATAAAGTAGACGAAAATGGTCTTGCCGCAGTTCTCCCAGGTGATGCTGAAAGTGGTGTCGTTGGCAAACGCCACCTGAATGTGGCCCCACAGCTCATCGATCACACGGGCGCTATATGCCGGCGCAGCGGTGTTAAAGATGGCATAGAACACAATACTCGCGAACACGATATAGAAGCGCCAATGGTCGCCGGCAGCCTCGCTCCACAGGCGGCGCACCGTCGCCCAGGTGTCGCGGGGTTTCTCGTCCTCGTCCTCGTCGTCCACATCGCGCATGCGCTCTGCCTCAGCGCGGGCGCGCTCGTCCTCGGCGCGCTCGTTTTCCTCGTAGAGCGCTTGGCGGCGAGCCTCGCGCTCGGCTGCAGCCTTGGCGGCGTCATCCAGCTCGGGTGCCACGGCAGCCGTTTCCTCGACCAGCCCCGCGGCAACGGCGCCATCACCGCCGCTCTGCTTCTTGAGCTCCTCGGCCATGCTACTCACCTCCCTTCATTTGCGATTCCGCGATGGCGCGGTACACCTCGCAGGTTTCCATAAGCTCCTCGTGCGTGCCCAAGCCCACAACCTCGCCGTCCTTGAGCACGACAATCTGGTCGGCGTGCAAAATCGTCGAGATGCGCTGCGCGATGATGAGCACCGCTGCGTCACGTGTCTCATCTTGTAACGCATGGCGCAGGGCGGCATCAGTCTTAAAGTCCAGGGCCGAAAAACTATCGTCGAAGATATATAGATCGGCGCGCTTCATGAGTGCGCGAGCAATGGCCAGGCGCTGGCGCTGGCCGCCCGAGAAGTTCGTGCCGCCCTGGGCCACCGGCGTATCGAGCCCCTGGGGCTGGTCGAGCACAAAGGTGCTCTGGGCAACCTCCAGCGCATGGAGCATGTCAGCCTCAGTCGCGCCTTCGTTGCCAAAGCGCAGGTTGCTTGCAACGGTGCCTGAGAACAGCCACGCCTTCTGCGGCACGTAAGCGATATGCCCGCGAATCTCACCTTGCGAAAGGTCGTGCAGATCGATGCCGTTCAGGCGAATGGCGCCCTTCGTTGCATCGTGGAAGCGAAGCAGGAGCTTGGCCACCGTTGACTTGCCCGAGCCCGTTGAGCCCACGATCGCGGTCGTCTGTCCGCGGCGGCAGGCAAAACTCAGGTTGCACAGAGTGTCCTCGTCGGCATCGTCAAAACGGAACGACATATGGTCGAACACGGCAACCGCATCGGTACCGTCAACAGGCTCCGCCGCGCACGTATCTAGCGTGCGCTTGCCGTCCACGATGCTCGGCTCGATTTCGAGCACCTGTTGCGCACGGTTGAGACACGCCGCAGCGCGCGGGAGCGTCAGAATCACCATCTGCGCCATCATCACAAAGAAAAGGATCAGGATCGCGTATTCCAACACGGCCGAGATGCTGCCGATTTGCATGGCGTGGACGCCCACGCGGTTGCCGCCCACCCACAGCACCGCCACCTCGGCGATATTCATCAAAAAGAAGCTGGAACTGTCGAGACCCACAAACAGGTGGTTGACCTTGATGGCGTTGGCCGCGTAATCGCTAAACACCTCGTCCAGGCGCTGCTCCTCGTGGCGCTCCTTGTTAAATGCGCGGATGACGCGCACGCCCACGATGTTCTCGCGCAGCACCACGTTCATGCGGTCGATAAAGCTCTGCAGGCGCATAAAGATCGGCGCGGCGTTAGCCACCGTAAAGACCGCCGCCACCAGCACGATCGCAACGACCACGCCCAGCAGCGTGCCCATGGCGGGATCGATGAACCAAGCAAAAATGATGCCTGCCACGGCCAAGAACGGCACCGGCAACACCAGCTGAATTGTCTGCAGAATCGCCTGCTGGATCACGTTGATGTCGTTGAGCGAGCGCGTGATCATCGAGCCGGTGCCAAAGCGCTCAAAGTCGCTGGCAGACAGCTCGAGTGACTTGTCGTAGACGGCGTTGCGGATGTCACAGGCCACGTTGGCCGCCAGGCGCGCTGAAAGATAGCAGCCCAGCACCGTGCCGCCGCTGGCCATGCCGGTCGCGATAAGCATGTACAGGCCGTTGCGTAATATATAGTCGACATCGCCCGTGGCAATACCGGTGTTGACCATGTTCGCCAGCATCGTGGGAACCAACAGCGTACCGACGTTATCTATCAGCACCGCAAACAGCGTCACCGCAATCAGACCGCGGTACGGCCTCATAAATCTCATTAAGAGTCGCATGCGTCCCCCTCGCCCTTATCGTCAGCCTCGTTCTCGGCGGCCACTTGCCGTTTAAATGCCTCGCACTCTTCGTTCAGAACATGGGAGAACTTACCGACCAAGCGCATGATCTCGCGCTGCTCCCACGGCTCGAGCGCCTCGAATGCCTGTTGCTCGGCTTTTTGCGCCGGCAACGCGTAGCGCTTGGCAAACTGCACGCCTTCTTCGGTCAGTCGCACAACCTTGTTCTTACGACTGCCCTCGGCAAACTCCAACGTCGCAAGCCCTCGCGCCCTAAGCGTCTTGATCGCCGAATTGATGGTCTGTTTGCTGTAGAACCATTCACTCGTCAGCCGACTCACGGCAACGCTTCCGCCCGCTGCACTCGTGTCGACGAGCATCCAGTAGGCGCAGTCCGAAAGACCGCAGGCGCGCGCGAACTCCGAATAGATACGGTCAAGCCCGTTGAGCATCCGGTCGAAATCGACCAGGCTAACTGCACTATTCATCTCTCCCACCATTCGATAGTCCGAGTTTTGACCAATTTATATCTCTACATTAGTCCGAGTTTTGACTATCGTCAACAGGCTCTCCGCGAATGCGTGCATTTTTATGGCCTATCGGCAGAAAAAGACCGCCGGCGCGGGGGCGGCGCCAGCGGTCACGTGAAAATCGAGTTTTATTGCCTGTTAAGCGGCGACGGCCTCATAGACCGTAGCGCCCGAGAAGCTGTCATGCAGGCTCTTGCCGGCAATCCACGGCAGCTCGACAACCTCGCAGACCGTGTTGACCAGCTCGGAGCAGTCAGTAAAGTGGCCCTTGTCGTTGAGGGCCTCGCAATCCTGAACACGCCAATAGCCATCGGTGTGCGTGATGTAGTACTCGTGATCGTTGATCGACACGAAAGCGCGCGTCTTGGAACGCAGCAGCTTCAGAAATCCTTCGAAATCGGTCTCGACGACATCTCCAGCCTGGAACATGATGTTACCTCCTGGCCCGGCGCCACCACGGCGCATTGATAAACGTTGGTACTCCTTTAGTAAAACCTTTATCAAAGGTTATGCGTTCGTCATTTAGGCAAGTGGTAAAAAACCGCAGGGTAGACGGGATAAAACGTTTAACCATCCCATTTGTTTGTCACATTCTGAAGGTACTTTTATGCAAACCTACTTTCCCAATTGGAATCCATCCTTTTGGCCGGGCAATTGACCGTCTATCGTTTAAGCCCGACGGGTATGAACGGGGCATCTGCAACGTCACCGCAAGGAGACACCATGGAGACTATCGAAACACTCATTCACCGCCGCAGCTGCCGCAAATACAGCAATCGTCCCGTCGAGGCCGAAAAGCTTGCACGGATTATCGAAGCCGGCCAATATGCACCGAGCGGCATGGGCCGCCAGCCGGTGACGTTTGTCGCCGTCACCGACCCCGCGACCGTCGAGCGTCTCTCACAGCTCAACGCCCAGGTCATGGACAGCAACAGCGACCCCTTCTATGGCGCCAAGACCGTTGTGGTGGTGCTGGTTGACCGCAGCGTGCCCACACATCTGGAAGACGGCTCGCTCGCCATGGGCAACTTGCTCAACGCCGCCTATGCACTGGGTGTCGATTCGTGCTGGATTCACCGCGCGCATGAGGTCTTTGACTCGCCCGAGGGCCTGGAGCTGCTGGCCAGCTGGGGCCTGCCCGCCGACGGCAGCCTGCGCGGTGTCGGTAACTGCATTCTTGGCTACGCCGAGGACACGCTCCCCGAGCCCAAACCCCGCCGCGACAACGTGGTGTACGTCAAGTAGCGCAGGAGTGTCCCAAACTGCCGGCAGAAAAGGAACGTCCCCTTCTGCCGGCAAGCTATGTTGATATTTGAGTTGTCGTCGCTTCGCTTGTCTGGGCCGTCTCGGCGTCGTTACCTTGCTCGCCTTCGTCCTTTTGAGCATCTGCGATGGTGGAGGCCGCCGCAACGATACCACGCTGGGGCGCGACGCCCGTCTGGGTCTGAGCGCCCTCGATAACTTCTGTACCTGCATGCGCGAGCTCGGGCGATTTAAACACCGCGTCCAAGTTGGCGCCACCGCCGGCGTAGCCAAGCGCGGCGAGTGCGATGACGATCACTACAACGATGACCGCGATCGGAACATAACGATGCCAACCAGCCGGGTTGAGCCCGCTGCGGCGAGCCGCCCCGCGGCTGATGTAACCGAGCGTGCCGTCGTGCTTGAGCTTTGAGCCCACCACGCGCTTGCGGCCCCACAGCGACGACTCGGCCTGCATGGCCAAGCGAGCGCTTGCCGATGGATAGCCATATTTAGTGCGTTTGAACGAGCCATCAAACCCCGAGGCGTGTTTGCCCCACGTCACCGATGTCGTGCGCCGGTTAACCGGCGCGGCACTCCGCCTTCTGCGGCTCGGTTTTGAAGTCTCAGCCATATGCCCTCGCACGCCGTAACCAAATCGAAACAATAACGCTTTGGACTGTAGCACACGCGTCGCGCGCGGTCACGGGCGCCTCGCTCAACGGTCATCGTCCTTCAGCAAGCGCCACAGCGTTGTACGGCTTATGCCCAGCACCTCCGCCGCACGGGTTCGGTTGCCGTGGAGATGGTCTACAACCAGATGCGCGATATCTCGCTCGGTATCGGCCAGCGGTCGCAGGATATACAGGTCACTTTCGAGCGTCGGGGCGCCAAAGGTTGCGGTCTTAATCACGTCCTCTTGGGCGAGCACTTCCTCCGCCACAGCGCGGTCCACCGTGCCCGCCCCTACCAATATATACAGTCGTTCCGAGACCTCGCGGAGCTGCAGATAGTTGCGCGGCCAGCGGTAAGCATCGAGCGTCTTCGTCGCCGTGGCAGACAGCGTGGGCGCTGCCGTCCCAAATGCATCAGCAAGATATTCCAAATAGCGCGCGACCTTCGTCGACGCGGCTCCCTGCTCGGCGATTGCCGGCGCCACGCTCACCGCACAGGCGAAGCGCTCGGTCACAAAGGCGGCTTGATCACTTTCGCTGCCGCCCGGCATGTCATTCGCCGTCAGCACCACATGGCAGCGCGTCGCCAACGCGGTGTCGGTCATCGTGGAGACCAGCTCGCGGAGGCGCTGGGGGCCAACCGCGTTCCAGCCCTCAATGCAAAGGGTCAGCCCCATTTGGAACAACGGCGATTCGGCGCTTTTGAGCACATGGCGCCAACCGCGCTCGGTGAGCTCATCGAGCGCAATGGAAACAAAGGGCTGATCGGCAAAAGGACCGTCCAGATAGAGGCGCTTGGCGATCTCGACCTGACCCGCTCCCAGCTCGCCCTCGAGCATAAGGGGCACACCGCGCGCGTAGCTCTCGGCAACCGGTGCAGCCACCGCAGCGGCACCCTCAACGATGCCGTACGCGCTCGATTCGTAGCGGGCCTCAACTTCGTCGGCGTTGAGCCACTCGATGCCCGCATGCGCCGCGGCACCGCGCACCTCGCGGACCACAACGACCCAAAGCCTCCCGCCCTCTTTGTCGGTGGGGCGAACGGTCAGGCTCAGGCGCGTACCCGCACGCCCCATAACCAGACGCGCGCCGTCTCCTATACGGTCGAGACGCTCAGCGACAAAAGCTGCCGCATCCCGCTCAAGCGCCGCGTCATTCATGGTCGAGATCGCGACGTCCCCACGCGCATCGATTGCCAATGCCGAGGCCCCGGCAGCAGCTAGGGCATCGGTCAAGATGTTCAGCTTGGCATCGCTATCCATGATTTGCCCCTGTCCGCGGCGACGTGCAACCGCCGACGGTCGTACGACCGAGCGTTTCAAAATTGAACGATATTGCTCACCAAACACTATAGGGCAGAAAGCGCCGTCCTGCGAGTATAGGTGTTGCCCCGCATCGCCATCCTGGCGGGGCGATAAGAGCTCTTCGGGACTTATAAACCTGCGGACAAGCCATACCCGCAAGAGCTCCTATCGCTCCACCGTGAGAATGTGCTCGCCAGCACGCAGCACGCAAACAAGCTACTTCTCTACCAGATTCCCAGCACGTGTTGCATTCCCAAACTCATGCACGCAATACCAATCCAGCAGCAAAAGCCCAGCGCGATGGGCTTGCCGCCCTTTTTGACCAGCTCGACGATATCGGTATTAAAACCAATAGCCGCCATGGCCATCACAATAAAGAATTTCGACAGCTCCTTGATGGGCGCCGTGATGGACACGGGAAGCTGAAACACCGTGGTGATCACGCTCGCCAGCACAAAGAACAGCACAAACATGGGAAACGCGCGTTTAAGGGAGAACGTGCTTTTGGCGTCGCCGCCGGCCTTGCGTGCCAGATGCATCTGCCAGCAAGCAAGCGCCAGCGTGATGGGAATGATGGCCAGCGTCCTGGTGAGCTTGACCACCGTGGCGCTCTCGAGCACATTGGCGCCGGGATGCATGCTGTCCCAAGCGCTCGCCGCAGCCGTTACGGACGAGGTGTCGTTGATGGCGGTACCGGCAAACAGGCCGAAGCCCTCGTTGGTCAGCCCGAGCATGCCGCCAAGCGTCGGAAACACGAGCGCCGCGATAACGTTAAACAGGAAGATGACCGAAATGGCCTGGGCAATCTCGCGATCGTCGGCATCGATGACGGGTGCGGTCGCAGCGATGGCCGAACCGCCGCAAATCGACGAACCCACACCCACAAGCGTCGCGATCTTACCCGGCACGTTCATAACGTGGCAGAGCACAAAGGCGATGACAAGCGAGGTCGAGATCGTCGCCACGATAATCGGCAGCGACTGGGCGCCCTTGGACAGAATCTGGGAGAGGTTCATGCCAAAGCCAAGCAGGATAACCGCGTACTGCAAGACTTTTTTGGACGTATAGGTGACGCCAGCGGCGAGCTGTTCGCGACGATTCTTGGGAAAGACGAGCGCCAGGACCATGCCAAAGAGGATGGCAAATACCGGACCGCCGACCACCTCAATTTGTTTGCCGAGCAACGTCGCGGGAATGGCGATGATCAGGCAGAACAAGACGCCTTTCCAGCGCTCGCGTACGATGTTTGCCAGTTGCATATGGGATTCCTTCTTTCTATTTCACGTTTGCGACGGCTTATGATACGGCAACATTGAGCGCAGCCTTGCGCAAACACAGACTAAGATGCCGCAATAGTTCTCAGGCAAGAGCCGAATTACCCACCGCGGAGAGCTGATTCGCGGCATAATTAACAACTGACATATGAGTTTGATAGAACAGTTGCGAGGCGCTATGGAAGAATCGATGCACGTCGGCGAGCAGGAAACGAGCCTACAGGACCAGTCCTACCACACCATTCGACGCAAAATCGTCTACCTGGACTACAAGCCGGGCGAAAAGCTGGGCGTCAAGCAGCTTTGCGATGACCTGGACATGGGTCGCACGCCCGTGCGCGAGGCACTGGTGCGTCTGGCGCAAGAGGGCCTGGTGCGCACCGTGCCCCAAAGCGGCACCTACGTCTCACCCATCAACCTCACCCTTGCCGAGAGTGCCTGTTACATCCGCGAACATCTGGAAAAGCAGGTGATCGTGGAATGCTGTGCACGCGCCACGTCGGCCGGCATCGAGCAGCTCGACCGCGCCATCGCGCTGCAGGAAAAGGCCATGGCCGAAGAGGATCGCATCGGCTTCTTTTTGAGCGACAACCTCATGCATCACATGATTTTTAGCATCGCATGTCGCAGCACCGTGTGGTCGTGGCTCGAAGAGACCAATGCCGACCTGGAGCGCTTCCGCTGGCTGCGCGCCGCCACGCAGGTTCTCGACAATCAGGACATCGTGAACGAGCACAAGCAGATTCGCCGCGCTATCGCCGGTCGCGACCCCATCGAAGCGAGCTTTTTGGTCAGCAAGCACCTGCATATGATGTTCCGCAACCAGACCGAGGTTCTGGACCAGTTCCCCGAGTACTTCGAGACCAGCAAGCTCCGCTAACCTGCCAAAAAGGGACAGGTTCATTTTGGCAGGTTTTATCTGGGCAAATGCAACAAGGCCCGGCTCCGCTGCAACGGAGCCGGGCCTTAGTTGTTAGGATGACGGAACTCGATTACTCGACAGTAACGCTTTTCGCCAGGTTACGGGGCTGGTCGACGTCGCAGCCGCGCAGGATGGCGACCTCGCGGGCGAGCAGCTGCAGCGGGACACTCGCCGTGATGGGGCTGAACACGTCGCGGACTGCCGGCACGCGGATGATGCAGTCGGCAATCTTGTTGATCTCCTCGTCGCCCTCGGTGGCAACGACGATGACCTTGGCACCGCGCGCCTTGCACTCCATAAGGTTCGACACGGTCTTGTCGTAGGTGGCACTCTTGGTGGCCACAGCGATGACAGGGAAGCCCGGGTCGATCAGGGCAATGGGGCCGTGCTTCATCTCGCCGGCGGCGTAGGCCTCGGCGTGCAGGTAGCTGACCTCCTTGAGCTTGAGCGCACCCTCGTAGGAAATAGCGGCACCCATGCCGCGGCCCACGAACAGCGCCGACTGCGCATCCTTGCACAGCAGGGCAGCCTCATGCACGGCATCGGTCTGCGTGTCCAAAATCCACTGGATCTGCTCGGCAGTATCGGAAAGCTCGCGGAACAGCATGCGCGCCTGCTTGGTGGTCAAGCGGTACTTGACCTGCGCCAGTAGCAGGGCCAAAAGCGTGAGGCTCACGACCTGGCCGATGAAGCTCTTGGTCGAGGCGACCGCGATCTCCTTGTTGGCCTTGGTGTAGATGACGCCGTCGCTCTCACGCGCCACGGGGCTGCCCACCACGTTGGTGATGCCGAAGACCTTGGCACCCTTGATGCGCGCGTCGCGGATGGCGGCGAGGGTATCGGCCGTCTCGCCCGACTGGGACACGGCAACGACGAGCGTCGTCGGCGTGATGATGGGGTTGCGATAACGGAACTCGCTGGCCGCCTCCACCTCGGTGGGGATGCGAGCCCAGCCCTCAATGAGATTCTTGGCAATGAGGCCAGCGTGATAGCTGGTTCCGCAAGCGATCACGTAGACGCGGTCGATGTCGTTGAGTTCCTCGAGCGAAAGGCCCAGCTCGTCGATGTCGAGCTCGCCGGCCGGCGTCATACGACCAACCAGCGTGTCGCGCACGACGCGCGGCTGCTCGTGAATCTCCTTGAGCATAAAGTCGGGATAACCGCCCTTTTCTGCCATGTCCAGGTCCCAATCGATGTGGGTGACCTTGGGCTCGATAACGTTGCCGGCCTCGTCGGTGTACTCGACGCCTGCGGGCGTGAGCTTGGCAAACTGACCGTCCTCGAGCACCACGACATCGCGGGTGGCGTCGATGAGCGCGATGACGTCGGAGGCGACATAGGCGCCGGTCTCGCCCGCGCCGACCACGATCGGGGAATCCTTGCGGGCCACGGCGATCACGCCGGGCTCGTCAGCGCACACGGCGGCCAGACCATAGGCACCGACCACGTGGGTGCAAGCCTCGCGCACGGAGGCCATCAGGTCGTGCGTCTCGGCATAAGCCTCTTCGATCAGATGCGCGAAGACCTCGGTATCGGTCTCGCTCTTAAAGTGGTGGCCGCGACCCTCCAGCTCTTCGCGCAGCTCGGCGAAGTTCTCGATGATGCCGTTGTGGACGATGGCGATACGGCCGTCGCAGCTGGTGTGGGGGTGAGCGTTAACGACGGAGGGCTTGCCGTGGGTGGCCCAACGGGTGTGGCCGATACCGCAGGTAGCGTCGCTGTCAATGTTGGAAAGCTCGCTCTCCAAGCCCGCGACCTTGCCCACGCGGCGGATGACATCGAGGTGCGCCGCGGCGCCCTCGCCCACCTCGAGCGCGACACCCGAGGAGTCATAGCCGCGATACTCCATACGCTTGAGGCCCGTGACCAGGATGTTCTTTGCAATATCAGAGCCGGTGTAGCCGACAATTCCGCACATAAGATAAATCCCTTCGTTCGCGTGACTGCAAGACGTCCACGCACAAGGGGCGCTGAGACGTATAACGTTCGAGTATTGTACTCACGCAAACGCAAGCTGATATACCAGAAGTGGTATCTCAACTTAGATACCACTCGATGCACACACGTCCAGCCGGTCCAAACCACCACAAAGGTGCCTGCCCCCTTCGTGGTGGTCGCGCTGGCAATAGCGTTTGCCCAGATAAAACCTGCCAAAATAAACCTGTCCCTTTTTGGAAGGTTTGGGATGCTACAATCTGGCTTGTACTTGAAACGCATCAAAGGGGCCGCTATGGCAAAGGTAAAAATCAGCGACGTCGCACGCGAGGCCGGGGTTTCGTTGGGCACGGTTTCCAACGCGCTCAACCACCCCGAAAAGCTGCGCCCCGAGACCCTCAAGCTCATCAACGAGACCATTAATCGCCTTGGCTACCTGCCCAACCAAAGCGCCCGTCAGCTCGCGGGCGGCGCCACCAAGTCCTTTGGCCTGGTGCTCCCCCGTCTCGATCACGGCTTTTCGCTCCAAATCGCCAGCGGCGCCCACAACGAGGCCCGCAAGCACGGCTACGACTTGCTCATCGCCAACGCCGATAACGACGATATTCTCGAGGACCATTACCTGCGCTACTTTATGGGCACCCAGATGTCCGGCGTCATGGTTCAGCCCATGGCATCCCCCGACTGGCACCCCGCCCTGACCAAGATGCCCGTGCCGATCGTCCATCTGGACATCCATTGCTCCGAGCCCGGCTACTACGTGGCCGCCGACAACGAGGCACAAGGCCGCATCATCGCCGAGCTCGCCATCGCCCGCGGCGCGCACCATATTGTCGTCGTCGGCCGAGCAGCATTTATGCAACTCACCCTGCGCGTCCTTGGCATTCATAAGGCCCTTGCCCTACATCCCGACATCAAGATCGAAGTCATTGACGCCGGCGAGTGGAACACGGCGGCCGACGGCTATGGTATCGGCAACCAAATCGCCGAGCGCCCCGCGGACGAACGTCCCGATTTTGTCGTCGGCCTGACCGATGTGTTGGCCTCGGGCGTCGTTTCGGCACTGGTCGACAAGGGCATCTCTGTCCCCGGGCAAGTACGCGTGGCCGGATGCGACGGCAACCCGCTCGCTTGGAGCGGATCGGTCCCGCTCACTACGGTAGCGCCCCCGGGCTACGAGATTGGCCGCAAGGGTGTCCAACTGCTGATGGAGCAAATCGAGAACAAGGCCCCGGCAAAGATCAAGCATATCCGTGTCGGCTCCGCAGCGCGTACCGTCACCGCAGTCGCCGCCGAGGATATCAACCGCCAAGAACTGGTACGTCCGTTCCTGCTGGAACGCGCCAGCACCCAGGCAAGCAGCCAGACCGACGCCACGGCCATCAACCTCGGTGCGTATCTATAGCACGCCCGCGAGTATGCTAAGTCGCCGCTTAAGCAAAAGGGGCCCGACCATTGCCGGACCCCTTTTGCTTAAGCGCAAACGTGAGCAATCGCTCGTTTCAACGCCGCAATTTTCTAGCGCACAGTCTTGATTGCCGCCGCCAGGTCGAACAACGTATCGAGCACGGCCTCGCAGCCATCCACCACGTCCTGCGGCAGCGGCACGATATCGGGGACGGCAAAGACATGGCAGCCGGCCGTAATGCCCGAGACGCAACCGTTGCGCGAATCCTCGACCACGGCACATTCCTCGGGAGCAAAGCCCGCGCGCTCGCAGGCGAGCAGATACATCTCGGGGTCGGGCTTGCCGTGCACGACGTCCTCGCCACACGTTACCGTTTCAAACTTGTCAAAGAGGCCAACCATCTTAAGGTTGCGCTCGGCCGTAACGAGGCGTGACGACGTCGCTAGACCCACGTGATAGCCCGCAGCCAGCAGCTCGTCTAGGCACTCGGCGGCGCCGGCCTTAAGTTCCAGTTCGGTCTTGACCATCTCGTCGCGAATCTCCTTGTGGCGGACATAGACCGCCTCGGTGGTTTCGTGGCTGCCGTAATGCTCATCAAGGATGTCCATGACATCGGGCAGCGTGCGACCGATAAACTGATGGATCAGCGCATCATCAATCGCGAGCCCAAGCTCAGCGGCGCCTGCCTTCCAGGCCTTAATCCCCAAACGCTCGGTATCGACCAGCGTTCCATCCATGTCAAAAATAACAGCCTTGATCATATCGGTCCCCCATCGACTCTCACTGTCGCATTGCCGCAACTCTACCGCATTTGGCAACTTGTATATAACGTATATACCATATTGCACTTTCGTTACATAGATAGAAGTCTTATGGCAAGTAACGCATTAGGATTATAGTTTTCGATCGAGTACTCAACGATAAGGAACGTTTCATGATTTTAGACACCACGGCACCCGCAGAGGAGCTTCAAGACAAGCTATCGGCACTCGAGCAGCTGCTTTTGGCATACGGGCGCGTGGCCATCGGGTTTTCCGGCGGCGTTGACAGCAGCTTTTTGGCCGCCGTATGCGCCCGCATCATGCCTACCAATACCCTCCTCGTTCACCTCACCACGCCGCTCATCGGCACGCCCGAACAGGCTTCGTTTGAGCGGTCCGTCGACGGTCAAGCCAATGAGGGGCCGCATTTTAAGCTCCCCGTGCTCAATCTTTCGGTCGATCAGCTGCAGCTCCCCCAAGTAATCTGCAACGATGCCAATCGCTGCTACCACTGCAAGCACGCCGGCTTTACCGCCATCGTCAACCACGCCAAGTCGCTCGGCTTTCCCACCGTCATCGATGGCAGCAATGCAAGCGATCGCGGTGACTACCGCCCCGGCATGCGTGCGGCAGAAGAGCTCGGCGTACGCTCCCCTCTTATGGAGGTCGGCTTTACCAAGGACGAAGAGCGCGAGCTACTACGCACATGGGGCTATCCTGTTTGGAACCTGCCGGCGGGAGCATGTCTTGCCACGCGCGTCCCCACGGGCGAGGAGCTTACGTTCGAGAAGGTCTCCCTGATCCGCGCCTGCGAGGATTACCTGCACGATCTTGACCTGGCACAGGTACGCGCGCGCTTGATCGGCGGCTGCATGCATATCGAGGCCGCACCCGCAGATGTCGCCAAGATTGCCGCCCTCGGCGGTGCCGCTGTCGACGACAAGGGCAAGACCCCGCTGCCCGCCGTTATCGAGTCCGCGCTGCGCGAGCTGGGCTGCGACCATATTTCCCCCGAGGTTACCCCCTACATCCACGGCAACATGAACCTTTAAGTTACGCCGTTTTACAAACGGCGTAACCGCTCGGCGCTGCGCAGGCCCCGGGCACGGCAATCTGACGTTCAACTGCACGGGCGCGACCAAAAGGTCAGCGCCCGCTTGTTTCACGTCACCTTGCCGCACCCGGAGCCCGCTCGCTCGCATATGCTCAACCTGGACTGCGTTAACTGACCTGCCAATAAGGGACGGGTTTGTTTTGGCAGGTTTTATCTGGTGAAACGCTGAATAGCCCCACATTCACAACCGCCGCAGCTCCATATGAGGCAAATGAACCAGTAGCGTTTGTTCCAAATCTTAAATATTTGTTCGGCAGAACGGCCCCTGCCGGCTCCTGCTAGACTGGTAGACTCCCAACCGTCCATCCAGGAGCCTCAATGTCGCGCAAGTCCGCCTACAAGCAAGTGCTTTCCATCGGCACCGCCGTGGTGCTGGGATTTGCGCTGTTCGCAGGGTCGCTCGACGGAGCGCCCAAGCTGCTGTCGCCGCAAAGCGATGAGCAAGCGGCAGCCCTGGCCGAAAAACAAAATGAAAGTCCCAGCCGCACCGACGACGAGGCAGACCTGGTTGCCCGGCTCGAATCGGGAACAGCGAGCTCCTCGGACTCTCAAAATAGCCAAAACTCTGGCGATGGCTCCGATTCCGCCGCAACCGACACCGGTGACGACGGCTCCGCCGACAGTACCGCTACCCCCATCGACGAGGTCGAAAACCCCGATCTCGACCGCGCCCGCGGCGTATATCTCAGCAGCATTCCCGACTACGCCGGCAACCCCTACGTTGCTCTGCGCGCCGACAGCACGCACCCGCTCGGCACGCCGTCATTCACGCTCGATGAATACGAGCGCGCCACCGAAGAGGGCTGCTTTAAGAAGTTCTCCAAGCTCGACAGCTTGGGCCGCACCCGCAAAGCGCTCGCCTGCGTGGGCCCCGAATCACTTGGTCAAGGCGAGCGCGGCGATATCTCGCGCATCCACCCCGCCGGTTGGCACCAGCAGCGCTACGACTTTATTCCGGGCCAGAGCCTCTACAACCGCTGCCACCTCATCGCCTGGTCGCTCTGCGGCGAAAACGCCAACCGCAAGAATCTCCTCACCGGCACGCGTTATCTCAACGAGACGGGCATGCTGCCGTTTGAAGAGCAGATTCTCGGCTACATCCGCGATACGGGTAACCATGTGCTCTACCGTGTCACGCCCATGTATAACGAAGAGGAACTTGTCTGCCGTGGCGTGCGCCTTGAGGCGCAATCGGTCGAGGACCACGGCAAGACCCTCTGCTTCCACGTATACTGCTACAACCTGCAGCCGCACGTGCAGATCGACTACGCCACCGGCCGCAATCAGACCTCGGGAGTTTAGGGCCGACCAAGCTGCCCGTAACCCAAAAAATGATCCGTTTTCCTCCGTCCCCAAGGAATCAAATAAGGCCGCCCCGGTTACCCAGGGTGGCCTTTTCGTCAGCACCTACATTGCAGGCAAAATCGCACGCTACTTGGCGCGACCCTCCTCATAGCGCTCGACCAGCTTGGCCTGAACGTCATAGGGAACCTGCTCGTAGCCAGCGGGCTTCATGGTAAAGTCACCTGTGCCGCGCGTGATAGAGCGCAGGCGCGTCGAGTAATCCGTCAACTCGGCGAGAGGTGCCTGAGCGACGACCACGGTGTCGCCGCGCTCATCGGTCTCCATGCCCGTCACGCGACCGCGCGAGGCCGAGATGTCGCCCATCACGGCGCCGGCGTAGCTCTCGGGGATAGTCACCGTAATTTCCTCGATGGGCTCCAGCACCACTGGGTCGGCATCGGCACATGCCTTGCGCAGGCCGATGCGAGCCGCCGCGCGAAACGCCATCTCGTTGGAGTCGACGCTGTGATACGAGCCGTCGTACACAGCCACGCGAATGCCCGTGAGCGGGTAGCCGGCAATGATGCCGTCCTTCATGGTCTCCTGGACGCCCTTGTCCACGGCGGGAATCAGCGAGCGCGGAATGCGGCCGCCTACGACCTCATCCACAAACTCGTAGCCGTCGCTCGTGCCGTCGGGCCCAATAAGCGGCTCCACGCGCAGCCAGCAGTCGCCGTACTGACCGGCACCACCGGTCTGCTTCTTGTGGCGGCCCTGGGCGCTCGCCGTGCGGCGGATGGTCTCGCGATACGGAATGCGGATCGGCACGCTCTTGGCCACGACCTTGGTACGGTCCTCCAAACGGTTGAGCAGCACCGAAACCTGCGCCTCACCCACGGCGGAGATAATGGTCTGGCCGGTCTCCTCGTCACGATCGATGCTCATGGTCGGATCGGCCTTGCAGGCCTTCTCGATAAACGTGTAGAGCTTCTCTTCGTCCCCGCGATTCTCGGCCTCGATGGCAATGCGGTACTGCGAGTTGGGGAACTTAAACGCCGCAGCCTCGACCTTGCCGGTAATCGAGAGCGTATCGCCCGTCTCGGCCGCCAGCTTGGGTGCCACGATAATGTCGCCGGCATAGGCGTGACCGACCTCGGTCATGTCGCGGCCGCACATCACATACAGGTGAGCCAGACGGTCGCCCTTGCGCGTGCGCGCGTTGACCAGCTCAAGGCCCGGCTCAAGCGTACCCGTCAGCACCTTAATAAAGCTGATGCGACCCTGCTGCGGATCGGCCAGGGTCTTAAACACAAACGCCACCGGACGATCATCGTCGCTTGAAATCTTGAGCGAATCGCCGTCGATAAGCGGCATCTCGCCGTAGTCGGTCGGCGCCGGGAAGTATGTGGCGATGTCGTCCATCAGCGAGTTGACGCCCTGCTCCTTAATGCAATCGCCCGCAAAGACCGGCACAAAGATGCGCTCGGCGATCGCCTTCGACAGCAGGCCTTCAAGCTCCTCCTGCGTCAGCGTCTCCTCGCCTTCCAAGTACTTCATCATCAGTTCGTCGTCAGCCTCGGCCACCAGCTCGCACAGATGGTCATGGGCTTCCTCGGCCTGGGCACGATACTCCTCGGGAATCTCCGACTCAACGGCTTCGGTGCCGTTGCAATGGCGCGCCTTCATGCGCACCAGGTCGATGATGCCGTCAAAGTCCTCGCCCTCGCCCCAGGGAAGGGTCACGGCGCCCAGGCGCGTGCCAAAGCGCTCTTGCAGCAGGTCCATCGTGGTCGCAAAGCTGGCCTCGGAGCGCGACAGGCGGTTTACGAACACCGCACGCGCCAGGCGCAGGTCCTCGGCGGCATACCAGAGCTTAACCGTCGTAGGCTGCGGGCCGGCCTCGGCGTCGACCACAAACAGAGCCGTCTCGCAGACGCTCATCGCGGCAAAGGCATCGCCGATAAAATCGGGGTAGCACGGGGCATCGAGCACATTGATGCGCGCGCCCTTCCAGTCGATCGGCGCGATGGTCGTCGAGATGGAGAATGAACGCTTGACCTCTTCGGGGTCATAGTCGAGCGTGGGCTTGGTGCCGTCGTGGCCGCCCAGGCGGGCGGTCTTGCCGGAAAGGTGGAGCATGGCCTCGGCGAGCGAAGTCTTGCCCACCCCGCCTTGGCCTACGAGCACCACGTTCCTTACGTTGCCGGTCTTGGGAGCACCCATGATGACCTCCTTGCAGGGTCGCGCGCGATGCGCGACGCCAACGGGGAGAGTTCGCGGTCGATGCCGTCCCGGGAGCAGCACGGTCGGCAGCCGAGCCGACTCACCCTCCAAATGTCCTATGCCACCACCCTACCCTTGCAGTCGCCTGTCCATGCAGACCTTTCGGCACGCGTATGAATACGGGCGGCGAGAGGAGGAGGCGAGCATGCGAGGCGATTATTGAACCCCGCCGATGCAAATAAAATGCCGCCGCAGGCCGTAAGACCTGCGGCGGCTTCACCTCAATTAATAGTTGAGTAAATAGCTGAGCCTACCCCTCGATACGGCTCAAGAACTCACGGGTACGCTGCTCGCGCGGATGATCGATAACCTGCTCGGCCGGACCCTCCTCAACAATGCGGCCGCCATCCATAAAGACCACGCGATCGGCAACATCGCGCGCAAACTGCATCGCATGGGTCACGATCACCATCGTCATATTCTGCGCCGCCAGGTCTTTAATGACACGCAGCACCTCGGCCGTTAGCTCGGGATCGAGCGCCGAGGTCGGCTCGTCAAAGAATAAGATTTCCGGATCGAGCGCCAGGGCGCGGGCGATACTCACACGCTGTTGCTGACCGCCCGAAAGCTCACACGGCACCTTGTTCTCGTTGCCCGTCAGCCCCATTTGTGCAATCAGCTCGTGAGCGCGGGCTTCCGCCTGCTCGCGCGGACGCTTAAGCACGCGAATCGGCGCATCGGTGATGTTTTTCATCACCGTATAGTGCGGGAACAGGTTGTAATTTTGGAACACCAGGCCGAATCGCGAGCGCGCCTGCTTGGGCACATCGCCCTTCGCATAGACCGCGCCCGAACCCTCATCCGTCGCAACGGCAAGGTCGCCAAACGAGAGCGAGCCTCCGTCGAGTGTCTCGAGCAGCGTGGCACACCGCAGCAGCGTGGACTTGCCGCCACCCGAAGGCCCGATAATCGCCACGACCTCGCCACGCTTCACCTCAAGCGAGATATCCTTGAGCACCTCATTGCCGCCAAACGCCTTACGCGCGTTCGATATATTCATTACCGAATTAATCATGGTAGTAATCCAATTTTTTCTCGGCGGCGCCCAGCAGCATCTCGACGACGAAATTAAAGACCCAGTAAATCAGCGCCGCGATCGCAAACGGCACCATGCTCACCTGCGAGGCGACCAGCGCCTTGGCCGTCGAGAACATCTCACCCACGCCAATGGCAAACGCCAGCGACGTGTCCTTGACCAGCGTGATGATCTCGTTGCCCATCGCCGGCAGAATACGCTTGGCGACCTGCGGCATCACGATATACAGAAACGTCTGCACGCGCGAATAGCCCAGCACCTCGGCAGCCTCGTATTGACCGCGCGGAATGGACTGCAAGCCCGAGCGATAGATCTCGGCAAAGTAACCGGCGTAGTTGATGATGAACGCCACGACGCACGCCGTCCACTTGGAATCGGGCGTGAGCGAAATGCCAAACACGTAGTACGGGGCAAAGTAGATGGCAAACATCTGCAGCATGAGCGGCGTACCGCGCATGACCGAAATGTAGATGCGCGCAATCCAGCGAAGCGGCGCGATTTTGCTCATGCGCATAAACGCCACGGGGATTCCCAGCGGAATCGACCCCAGCAGTGTCAGCACAAACAACTGCAAACTGACCAAGAATCCCTGGCCAAGCATCTGCATCATGACCTGAATAGACATTACTTGAGCACCCAATTATCGAAAGATAGACCATAGCTTGAATACTTGTCGCAGAGATCCTTAACCGTACCGTCATCGTAGAGTGCCTTGAGCGACTCGGTCACGGCGTCGGCCGACTTGGTGTCGCCCTTCTTAAAGCCGACGGCGTAGTGCTCGCTGGACAGCGGCTCATCAAGCTGCGTATAAGCATCGGGCTTGGCGGCAAGCTGATACTGGGCAATCGAAAGGTCGCAAGCCACGGCATCGACCGCGCCGCTCTCGAGCTGCATAAACGCCGTGTTGTACTCACCGATGGTGTCGAGCGTGGCAAACGTCGCCGCCAGATCCTTCTGGTCACCCTCAAGCACATCCTGCGCAGCGGAATCGGTCTGGGTAATCACGGTCTTGCCGGCAAGATCGTCCCAGCTCTTGATGCCTGCATCCTTCTTTACCACCAGCACCTGCTCGTTGAGCATGTACGGCTCGGAGAACGTGTAGTCGTCCTCGCGGCCCTCCATGGTAAAGCCGTTCCAGATACAGTTGATGGCGCCCGAGTTGAGCAGCGTATCCTTGGCATCCCAGTCGATGGCCTCGTATTTGACCTCCCAGCCCTGCTTATCGGCAACAGCCTTGGCCAGATCGAGATCAAAGCCGGTGTACTCGCCATCGTCGCCCACAAAGCCGTACGGAGGATAGGACTTATCAAAGCCCACCACGAGCTTCTTGGACTCCGCAGCGCCCTTCACATCCTTGGCCGCGGCAGAGCCAGCAGCGGAGCCCTTGCCGGCACCACCGCCGCAACCGACAAGACCAAGGCCAAGCACCGTAGCGAGCGAGCCGGCTAGACCAACAAACTGACGACGAGACATATCGGTGTTCATGGTATCCCCCCTTGATGGCACTTTAGTTAAGTAAAGTGATTCGTGTAACGTCCAGAATCATACACTTTAGCGTGATAGAGCACAAGGCGAGTTTGCCCGCCGCGTGAGGGGTGTGGGGGTTAAATTTCCTGCTCTACAGTCCTGCTCACGACGGAGGCCACATTAAGTGGCCTCCTGTTCGTGCGGAACTCGCGATAAACTTAACCCCCACACCCCTCACGCGGCGGGCAACCGTCGTTGGGCTTATCGCTAACACGATTAAACCGCTTGCATATCGTCTGCTGGCTTGGCACGGTACAATACTTGCAGCTTTAATTCATGAATTAGTGGAGTTATTGATGGCAGAATCTCGTGCGGAGCGTAGGGCTCGTCGTGCTTTGGTGGAGGCGGTTGAGGGGTCGAAGGAGGAGAAATCTTCTACGAAATCCAAGTCTTCTAAAGCTGCAAAAAGCAAATCGGCTAAGGGCAAGGCTAAGGCCAAGCGTCCCGGCTCTCGTCGGAACGAGGATAAGGCATCTCAGACTCGCTCCAAGCGCCCGTATAAGAATCCGGCTCCGTCTGCGCGCAAGGCCGTTGATCCCAAGTCTCCTTGTTCCATCATGAAAGCTTGCGGTGGGTGTACAGCGCTCAATCGTCCTTATAAGAAGCAGCTCGCCGCCAAGCAGGCTGCTATGGAGGAGCTTTTTGCTTCGCTTTGTGAGCGTGAAGGCATTGCTGTAGATCCTATTCGTGGTATGGGTGTCACCCTGGGCGACCCGGGCAAGTATCCTGCGCCGCGTGGCTTTCGTCATAAGGCTGCCACACCGTTTGCTCCTGGTAAGGAGGGTGCTGTCCGCTGCGGCTTCTTTGAGCGCGGCACGCACAAGATCGTTGCCGTACCCGAGTGTCCTGTCGAGGCGCCGGGCACTCGTCAGATTCTCAACGGCATCGCACGCGAAGCTGAGCGGTTGCATATTCCCGCCTTTAACGAGGACAAGCATCTGGGCTTGCTCCGCTATGCCGTCGTCCGCTGCGGTTGGCGTACCGACCAGGTCATGGTTACGCTCGTGACCGCCCAGCGTGACTTACCGCATGCGCAGGAGTTCTTTGAGGCTGTCGCCGCACTCAATCCGCACATCGTCACCGTCGCCCAAAACATCAACGGACGTCCCGGCAACGCCATCCTCGGCGAGGAAACCCGCATTGTATATGGCGCCGAGTGCATGCGCGACCAGCTGCTCGGTTGCGAATTCGATATCTCCCCCACCGCGTTCTATCAGACCAATCCGCAGCAGACCGAGCTACTCTATCAGCTCGCGATTGACGGCATGGACCTGCAGCAGGGCGACGTACTCATGGATGCCTATTGCGGTAGCGGAACTATCGGCCTGTGCGCAGCTAAAGATGCCCAGAACAAGGGTATCGGCATTATGCTGCTCGGCGTTGAGCGCAACCCGGCGGGCATTGCCGACGCACGTCGCAATGCCGAGCTCAACGGCCTCACCCGCAGCGCCTGGTTTATGGCCGACGATGCGACCGACTATATCCTCGATGCCGCCGACAACAACGAACGCGTCGACATTCTTTCCATCGACCCGCCGCGCGCCGGCTCCACGCCCGAGTTCCTCGAAGCTGCCTGCGCGCTTAAGCCGCGCCGCATCACCTATATCAGCTGCAACCCCGTAACTCAAGAGCGCGACCTGCATCAGCTCCTCGACGGAGGCTATTGCCTGCTCAAGATCACGCCCGTCGACATGTTCCCTCACACCGACCACACCGAAACCGTAGCGGTCCTCGAACGCCGCTAACCAACCTCAGTAGATTTTTGGGACAAGAAAGGGGGCGACCCGTCTGGGCCGCCCCCCCCTTCGCTTGGTTTATAAATTCCGCTACATCCCATTGCGCAGATCACACACGCCGGCTGCCGCCATCTCGCGCAGCAGCGTCTCGCGATCGCGCGTCACGATCAGATCCAACGGGAAGTGAATCTCGTCGAGCATCTTGCGAGCGTAATCGAGCTTACCAATTGCCATGCCAATGTGCGCATCGGTCGAAACGCCAATGCCCACGCCCAGCTCGGCGCAGCGCTCGGCAATCTTGCGGCATACGGCCCAATGCTCAGTGTCGACACCGTGTTCAAGACTATGGTTGTTGATCTCGATAATCTTGTGCTTGGCCTTAGCTGCCAACAGCACCTCGTCGATATCGAACGGCACGCCCGAACGCCCCGTGTGACCCAGCATGAACACCTTGGGGTGCTCCAGGGCATTGATATACATCTCGGTCGTCTGGGCCAGCGTCGCGCCCTCAGCAATCTGCGGATTATGCACGCTTGCAACCAAATAATCCAAATTACGCGTAACCAAATCGAACAGTGAATGCTGACGGCTGTACGAATCGCCGGCGATATCGAGCGTGACAGGGGTGTCCTCGCCAAACAGGCTTCCGTCCAGCGAAACGATATCGGCCTCGGCACCACGCAGCACCAGCACGCCGCTCCAAATGCGCGGCCAGATATCCTGGTTGATAAAGAACTGGTAACTGCGCAGGTCATTGGGGCAAGCCGTAACCATAGAGCTCAAATGGTCGGCAGATCCGAGCACCTGCAGACCACGCTCTGCCGCCCAGTACACATTCTCCTCAATGGTCGAATATGCATGCGCAGAGAACATCGTATGGGTATGAATGTCACAAGAAAGCAGGTAGGGCATCAGGTCTCCTTATCTGGCACGGCCGTCGCTTATATTCATTGTACGCATAGCCTTCGATAGTCGTAAAACCACTCCATCCCAAAGACACAACGTCCATGACAACGGGGTCCGGCTTAACACCAAACCCCGTTTCACGTAAAACATTGTAGGCAGAGCGCTTTACTTTTAACGATACTCGTCCGCCAACTGTTTCCAAGCGGGTAGCGAATTGACAATCGTTTCGTAGCTCACGCAATAGCCCAGGCGGAACCAACCCGGCATACCAAAGCTGTCCGAGGGAACCGCAAGCAACTCATACTTCTTTGCGCGCTCGCAAAACGCATTCGCATCGGGCTCGAGTGCCTTCACCCACAGGTAGAAAGCACCGTCCGGCTCAACATAGGTATAGCCGTAGTCCGTCAAAGCATCGGTAAGCGCCGTGCGGTTGCGGGCATAGGCCCCGACATCACTCGGCTCATCGATGCAATCGATGATCACGCGCTGAAAGAGTGCCGGTGCGCATACAAAACCCAGCGTACGGGCAGCGCCCGCAACAGCCGGCATCAGACGGGCAGCCTGCGGATTGGTGTTGGGAACCAAGATCCACCCCACGCGCTCACCCGGCAGCGACAGCGACTTGGAATACGAGTAGCACACGATGGTGTGCTCGTAGATCGAGGGCGCCCAAGGCACCTCGGCACCGTACACGATCTCGCGGTACGGCTCATCCGAGATGAGCATAATCGGATTCTCGGGATCACGCTGAGCGTTGGCCTCGCGCAGAACATTGGCCAGTCGCGTCAACGTGTTGCGTGTATATACGGCACCAGTCGGATTGTTGGGCGAGTCGATGATGACGGCAGTCGTCTTATCGGTAATCGCCTTGAGCACGTTGTCCACGCTCAGCTGGAACGTATCTTCATCGGCGAGCGCCTCAACACACGTACAGCCGGCCTTCTCAATCCAAACGCGATACTCCGGAAAGTACGGGGCGATAACAATAACCTCGTCGCCCGGGTTCGTAACGGCGTTGAGCGTGCAGGTGAGCGAAGCCGCGGCACCCACCGTCATAAAGACGTCCTTACCCTCATAGTTCGTTCCAAAGCGGCGGTTGAGCGATTCGGCGACGGCTGCTCGACATTGCGGCAGGCCCGGAGCGGGGGTGTAGCCGTGCAACTGGTCACTCGGCAGCTCCAGGGCCTTCTTAATGGACTCCGCCACAGCAGCGGGTGCCGGAACGCTCGGATTGCCCAGCGAAAAATCAAATACGTTTTCCGCACCGATCTGCGCCTTGCGCTCAAGGCCATAGCTAAAAATCTCACGGATGATGGAGCTTTCCGCACCGCGAGCATACATAGTTTCGTTGATCATCTGTTCCCCTTTCGCATAGGCGCTATTGTACGCTTTAGTCGGGCAAAGTGCCGCAGCAATGTTGATTGGGGACAGACTTAAATGCGTGAAAACGCTCATTTAAGTCTGTCCCCAATCAACAGGCGGCCCCATATCGCTCAAAAGAAAAAGCCTCCGCAGGTTTCCCCGCGGAGGCTTTCGCCACAAAGACTATTTGTCGGCGTCGGTGTCGGCATCGACGACGGCATGGTCATCGTCAGCATCATCGGATGCGGCTTCGGCATCCTCCTGCATGGCCGCCTGCGCAAAGGCCGCGGCATCAGCCGCCAGCTCCTCCTCGCTCATTCGAGGCACGCGCTTCTTGGTCGGCATGCCGGCCGCCGTGGCATTGCGCTCCTCCTTGGCCGCCAGGATATCGCCCTCGCGCTCAAGGTAGGCATTCCACTCGTTGTCGAGCAGGGCGTTCACGGCGTCGCCCTCGACGGTCTCGCGCTCAAGCAGCACCTTCGCCATCAGATCGAGCTGATCGCAACGGGCGTCCAGAATCTCGACCGCACGACGATGGGCCTCACGCATAATGCGCTGAACCTCGATATCGATGCGGCGCGCCGTCTCCTCGGAGTAATCCTGGTGATCGGCGTAATCGCGACCAAGGAACACCTGATGTTGCGCCTCGCCAAACACTTGCGTGCCCAGCTCCTCGCTCATGCCCAGGCGCGTGACCATCTCGCGCGCCATCTTGGTTGCGCGCTCCAGATCGTTGCTCGCGCCCGACGTAATATCATCGCACATGAGCTCCTCGGCAACGCGACCGCCCAAGAACACGGCGAGCTCGTCGAGCATCTCGTTCTTGGTCTTGAGGAAGTGGTCCTCCTGCGGAAGCTGCAGCGTGTAGCCCAGCGCCTGGCCACGGCTGACGATCGAGATCTTGTGAACCGGATCGGAATGCTCCAAGATGTGGCCCACCAGGGCGTGACCGCTCTCGTGGTAGGCAATCGTGGTGCGCTCGGCCTCGGTCATCACGCGACCCTTGCGCTGCGGTCCGGCAATCACGCGCTCCATCGATTCCTCGACCTCGTCCATCGAGATCACGGAACGATGACGGCGAGCGGCCAGCAGCGCAGACTCGTTGAGCAGATTTGCCAGATCGGCGCCGGTGAAGCCAACGGTCATCTGGGCGAGCTTCTCAAACTTCACGTCCTCGTCCATCGGCTTGTTCTCGGCATGCACGCGCAAGATCTGCTCGCGGCCCTTCACATCCGGACGGTCGACCGTAACCTGACGGTCAAAACGACCGGGACGCAGCAATGCCGGATCCAGAATGTCGGGGCGGTTGGTGGCGGCGATCAGGATGACCGACTCGCTCTCCTCAAAACCGTCCATCTCGACCAGCAGCTGGTTGAGCGTCTGCTCGCGCTCGTCGTGGCCGCCGCCCAAGCCGGCTCCGCGCTGACGTCCCACGGCATCGATCTCATCGATGAAGATGATCGACGGGGCCTGGGACTTGGCCTCCTTAAAGAGGTCACGCACACGGCTGGCGCCGACACCTACGAACATCTCGACAAAGTCGGAACCCGAGATGCTAAAGAACGGCACGCCCGCCTCGCCGGCAACGGCCTTGGCCAGCAGCGTTTTACCGGTGCCCGGAGGGCCAACCAGCAACACGCCACGCGGGATCTTGGCACCCAGCTTGCGATAGCGATCCGGATCGCTCAAAAAGTCACGGATCTCCTCGAGCTCCTCGACTGCCTCGTCCACGCCGGCAACGTCTTCAAACTTGACCTTGGGGCGTGTGGCCTCGTTGGTCTTGGCGTTGGTCTTGCCAAACTGCATGTTCCTGTTGTTGGCGCCCATCATCTGGCGCATAAAGTAGAACATGATGGCGATAAGGGCGATCGTCGGAAGCACACTCATCGCCAAGTCGCCCCAAAAATCGGGATCGTTGGTGTTGACGATGTACTTGGTATCGGGGTGCTCCGCCATGAGCTCGGCAAGCGAATCGGAGCCGACATAGGTCGAAGAGAAGCTCTTGAGCTCGCTCGTATCGCCCTTGTCCTTTTTTGTCTTCCAGTAATGACCCGTCACGCTTCCGTCTTGAACCGTATAGGTCAGATCTTCGACGCGATCCTGCTTGATGGCGCTGACCATCTCGCTCGTCGCGAGCTTAACGGTATTGCTGGAGCTGGCAAAGCCGGAACCCATATTAAAGAAGGCATAGCCCAGAAGCGCGCAAGCCAAAAGAAAATACAGCCAGCCCGTACGCGTGGGCTTCTTGCCTCCGGGCATCCCCGGGATCTTTGGGTCCCGGGGAATCTGGGAATTGTTATCGTTACGGTCGTCGGGCATCTTACGAATAAACCTCCGGTTTCAAAATGCCCAGATACGGCAGGTTACGATAGCGCTCGGCATAGTCGAGGCCGTAGCCCACCACAAAGGCATCGGGGCAATGGGTTCCAACATACTTGGGCGTGATGGCCGAGACGCGGTCCTCAACGTCCTTCCACAGGAAGGCGGCGACCTCCAGAGAAGCGGGCTTGCGGCTCTCGAGGTTCTTCATCAGATACTTGAGCGTCAGACCCGAGTCCAGAATGTCCTCGACGATCAGCACGTCGCGACCACGGATGTCGATATCCAGGTCCTTAATGATACGCACGATGCCGGAAGACTTCACGCCGTCGCCGTAGCTCGAAACAGCCATGAAATCGATGTTGGTCGGCAGCTCGATCTTGCGCATCAGGTCGCCCATAAAGACCACGGCGCCGCGTAGGACCGCAATCAGCACCAGATCCTTACCCGCATAGTCGCGCGTAATCTCCTCGCCCAGGCGAGAGACGATACCGTCGATATCCTCCTGCGTAAACAGAACCTTCTCGATATCCGGATGTTGAGAAGCCATGACAACCCTTTCTTGTGCTTAATCGCCCACACACCGCCGTATGGACGCGAACTTCACATTTTAGCAGCGCACGGGGAATATTTTCCAGCCCGTACGCCATCAGCGCGGGAATACCGTCAACGTCGCACAGAATAGTAGGCGTGGAACGCTATTCCGCATCGACCACACGAAGCAGATATGCCACGCGCGTTGCGGCCGTGCACTTAAAACGCTCGTCCGCGCGAACTCCGGCGACCCACACCACGGCACCCCCCGGCGCCGTCCTCACCATGGGCACGCCGGCGCGCTCGGAAACGGGAATGCGAGCCTCACCTAGCAAGTCGGATACTTTCTTGCTTCGGCCACTCATCCCTAACGGGCACATCACGTCTCCCGGTGCGGGACCGTCCACCCACAGGCGCGCCAATCGCGCCTCGACAGGGATCTTGCCACGCGAGCCCGCCAGGATCCGCTCACTATCGCTGTCGGCAAAACCCAAGGCAGCCGCGTCTACCAAAGCTGTCACTTCCCCGGCAGCCGCAAGCTCACGGGCGCGGCGCACGATATCGCATCCCGGCTCAACGGCTATTGGTTCTGTGACCAGCATACGTCCCCCGCCCAACGGCAAACGACCGGGCACGGTAACCCAGTCCGCGACCAGGCCCTCGCGAGCCACCGGCGCCTTAAACGCCAGCATGCCAAACTCAATGCGTGCGTCAATCCCCGCCGGAAGCGTGACCGAGCCGGCGCCCTCGGCAACGCAGGAAAGGACTCGCTCCACATGTCGCATCTCTGGACGAGCATCCGGATCGATGCGCTTAATCGCCAGTCGCACGATGCGCCGCGCGATTACCACCTCGGCCGCAGCAAGGCGCCTGGCATCGAGTACCAGCGCGCCCGCTGCCTCTTTGCGCAAACAGCTTCGAAACGCCTGTGCCGAAAGCTGAGACAAAAACGCGTCCTCATCGCCTAAGATCTCGCAGGCGGCGCCAATCGTCTTGCAGACGCTCGCGTTGCGCTGCGCCACCACCGGCATCACTCGATGGCGCACGTAGTTTCGCAGATACGAGATGTCCTCATTGCTCTCGTCTTCACGCCACGGCTGACCATGTACCTGCAGATAGCCCACCAGCTCGCCGTGAGTCAGGTCGAGCAAGGGACGCACCACGATATTCCTCCGGCGAGGAATGCTCGATAGGCCAGCGGGCCCCGAACCCTTAATCGCGTTCATCAAAAACGTTTCCGCGCGATCCGAAGACGTGTGCGCGGTGCAGATACGAGCCGCCGTTCGCGGTGCCCCCGTCTGGGCGCAGAGCTCGCGAACATACCTTCGCGCCGCGGCATAGCGCACCTCGCGGGCAGCCGCCTCGATATTGCCCGATTCATCATCAAAATAGGCATGCTCAACACACAGCGGTAGACCATATTGCGCGCAGAGCTCACGCACGAAGGCCTCGTCGCCATCGGATGCCTCGCCGCGCAGATGATGGTTCACATGCAGCACGTGCAGTCGCTCGCGCGCGATGGGGGCCACACCACGCCCATCCAGAATATCCAACTTTGATGTGCACGCCATAAGGAGCAAAGCCGTCGAGTCCGCACCACCTGATACCATGAGCACCACGGGGGCAGCCGTCCGCCGCGTTGCCAAGGCTTTATCATCAGCCCACGATGCAGCATGGTGTCCATAATGCTGAGATACCGTTGGCATTTGCTTCCTCCTCTATTCGTTCGCACTCATTGTATCCTTTGGAATCTTATGTCTCGTCTGCACCTTCATATCCTCGGCAGTGGCTCTAAAGGCAACTGCGCACTCATCGAGGGCCCGCAGGGGCTCATTATGGTCGATGACGGACTGTCTCGCCGCGAGACATTAAAGCGCATGGCAGAACTGGGGCTCTCGACAGACAACGTCTCGGCTCTTCTCATTACTCATGAGCATAGCGATCACATCAAGGGCCTCGATGTCTGGTGCAAGCACTGGCACGGCCCCCTCTTTGCCAGCAGGGACACTCTTTCGAACAAAGAAAATCTTTCACATCTGCCTGTCGAGGAATTCGATCCCGGCGACGCCCTATCCATTGCCGGCATCCACGTGCAAACCTACTCAACATCACACGATGTCATCAATCCAGTCGGCTATCGATTCGACACCCTCGATGATTCCATCGGCTTTGCCACCGACACCGGAGAGCTATCGAGCCAAGCCATGAACACCCTCAAAGATTGTCGAGTCCTCGCGCTCGAAAGCAACCACGATGTGACCATGCTGCGCGAGGGAGAATATCCCCGCTTTCTTCAGGAGCGCATCCTGTCTGCAAGGGGACACCTCTCCAACGGCCAAGCCGCCGAAGCCGCGCGCGAACTTGTTACCGATCGCACCGAACAGCTCATTGCCATGCATATCAGCCAAGACAACAATCGTCCGAGCCTTACCGTCAAAAGCTATGCCAAAGCTCTGGCCGCAACCCTGGATGACGAGCTCGGCAGTTCCGCCACCCTTCTCCAAGGATCGCGAAAACTCTCGATACGCCCCGCAAGCCAGTATCGGCCAGCAACCATTCAATAGACTGTCCTAAACAGCAAAAGGGGCCGGGAATCGCTTCCCAGCCCCTTTTGTTGTCTTTTAATAGCGAAGAACACCAACGAAGTTATTCGATGGAGATCTTCGTAACGTTCTTCTTCTCGACGATCTTGGGAACCGTAACGGTCAGGATGCCGTCAGCGTACTTAGCCGAGAGGCCCTCGCTCGAAGCGTCCTTAAGATACACGCCACGCGTCGCGCTGTACGAGCTGAACTCCTTCTGCAGGAAGTTCTTGCCCTCGTTCTCCTCGTCTTCCTCGACATTAACGCTAATGGACAGACGGCCCTCGTTAAGCTCGACATCGATATCGTCCTTGGCGACGCCGGTCAGATAAGCCTTGACCTCATAGCCATCGCCCTTATCCTCAACGTCAACGGGGAACGCCTTAGAGGCAATCGAGCTGTTCGCTAGGTCGCTCATATCATCAAACAGATCGAACAGCGAGCTTGCAGAGGGACGAACGCCAAAAACCGAACGATAAGGAACCATGCTTGCCATGTTTACCACTCCTTTATAGGACTGCCGAGTCATCTTCCAGGTGACTGGGACTTCTTTTGACGCTCTTATATATGCCCACCCAGTGCTCATATATACATCGACTATAAAGTTTTTTGAGTCCGGTACTATAAGCATATCTAAGTGCGTATGACTCAGGTTTTAGGAAGGTTAAGGTTCTTTGAACCAGAGCTTAAATACCGAGTATGTCCCCAGCTACAAATAACAAGGGGCTTACAATGAGCGCGTACACGTTGTTGGTAACGAGCTAAAGGGCATCATGGACGACCAAAACCAGAACAATATGTTTATGCCGACGCAGGGGGAAGATACTTCCACGCAGCCGCCACGGTTCCATCGCCCCCACATCTCGCAAGAGCCCATTAATGATCCGGAGCCCGAGTATGTGACGAGAAATCGATATCAAACGCTCGAGGATGCCCAAACGGGACGTAAACATATGGGCGTCGCCTCGGGAGACCCCGTATATCTGAAAGACGCACCATTATCTAAAAACAGCGCAGCTAGTGATGAGCCGATGAAAGCATCCGCCACTCATCAACAAAGAGGTCCTCGACCAAAGCAAACCTTAACGCATTCGGCTCGTTATCTCGAGACGCCAAAACAAGGAAAATCAATCTTCGTTTCGTCAAGTAAACGACGCAAGCAACATCGACTGGCAATCCTGCTTTTGATCATTGCGGCCACAGCAGTTGCCCTTGTTATTCGTTTTATTTTCTTTAAATAAAAGCTCAATACCAAAAAGAATTAAATCGTCTGGCGTAAATGAGTTATTTATGCCCCGTAAACGCAAAAAAGGGGGAGGCCGCGAGGCCTCCCCCTTCTCAGTTCAAGCGTACGGCTCGGT
>CALDWI010000044.1 GCA_937923795.1 uncultured Collinsella sp.
AAGCTCCCGGCAACGGGGGCTTTTCTTTTACGTAAACACCGCATGGATTCGAACCTCGGTCGAGGCGCGGGCGTCAAGAAAACGCGGAGCGTTTTTAGCCCGCGGGCGAGCACGCCGGCAGGCGGGCGAAGCCGGTGCGGATCCGCGCAGCGGATGCGCGGAATCCTATACGCCGCACCATTTGAGATTTAAGCTCCCGGCAACGGGGGCTTTTCTTTTACGTAAACACCGCATGGATTCGAACCTCGGTCAAAGGGGACTATTTCTCATCGACTCGTGTAAGATTTCGAGTATGCGCCTCGGTGAGCCCGTGGCGCGCTCTTTCTTTAGACGACCGATCAGGGTGATATTTCGTGGCAGAGCGTCCGACATACAAGCTCAGGTTTCTCGATCCCAAAAAGCGCTTTCCGGCCATGCCTGAGCAGCCTGCGGGACGCTCGTATGGCGTGGTTTGGAAGCTCTTTGGCGAGGACCCGCATGAATCATGCTATGTCGTCGAATTCGTCGGCAAAAGCCATGTGTCACTTTTGGGCTACGTGAGCGTTTCGGGTGAGGTCTATAAGGTGGACCGTCCCGTTAACGAGATGTCACTGCCCGACGATCCCGACATGCAACTGATTCTTGACGAGTCCGATTCCAACATCGGTGAGATTGCGGTCAGGGGTACCGATGGGACGATGTACTCCCGGGCGCGAGTCATCGGCTCTCCCGAAGGCACCATGCGCGAACAATCCGATCGAGAGACGTGGAATTCGACGCGCAGCCTTCGCTACGGCGAGTTCATGGCGTCGATGTTCCTGCGCTACGTGATATTTGCCAACTCCGAAAGCGCTATTGCGAACACGGCGGGCGTCGACGGTCTCGATGCGGATATGCAAAACGTTGTCGACAAGATCAAGCTCGTAAAGTTGCCCGAGCCGGTCGAGGTGTTTTTGGGCTTTAACACGTCACCGCTCCCCGATGCTATCGAGACGCTGCTTTACCGCGTTGACCATGCCGAGAATCCGAGCGGTATCGAGCGCTATGCCGCCACCCTTATGAGCGAAATTGACTTGCCCCGTCTGCGCACCATTGCCGCCAAGTCCGAAATGAGCCTGGCGCGCATCGACCGGTCAAAGCTGTTTTATCTCAATTTTGATCGTAGCTTGCTGGACCAGGACGAGATTGACATGCTGCTTGCCATCGAGTGCCGTCTCAACCGCCTCTCCGGCATCCTTGAGCGCATCGGGGCCGGATTGGTCCCTGCGGCATCCTCGCCGAGCCTTGAGGGCTGCGCGCTCTTTGATTCGTGGCATATCGCCAAGACGACCAACGATGTTCCCCGACTGCTCGATACGGCCTCGAGCGATAACCCGTGGGGCAAACCGGGTACGGTGGCTTGCCAGCCGGGCGGTGAGTGGGATGTGCGTACCCGCTTCGCGCGTATCGTCGAGGCACTTAACGTTGTCACACGGCTCGACTATACCTATCGGGCAAACGTTGCCGAGGGGATTATGCTCGTTCGGTTTGGGCAGTCTGTCGTGGATGCCATGCCGCAACGTGAATACGACGCTCAAGATGACGCCTGGCGCGAGCTGGACGAGGACACGCGCGCGGTCTGGGCCGCGGAACACGATGCGCGCGTGGCACTCACGCTTGCGGCAGCGTGTTTTGCCGCGGGCACCTGCATCACGCGCTGCTATGTGCAGATTGCTGCTCCCGACAGTGAGCAGGGCGAGCGCGTTGTCGCAACGTATTTCTTTGGGCGCGCGGCCTATCTGGCCGATTGCGTGCCTGTCGCCAAGGATCTTGAGAGCATGGACATGGACGATATGCCGTGCAAGCGTGTACTTGAGGCGTATGAGTCAACTGCTCCGGAGACGATTGAACCTGCGGAGGTTCATGCTCGTCCGCGTGATGACCATCGCACGCTTCCGCCGGCGCTGCGCGATTTGCTGCTTGCCGATACGGCTGACGAGTTGGAGGTCATGGAAGAGGACGACGACCCATACGTGGCCCGTGTTGTTGAATTGCGCGAGCAGGCAAAAGTCGACCGTACAGGTGCTTTTGAAGGCTTTTCCCGTCTTGTTGAGGAGTTGGAGGCTAAGTGCGCCGTCGCCGAGCTTTTGGCGACAGGTCCGGTTCAAACGCAGTTTTGCGATAACCAGCTGGTGCGCATGGTGCTACCGGTGTTGGAAGAAGACCGCTCTGTGCGAATCCTTCGTGCGCCCGATGCACTGTACTTTGCCCAGCACGAGATCTGCAGCTTTTACGCCGAGCAAGAGGACTTTGAACGAGCACTGCCCGAGGTGCGCCATCTTTACGATCTGGCACGCTCGTCCATGCAATCGCACTTTGCGCTCATCAACGTGCTTGCGCGTCTGGAGCGCTTTGACGAGATTATCGAGGTGGCGCGCCACGGCCTACGTATTGCCAGCGATCGTTCTGCAATCGGCTACCTGTTCTATCGCTTGGCGTTTGCCTATTGGAATTGCGATCAGCTCGACCTAGCGCTGGCTTGTTACCGTCTGGTGCCGCGCGGTGAGGAATCGGGCAGTAGTGCGCTGGAAGAAATGCAGGGCCTTATGAATGAGATGGGCGTCAGCGAGCCTCCGACGTTCGAGGAGGCGGTCGAGACCATCCGCAAGGCTGGACTCGAGCTGCCGCCAGTGTCCGCCGTGACGAATCAGCTGGCAGATGCCGCTGTGCAACTGGTCGACAACGGCTTCTTTTTCCTGGCACGCGGTTGCATCTTCCAAATGTGGCGCACCATGGGCAACGACGAGCTCGGCTCCCTCAACCGCTCGCTGGGGTAGGCGAAGCCTCCAAGGAGGAAAGGATGCTAGGCAATTAGAAAATTTCCTCTTGCCCATCCTTGGCTGTTTGGTTACTATAGAACGGCTGTTACGGAGAGCTGACCGAGAGGCCGAAGGTGCTCGCCTGCTAAGCGAGTATGCCCCAAAAGGGCATCTGGGGTTCGAATCCCCAGCTCTCCGCCAGTTTAACTTTAAAGAAGGGTCCCATCGGGGGCCCTTTTTTATTATCGAGAAAGGGCGCTGGGGATTCGAACCCTCAAAAAAAGGAGGCATCCTTTCGGACACCTCCTTTCAGCGAGTGTATTGTTCTTCGACCTTACACCTCGGGTGCCTTGGCTACGGTCTCGCTCTCGGCTGTGAGCGGGCGGTTGTCGATGCGGCGGCCCAAGCGATCGAGCTTCACAAGGAGCCACTCAATGGGATTCGGCCCTGCGCCTTCCTCGTCAGCAACCAGGTCCATGACGGCGATCTTGGTGCCGTCCTGCTTGAGTGTAACGCTGCCCACCTTGTCGCCCACATGCACCGTGCCCGAAAGATCGTCGTGGCTAACCTTTTCGGTCACCTCGCCGGCAAGGGAAAACACGGTCGCTTGCGCCGTAGGATCGGCGAGCGTGGCGTCGATCGTCTTGTCCGTCCAATCTGTCTGGCTAATGCGTGCCATAAGCGGGTTGCCGTTGGCGGTCTTTTCCTGCGTGTTGGCGATTGCGACCGTCACCTTGTGACCGTAGTACCAATTGGCAAGGGCGGCGGTATCGGTAAAGCGCTGATCGGTGGTGGTGGAGTTCAAAATAACGGTGTAGATCTCGTCGCCGTCGCGGTTGTAGGCGCTCGTAAAGCAATAGCCTGCATCGTCGGTGGTGCCAGTCTTGCCACCGATGTTGCCATCTTGGCCCAGCAAATAGTTATGCGTGTCCATGGAATGCGAATGGTCGGTGCCGTCGGCGCCCGTGACCTCGATCCAGGAATCCTCGCTCGCTACGACCTCGCGGATCGTGTCGTTTTTCATGGCCTCCTGCATCATCAGCGCCACGTCGTGTGCGGTTGAGTGCATATCGCCAGCCCACTCATCAAAGTCCAGACCATGCGGGTTTTCAAAAAGCGTACCGGTGCAGCCGAGCTTCTTAGCGCGCTCGTTCATGGCCTTCACAAATGTGGCCTCGGCGTCTTTGGTCTTAGGGTCGATCTTCTTGCCCACATATTCGGCGAGCACGATGGCGGCGTCGTTGCCCGAGGGAATCATCAGGCCGCGCAGCGCCTGCTCCACGGTAAGCTCGTCGCCTTCGAGCAAGCCGGCGGTCGAATTACCCACGGTGGCTGCGGCGTTGCTCACCGTGACCTTCTCGTCCATCTTGCAATTCTCGACGGTTAGGATTGCGGTCATGACCTTGGTGATCGAGGCAATCTTGACCTGCTCATCGGCGCCGCGCCCATAGTAGACGGTGCCGTCTTTGCCCATGACGAGGGCATTGGTCGCATCGATATCGGGCAGGTTTTCGGCCGTGATGCCGCGCGCATCGGCGGTTTTGCCGCAAACATTGTCGGTCGTGAGCACTTGGGCGCCGGCGACGGTGGGCGCGCCAGCGGCAAGGGCGATAGCGCAGACAAAGCCGGCGGCAAGCTGGGCTGAGCGCTTTGCAAAAGAGGTGAGGGACTTCACAGATTTCGCTTTCGACGGGATGGTCTCTTCTGGAACTAGAGTATATCGTTTGCCGGCGTCGACGATCATCGCGTGCGTGCGTGGCCCACATCCGCGCCCGAACGGGCACAAGGGTGCTTAAGGCCGACTTAATCACCCACGCTTGTTGTGTGTGGCGTGCGTCGCCTCGGGCATAATGGAGCGCGAGAGGAGCACGCATGAACGAGCGCATACTGGTAGTTGATGACGAGAAGGCCATCGCCGACTTGGTTGGTATCTACCTTACAAAAGAGGGCTTTGATGTCCAGATTGCCTATAGCGGGGCCGATGCTGCCAAGGCAATCTTGGAGCAGGAGTTCGATTTGGCGCTGCTGGATGTCATGCTGCCCGATATCGATGGATTTGTGCTGCTGCGTACGATCCGTTCCAGCCATACCTATCCTGTGATCATGCTGACGGCGCGCGATGCCCAGCAAGACAAGATCGAGGGCCTTTCGCTTGGTGCGGACGATTACGTGGTTAAGCCGTTCCGCCCGCTGGAGCTCATCGCGCGTGTGCACGCTCAGCTTCGCCGCTACACCAGCTACGGTAGCCGTGCGCAGGCGGCCGAGTCGCCGACCATTCAGCTCGACGGCTTGGAGATCAACCGCGACGCTCGTTCCGTGACGGTGGACGGTGCGCCGGTACGCCTCACACCCACCGAGTATTCAATCTTGCTGTATCTGGTCGAGCATCGCGGCAGCGTGGTGGCCGTGGAGGACCTGTTCCGCGCGGTGTGGAACGAGGACTTTATGCCCGGCTCCAACAATACGGTGATGGTGCATATTCGCCACCTGCGCGAAAAGATCGGCGACGACGCACAAAAGCCACGCTTTATCAAAAACGTCTGGGGCGTCGGCTACATCATCGAATAACGCTTTTCGCTTGTGAGGATCTTGATATGACAAAAGACGATAGGCAAGCGTTCGAGGTGCCCGATCGGCTCTTTGAATACGTGAGGTCGGTCGTCGACAACCGCGCGCTTGCAACGGTGCTGCTCTTTTTGCTGAGCCTGCTGCTGATTGGCATCGACAACATCGTCGGAATCTTGGCGGTGCTGCTTGTCGGCTTTTTGCTGATCGATCGATTTGAGATCGTGTGCCGCTGCGTGGTGATTGGCGGCGCCGCGTGGGCCATGACGTTGGCGATTGGCGCCATGGCGCTCGGCGGCATCGAAGGGCCGGTGCTGTTCGATGCCGGCTTTGTATTCAACATGCTTGGCTTTGTGCTGGCGCTTGCCGCGTGCGTGCTGTTCTTGTGTGGCCGCGCCCTGTACTACCAGGGCTACGAGCAGGGCGAGCAGCATGCCGATTGTGTGCTGGCCGCTCGTATTCAAGATCGCCTGATCGATCACCCCGACACCTGGGATAACATCGACGGCGACTTCTTGGAGGTCGAGGGCGCCCTTAACCGCGTACGTGACCGTGAGCGCAAGGTGCAGCAAGCTCTGCGTGACGAGTCGCATCGCAAGGACGATTTGGTCACGTACTTGGCACATGACCTACGCACCCCGCTTGCCAGTGTGGTGGGCTATCTTTCGCTGCTGCAAGAGGCTCCCGAGCTGCCGGTTGAGCAACGTGCGCACTTTACGGGCGTGGCGCTCGACAAGGCGCACCGGCTCGATACGCTCATCGAAGAGTTCTTCGATATCACGCGCTTTGACTTCCACGATATCGTGCTCACGCGCGGCTATGTTGATCTGGGGTTGCTGCTGGCTCAGGTGGCTGACGAGTTCTATCCCATCCTCAACGAGCAGCATAAGGAAGTCCAAGTTGATATTCGCGAGGACCTGACGGTGCTCGTGGATGGCGACAAAATGGCTCGCGTGTTCAACAACATCATGAAAAACGCTATTGCCTATAGCTATGAGGGCTCGACCATCACGATCGAGGCCAGACGCCGGGACGGCGGTGGCGTGCGCGTGCGCTTTATCAATCAGGGCGATCCCATCCCTGCGGCTAAGCTCAAGGTGATCTTTGAGAAGTTCTATCGCCTGGATGCGGCGCGTGCGACCAATCGCGGCGGCGCTGGACTGGGGCTTGCCATCGCCAAGGAGATCGTATGCGCGCACGGCGGTACCGTTGCATGTGAATCGACGCCCGAACACACGATATTCACCATCGAGCTGCCCGCCGCATAGCCAGCGTGCCCTTACAAACACTTGACAATGCGCTCACGTGCATATGAGCCGCGATTCCTACTATCGATACTGCTGAATTGATATCGATGTGGAGGTATGCGGTATGACGGCTGCTGCGGCTGTGGAGCCCACGGAGCTTGAAGAACTCATGAAAGCGCAGGCCGAGGCCGCGCACGAGCGCGAGGTTGGGGATGCGACTCGCCCCACGGCAGAGGATCTTGCCGCCTCGCCGACGCGAATCGATGCTGAGGGCCTCGACCTGTTCTATGGCGACCACCATGCGCTCAAGGACGTGAATATCAAGATCCGCGACAAGCAGATTACCTCGTTCATCGGGCCTTCGGGCTGCGGAAAGTCCACGTTGCTGCGCTGCTTTAACCGCATGAACGACGGCATCAAGGACTGCCGAATCGAGGGCAAGATTGCGCTCGATGGTCAAGATATCCTGGGCGACTACGACATCTGCCGCCTTCGCCAGCGCGTGGGCATGGTGTTCCAGCGCCCCAACCCGTTTCCCATGAGCATCTACGACAACGTCGCCTATGGGCCGCGCGGTATGGGTGTGCGCGATCACGTCGTGCTCGACGAGCTGGTCGAAGACTCCCTGCGACGCGCCGCCCTGTGGGACGAGGCCAAGGACAAGCTCAAAGAGTCGGGTCTGGGTCTTTCGGGCGGCCAGCAGCAGCGCCTGTGCATCGCCCGCGCACTTGCCGTGCAGCCCGACATTCTGCTGATGGACGAGCCGACCTCGGCACTCGATCCTGTGTCGACGCTGGTGGTGGAGCAGCTGGCCTGCGAGCTCAAAGAGACCTGCACGCTCGTGGTCGTTACGCACAATATGCAGCAGGCGGCGCGTATCTCCGATTCGGTCGCATTCTTTTTGCTGGGTGAGCTGGTGGAGCACGCGCCCACCGCGCAACTCTTCAAGAATCCGACCGATCCGCGCACGGCGGATTATTTGACGGGGCGTTTTGGCTGATACCATCTAGTAAAGGTACCTTTAGGGTTAAGATGCGGTCATGCCGGCCGCAAAGGGGTTCAACATGATCTATTACGTCGAGGACGATGACAACATCAGGGATTTGACGGTCTATGCGCTGCGCAAGCAGGGGATTGAGGCCGAAGGCTTTTCGTGCGACGGTGAGTTTAAGGCTGCCGTGGCGCGACGGGTACCCGATGCCGTCCTGCTCGACATCATGCTGCCCGATACCGATGGCTTGGCGATTATGCGTCGACTGCGTGCCGATCGCCTGACGGCGACGGTGCCCATCATGATGCTTACCGCCAAGGATACCGAGCTCGACAAGGTGATGGCGCTCGATGGCGGTGCCGACGATTACCTGACTAAGCCGTTTTCGCTCATGGAGCTCGCCAGCCGCTGCCGCGCACTGCTGCGTCGCGGCGGCATGGTCAAACAGGCAAGCGATGTGCTCAGCGTGGGCGACATCGTGCTCTCGCCCAGCCATCGTGAGGTGACTGTTGCCGGCGAGTCGCTTAAGCTCACCCTGCGCGAGTTCGACCTGCTCGAGTACCTCATGCGCAAGCCCGGCGTGGTCTTTACCCGCGAGTCGTTGCTGCAGAGCGTGTGGGGCTGGGACTTCGACGGCGGTTCGCGCACCGTTGACGTGCACGTGCAGACGCTTCGCCAAAAACTGGGCGAGCATGCCAGCGCCATCGAGACCGTGCGCGGCGTGGGCTACCGCTTGGCCGAGCCTTCTGCCGGTGATGGTGCCGAAGGTGACGACACCGCGGCCACCGCATCGGAGGAGTAACCCGTGGTCTTCGCCCCCCAGGGAAAACATACGCTGTCGCACCGCGTTTTTGTGACGATCTTTGTCTGCGCCATGGCGGTTATCGTGGCGTTTACGGTGCTGGGTGCGTTCTTTGTGCAAAACACCTTGGCGGATGCCACGAGTGCCAACCTGGCGCAAGAAACCGAGCTCATTGCTGCCGCCCTCGACGAGCAGCAGGAGCCCATCCCGTTCTTGCGTAGCCTCGATCGAGAGGACTTGCGCATCACGCTGATTAACAAGGATGGATCGGTTGCCTACGACAACGAGGCGTCGCCTTCCACACTGCCCAACCATGGCGATCGCCCCGAGGTCATCGAGGCCTTTGAGAGTGGTTCGGGTTCCGCGGAGCGCGCAAGCTCTACGCTCGACGAGATTATGCTGTATCGCGCCGTCGCCCTTGATAACGGCCAGGTTGTCCGCTTGGCGCAGGCCCAGCCTGGCGTTGCGGCGATTTTGCTGTCGATGGTGGCGCCGATGCTGCTTATCGCAGCAGCGGGTGCGGTACTCTCGTTTTTTATGGCGCGCCGCGAGTCCCGTGCCATCATCGCGCCTTTGCAAGAGGTGGATTTGGACCACCCACGCCGTAGCTATGAGCACGCCTATGCCGAGATGGTCCCCATGCTTGAGCGTATTGAGTCGCAGCGCCAGGAGCTCAAGCGCCAAATGGCGGTGCTGGCGGACAACGACCGTATGCGCCGCGAGTTCACGGCGAATATCACCCATGAGCTCAAGACGCCGCTTACGGCGATTTCGGGCTATGCCGAGCTCATCGCAAACGGCATGGTCGAGGGCGAGGGCGACCTGCGCAACTTTGGCGGTCGCATCTATCGTGAGGCGGGCCGCTTGGCAGCGCTTGTCAACGATATCCTTACGCTGTCTAACTTGGACGAGGCCGAGCGTGCAGCTGAGGGCGAGGCGGTGCCCATTGGGTCCACGGAGCCTATTGACCTCTCGCGTGCCATCTACGCGGTCGAGCAGCGTCTTGAACAGGTCGCCCGTCAGGCGAATGTGACGATAAGTCATGAGACCAAGCCTGTGGTCATCGAGGGCGTGTCGCGCTTGATTGACGAGCTCATCTATAATCTGGCAAGCAACGCCATCCGCTACAATCGACCCGGCGGTACGGTTACGCTGCAGTGCGGCACCAACGACGAAGGCCATCCGTTCCTTGCGGTCGCCGACACGGGAATCGGTATCGCGCCTGAAGAACAGGGCAAGGTATTTGAGCGGTTCTATCGCGTGGACAAGAGTAGGTCCAAGGCACGCGGCGGAACCGGTCTGGGGCTTGCCATTGTCAAGCATGCGGCCCTGTATCATCACGCCACGCTCGATCTGTCGAGCGAGTTGGGCGTGGGAACCACCATTACGGTGACGTTTCCCATACAGCAGGACGAGCCATTCGCATAGCGATATAACATAGATATTGATGCAGACGCCGCATTTGACTTTCGGGTGCGGCGTTGTTGTGCAATTTTACGATTGCTTCCGACATTTTTACAGGAGAGCCTGTTTCTTATGTATAGAGTTTGGTCTCGGTAAAAAGATGCGATAACATACGGACAGTTTTGTCAATCCGAACTGGGGAAATGAAAGGCAAGCTGCATGACCCTTCTCGAACTGTTCCAGCTGCTGAAGAAGCACCTTCAGCTGGTCATCACCCTTCCGGTGGTCTGCGCGATCGCCATGGGCATCGTGTCCTTCGTTGCGATGGACAACACCTATACCGCGACGACGAGCATGTACATTCTCGCCAAGACCGACGATAGCGGTCAGATGAGCTACAACGATCTCTCGGCGAGTCAGATGCTTTCCAACGATATCGCCACGCTGCTGGATAGCGATAGCGTTAAGAGCGGCGCAGCCAATGAACTGGGCCTCACCGATCTGGATGACTACAAGGTGTCTGTTTCCTCCGAGACCACCACGCGTGTCATTACGCTTTCGGTTACCGGCACCGATGCCAAGGAGACGGCTAAGGTCGCAAAGGCCATGGCCAGCTCGGTGAGTACGGTCGCTCAGAACGTCGGCGCTGCCCAGAGCATCAACGTTATCGACGAGGCTAAGACCCCCGAAGCCCCCAGCGGTCCCAAGCGTATGCTGTACGTTGCTGTCGCGTTCCTCGCCGGTATCTTTATCGCAGTTGCCTATGTCGTTTTGGCAGACATGCTCAATACCCGCATCCGCGGTGCCGAAGAGGCAGAAGAGCTCCTGGGCATTCCCGTTGTTGGCCGAATTCCGGCTATGAAAGGTGGTAAATAGGCATGGCTAAGGCAAAGAACACCGATAAGCTCGTTGTACAGAATGCCGCCAAGACCCTTCTGGCCAACATCCGCTTTGCGAGCGTGGACGACCCCATTCGCACCATTACCGTCACGTCCTCGATTCCCAACGAGGGCAAGTCTACGGTTTCCATCAACCTTGCCCAGGCTATCGCCACGAGCGGCAAGTCCGTGCTCCTGGTCGAGGCCGATATGCGCCGCAGGTCCCTTTCCGATATGCTCGGCGTTCGTTCGCGCGGCGGACTCTATGCGGTCCTTTCCGAGCAGATCTCCATTGACCAGGCAATTGTCGAGACGGGTCAGAAGAACTTCTACTTCCTCGATGCCGAGCCGCACATTCCCAATCCTGCCGACATCATCGTTTCTCACCGCTTTGCCAAGCTGGTCAAGGCGCTGTCTGCCAAGTTCCAGTACGTCATCTTCGACGCTCCTCCGGTCGGCACCTTCATCGATGCTGCCGAGATTGCCAGCCTGACCGACGGCACGCTGTTCGTGGTGCGCGAGGACTTCACCAAGCGCGAGGAGGCACTCAACGCCATCGGCCAGCTTAAGAAGTCCGAAAAGGTCAAGCTCATCGGTACCGTCATGAATTACTGTGAGACCGAGACCAGCGAGTACTACTATTCTTACTACACCAAGGACGGTAAGAAGGTTAAGAAGGGCTCCGACGATCAGGGGACTTCCAAAAAGGGCATCTTCACCAACCGAGCAAACGTTTAGTTGATAAGGCTGACCTATGCGTGACATTCATTGCCATATCTTGCCGGGTGTAGACGACGGCGCCGCCGATCTCGATGAGAGCTTGGCGATGCTCGAGGCTGCCAAGCGGGCCGGTGTAACCAGAATCGTTTGCACTCCTCACTGTCGTGATCCCTATTTTGATTACGACAAGATGTGGGATGCCTTTGAGCTGCTGCGTGATAACGCTGACGGTTTTCCGCTCCAGATGGGCTTCGAGGTCAACCATCGAAAGCTCGTTGAGCTTGGTATCGATGCTGCGGAGCACTTGCATTTCGATGGGACCAACGAGTTTCTGCTCGAGCTTTCGACGCATGCCGATGCGTATGCGTTTAGAGAGTACGAGAACACGATTTACGATTTGCAGTGCCGTGGCTACCAGGTGATCATCGCTCATCCTGAGCGCTATCGTGCGGTTCAAAAGGATGTAAGCGTGGCGGAGCGCCTGGTCGATATGGGCTGCAAGCTGCAGGCTTCGGCGGACTTTATTGCCGGCGGTCGCTTTGGTCGCGAGAAAAAGCCGGCACAGCGCCTGTTCGATCAGAACCTGTACAGCTTCATCGCGAGCGATGCCCATAACGTGGGTCATTACGACTGCCTGGCGAAGGCTCGCGCGAAGTTTAGCGTGCGCGGAGCTCATTTTCGCTAATATCTGTCCCTAACGTTCGCATTGAATGAAAGGGCAGCCATGGATATCCAACTTAAGACGGGATGCTTTGATGACGCGGCGTTGGTGCGCCGCGTCGTTTTTATGGACGAGCAGGGCTACGAGAATGAGTTCGACGCTATCGACGAGGATCCGAACTGCATTCATGTGACGCTCTATGTAGACGACGAGCTTGCCGGTTGCTCGCGCGTGTTTCCCGAAGAGCTTGAACGCGTGGCTGACGCAGGGGCCCCGGTGTTGCCGGCATGCGACATGGACGAAGACGTTGCGGCGGGGGAGACCTACATTATGGGGCGCGTCGCCGTGCTGCCGGCTAGGCGTCGTCGCGGACTGGCGAGTGCGATCGTCGAGACCAGTGCTTCGTGTGCACGCGATGCCGGCGCTAAGCTTATTAAGCTGCATGCGCAGGAATACGTGCTGCCGCTCTATGCAAAGGCGGGCTACACGCAAATTGCCCCGGTAGATTACGAAGACGAGGGCCAACCCCATGTCTGGATGGCCAAGCGCGTAGATGGCAGATAGGGACGTTCCTTTTCTGCCGGCAGTTGGGGACACTCCTTGGCAATTGACGCATTGGAGCGCTCGGACATACAGTTTTTCGATTCCGTATGTATATATGCGCGTTAATGGGTTATAAAATCTAAGTCTGAACATAGCAGGTCTGCGATGCGGCTCGGGCGACCGGGCCGTTTTTGCGGACAGGGGTAGCGCGAAAGGACTGCACATGCGTCAATTTAAGACCGAGAGCAAAAAACTGCTCGACCTCATGATCAACTCCATCTACACCAATAAGGAAATCTTCCTGCGCGAGCTTATCTCTAACGCGAGCGACGCCGTCGACAAGCTCAACTTTAAGAGCCTGCAGGACCCGAGCGTCAAGATCGACCAGGGCGACCTGGCCATTCGCGTCTCCTTTGATAAAGACGCCCGCACCATTACCATCTCGGATAACGGCATTGGCATGACCGCCGAGGAGCTCGAGCGCAATCTGGGCACCATCGCCCATTCCGGCTCCGAGGAGTTTAAGACCGAGAACGCCGAGCAGCAGGGCTCCGATGTCGACATCATCGGCCAGTTTGGCGTGGGCTTCTACTCTGCCTTTATGGTTGCCAGCCATGTGAAGGTCGTCAGCCGCGCCTATGGCGAGGATGTCGCCCATGTGTGGGAATCCGACGGTCTTGAGGGCTACACCATCGAGGACGGTGAGCGCGCCGAGCACGGTACCGATGTCATCCTGACGCTGCGCGAGAACGAGAAGCTCGATGCCGACGGCGAGGCCGAGACCTACGATCGCTTCCTGACCGAGTGGGGTCTCAAGAGCCTGATTCAGCAGTACAGCAACTATGTGCGCTACCCGATTCAGATGATGGTGTCCAAGAGCCGCCAGAAACCCAAGCCCGAGGACGCCGGCGACGATTACAAGCCCGAGTACGAGGACTACCAGGAGCTCGAGACCGTCAATTCCATGACACCGATCTGGAAGAAGCGCAGCTCCGATGTCGAGCAGAAGGACTACGACGAGTTCTACAAGTCCACGTTCCACGACTTTGACGATCCTGCGCGCACCATCAGCTTCCATGCCGAGGGCACGCTCGAGTACGATGCCCTGCTGTTTGTGCCGGGCCGCGCGCCGTTCGATCTGTACAGCAAGGATTACGAGAAGGGTCTGGCACTCTACAGCTCCAACGTCCTGATCATGGAGAAGTGCGACGACCTGCTGCCCGACTACTACAACTTTGTCCGCGGCGTCGTGGATTCCGCCGATGTGTCGCTCAACATCTCGCGTGAGACGCTGCAGCAGAACCGTCAGCTCAAGGCCATCGCCAAGCGTGTGGAAAAGAAGATCACCGCCGACCTTGAGGATATGCGTGACAACGACCGCGAGGCCTACGAGAAGTTCTTTGAGAACTTTGGCCGCGGTCTTAAGTACGGCATCTACTCGAGCTATGGCATGAAGGCCGATGAGCTCGCCGATCTGTTGCTGTTCTGGTCTGCCAAGGAACAGAAGATGATTACCCTGGCCGAGTATGCCAAGGGCATGCCCGAGGATCAGAAGGCCATCTACTACGCCGCCGGCGACTCGCGTGAGCGCTTGGCCAAGATGCCCGTGGTAAAGGGCGTGCTCGACCGCGGCTATGACGTGCTGCTGCTGACGCAGGACGTGGATGAGTTCACCTTCCAGGCTATGCGTGAGTACGTGGCTGCCGATATGCCCAAGGTCTACGAGGATGACGCTGCTCGCGAGGCTGCCGAGAAGGCAGTTGCCGATGGTGCCGAGCCTGAGGTCGAGGATCGTCATCTGGAGCTCAAGAACGTCGCAACCGGTGATCTTGACCTGGCGACCGAGGACGAGAAAAAGGAGGCCGAGGACGCCACCAAGGAGAACGAGGACCTCTTTAACGCCATGAAGGAGGCACTCGGCGACAAGGTCGAGAAGGTTGCCGTCTCTGCGCGCCTGACCGATGCTCCCGCGTGCATCACCACCGAGGGCCCGCTTTCGCTCGAGATGGAGAAGGTGCTCCAGAAGGGTCCCGAGGGCGCGCCCGACGGTATGCCCAAGAGCCAGCGCGTGCTCGAGCTCAACGCCAAGCACCCGGTCTTTTCCAAGCTCGTCGCCGCTCAGAAGGCGGGCGACGCCGACAAGATCAAGCAGTACTCCGGTTTGCTCTATGACCAGGCCCTGCTGGTCGAGGGCATCCTCCCCGAGGACCCCGTAGCCTTCGCGGCGGCTGTTTGCAACTTGATGTAGTTCGGGGATACGGCACCGTAACTAGATTAGAACGAGAGTGGATAATCTCCCACTTTTGGCTCGAATGCGGGCTTGAAGTGGGAGATTTTCCACTCTCGTTTCCTTTTGAATGATTCCTCCGTCCCCAAGGGATCAATTATTTGTCGGGGTTGTGGTTTTGTGACCTGCTGAAATTAAAGATACTGTACAACTGTACGTTAATTCGTCTTCGTAGTATATTGCTACCCGCAAAACTCAATACCATTGTGCTCTGAGACGCTAAAGCGCCTACGTACAATGGTTATCAATAGTACGATTCGATTCAACGACAGGATGGATGGTCCAAGCGTGAGTCTCGGCAGCAAACTATCCAATGCAAAGGTCTCCTTTGCGATATTTAAGCGCGACATTAAGCGACTGCTTGTGAACCCCGTCGCCTTGGTGGTTACCCTTGGCGTGTGCGTTATTCCCTCGCTGTATGCCTGGTACAACATCGTGGCCAACTGGGATCCGTACGGAAACACCCAGGGCATCAAGATTGCCATCGCCAACAACGATCGGGGCACCCAAAACGACCTGGTGGGCGAGCTCAACGCGGGCGATCAGGTCGTCGATCAGCTCAAGGAGAACGATCAGCTGGGCTGGACCTTCGTCGATTCTGCGGCCGATGCCAAAGAGGGCGTCGAGAGCGGTGAGTACTATGCGGCCATCGTAGTCCCCAAGAACTTCTCGGATAACCTGGTTTCGATGCTCGACGGCAACTACCATCAGCCCAAGCTTACGTACTACGTCAATGAGAAGAAGAGCGCTATTGCGCCCAAGGTTACCGACACCGGTGCAAACACCATCGAGGAGCAGATCAACTCGGAATTTGTCTCCACGGTGGGCGAGACCGTTGCCAGTATTGCCAAGGATGCCGGAGTCGATTTAAAGGACAAGGCAACCCAGACTCAGGATTCGTTGGCCGGTTCGGTATCAGAGGCTTCCGATACGTTGGGCGAAGTGCGTGATTCGATTGGCGACATGAATGCCGCCATCGATAAGACGAGTGGTTCCATTGCCTCGGCAGATGCGGCACTTGCCGGTCTGCAGGGTCAGGCGCCGTCGCTGACGCAGGCGATCTCCCAGGGCAATGACCTGCTGGGCGAGGCTCGCGCCACGGCGGGCAACTCTGTCGCCTCGCTCTCCAAGGCGCTCTCGGAAGGCAGCCTTGCGCTCACCAAGACGTCAGCCTCCGCAAACGCTGCGATTGGCAAGCTGACGGGCACGGTCGCATCTACGACTACCCGTATCGACAACTCGCTTGAGTCTCTCCAAGCGACGATCGACCACAATAAGGCCGTTATCGGGCACTTGGAAATTCTCGTCAATGACACGTCGACAGGTTCCAAGGAAATTGACGCGCGCATTGTATCGATCATCGATTTGCTCCGCGAGCAGAATGAAAAGCTTCAGAGCATCAAGGACGGTCTGTCTGCGCAGTCGAGCGCCATGGCGAATGACGCTGCGGCTGTCTCGGGTGCCAGCGACGCTATCAATAATGCAATTCAGACCGGTGCGACCAACCTTGGCCAGGCTCAGACGGACCTGGGTCAAAACGCGCTGCCGAAGGTCTCGAGCGCACTTGATTCGTTTGCCGCCGTCTCGGGTGATCTGACGGGAATCGTGTCTGGCCTCACGCCTACTATTGCAAGTGCGCGCGGTACACTTTCGCAACTCAACGCCACGCTCGGTCAGGCCAAGACCACGCTGTCCCAGACTGATGCCTCGCTTGCCAAGGTCCAGGACAAGCTCGCAACCGCCGCCAACGACATCGCGGCGCTACAGACCTCCGAGTCCATGGGCGAGCTGGCCGGCCTGATGGGCGTCGACGTCGATGATGTTGCAGACTTCATGGCATCTCCGGTCGAGCTGACCTCAAAGTCAATTTACCCGGTCAAGAGCTTTGGTTCGGGCATTGCCCCGTTCTATACCAATCTGGCGCTGTGGGTGGGCGGCTACGTGCTTATCGCCATCTACAAGCTCGAGGTCGACCGCGAAGGCATCGGCAGCTTTACCGCGCGTCAGGGCTACTTTGGCCGCTGGTTGCTCCTGGTGATCCTGGGCGCGTTGCAGGCCATCATCGTTACGGTAGGCGATCTGGTGATCGGCGTGCAGTGCGTCAGCCCGCTGCTGTTCGTGCTGGGCGGCATCGCCATCTCGTTCACCTACGTCAATATCATCTATGCGCTGTCCACCACGTTTAAGCATATCGGCAAGGCTATCGGCGTCATTCTGGTTATCGTGCAGATCCCGGGTTCGTCGGGCATGTACCCCATCGAGATGATGCCAGGCTTCTTCCAGTGGCTGCACCCGCTGCTGCCCTTTACCTACGGCATCAATCTGCTGCGCGAGACGGTCGGCGGCATGTACTCGTTCAACTACCTGTTTAACCTGTGCATTCTGGGCGTGTTCTTGATCGTGGCGCTCTTTATCGGTCTGCAGCTGCGTCCGCTGCTGCTCAACCTTAACCTGCTCTTTGATAAACAGCTTTCCACGACCGGTATGATGATTTGCGAGTCCAACGACCTGCCGCGCCAGCGCTACTCGCTGCGCACGGCCATGCGTGTCATGCTCGATTCCGATTCGTACCGTCGCGAACTGCTCGATCATGCGGTCGCCTTTGAACATCGCTACCCGTACTACATCAAGGGCGGTTTTGCCGCCGTGGTGGGCGTTCAGGTCCTGCTCTTTGTCCTGTCGACGGTTCTCGATATCGACAATAACGGCAAGATCATCCTGCTTGTCATTTGGATCATCTCGGTTATTGCCATCTGCGGCTGGCTTATCAATATCGAATATATCCGCGCGAGCCTCAATACCCAGATGCGCATCTCGGCGCTTTCGGATGAGGACCTGCGTCGCGAGATGCGCGAGCACACGGCCGCCATTCCTGCCGCCCGCCACATGTTTGGCCTCAACGCCAGCGAGCGTGGTGCCAAGGGCGGCGATCAGTCCACGGGCCGCTTGCCGCATATCGGCTCGCACCATAAATCTCAGGGCAGCGACAGCACAGCCACAAATGATGGAGATACCACCGCGCTTGGCAAGCACTCCAAAGGAGGTGAGGCATAAATGAAGAACATCCTGCATCTGTTTAGGCGCGATGTCCAAAACGTGTCTCGCTCCGTGATCGGCTTGATTGTCGTGATGGGCCTCATTATCGTGCCGTGTCTGTACGCGTGGTTTAACATCGCCGGCAGCTGGGATCCGTACGGCAACACCGGCAATCTTAAGATCGCCGTGGTCAACACCGATGAGGGTTACGAGAGCGATCTGATTCCCGTCGAGGTTAACGTGGGCGAAAACGTGACCGCCACCCTACGCGGCAACGAGAGCTTCGATTGGGTTGTGCTTAACGATCGCGAAAAGGCTATCGAGGGCGTTAAGTCGGGCGCGTACTATGCTGCCGTCGTTATCCCCAAAACGTTTAGCGCTGACATGATGACGCTTTTCTCGACCGACGTGAAACACGCCGATATCGAGTTTTACGAGAACCAGAAGGCCAACGCCATCGCGCAGATCGTGACCGAGAAGGGTTCGAGCGCCGTTCAGAACCAGGTTAACGAATCTTTTACCGAGACCATTACGAGCATCGGTCTTAAGACGGTGTCCAGCCTGCTCGATTACATGAGCACCGACCAGGTCAGCAACTTTATCGCCAACCTGTCCTCGACGCTCGGCGATTCGATTGAGGACCTGCAAGACGTTCAGGCTAATGCTTCGTCGCTGGCGGGCATTTTGAGCTCTACGTCCGATTCGTTGACGTCGGCGAGCGGTATGCTCCAGCAGACGGGTACGGTCGATGAGTCGACCAAGCGGTTGATGGAGCATGCCAAGAGCGGCATGAGCGATTCCAAAGAAGCGCTGAAGGCCGCCAACGACGCCATCAACGCCGCGATTGACGGAAGCGCTGGCTCGTTCGACAACGTGTCCGCCGAGCTTGCGAAGGCATTCGATGCCGCGAATCAGCATGTTGACCTTACGGTGTCTCAGCTCAACGATGCCGCGGCGGCGCTCAATACACGTGCCGACGATATCGACGCCACGGCCGACCAGCTCCGCGGCTTTGCCGAGCAGGTCAGTGACGAAAAGCTCCAGGAGAGCCTCAAGTCTGTGGCAACATCGCTGAACAGGATCGCGGTGGAGTATCGCAACAGCGCCAAGGACCTGACGGCAACTGCTAAGTCCCTTTCTGACAGCATGGCAGAGGTCAACAGCACGCGTGCCGAAGTCGACCAGGCCATCGCCGATGCCAAGGCGGGCATTTCGGGCGCCAAGTCCGACTACGACTCCACGTTCTCGGTCAAGGCAAAGGAGCTCAAGAAGACGGTTTCAGGCATCCTGGACTCGCTGGATGGCATCTCGGGCGATCTGGATAGCGCCGTAGACGGCCTGACCGACGCATCCGGTTCGCTGGCAAAGGGCCTCTCCAAGGCTGCAAAGCTGGTCAACAAGGCTTCCGATCAGCTGGGTGAAGCGTCCGATAAGATCAGTGCCTTTAAGGACGAGCTCGACGGCGCCCTTATGTCGGACGATCTGGCCACGATCAAGACGATGATTGGCAATGATCCCGAGGGTTTGGCCGTGTCGCTTTCCGGTCCCGTCGCGCTCGATCGCAAGCCGGTCTATCCGATCCGCAACTACGGCTCGGCCATGGCGCCGTTCTACACGATTCTGTCGCTCTGGGTCGGCTCGATCGTGCTGGCGGCCATGATGAAGGTGTCGGTTGACGACGAACTCATCAATGAGTTAATCCCCGTGCGCTTGCACGAGATCTACCTGGGCCGCTACCTGTTCTTTGGCGGTCTGGCCCTGCTGCAGGCAACGCTCGTGTGCGCGGGCGACATCCTGTTCTTTGGCATTCAGTGCGACAACCCGCTGCAGTTTGTGCTGGCGGGCTGGGTCGCGAGTCTCGTGTTCTCCAATATCGTCTACACGCTTACGGTTTCGTTTGGCGATATCGGCAAGGCTTTGGCCGTTGTGCTGCTGGTCATGCAGGTCGGCGGTTCGGGCGGTACGTTCCCCATCGAGATGACCGGCCCTGTGTTCCAGGCGATCTATCCGTTCCTGCCGTTTACCCATGGCATTAACGCCATGCATGCCGCCATGGCTGGCGCCTACCATATGGAGTACTGGGTTGAGCTGGGCATTCTGGCGAGCTATCTGATTCCGTCGCTGGCCCTGGGCGTCGTCTTCCGCCGCCCGGTCATCAAAGCCAACGACTGGATCATCGAAAAGCTGGAGGCAACTAAGTTGATCTAGTTCAGCCATGTAAACGCCGTCGGAACATCGAGGTCTTCCAACCCGATGCTTTAGCGTAGTGAATTGCGTGGGCTGCTTGGTTGTTGTTACAGTAGCGGGGCGTACCGGGGGTCCGGTGCGCCCCGTTTTTATTTGACCATGAGGCGGCACGCAGCCATACGCGTGCGGACACCACGCCCAGATTGAGTGCGAGGATGTTCCATGGCCCAATACGCTGCCAACGAAATCGAAAACATGCCCGATAGCCCTGTCGCACGGGAGGACCTGGGCGCCGGCGGCACCTCCCGCGGCGCCGGCGCGCGTTCCCCGTTCTTCTGGAAGGTCTTGCTGCTATCGGTGGCGGTCATCTGGGGCTATTCCTTTACCACCATGAAAGATGCGCTCGACACCATTCCGGTGTTCGAACTGCTCTATATTCGTTTTCTTCCGGCTTCGCTGGTTATGTTTGCCATCTTCCACAAACGCATCATCGCGCACTTTAATGCCCGCAACCTTATCGTCGGACTTGGTATGGGCGCACTTATGTGGGGCGCGTACGGTTTGCAGACGATTGGCCTGGCACAGACCACGGCGGGCAAGAGTGCATTTTTGACGGGTACCTATTGCATCCTCGTGCCGTTTGCGAGCTACGTCCTAAGCGGCGAAAAGCTTACCCGTTACAACTTGGGCGCCGCGTTGCTGTGCCTGGCGGGCATTGGTCTGGTGGCGCTCGATAGCGTCGAGTTCAATGTCGGCGATGTCATCACACTGGGCGGTGCGGTCTTCTTTGCCATCCAGATGGCGGTGACGGCCAAATACGGTCGCAAGATGGACATCAACGTCATCACATTTTGGATGTTTGTGGGCAATGGCGTCTTGAGCTTGGCAACGTCGCTGCTATTCGAGACCCAAGCGCCCGCGTTCGTGTGGACGCCGAGCTTTATCGGTGTGATGGCGTTTCTATCGGTGGGCTGTACGTGTGTGGCTCTGCTCATCCAAAACGTCGGCCTGGCGCATGTCCCGGCCTCAACGGGCTCGCTGCTCCTTTCGATGGAGTCGCCTTCGGGTGTGCTGTTCTCGGTGCTGCTGATGGGGGAGGCGCTCACCTCGCGCCTGCTCGCCGGCTTCGCGCTCATCTTTCTTTCGATTATCTTGAGCGAGACGCATTTCGATTTTTTGCGTCGAAAGCCGCGTCCGCAATTGTAAACAATTTGTTGCGCCGCCTCCCGGGGCGGCATTTTTTATGCGTCGCCCTTAAAGTAGTACCTTGCACTTTACGCTATCAAAGTGCTTGCTGCAAAAACGTTACTGGAGGGCATCTATGGCACCAGCACTGTCCGATCTTCAACCGCAATCAGCGCCCAAGGCCACCGCGGCGGCGCAGACCGCTATCGGTGACGGTCTTGTTGCAGAAGCTCAGGCTTTTGCAGATGAGCTCGCTGCGTGGCGACACGATTTACATCAGATGCCCGAGCTGGGTAATAGCCTCCCGCAGACCTCTACGTATATCCAAGCGCGCCTGACCGAGATGGACATCCCATTTGCTACGCTCGTCGATGGTTCCTGCGTTGTGGGCCTTGTCGGCGCCGGTGCCGCCGCGGCCCAAGGCAATGGCATCTGCACGAATGAGCAGGCCGGTACGGTCATCATGCTTCGTGGCGACATGGACGCCCTGCCCGTTGCCGAGGAATCCGGCGAGCCCTTTGCATCCACCAACGGCTGCATGCACGCTTGCGGTCACGATATGCACGCGACGGCGCTGCTTGGTGCGGCTCGTATGCTCAAAGCGCGTGAGGCAGAGCTTGTTGATGCCAACGCTACGGTTAAGTTGCTGTTCCAGCCGGGCGAGGAAACCTTTGAGGGTGCCCGCGCCGCCATCGCCGACGGTCTGCTGCAGAACCCGCGCCCTCAGGCGGCCTTTGCCATGCACGTTAACAGCCAATCGCCGCTCGGCCTGGTGCTCTATGGGAGCCCGGCGCTTTCGGGCGTGTATGGTTTCCGCATCACGCTGCAGGGCAAGGGCGGCCATGGCTCGAGCCCCGAGATCTGCATCGACCCCATCACGACCGGCGTCCATGTGCACCTGGCGCTTCAGGAGCTCATCGCTCGCGAGGTGCCGGCCGCCAAGGAGGTCGCACTGACCGTGGGTAAGTTTGCCGGTGGCCAAGCGGCCAACGTCATCCCGGATACCTGCGTGCTCGAAGGCACGCTGCGCGGCTTCGACGTCGAGCTCATGGAGCACCTCAAGACCCGCATCGCGGAGGTCGTTAACGGCGTTGCCACAACATATCGTACGCCGGCGACCATCGAGACGCTTTCGGATGTTCCGCCGCTTGTACTCGACAGCGATATGACTCAGGCGTCGCTTGGCTACGTGGGCGCAGTGCTGCCCAAGGCGGCTTTCTTGCCGCTTTTCCATGCCATGGCGAGTGAGGACTTCGCGCTTATCTCGAGCGAGATTCCGAGTGCGTACTTTACCGTGGGCGCGGCCGTAACCGACACGGACGAACACTTTGCCCAGCACCATCCCAAGGCACGTTTTAACGATGCCGAGCTGCCGCTCGGTGCTGCGGCTTATACCGCCGTCGCTTTGGGCTATATCGCCGACCACCGGTAGCACCCAACCTTGCCTTTCAAGCCTGCGGGCATGGCCATAAGGCCTATGCCCTTGTCTTTCAAGGCAATCTTGGGCACCGTGGGCGCCATCGTCTCGGGCGTGCTGTTCGATGCCACGGGCTCCTTTGCGAGCACCTGGATTGTGTGCCTGGCGTGCTCCGTGGTCATGCTCGTGTTCCTGCTGGCATCCGAGCCCATCGCCGCCAAGCTGCGCGCGAGCGTGGCGGGGGAGTAGACGTCCGTCGCTCTTTGCTGTTCGCCCCGTTCTGTCCGTGGCTGCCCTGGAAGCCGAATGGATGCTCGTACCATCATTCGGTTTCCAAGGCGGCCACGGGCCTACGAAATGATCCGTTTTCCTCCGTCCCCAACAGATCACGTAATCCGAAGGGGACGGAGGAAAACGGATCACAAAACGCGGCGGTGCGTCTGGCCGAACGAGTCCCCATACCCTCGTTCGGTCAGACGCGCCGCCGCGTTTTGCTTTTGTGCCGTATAATGTCCACTAACTATGACGCGATACAAAAGAAAGGTGTTTGCCCATGCAGGCACAGAAGGCGGAGGGAACCCGCGACCTTATCGGCGCCGAGATGCGCGCCTGGCAAAAGATGCAGCAGATTGCGGCCGGCGTGTTCGAGCCGTTTGGTTTTAAGCCCATCGAGACGCCCGCGATCGAGCAGGTGGACGTGTTTGTCCACGGTATCGGCCAGTCGACCGACGTCGTGCGCAAGGAAATGTTCCGCGTGTTTAGCGGCGCCAACCTGGAGCGCGTCTTTACCGAGGGTACCGATACCAAGCTCAAGCCCAAGCAGCGCTTGGCGCTTCGCCCCGAGGGCACGGCCGGTGTGGTGCGCGCCGTCGTGGAGAACAACCTGGTGCCCCAGGGCTCCACGCCGTTTAAGGCCTACTACGCCGAGGCCATGTTCCGTGGCGAGCGTCCCCAGAAGGGTCGTCTGCGCCAGTTCCACCAGGTGGGCATCGAGTGGCTCGGCGCTCCCGATCCGGCGGCAGACGCCGAGTGCATCATCATGCTCATGGAGTTCTACAAGCGCCTGGGCTTCGATCTTTCCAAGCTTCGTCTGCTTATTAACTCAATGGGCGATGCGCAGTGCCGTCCGGCATACCGCGAGCAGGTCAAGCAGTTTATCCTCGATCACGCCGACGAGATGTGCGATGAGTGCCGCGAGCGCGCCGAGCTCAACCCGCTGCGCGCCTTCGACTGCAAGAACGACCATTGCCGCGAGATCATGGCCGACGCCCCGCTGATGGGCGACAACCTGTGCGACGAGTGCCGCGAGCACTACGAGCAGGTCAAGCGCTATTTGGATGCGGCGGGTATCGAGTATGTCGAGGATCCCACCTTGGTGCGTGGCCTGGACTACTACACCCGTACTGTCTTTGAGGTCGAGGCTCCCGGCGCCGGTGTCGGCTCCATCGGTGGCGGCGGTCGCTATGACGGCTTGGTCGAGCTCGAGGGTGGCAAGCCCACGGCAGGCGTCGGCTTCGCTGTCGGTTTTGAGCGCGCCCTGCTGGCCTTGCAGGCCTTTGGCAGCGACCTGGGTGCCGAGGAGGTCCCGTGCGTCTACGTCGCCAACGCCGGCAAGGAGCTGCGTCAGAACGTCTTTGCCATTACGCAGCAGCTTCGCGCCGCAGGTATCGTGACCGAGGCAGACTATCAGGGCCGTTCGCTCAAGGCCCAGTTTAAGCAGGCCGACAAGGTGGGCGCCAAGCTCATTTTGGTCTTGGGTGGCGACGAGCTTGCCGCCGGCAAGGTCAAGGTGCGCGACATGGAGAGCCATGACGAGGTCCTCGTCGATCTGGCCAACGTGGTCGAGGCGGTTCGCGAGCGCCTGTAGCGCATCTTTTTGAGCTTCGGGCCTGCTAACGTGCCCTGCTCATGGAGAGCGATTGTTACGGGGGTGTTTCGCTTTTATGCGGAATGCCCCCGTTTACGTATGCCGCCCACCGAGAAATACGACCATTTAGGGCAAAACCTTTGCAATGCAGAAAATACTTTTGTGTGGTAAAGCGCAATCAGTGTCGAAAGTATTTCTCAAGCGCCTATAATGAATACCGCATGTTACGTGCATAGAAGGAGGAATGGGAGGAAACGTGGCTGAGAACCTAAGCAACCAGTCTGTACCCGAAGCCGCGGCGCGCGTCGCTGCCGTGGTCAACCGCCTCGTTAACCGAATCGGCTCGAATGCCGAGTCCAGGGAGCGTCTCGCCGAGATCGAGATCCCCGAGGAGCTGCGCGACAATCTGGCGCTGTTCTTGCGCCTGGAGCGCCGTGTGCTTAGCGAGTATGATCCCGAGATCGCGGACCTGTTCGACAAGATTTTGACAGCCGAGATTGTGGTCAATGCCGGCAACCCCGGTACCTGCGCTGCCGACGAAGCCGTCGACGAGCAGGGCGTGCCCACCGCCGACGAGCCCACTGCCGTGGCATTTCGTGAGGTCGTCGATTTGATCGACAGCCTGCCGCTCGATAAGCAGCAGGTCATTGTCCGCGCCTTTACGAGCTTTTTCCATCTGGCAAACCTGTCGGAGGAGAACTACCGTGTGGCGCAGCTGCGCGAGCGCGAGGCCGGTGCGTCGACCGATACCGAGGTCGATCCTGCCAACGAGCTTACCGTTGCCTATCACCAGCTGGTGAACGAGCTGGGTGTCGAGGGTGCCAACGAGCTGCTCGACAAGCTCGAGTTCCACCCTGTCTTTACCGCACATCCCACCGAGGCCCGTCGTAAGGCCGTCGAGGGCAAGATCCGCCGTATCTCCAACCTGCTGGAGGAGCGTCCGCGTCTGGGCGGCTCCGACCTGGTGGAGAACGAGCGCCATATGCTGCAGGAGATCGACGCCCTGGTGCGTACGAGCCCCATCGCGCTCAAGAAGCCCACGCCGGTCGAGGAAGCCGATACCATCATCGACATCTTCGATAACACGCTGTTCGACGTTATCCCCGTTATCTATCGTCGTTTTGACGATTGGGTGCTGGGCGACAAGGCCGGTACTGTGCCGCCGCTGTGCCCGGCGTTCTTCCATCCCGGCAGCTGGATCGGTTCCGACCGCGACGGTAACCCCAACGTCACCGCCAAGGTGAGCCGTGAGGTCGCCGCCAAGTACTTTACGCACATGGTGCTCAAGCTCGAGGACAAGTGCCGCCACATCGGCCGCAACCTCACGCTCGAGGCCACCTACAGCAAGCCGTCGGCCGAGCTCATTAACCTGTGGAACCATCAGGTCGAGATGAGCCCTCGGTACACGGCCCGCGCCGAGCTGATCTCCGAGCACGAGCCGCATCGCGCCGTCATGCTCGTCATGGCCGACCGTCTGAACGCCACCGTGCGCCGTATCACCGACACCATGTACCACAGCGCCGACGAGTTCCTGGATGACCTGCGCGTCGTCCAGCGTTCGCTGGCCGCCTGCGGTGCCGTCCGTGCCGCCTACGGCCCGGTCCAGACCATCATCTGGCAAGTCGAGTCCTTCGGCTTCCATATGGTCGAGATGGAGTTCCGTCAGCACTCCGTGGTGCATGCCCGCGCCCTCAAGGATATCCACGAGAACGGTATCCATGGCGACCTGCAGCCCATGACGCGCGAAGTCATCGATACCTTCCGTGCTATCGGCTCCATCCAAAAGCGCTACGGCAAGAAGATGGCGCACCGCTACATCATCTCGTTTACCAAGAGCGCCCAGCATGTGGCCGACGTCTTTGAGCTTGCCCATCTGTCCTTTGCGCACGAGGAGGATGTCCCCGAGCTCGACGTGATTCCGCTGTTCGAGCAGCTCGAGGACCTCGAGGGCTGCGTCGACGTGCTCGACCAGATGCTTACGCTCCCCGTGGTGCAGAAGCGCCTTGCCCAGACCAACCGCCGCATGGAGGTCATGCTGGGCTATTCCGACTCCTCCAAGGATGCCGGTCCTACCACGGCCATGCTCGCGCTGCACTCCGCGCAGGAGCGCATCGCCAAGTGGGCAGAGAAGAACGATATCGACCTGGTGCTCATGCACGGTCGCGGCGGTGCCGTGGGCCGTGGTGGCGGCCCGGCCAACAAGGCCGTGCTGGCTCAGCCCAAGGGTTCGGTCAACTGCTTCTTTAAGCTCACCGAGCAGGGCGAGGTCATCTTTGCCCGTTACGGCAACCGCACGCTGGCTCAGCGCCATGTTGAGTCCGTTGCCGCCGCAACGCTTTTGCAGTCGGCCCCGAGTGTCGAGAAGACCAACACCGAGACCACGCAGAAGTTCTGGGATATGGCCGAGAAGCTCAACGCCGCAAGCCACGAGCGCTATCTGGACCTGCTGAACACCGAGGACTTTACGCCGTGGTTCTCGACCGTGACGCCGCTGACCGAGGTCGGTCTGCTGCCGATCGGCTCGCGTCCCGCCAAGCGTGGCTTGGGCGCCAAGTCGCTCGACGACCTGCGTACCATTCCGTGGATCTTCAGCTGGAGCCAGGCGCGCATTAACCTGGCCGCTTGGTACGGCCTGGGCACCGCCTGCGAGCAGTTGGGCGACCTTGACCAGCTCAAGGCTGCCTACCAGGAGTGGCCGTTCTTCCGCACCTTTATCGACAACATTGAGATGTCGATCGCCAAGACCGACCAGCGCATCGCCAAGATGTATCTGCACCTGGGCGATCGCCAGGATCTGTCCGAGAAGGTCTTCACCGAGATGCAGCTCACGCGTAAGTGGGTCCTTGCTATCGTCGGTGACGAGTGGCCGCTGCAGCGCCGCCGCGTGCTCGGCTGCGCTGTCCGCGTGCGCAACCCCTACGTCGACGCCCTGTCCATCGCCCAGGTCCGCGCCCTTCGCGAGGTGCGTATGAACCAGGACGAGATGGCCGAGGAGAAGAAGGCCGAGTACATGAGCCTGATTCTTTCGACTGTGACCGGCGTCTCGGCAGGTTTGCAGAACACGGGGTAATCGATAGCCCTGTAGTCGTTGTCCGGGGCCGCCGTTTGTTTTCTTTCCGGCGCGTCCTCGGACATGCAAGAAGCCCTCGCTGCGCACTTCGTGCGGCGAGGGCTTCTTGCGTCCTGCGGAATGCGCCGGAAAGAAAACAAACGGCGGCCCCTACGATGTCCGGTCTTCGGTGGATTACTTGCTGGGGAAATAAAGGCGCGCTTCGCGCGTTTGGAAAGGGCTTCGTGCTGCGGAATGCATTCAGAGGGAAACCCATCGGGTCCCTTCGTCCTCGGTCTTCAGGGATTAAAGCTGATGAAAATAAAGTGCGCTTCGCGCGTTTTGGATGGGGTTTATCTCGGTGGCGCATTTGGCGCTTCTCGCCTTATGACTGTTGCGGCCGCGGTCCCGTTTGGGATCGCGGCCGTTTTGTTGTGGGTCAAATATGAACGTTGTGTTAACGACTCGGTGGACGGTGGCGTTTTTCGGTGAGCGGCGTATCCTTCCAACGGTTTATCTAGTGTGTCAGTTGAAAGGAAGAGGGCGCTCGTCATTGTTTGAATGTGAACTGCCGTTTGACCACAAGACGTTGCATCTGGAGCTCGAGGATAAGAACTTCGCGGGTGTGATGGAGGGTCATCAAAACGAGTTTAAGACCACGAAATCGCAGGAAGAGCTGGTAGAGGAGTCGCTTGCCAACCCTTATGGCTCGCCTTCGCTCGAGGAACTTTGTGCTGGCAAGAAGGATATCGTCATCATTAGCTCCGACCATACGCGCCCCGTTCCCTCGCGTGTGACGATGCCTATTCTGCTGCATCACATCCATTCCGCTGCGCCCGAGGCTCGCGTGCGTATTTTGGTTGCTACGGGTATGCACCGTCCGTCGACGCACGAGGAGCTCGTCAACAAGTACGGCGAGGAGATCGTTGCCAACGAGGAAATCGTTATGCACGTCGCGACTGACGACAGCATGATGAAAAAGATCGGCACCCTGCCTTCTGGCGGCGAGTGCATCATCAACAAGATTGCGGCCGATTGCGATCTGCTGCTTGCCGAGGGCTTTATTGAGCCGCACTTCTTTGCTGGCTTCTCTGGCAGCCGCAAGTCCGTGCTGCCCGGCATTGCCAGCTATAAGACCATCATGTACAACCATAACGGTCAGTTTGTGAACGATTCCCATTCGCGTGCCGGCAACCTGTGCCACAACCACGTGAGCGAGGACATGTTTGCCGCTGCCGAGATGGCTCACCTTGCCTTTGTGCTTAACGTGGTGCTCAACGGCAAGCACGAGGTCATCGGCTCCTTTGCCGGCGATATCCACAAGGCGCACGAGGCTGGCTGCGAGTTCGTGAAGAGCCTTGCCGGCGTTGAGCCCGTTGAGTGCGAGATTGCCATCACCACCAACGGCGGCTACCCGCTCGACCAGAACATCTACCAGGCCGTGAAGGGCATGTGCTCTGCCGAGGCCACGCTTCCCGAGGGCGGCGTGATTATTGATGTCGCCGGTTGCGCCGACGGTCACGGTGGCGAAGGCTTCTATCACAACATCGCCGACAACGATCCGGCGGAGTTTGAGCGCGCCTGCATCGACCGTCCTAAGGACGAGACCCTGCCCGACCAGTGGACGAGCCAGATTTTCGCCCGCATCCTGGCGCATCACCCTGTGATTATGGTCACCGACCTGTGCGATCACCAGATGCTCAAGGATATGCACATGACGCCGGTCAACACTATCGAGGAGGCGCTCAAGCTCGCCTTTGAGATGAAGGGTGCCGATGCCAAGGTTGCCGTCATTCCCGATGGCCTGGGCGTTGTCGTCGCGCAGCACTAGTGCACGGCCCAAACGAATCGTTTATAACCGACAAGAAAGATAAGGTTTTATGCTTACCAAACTCCTCTGCGAATTCGGCGCAACGGCCCTCATGATCATCTTTGGCGTGGGCGTACACTGCGATACCGTGCTTAAGGGCACCAAGTATCAGGGCTCCGGCCACATGTTTGCCATCACCACCTGGTCTTTTGGCATCTCGGTCGCTCTGTTTATCTTTGGCGGCGCCGTGTGCATGAACCCCGCCATGGTGCTTGCCCAGTGCATCGTAGGCCTGGTGCCGTGGAGCAGCTGCATTCCCTTCATGATTGCCGATATGCTCGGCGGCTTTGCGGGCGCCGTGATCGCGTGGTTGATGTATGCCGATGAGTTCAAGGCTTCCGATGGCGTCGTCGACCCCATTGCCCAGCGCAACATCTTCTCGACCAACCCCACCACCGAGGGTACGAACTACGCCCGTAACTTCTTCTGCGAGGCTATCTGCACCTTTGTGTTCATCAGCGCCATCCTCGCTGCCGCTAGCCGCGCCGGCGAGAACGTTCTGATGCTCGCCATCTGCGTCGGCCTGATCGTTTGGGCCGTTGGCATGGGCATGGGCGGCATCACCGGCTTCGCCATGAACCAGGCTCGTGACCTTGGTCCTCGCATGGCCTATCAGGTGCTGCCGATCAAGAACAAGGCTGACAACAACTGGAAGTACGGCCTGCTCGTTCCTGGCATCGCTCCGTTTGTCGGTGCCGTTCTGGCTGCACTGTTTGTGCACGGTTTCTTGGGCATGTTCTAGTCCAAGGCTACATAGTTGTCCGCTGTCCGCATGGGGTAACTTCCCAGCGCGTCCTCGGACATGAAAGAACCCCCGCTGCGCACTTCGTGCGGCGGGGGTTCTTTCGTCCTGCGGAATGCGCTGGGAAGTTACCCCATGCGGACAGCTGCGGGATCTTAGTCGCGTTGGAACAAGCAACCCGACATATATATCTGAATTTGGATGGGAGGGGCTTGTTGCTGGTAGGGGCGTTGAAGTGCGAGTGACGCTTTGGGATGCGTGGCGGCCTGGGTTGGGGCGATGCTTTGGGATGAGGTTCTTACTTAGTTGAAGAGGGGTTTTATGGCTGAGAGGTAGTCTTTGGCTACGTCCTCTTTTGGGGCTTGGAAGTTGTGCCAGGCCCACCATTGGACCATTCCTACGAAGCTTGAGGCTATGTGGTGTAGTAGGAAGCTTCGGTCCATGGTGGCGGCGGGGCCGTTTGGGTCGGTAGGGACGGTTTCGGCTGCGCGCGACATGATGGTCTTGCGGAGGCAGTCGGCGAAGACGCGTGAGCCGGCGCCGGCTACGAGGGCTCGAACGCCCTGGCGGCGCTCCCAGAGGTTGTTGAGGATATGCTCGACCTGTACGAGCGGGTCATCGAGGGGCGTACCGTCATCGTCGAGGGCATGGGTGCAGATGTCGCGCACGAGCTCAGCGAGCAGGTCATCTTTGCTCTTGAAGAGGCCGTAGAACGTGGCCCGACCCACATGGGCGCGAGCAATGATGTCGCCGACGGTGATCTTGCCGTAGTCCTCCTCGCGAAGGAGCTCGGAAAACGCCGCAACGATGGCGGCACGGCTTTTTGCCTTGCGGGCATCCATGGTTATGCGTCCGCGTCAACGAGCAGGCAGCGGAGCGTACCGGAGCAACCCTCGTAGGGGCGCTTACCGGCGCCGTAGCCGACGGCCTCGATGCGGTAGCGGGCCGGCAGGTGCTCGGACGTGCGCAGCGCGGCGACGATGGCGGCGCCCGTGGGCGTCACGAGCTCGCCGGCGACCGGTGCAGGCGTGAGGGCGATATTGCCCGCCTGACACAGGTTGACGACAGCGGGGACGGGAATGGGCATGAGGCCGTGGGCGCAGCGGATGGTGCCGTGGCCCTCGGAGAGCGACTCGACTACGATGTCCTCAATACCCAGGTCGTCGAGGCAGATGGCGACAGAGCAGACGTCGACGATGGAGTCGACGGCGCCCACCTCGTGGAACATGACGGTGTCGGGCGTTTTGCCGTGAGCCTTTGCCTCGGCAGCGGCGAGTGCGGAAAAAATGGCGAGGGCGCGACGCTTGGCGCCATCGCTTAGCTGTGAACCGTCGATGATGGCGGTGACGTCCGCCAAAGAGCGGTGGTGATGGTGGTGGGCGTGATGATGGCCCTCGTGGCCATGGCCGTGGGCCTCATGCTCATGCGTGTGCTCGTGTTCGTGCTCGTCATGGTCATGATGATGGTGTTCGTGCTCATGTGCGTGCTCGGCAGCTGCTTCGTTGCCGTAGAGCCAGGCCATGTCGTGGTCGTGGTTCTCGAGCCCCTCTGCCAACTGAACGTCAAAGTCGCAGGCGTCGATGCCATGCTTGTTTACGCGCGTTACAGCGATCGAAAAGCCGTCGACCGGCAGCGTGGCGAGCTGTTCGCGCAGGTGCTCCTCGCTGGCGCCCAGGTCGAGCAGGGCCGCGACGGTCATATCGCCGCTGATGCCCGAAGTGCCGTCGATGATAAGCGTGTGCTGATGGTTGGACATGGAATGCTCCTTAACGGGCGCAGGATGTGCCGGCGCTCAGATGATTGATAAGACTTGCCTGGTAGGCGGCACCAAAGCCGTTATCGATATTGACGACCGATACGCCGCTGGCGCAGGAGTTGAGCATGGCGAGCAGCGCGGCTACGCCTCCAAAATTTGCGCCGTAGCCCACGCTGGTGGGAACGGCGATGACCGGACAGCTCACCAGACCGCCGATAACGCTCGCCAGGGCGCCCTCCATGCCGGCGATGGCGATGACCACCTGCGCCTGGGCAAGTTCCTCGGCATGCGCGAGCAGGCGGTGCAGGCCTGCGACACCTACGTCGTAGAGGCGGTCGACCTCGTTGCCATAGAATTCGGCCGTCAACGCGGCTTCCTCGGCGACGGGCAGGTCGCTCGTACCGGCGCAGGCGACAACGATGCGTCCGTTGCCGGTAGGGGAGGGCTTGCCGCCCACGAGGGCGAGCTGTGCGTCTGGGACATATCCCAGGTCGATGCCGTTGCCGAGGAGCTTCGAGGCGCGGGCTGCCTTTTCGGCGTCCAGGCGCGTGACCAGGATGCGCACCTGGCCGGCATTGAGTAATGCTTTGATAATGGCGGCAATCTGCTCGGCGGTTTTACCGGCGCCGTAGACAACCTCGCCGGCTCCCTGGCGCACCCCGCGCGAAAGATCGAGCTGCGCAAAACCCAGATCGGCGGTTGGCGCCGTCTGGAGGCGCGTGAGGGCGACTGCCGGGGTGACTACTCCGTCGGCAACATCGCTCAGCAATTGCTCAAGATCTCGCTTATCCATATATGTTCCCTTCGACGGCGCAAAGTCTAGCACTCAAAGGGTATGTTTCCGAACACTAAGACAAAATTGTTCGGAAACTATAGGACAGACTGATTCTCTTGTTAGAAGGATCGACTAGTCGCGCAGGATGATGTCCATGGCGAGCATCAGGTTGCGCTCATCGATGGCAAACGGGGCGGCTTCGCGCGTCTTGGGCTTGGCGCAAAACGCGATGCCCGTGCCCGCGGCCTGAATCATGGGGATGTCGTTGGCGCCGTCACCGATCGCGACGGTGTGGGCCATGTCGACACCGCACTCAACCGCCCAATCCAGCAGCTGGATGAGCTTGGACTCCTTGGTCACAATGTCTGCCGCCAGCTTGCCGGTGAGCTTGCCGTCCACGACTTCCAGACGGTTGGCCAGGCAAAAATCGATGCCCGCGGCGGCCACGATCTTGTCGGCGACCTCGTGGAAGCCGCCGCTCACCACGCCGACCTTCCAGCCCTTGCTGTGCGCCGAGCGCACAAGCTCCAGCGCGCCGGGAGTAAACGTCACGCGCTCAAAGGTGCGCTCGAACACGCTCTCATCCAAGCCGGCAAGCAGCCCCACGCGCTCCTCGAGCGCCTGCTTAAAGTCAAGCTCGCCGCGCATGGCGCGTTCGGTGATCTGTGCTACCTGCTCGCCCACGCCGGCTTCCTCGCCCAACAGGTCGATGACTTCCTGGTTGATGAGCGTGGAGTCGATATCCATAACAATGAGGCGTGCAGTCATGACGGGCCTTTCCAAGTGCTGTTTTATTGGGGCATATTGTCGCACGTGACGAGCGCGGGCGGGTGCCGCGGTGCGTCAATTGTTTCGTCTCCGTCAAGTCTTTGGGCAGGAGCTACTTTTCCGCGGCACATCGACACAGGTGCGATAAGATAGAACGCCATGTCTGGCTGCGCGGTTTACGCAGGCTGGGCAAATCTGTACGACGCCGCCCGGAACGACACGGGGCGGCACAGATCCATAAAGGAGGATCACTGGTATGAGCCAGACCCGTCCCATCGACGAGCATTCCATGCACACCCGTACCTGCGGCGAGCTTCGCCGCGAGAACGTGGGCGAAGAGGTCACCCTCACCGGTTGGGTGAGCCGTCGCCGCGACCACGGCGGCCTTATCTTCTGCGATCTTCGCGACCGCGAGGGCATCACGCAGCTCACCTTCGACCCCGAGCACTCCGACGGCGACGCCTTTAAGATCGCCGAGACCATGCGTCCCGAGTGGCCCATCAAGATCCACGGCGTCGTGCGCTCCCGTGGCGAGGAGACCACCAACACCAAGCTCGCGACCGGCGAGATCGAGGTCCTGACCGACCACGCCGAGGTTCTCAACACGTCCGTCACCCCGCCGTTCCAGATCGAGGACGGCATCGAGACCAGCGAGGACACCCGCCTGCGCTATCGCTATCTGGACCTCCGCCGTCCCGAGATGATGGCCAACCTCAAGCTGCGCTCCGACTTTACCTTTGCCATTCGCGAGGCACTGCACAACCGTGAGTTCATGGAGGTCGAGACGCCCTCCCTGTTCAAGTCCACGCCCGAGGGCGCCCGCGACTTCATCGTTCCCAGCCGCATCCAGCCGGGCAACTTCTACGCCCTGCCGCAGTCCCCGCAGCTTCTGAAGCAGCTGCTCATGGTCGGTGGCGTCGAGCGCTACTACCAGGTTGCCAAGTGCTTCCGCGACGAGGACCTGCGTGCCGACCGTCAGCCCGAGTTCACCCAGGTCGATATCGAGATGTCCTTCGTGGACCAGAACGATGTCATGAGCGCGCTCGAAGAGGTTCTTGCCGATGCCTTCGGTCGCATGGGCGTCGAGATGCCCACGCCGCTGCGTCGCATGGACTACTGGGAGGCCATGGACACCTATGGCTCCGACAAGCCCGATACCCGCTATGGCATGCACCTGGTCGACCTGACCGACATCTTTGCCAACTCCAAGTTCAAGGTCTTTGCGACCGCCGCAAATGAGGAGGGCTCTGTCGTCAAGGCCATCAACGCTAAGGGCGCCGGTGCCTGGGCACGTGCCAAGATCGATAAGCTCGCCGGCGTGGCCTCCACGTTTGGCGCCAAGGGCCTGGCATGGATCGCCTTCCGCGAGGACGGCTCCATCAACAGCCCCATCGTCAAGTTCTTCTCGGACGAGGAGATGGCCGCTCTGCGCGAGCGCATGGACGTCGAGCCCGGCGACCTTGTGATGTTCGCCGCCGGCCCGCGCCTGCTCTCTGATGAGATCCTGGGCGGTATGCGTTCGCACATGGCCAATGCGCTTGAGATCAAGCGCGAGGGTCACGACTTCCTGTGGGTCGTCAACTTCCCGCTGTTCCATTGGGACGAGGATCGCAAGGCCTATGCTGCCGAGCACCAGCCCTTTACCCTGCCGACCGAGACCGACATCGCCAAGATCGAGGCCGATCCCCTGGCAGCCGGTTCGTGCACCTACGACTTTGTCATGGACGGCTTTGAGGCCGGCGGTGGCGGTATGCGTATCCACAACGCCGAGATGCAGATGTCCATGCTCAAGCTCCTGGGCTTTACCGAGGAGCGCGCCGAGTCTCAGTTCGGCTTCCTCATGGAGGCCCTCAAGTTTGGTGCGCCCCCGATGGGCGGTTTCGCTCTGGGGCTGGACCGCGTGTGCATGCTGCTTACCGGTTCCGACTCCATCCGCGACGTCATGGCGTTCCCCAAGACGGCCAGCGGCTCTGACCTTATGTCGGGCGCCCCGAGTGCCGTTAGCGGTGCCCAGCTCAAGGACGTCAGCCTGCGCCTGATGTAGGCGAGCGGCTACATATTGCCCGTAACGAGGGAAGGACGCGTGCCTTCCCTCGTTTTTTATGCGCCGAGGTTGAGAGGGCTTGGGATGACCGGGCGTCGCGGAAAGCGCGACCCAGAATTCGGCAAAATAATGGGGCACAGTTTCCGGTTGAGCTGTCTAACGGAAACTGTGCCCCAGAACGAGCGCTCAAAACGGGACAGGCTTTCCGCAACAACTGTCTGGCGAAAAGCCTGCCCCAGTTTCTTATAGCGAGTCTCTCTGGATCAGCTGCATGTGCATCACGGAGGTGGTTGGCTCGGCACCCTTAATCATGTCGAGCGCAATGTTGGCGGCCATGTGGCCTTCTTCGCGCAGGGGCTGGCGGACGGTCGTGAGCGCGGGGACGCAGCGCGTCGCAATCTCGTGATCGTCGAAGCCGACGACAGAAACGTCCGCCGGAACGGATAGGCCTGCCTCGTTGAGTGCGGTGATGACGCCAGCCGCGATACGGTCCGATCCGCAGAGCACGCCATCGAAAGCGATCTCGCGCGCGAGGATCTGGTGCATGGCCTGATAGCCGTCTCCGTTGTTCCAGCCGGTATAGATAACGTTTGCGTCTGGGAGGTCTTCGCCCAAGACGGCGCGGTAGCCGCGCAGGCGGTCGACAACAGCGGGGTTGTCTTGCGGTCCCAACACGGCGACGATATCTTTGCGCCCGCGCTCCTTCATGGCGAGTGCCGCAAAGTGTCCGCCCTCTTCGTCGTCTGAATAGACCGTCGAAAACACATCGCGATAGGGGTGGTCCTCGAGCTGGCCGCACAACACGGTGGGTACGCCCAGCTCGCGCAGTACCTCGAGCAGCTCGCTGCCCTTGTAGGGGGAGACGTCGATCACGGCGTCGAACGAGCGGCGCTCAAAGTGCTCGCGTGCGCGGTTGCGCTCATGCGTAGAAGACGCCTGCAAGATAACGGGCAGATAGGACGACTCCGACAGTTCCCCGGTAATGCCGCTCAAAAACTCGCTATAGGTGGGGTCGCTGAAGAGTTCACTCAGGGGCTCGGTCACGAGTACGGCGATGATTTCCGTGCGCCCGACAGCGAGCGCTCGGCCACGAGCGTTGGGGACAAAATTGACTTCCTTGGCCGCCGCGCGGACGCGCTTTTTGGTTTCCTCGCTAATGCGGGGCGAATCGTTGAGAGCGCGCGATGCCGTGGAGCGCGACACGCCGGCAGCTGCGGCAACCTCGGCAAGCGTAGGTGCGGTGCGAACTGGTTGGGTCATGGCGTCTCCTGGAAAATGCGGTCGATGTTGTCGCTGATACGGGCTGGTGCGGATACAGCTTACTATAGTGCGCCTGAACAGCGTTCATGATATCCGGTGACCGGTGTCGTTTTGCAACCAAGCCGCAATCGAATACGTCTCGTATGGGTGAGATATCAGCGGGCGTGGGGGTTGCCTACGAGCTTAAGAACGATGTCTTGCGCTGAGTTTCGATACTCAGGGTGACATAAGTGTCGCGGTTGTACAACCGGTTGCACCGTTAACCCGGCCAAATCGACCGTTCAGCGGACAACCGGTTGCACAGTTTTTTGCATCGCCCGTAAGATAAGGACAACCGGTTGCACAAGAATCACTACGATGACGAAGGAGCATCACCATGGACGCCATTAACGATTGGGAAAACCAAGCGCTCACCCACAGGAACCGCCTGGCACCCCATGCGTACTTTACGGGTTACGAGACCGCCGATCTCGCTGCAACGTACAGCCGCGAGCTGTCGCGCGGGTTTGTCCAGCTGTCCGGCTCGTGGCAGTTCCGCCTCTTTGAGGGCCCCGCTGCCGTCTCCAACGAGGAGCTCTCCACGTACGAGCCCGAGTGGGATCACGTGGAGGTTCCGCACCTGTGGCAGGTAGACGGCTATGGCAACCTTGCCTACACCGACGAGGGCTTCCCGTTCCCGGTGGATCAGCCGTTCGTTCCCTCTGACGATCCCACGGGCGTGTACCAGCGCATCGTCAACCTTCCCGCCGTGCCTGCCGGCGCTCGCGAGATCATTCGCTTTGACGGCATCGAGAGCTATGGCGAGCTGTACGTCAACGGTCAGTTTATCGGCATGACCAAGGGTTCGCGCCTGTCTGCCGAGTTCGACGTGACCGACGCGCTTGTCGAGGGCGACAACCTGTTTGCGGTCAAGGTTCTGCAGTACAGCGATGGCAGCTATATCGAGGACCAGGACATGTGGTGGGCATCGGGCATCTTCCGCGATGTGTACCTTATGCAGCGTCCCGCCGCGCACCTGGTCGACTTTAGGTTCCGCACGCACCGCGAGGGCGATACCGCTTTGATTACGCTCGATACGGTGGCCGAGGGCGCTTCCCGCGTCGTGTTTACGCTCAGCGATGGCGAGAACGTGGTGGCTACGGGCGAGTGCGTCGACGGCCATGCCGAGTGCAGCGTGACCGATGCCCACTTCTGGAATCCCGAGGACCCCTTCCTCTATGACCTTACGTTTGAGGTCTACGACGGTGACCAGGTCAGCGAGTACGTCCCACATCGCCAGGGTCTTGCCGAGGTGACGGTCGAGGGCAATCATATCTACCTCAACGGCACTTACTTTAAGATGCATGGCGTCAACCGCCACGATCACGACGATCACAAGGGCCGCGCCGTGGGCCTCGATCGCATGCGCCGCGACCTGGAGCTCATGAAGCAGCACAACATCAACGCGGTGCGCACGTCCCACTACGCCAACGACCCGCGCTTTTACGAGCTGTGCGACGAATACGGTATCATGCTGGTCGCCGAGACCGATATGGAGAGCCATGGCTTCGAGAATATCGGCAATATCGCCCTGGTCACCGACGATCCGGCATGGGAGCCGGCCTACGTCGACCGCATCGAGCGCCTGGTGATGCAGGAGCGCAACCACGCCTGCATCATTATGTGGTCGATGGGCAACGAGAGCGGCTATGGCTGCAACATCCGCGCGATGTACGCCAAGGCTCACGAGCTCGACGGTCGTCCGGTCCACTACGAGGAGGATCGCAACGCCGATACCGTCGACGTTATCTCCACCATGTACTCCCGCGTGTCGCAGATGAACGACTTTGGTGAGCATCCATTCCCCAAGCCGCGCATCAACTGCGAGTACGGTCACTCCATGGGCAACGGCCCCGGAGGCCTGTCCGAGTATCAGGAGGTCTTCGATCGCTGGGATTGCATCCAAGGCCAGTTTATCTGGGAATGGTGCGACCACGGTTTGGCTGCTGTGACCGAGGACGGTGTTGCCTACGATATGTATGGTGGCGACAACGGCGATTACCCCAACAACAGCAACTTCTGCATCGATGGCATGGTGTTCCCTTGGCAGCAGCCGAGCCCGGGCCTCACTGAGTATGGTCAGGTTATCTGCCCGGTTCGCATGGCCTACGATGCCGAGGCGGGCGAGCTGACCGTCACCAACAAGCGTTGGTTTACCACCCTCGAGGATGTTTGCCTGTCGGCGGAGACCCTGGTGGACGGCGACGTGGTTTGCCGCAAGACGCTCATGCCCGGTGCGGTTGCCCCCGGCGAGTCCGTCCAGCTTCCGCTGGTGATTCACGAGGTCGCGGTAGGCGAGACCCTACTGACTGTGCGCGCCTACACCATGGCCGCTCACGTCTGGTGCGAGCCGATGTTCCAGCTGGGCGCAAGCCAGTTTGCCATCGCAAACCATCCGGCGCCAGCCATCGCGGCTCCCACTCGTCCTGAGCTTACGGTCGAGGAGACCGAGCAGGAAATCCGCATTCGCTCCCTCAACGGCGAGCTGACCTTCAGCAAGGTAAACGGTACCGTGAGCGAGTGGAAGGCATCCGGCCGCGACGTCATGGCCTCCGGTCCCCAGGTTGGTTTTTGGCATCCGCTCGTCGATAACCACGCCCAGGAGTATGACTCACTGTGGAAGGACAACTTCATCGATGTGATGCAGACGTCTACCCGCAAGGTTTCTTGGAAGCAGGACGGCAATGCGGCCGTCGTTACCGTGAGCCAGCGTATCGCTCCTCCCGTCCGCGCGTTCGGCATGCGCGTCGAGCTTGTCTACACCGTGCTTCCGAGCGGACGCGTTGACCTCAAGGTTTCCGGCGAGCCCTACGGTGACTATTCGGACATCATCCCGCGCATCGGCATCTCCTTCGAGGTCCCCGGTTGCGATCGCGCCGTCGAGTGGTATGGCCACGGCCCGGGCGAGAACTATCCGGACTCGCTGCGCGCCAACCCGGTCGGTCATTACCGCACCACGGTCGACGATATGTTCACGCCCTACGTTATGCCTCAGGACTGCGCCAACCGCGAGGGTACCCGCTGGGTTGCTCTGCGCTCTAGCCACGGTGACGGTCTGGTCGTGACGCGTCCGAGCGACGCCGCTTCCAACCCGTTCTCGTTCTCGGCATGGCCCTATAGCTGCGAGGCCATCGATAACGCCAAGCACGTCTACGACCTTGTCAAGGGCGATACGGTCACGGTCAACATCAACGACCAACTGCTCGGCCTTGGCTCGAACTCTTGGGGTTCCGAGGTGCTCGATTCCTATCGCACCCGTTTTGAGAGCTTCAGCTTTGAGGTGTCCCTGCGACCGCTGACGTCTGCCGATCTGGCTCAGGCACTGGCACCCATTAAGGAGGCATAAGTCATGCATGTCTTTAACTCGCGCGCCGATTTCGACGCTCAGATGAAGTCCGTCAAGAAGTGGATGCGTACCGGACAGGCGCTCGACGGCGTTTCTGAACTGCAGCACGATGTGGCGTACTCCATCGGCGACTCGTTGGTGTACTGGTGGGTCTATGCCCGCGAGGCCGCAACCGCCGATCTGGTCGGTCACCGTCGCTACCATGCCGTGCTCGCTCCGCTCGACGGCGACCTGACCGTCGAGGTTGCCCCCAAGGCAGGCCTCACCTGCACCCGCGCTTACAGCGATATCGATGATCGCGAGCGCTTTGAGGGGGCGGGGGAGACCGTGACGATTCCCGCCGGCGGCGTTGCCGTCGTCGAGATCGACGAGGCTTACCGTGTTATCGCCGAGGCTTCGGATCCCCGCGTCGTGGTACTGCACGTGACGGTCGAAGGTTATTCCTTCCCCAACAAGTAGTATTCGTCCGTTTGGGCGTTTGCTTCGCGCCGTTAAGGGGGATGGCTTTGTTGACTCCCTTTTCCCCATTCCCCTTAGCAGGTGCGCCGTCCGCGATTGCACTTGCAGCTCGGACGGTTTTGGATGACATTTAATAGATGATTGGGAGGGCTTATGAGCTCTGAAAAACGAGGAACGATCGGTTCGTTCCTCTGCTGGGCATGACGGTCGCCGCCGTGTTCGGTATCAAGAACATCATCAACAACAACGCGGCCATCGGCTTGGCAGCTGCGCCGTCGTTCTTCTTCGCCACGCTTTTGTACTTTGTCCCCTATACCCTGGTTACCGCCGAGTTCGTCGGCCTCAACAAGGACTCCGAGTCGGGCGTGTACGCATGGGTTAAGACCTCGATGGGTGGTCGCTGGGCGTTCCTGACGGCATTTAGCTACTGGTTCGTTAACCTGTTCTTCTTTGCGTCCGTCCTGCCCAACGTCATCATCTACGCGAGCTACGTGTTCTTTGGTGCCAACGCCGAGCTTTCGCAGCTGTGGATCACCATTATCGAGATCGTCGTCTTTGCTATCGCCACGTGGGTTTCGACCAAGGGCGCTAAGTGGATCGGCTCCATTTCCTCCTTCGGTTCGACCGCAGCTCTCGGCCTGACCGCCGTGTTCATCCTGCTGTCCCTGGCTGCTGCCTTTGGCGGCGTTGAGTTCGCTACGGCTCCTACTCCCGCTAACATGGCTCCCGACATGAGCAACTTCGCAACTGCGTGGGGCTTCTTCGGTACGCTTGCCTGGATCATCCAGGGCGTTGGCGGCGCTGAGTCTGTCGGCGTGTTCCTTAACGACCTTAAGGGTGGCGTCAAGGCCTTCGTGCGCACCGTCGTTATCGCCGGCCTGACCATCGGCCTTCTGTATGCAGGCGCTTCGCTGCTGGTTAACCTGTTCATCCCCGAGGGCAGCGTTGCCATCTCCACCGGCATCTTCGACGTGTTCGGCGCTGTCTTTGCCCACTTTGGCATTCCTATGGAAGTGTCCACGCGCGTCATCGGCTTGATCCTTCTCGCCACTACGCTGGGTTCCCTCATGATGTGGACCTCCGCTCCCATCAAGGTCTTCTTCACCGAGATCCCCAAGGGCGTCTTTGGTAGCAAGATCGTCGAGCTCAACGAGCATGGCATTCCTGCCCGCGCCGCTTGGCTGCAGTTCGCCATCGTCGTCCCCATCCTGATCATCCCGGCCCTGGGCTCCGGTAACCTCGACGACCTGTTCATGATTGTCACCAACATGACGGCTGCCACCGCTCTGCTCCCGCCGCTGCTGATCCTGCTTGCCTACTTTATGTTACGCAAGAACTTCGACGCTGCTCCTCGTGGCTTCCGCATGGGTTCGCGCACCTTTGGCCTGGTCATTGCTGCATTCCTGCTTGTGGTCTTCTGCTTCGTGTTTATCTGCGGCACCATTCCGCTCGATCAGCCGCTGTGGCTGACGCTGGTCTACAACGTTGGCGGTGTGGTTGTCTTCCTGGGCCTTGCCGTGATGTGGTACAACCGCTACATCAACCGCCTGCGCGAGACCGATCCCGAGGCTGCCGAGAGCGAGCTGCGTCCGTCTGTCCTTGACATGATGGAGTAGAAGCTGGGATTAATCTACGGCTGTGGAATAAATCGATTCCCCTTCCTAAGGAGGGGCCTTACGAGGCCCCTCCTTTTGTGTTTTGGAGCATGGATTTTGGGCCCTGTGGACAAAAATGCCAAATATGAGTACTGTTGCAAAATAAGTGCCATATCTATCGGCCGGTTTTGAGCAAAAATGGACTCAAAATCAATTTATCTAACCCCCTTTAAAGGGCGTTTGACGGCTTTCAACCTCTTCGAATCGCTCAAAGTAGGCAATTTGCTCTCGATTTTGCTGCTACTAAATTGGTGACAGTACTCATATTTGCCACTTTTTGACCACGGGGTATCCGGAGGGGCTCTCGACAAGCATCTAACGCTACAATAACTACCACGTGGCTGGGTTTGCCGGCCGAATGTGCGATGTCGTGGGAGGGGACATGGTCGAGTTTACAAAGACGATTAAAGATCCGTTGGGATTACATGCCCGCCCGGTTGCGCTGCTCTATGACATCATTGCCAAGCATCGTAGCGACGTGTCAGTCAGCATCGGCGATCGCCACACGGATGGCCGCGATGTCATGGGACTCATGGCTCTCTACGGCGAGTGCGGCGAGGACATCATCTTCCGCGTTTCGGGCGTGGATGAGGCTTCCTGCGTTACGTCGATCAGAAATCTCTCGCTCTAGGCATGATAGGGCGCGGTAAAGGATGGTCCTTTGCCGCGCCTTTTTGTTTCGTATAGGAAACTTTTTCGAAATCTGAATGGGGACCCTTTCCAAAAAGTTAACCACGTGTTAGTTTACTAAAGCGAACATAGGCGTGGTTAACTTTTACCGCGTCGATGTTGAGGACGAACTGACGTTAGGAGCCACTCATGTCTTGCGGACCGCAGATGCCGGCCATGCCGCTTTCGATGGTAAAAGCGGGCGAAACCGTGCGCGTGTCTCGTGTAAAGGGCAATGAGGACATGAAGCACCACCTCAAGGACCTCGGCTTTGTCGAGGGCAACGAAATCCACGTGGTGAGCTCGAGTGGCGCCAATATCATCGTCACCGTGCTGGGCGCACGCTTTGGCATCGATTCCAAGGTTGCCATGCACATCATGACCGTCGGTTAGTCCACAGCATTTGATAAAAACCGAAAGGGGGACAAGAGGATGAAGACGTTGGGTGACGTTAAGGTGGGCGAGAGCTCTACCATCGTCAAGCTTCACGGTGAGGGCGCGCTTCGCCGCCATCTTATGGACCTGGGGCTCATCAAGGGCACTTCGTTCAAGGTCGTGAAGGTTGCACCGCTCGGTGATCCGGTCGAGATCAACGTGCGCGGCTACGAGCTTTCCATCCGCAAGGAGGAGGCGGCCGTCGTCGAGGTCCAGTAAGGACTTGCGGCGCATATTTCTGCAGATAAAGTTAGGTTTTTCTAACTTAATGCAGCATTTTGAAGCACATTATCCAGCCTGCGCGGAGAAAGCAGCGCGGGCACACAAGGAAGAAGGATTGAATGGCGGATTCTCAGATCCATGTCGCACTTGCGGGTAACCCCAACTGCGGCAAGACCACGCTTTTCAACCTGATCACCGGCGCCAACGGTTATGTTGGCAACTGGCCTGGTGTTACGGTTGAGAAAAAGGAAGCCAAGCTCCTGAGTGACAAGAACGTCACCATCACGGATCTCCCCGGTATCTACTCGCTTTCCCCCTACAGCCCTGAGGAGCAGTGCTCGCGCGACTACCTCATGAGCGGCGAGCCCGATGTCGTCGTCCAGGTGGTCGACGCCACCAACCTCGAGCGCAACCTGTACCTGGCACTTCAGGTCATCGAGACCGGCCTGCCCGTGGTCGTTGCCCTCAACATGGCCGACCTGGTCGAGAAGAATGGCGACAAGATCGACACCGACAGGCTTTCCAAGAAGCTCGGCTGCCCGGTTATGATGATCTCGGCCCTTAAGAACAAGGGCATCAAGGAGCTCTTCGAGCAGGTTAAGAAGTCCGCTGCTTCCAAGGGCCAGGTGCCGGAGCACAAGTTCGACTCCTCCATCGAGGACGTTCTGACGCACATCGAGAACAACCTGCCGGCAAGCGTCCCCGCCAACAAGCGCCGCTACTATGCCGTCAAGCTGTTCGAGCGCGATGCGGACGCCTGCAAGCTCATCAACCTCACCAAGGAGAAGGCCGCTCGCGTCGAAGAGCTGGTCGCTCAGTGCGAGCAGGACTGCGACGACGATGCCGAGTCCATCATCACCGGTGAGCGCTACGGCGTGATCGCCCACATCATCGACGAGTGCCTCACCAAGGCTCCGGCCAAGATGAGCACCTCCGAGAAGATCGACCGCGTGGTTACCAACCGTATTTTGGGCCTGCCGATCTTTGTGGTCATCATGTTCTGCGTGTACTACATCGCCGTCTCCACTTTGGGCGGCACGGTGACCGACTTCACCAACGACCAGCTCTTCGGTACCGACGGCTGGTATGTGCTCGGTCAGGGCCGCGATGCCTATGACGCAGCTGTCGAGGCTGCGGGTGACGCCGCCGATTTGGTTGACCCGGCGGAGTATGGCCCGTATGTTCCGGGTATTACCACCATGGTCCACGACGCACTTGTGGCGGGTGGCACCGAGGACGGTGGCCTGGTCGATTCGCTGGTCTGCGACGGCATCGTCGGCGGTATTGGCGCCATCATGGGCTTCGTCCCGCAGATGTTCCTGCTCTTTGTGATGCTGTCCTTCCTGGAGGACTGCGGCTACATGGCCCGCGTCGCCTTTATCATGGACCGCGTGTTCCGCCGGTTTGGCCTGTCCGGTAAGTCCTTCATCCCCATGCTCGTGTCCTCGGGCTGCGGCGTCCCCGGCGTCATGGCCACCAAGACCATCGAGAACGAGAAGGACCGCCGCATGACGGTCATGACCACCACGTTCATTCCCTGTGGCGCCAAGCTGCCGATTATTGCCCTGCTCATGGGTTCCATCATCGGCGATTCTTCCACCACCGCCGCGTGGATCAGCCCGCTCTTCTACTTCCTGGGCGTCTTTGCCGTCATCGCCTCGGGCCTCATGCTCAAGAAGACCAAACTCTTCGCCGGTCGCCCGACGCCGTTCGTTATGGAGCTTCCCGCCTACCACTTCCCGGCGATCCGCTCTTGGGCACTGCACGTGTGGGAGCGCTGCTGGGCCTTTATCAAGAAGGCCGGCACGATCATCTTCGCGTCCACCGTCGTTGTTTGGTTCCTCTCCAACTTTGGTAGCTATAACGGTTCCTTTGGCTTCCTGCCTGCGATGGACGGCATCCCCGAGGAGTTCACGGACTATTCTGTGCTCGCCATGCTGGGCAACCTGGTTGCCTGGATCTTCGCCCCGCTCGGCTTTAGCACTTGGCAGGCAACCGCGCTGACCGTCTCTGGCCTTGTCGCCAAGGAGAACGTCGTCGCCACCGCCGGCTCGCTGCTGTCCGTCGCCGACGCGGGCGAGACCGACCCGAGCCTGTGGACCGCGTTCGCCGGCATGTTCCCGACTATGGGCGCTTGCGTGGCCTTCGGCGCCTTCAACCTGCTGTGCGCTCCGTGCTTTGCCGCCATTGGCACCATCCGCAACCAGATGGATTCCGGCAAGTGGACCGCGATTGCCATCGGCTACGAGTGCGCCTTCGCTTGGGTGATCGCCCTGTTCATCAACCAGTTCTACAACCTGCTTGTTCTGGGGCAGTTTGGTATCTGGACGGTTGTGGCCATTGTGCTGCTGGTTGCGATGCTCTTCCAGATTTTCCGTCCCATGCCTAAGTTTGCTTGGACGGACGAGGACGAGACCAACACTGCTTCCGCTGCAGTTTCCGCTTAAGTCCGAATAAGGATTAACCCCTTTCCACGAGCCCGGGTGTCCCAGCGACACTCGGGCTTTTTGGTGGGGGAGATGTGGCGTTTCCGCAGATAAAACCGACCAAAATAAACCTGTCCCTTTTTGGTAGGTGGAGGATGGGGTAAAGTAAGTGGTGGTTAACTAGAGGAGGCTTGCTATGGCACCTATCGATATTGTTGTACTGGCTGTTATCGGCATTGCGTTTGTCGCCGTGTGCGTGCGCATTTATCGCAAGGGCACCTGCGCCGACTGCGCTCAAGGTGGCGTTTGCACGGGGCATTGCTCCAACAAAAAGACGTGCGCTGCACTTAAGGGCGTAGACAAAATCGCCGAAGACTTGGGTCGCGGTATCAAATAAGGTCCGGACATCCAAGCGCTCCGCGGGCATCCGTTCGCGGGGCGCTTTGTGCATTTGAGGGAGAGCACGGCGAGTCGAAGAGTATTTTTGGGGTATCGTTAACTGGACTATTAATTGGCAACTTATCTATAACGGAGTAACCGCATGAGCGCTCGCGTAACCATGAAGGACATAGCCGCCGAGCTTGGCGTTTCCATCAATACCGTGCACAAGGCCCTGACGGGAAAGGCCGGCGTGAGCGAATCCGTGCGCGCCAAGGTGAACGCTAAGGCCGAGGCCATGGGCTATCACCGCAACACAAGTGCCTCAAGCCTGCGCCGCAAGGATATCAATCTGGTGTTTTGCCTGCCCCGCGCATCGCGCGAGGGAGCGTACTTTTTCCGTTACCTGTGGGAAGGCTGCAATCGCTTTGAACAGGAGGTCATCGACCGGGGCATTACGGTTGAGCGCGTTGAATTTGGCGTGGGCGGCTACGCCGATGCACTCGAGCAAATCGACGAGCGTCTGCAGGTGGGCGAGAAGATTGATGGCTTGCTCGCCTATGCGCCGGGCGACGATCGTGCGACTGAGCTTTTGGGGCAGATCGCCGAGGCGGGCGTGGCGATCGAGCTCGTCGACGGCGACCGTCCGCATTTGAATCGTTTGGGTGCGAGCTTGGCCGATTATTCGACGGCAGGCAGCCTTATGGCCGAGCAGGCGGCAAACCTGGTCCATGCTTCTGGGGCCGACGCCCGCGTGCTCCTTTTGACAGGCGACCCATATACCGATTCGCACTATCTAACCGCCCGCGCCTTCCACAATTACCTGCGCGAACGTGATATTCCATGGCAGGTTGAGGATCTTGCAGGTGCCCATGCGCAAGTCAAACAACTCGAGCATGAGCTCGAAAAGCGCTTGAGTGCGCCGGACGCCCCCGAACTTATCTGTAGCGTTTTTGCCGTTGGTTCCGAAGTGGTTGCCGACGCGCTCGTCTCGACCGGCAAGGCCGGTCAGGTCATGGTGATCGGCAACGACCTGTTTCCCGAAAGTGCTCTGGCCTTGCGCCGCGGTATCTTTACCAATATTGTCTATAAGGACCCGACGAGCCTGGCGTATCGCGGCGCTAAGACGCTGGGCGATTATCTGCTGTGGGGAAGGACCCCGACGGTGCCCGTCCAGAAGGGCGCCGTCGAGATGGTATTTGCCAGCAATGTCGATCGCTACTGCGAACTTGCGGGTATTTAGCCGATTGAGCAGGTACCCCCTCTTGCGACGTGCATTTTTGGGAGTATTCAGCATTGGCATGCCCTGAATGAGGTGCAGAACGACTGTTTTAAGTGCCCCCGATGGCGTAATTTGCCATCGGGGGCACTTTTTATGCCGATCGGGCGCTATCTGCGTTCCAAATAGGACGCTGAGGATGGCGCACGGCGCGCTCCAATGCTGAATACTCCCAAAAATGTACGTCGGGACATGACCCACCTGAGCAAAAGCGCTCAAGTTCGGTGTTCGGGGACGCCAACCGGTCCGCAATGCATGCAAGTCACAGCTCCGGCAACCGTTGAACGGGCAAAACCTACCGTTCACCCCATGGTTGTTAGGTGAACGTTCACCTTTTGAGTCGTAATGGATTAGTATGGTGAACGTTCACCTAGAGGATGACGAGCGTATTGTGCGCCCGCTCCGCAAACAAAGGGGTTGTTTGATGAAAAACTTCATGGACGATCAGGATTTCCTGCTGAGCACCAAGACCGGCGAGGAGCTGTTCCACAACTTTGCCGAGGGCATGCCCATCGTCGACTACCACTGCCACATTTCTCCCAAGGAGATTTGGGAGGACAAGCGTTTCGAGAACATCACCGAGGTTTGGCTGGGCGGCGACCACTACAAGTGGCGCCTGATGCGTGCCAACGGCGTCGACGAGCGCTTTATCACTGGCGACGCCCCTGCTCGCGAGAAGTTCCAAAAGTGGGCCGAGACCCTGGGTCGCTGCGTCGGCAACCCCGTCTTTGAGTGGAGCCACCTGGAGCTTAAGCGCTACTTTGGCTACGAGGGCGTCCTCAACGGCAAGACTGCCCAGGAGGTTTGGGACCTTGCCAACGCCAAGCTCGCCGAGGCTAGCTTTACCTGCCGCAACCTGATCAAGCAGTCCAACGTCCGCATGATCTGCACTACCGACGACCCCGCCGACAGCTTTGAGTGGCACAAGAAGATTGCCGCCGACGACAGCTTTGACGTTCAGGTCGTTCCCGCCATGCGCCCCGATGCCGCTTTGCGCATCGAGCGCGGCCAGGAGTTTGCCGACTACTGCAAGCACCTTTCCGAGGTTGCCGGCGTTGAGGTCAGCGACTTTGAGGGCATGAAGGCTGCCATTTCCAAGCGCTACGACGTTGCTCACGAGCTGGGCTGCCGCGCCTCCGACCACGCACTCGACTACGTTATGTATGTCCCGGCTACCGCCGATGAGATTGAGGCCATCTTTGCCAAGGGCCTGGCTGCCGAGCCGCTCACCGAGGAAGAGGTCCTCAAGTACAAGACTGCCTTTATGCAGTTCGTTGCCGGCGAGTATGTCCGTCTGGGCTGGGCCATGCAGCTGCACTTTGGCTGCAAGCGCGACAACAACCGCGCCATGTTCGCCAAACTCGGTCCCGACACCGGCTACGACTGCATCTCCAACTACACGCCGTCCGACCAGCTCGCCGATTTCCTCAACTCCATCCAGGAGACCTGCGGCCTGCCCAAGACCATCCTGTACAGCCTGAACCCCATCGATAACACCATGATCGATACCGTCATGGGTTGCTTCCAGGAGGCTCCGACTGCCGGTAAGATTCAGAACGGCTCCGCCTGGTGGTTCAACGACAACGAGGTCGGCATGCGCGAGCAGCTTACGGCTCTGGCTAACGAGGGCGTGTTGGGCAACTTTGTGGGCATGCTTACCGATTCCCGCTCCTTCCTGTCCTATCCGCGCCACGAGTACTTCCGTCGCGTGCTGTGCAGCGTGATCGGCGAGTGGGTCGAGCAGGGCAAGTACCCGGCCGACATGGAGCTGCTGGGCGAGGTTGTGCGTGACATCAGCTACAACAATGCGGTCCGCTACTTTGGCTTTGACCTGGACACCGACGAGGCCTAAGCCCGCATCGAATCACATCGAACCCTGGGCGCCGTTGCCACACGCGGAGCCCCGTTTTGCTTGCACGCTAACAAACATCTAAGGAGACACATAGATGGAGAACATCAGCTACGATGCGCTCGAGAAGATCGGCTACAAGGGCTATTTGCTGCCCAAGGATGCTCCCGAGAAGGTTCTGCAGTTTGGCGAGGGCAATTTCCTGCGCGCCTTCGTCGACCGCTTCTTTGACATGGGCAACGAGGCCACCGGCTGGAACGGCAAGGTCGTCATGGTGCAGCCCATCAGCGGTGCCTTTGGCTTTGCCGACGGTATCAATGCCCAGGACGATCTGTACACCGTGCTGGTGCGCGGCAAGGAGAACGGCAACACGGTTGACGAGTCCCGCGTGATCAGCGCCTGCAGCCGCTGCCTTAACCCGTATCGTGAGGACGACTACCGTGCCATGATGGAGGTCGCTGTCTCCGACGACCTAGAGATCATCGTCTCCAACACCACCGAGGCCGGTATCGCCTATGACCCGTCCTGCAAGGCCGACGACATGCCACCCGCGAGCTTCCCCGCCAAGCTTGCCCAGGTGCTCCACACCCGCTGGGCTGCCGGTAAGCCGGGCGTCATCGTCCTCGCCTGCGAGCTCATCGATCACAACGGCGAGGAGTTGCTGCGCATCATGAACCAGTATGTGAGCGACTGGGGCTGGGAGGACGAGTTTGCGCAGTGGATGGCCAACGACTGCACCGTCTGCACCACGCTCGTCGACACCATCGTACCGGGCCGTATCCGCGACGCATCCGAGGCCGCCGCGGTGGCTGAGCGTCTGGGCTACGAGGATCCCTTCCTGGCCGTGCGCGAGCCCTTCCAGATGTGGGGCATCCAGGGCGACGAGTCGCTTGCCGAGAAGCTTCCCTTTGTGAAGGCTGGTCTTCCGGGTGTCTTTGTGACTCCCGACGTCACCCCGTACAAAAAGCGCAAGGTCCGCATCCTCAACGGTGCCCACACCGCCTTCGTTCCGGGTTCCTGGGTTGCCGGCTTTGATATCGTGCGCGACTGCATGCATGACAAGACCATTCGCGGCTTCATGAACACCATGCTCTACGACGAGGTCATTCCGACGCTTGCCGCCGACTTGGATATCGAGGACTGCAAGGCCTTTGCCGCCGCCGTCGAAAACCGCTTCGACAACCCGTTTATTGATCATGCGCTGCTCTCCATCTGCCTCAACTCCACGGCTAAGTGGCGCGCTCGCGACCTGCCCACGCTCAAGGACTACGTTGCCGAGACCGGCAACCTGCCCAAGTGCCTGGCGACGAGCCTCGCTACGCTCATCTCCTTCTACACGCAGGAGCTCGTGTCCCGCGAGGGCGACGGCCTGCACCTGCGTCGCTCCGACGGCACCGAGTACACCGCTCAGGACGACGCCTTCGTACTCGATTTCTACGCCGCCCACGCCGGTGCCGACGATGCCCAGCTGGTGCACGACGTGCTCACCAACGAGCAGATGTGGGGCGAGGACCTTACGCAGATCGCCGGTCTTGAGGAGTTTGTCGTCAGTGCGCTCGCCGTCGTGCGCACCGAGGGTGCCAAGCAGGCCTTCGCCAACGCTCAGGCGTAAATTTCCGGCGCAGACGCGGGCGCGGGACGGCGTGCCCGCGTCTCGACTTCTGCTCAACCTGTAGGGTTAGGACCATTTGCAATGAACACTATCCAGATCAATCCGGCCGATAACGTGATCGTCGCGCTGTCGCCGCTTGCCAAGGGCACCGCCGTCGCGGTTCCCGGGGTGGGCGAGGTCGTGGCCGCGGAGGATATTCCGCAAGGCCACAAGATGGCTGTGCGCTCGATTGCCGCCGGCGAGGACGTCATTAAGTACGGCCTTCCTATCGGACACGTGACGGGCGATGTCCAGCCCGGTCAGTGGCTCCACACGCACAATGTGAAGACCAACCTTTCGGGCGAGGTCGAGTACACCTACAACCCCACGCATCCGGTCGTTGAGTCGGTTGAGCCCGAGACCTTTATGGGGTTCCGCCGCGCCGACGGTCGTGCCGCGACGCGCAACGAGCTGTGGATCATCCCCACGGTCGGCTGTGTCAACGAAGTCGCCCGTGCCATGTGTGAGAAGGCCCAGGATCTGGTCGATGGCTCGCTGGAGGGTGTTTACTACTTCCCGCATCCCTTTGGCTGCTCGCAGACCGGCGCCGACCATGCCCAGACGCGTCGTCTGCTGGTGGCGCTCTCGCGTCATCCTAATGCGGCCGGCGTGCTATTCCTGTCGCTCGGTTGCGAGAACTGCACGCACCAGCAGGTGCTCGACGAGCTCGGTGACTTCGATCACGAGCGCGTTCGCTTTCTCACCTGCCAGGATGTAGCCGACGAGCAGGTCGAGGGCCACAAGATTCTGGCCGAGCTGGCAGACCTGGCAAAGCAAGCCAAGCGTGAGCCCATTTTGGCCTCCGAGCTGGTTATTGGTCTTAAGTGCGGCGGCTCCGACGGTCTTTCGGGCATTACCGCCAACCCCACGATCGGTCGCGTGAGCGATATGGTCGTCGCCCGTGGCGGCACGTCGGTGCTTACCGAGGTGCCCGAGATGTTTGGCGCGGAGAGTATTCTGCTCGATCGCTGTGAGAACGAGCAGGTCTTTGGCGCCGCCTCCGACATGCTCAACGGCTTTAAGGACTACTTTATTAGCCACGGCGAGGTTGTCTACGAGAACCCGAGCCCCGGCAACAAGGACGGAGGTATTACCACGCTCGAGGACAAGAGCTGCGGCTGCGTGCAAAAGGGCGGATCTGCCCCCATCGTCGACGTGCTGCCGTATGCCGGCCAGGCAACTAAACACGGCCTGAACATGCTGTGCGGTCCGGGCAACGACATGGTATCCACCACGGCGTTGACGGCTGCCGGCTGCCACGTGATTCTGTTCTCGACCGGCCGCGGCACACCGTTTGGCGCGCCGGCGCCTACGCTCAAAGTGTTCACCAACCAGCGTTTGTGCGACCACAAGGCCAATTGGATGGACTTTAACGCCGGCGTGATTGCCACGGGTGAGCGCACGCTCGACGAGGCCGCCCGCGATTTGTACCAGCTGGTGCTACAGACGGCGAGCGGTAAGCTCACGAGTGCCGAGCGCCGTGGCTGTCACGAGATCAGTATCTGGAAGGACGGCGTCTGCTTGTAGCGGCAAGTGCGCCCAAGCATAGCGCGATGTCATCGGCCCCGTCGGGAGTGTTCCCGGCGGGGCTTTTTCGTTTCGTGGTTAAGTGAATATGTTGGAAAATCTGATAAACGTTCACCTATCTTATGGCTGTCCAGCATGGCACCCTTACCAGCAGAAAATAGGTGTGAGGATCTCAATTGTGTCCGTTCAGCGGTAAAAATCGACCGTTCAAGGATATTATTCAAGTGAACGTTCACCTGTCGTAAGCAATCGCGCATAATCTAACTAAACGTTCACCCTGAACGCTGGGCAGACAGATGTCAGTGTGGACTCCAATGTCTTGCTGCAAGACAATCGAGAAAAGAGAGGGAGCTCGATGACTAATAAGATCGGAAAAAAGCGTAAGATCACATTCTGGACGCGCTTGGGCTTTGGTATGGGCGGTATGCTCAATTCCGGTGCCCTGACCTTTACGCACAGCTACATGGTGCTGTTCCTGTCCACGGAGTGTGGCCTGTCCGCAGGCGAGGCTGCACTGATCAGCTCGTTTGCCATCTATGTCAACGCCATTCTTTGCCCGCTGATGGGCTTTGTGGCCGATAACTTCTATGCCACCAAGATTGGCCGTATCTTTGGTCGTCGTCGTTTCTGGATCTTGCTGGCCATCCCGATGATGATCGCCGAGCCGCTCATCTTCGTGGCTACGCCGTTTGGCTTCCCGTACTACTTTGTGCTGTACCTGATCTACAACGTCGCGTACACGTTCTGCACCGCCAACCTGTCGCCGCTTACCATCGAGATGACCGACGACTTTAAGGAGCGTACGTACCTTACCGGCTACAAGCATCTCTTTGGTAACGCCGCCGGCTTCCTGATGGCAGCACTCGTCGGCTTTGGCTTTGGCACCTTCGGCGAGACCAACCCGTTTAGCTACTTCATCATCGCTACGATCAACGCTTCGGTCATGGCAATCTCGCTGCTCTGCGTGTACCTGTCCACGTGGGAGCACACCCCCGAGGAGGTCGCTCAGGAGAAGATCGAGAGCGTCGGCGAGGGCATCAAGAAGTTCTTCATCGACGTTATCTCCACCTTCCGCAACAAGTCCTTCCGCAAGGTCCTGTATGCACAGGTCTCCACGAAGCTTGCTGCTGCCTGCTGGTCTGCCTGCCTGTCCTTCTTCATCGTCTACTGCCTGCAGATTCCTAAGTCCTACGAGTCCGTGATGGAGATGCCTGGCAAGGTCGTCGCTATCGTCTGCACCGCCATCTGGGTCGCCCTCATGGCCAAGAAGGGCTTCCACAAGTCTTGGTACCTCGCAAATGTCGGTTGCGCTGCGTGCATCATTGCCTACAACTACTTCGCCTTTGGTCAGATCAACGGCACCTCCACGGTCGCCATCGCCATGATCGCCTACCCCATCATCTTCGCCATCTGGAAGTTCTTCTACGTCGGCTTCCAGTACCTGCCCGATGTTCTGCTCAACTACATCCCCGATGTCGATGAGCTCATCACCCTGCGTCGTCGCGAGGGCATCTACAGCTCCGCTCAGCAGCTCTGCCAGCAGATTGCTCAGGCCATCGCTGTAAACGCCTGGGCTATCGTCCTCGCTGCCTCCGGCTTCATTCAGACCGCCGGTAACAGCGACGCCGTAACCCAGCCCGCCACCGTGCCTCTGTACATCTGCGGCTACATGCTCATCGGCTGCGCCGGCTTCTTCCTGCTCGCGGCTGTCCTTGCCCGCGGCATCAAGATCGACAAGGAGCAGTGCGACATCCTCTGCGACGAGATCAAGCGCGTCAAGGAGGGCGGCAAGATGGCCGACGTCCAGCCCGAGGTCAAGGCTCTTTGCGAGGAGCTCTCTGGCTTCAAGTACGAGGACTGCTTCGCTCACAACAACGTTGGCTTCCAGGACGGCAGCGTAATTCCCGCCGAGTAGGGCAGGCGCATCGTCCAAACCACAGGGCCGTGCCACCGGAGATCCACCGGCGGGTGCGGCCCTTTTTTAAAAACGAGTAGTATGAACTTCTGATTACATTTGAGGGAGAGACCCATGGAGACGAACGTTATCTGGCGCAACGCCCGCGCGGCCGTTATTGAGCTCGACGACGGTGGCTACTTTACCTGTGCCGATACGTGGGAGATCTTTGTCAACGATGAGCCCGTCGGTACCACGAATACGGTCGAGACCTATGTTGACGGCCTGGTTCCCGGCAAGCGCAACCTCGTCCGCTTTGTCTGCGGCGAGTGTGAGCTGAGTGTGGGCGTCACCACGCCCGCGGAGCCCTTTACCATCAACGTTCGCGACTGCGGCGCCAAAGGCGATGCCGAGCACGATGACACCACCAATATCCAGGCTGCCATCATGGCTTGTCCCAAGGGCGGGCGCGTGCTGATTCCCGCTGGCAACTACCGCATCAAGTCCCTCTTCCTTAAGAGCAATATCAACATCGAGCTCGCCGAGGGCGCGGTGCTGCTGGCCCGTCACGACCGCGCGGCGCTTGCCTACATTCCGGGCACGGTCACGGGTGACAAGGGCACCGGGTATGCCGGCACCGATATGCTGCCCCTGGGCCGCTGGGAGGGCGAGAGCTTCTCGACCTACTGTTCTACCTTTACGGGTTTGAGCGTGCACGACGTGTGCATCTATGGCCGCGGCGCCATCGACGGCCAGACCGATTTTGCCGAGGATAACTGGTGGAACAAGGACTTTAAGAATATCTTCCGCCCCGAGGAGGGCCGCGAGGTCGCCCGCCCGCGCATGATCTTCCTGTCCGAGTGCCAAAACGTGAGCCTTGCCGGCTTTACCGTCCGCAACAGCCCAGCATGGAACATCCATCCCGTTCTGTGCGAACACGTCGATGCCCTGTGCCTGTCCATCGAGGGTCCCAAGAACTCCCACAACACCGACGGCTTCGATCCCGAGAGCTGTGGCTTTGTTCGCATCCTGGGTTGCCAGTTCTCGGTGGGCGACGACTGCATCGCCATCAAGAGCGGCAAACTGGGCATTGAGCCCGAGCTTCGTCCCGCCACGCATGACGTGTTGATCGCTCACTGCTACATGCACGACGGTCATGGCGCCGTGGTGTTGGGGTCCGAGGCTGCCGGCGGCATCAAGGACCTCACCGTGAGCAAGTGCCTCTTTGAGCGCACCGACCGCGGCCTGCGCGTTAAGACTCGTCGCGGTCGCGGCAAGGACGCCGTCAACGAGGGCATCACCTTTGAGCACATTCGCATGGACGAGGTGCTCACGCCTTTCGTGGTCAATTCGTTCTACTTCTGCGATAAGGACGGCAAGACCGACTATGTCCAGAGCCGCGACGCGGTGCCCGTCGACGACCGTACGCCCGGCTTTGGCGCCACGACGTTTTGCGATATCGAGGCCACCAACTGCCACGCTGCCGCCGCCTACATCACGGGCTTGCCCGAGAGTAAGGTGACGCGCCTGACGTTCCAGGATGTCCATGTGACCTTTGCGGCAGATGCCGAGCCCTTTGTGCCTGCAATGGCCTGCGGCGTGGAGCCCATGGCGCGCCAGGGTATCATCGCGCAGAACGTGAAAGTCCTCGACCTGCAAAATGTGGTGATCGAGGGTCAGGATGGCGACGAGCTGCAGCTCGAGAACGTCGATAAGATTGTCCGTTCCTAGCTGGAATTGATGACCGGGGCCGCATTGCCGAAAAAATCGGCTATGCGGCCCTTGTGCCATGCGGCCGCGCTACGCATCATAACGAGAAGGTATACATGCTCAATAAAACGATTTGTGTCGGGGTCGATGGCTCGGATGCCGCGATCTCGTCCTATATTTTTGCTCCCACCGAGGATGCTTATGCCCTGGAACCTCGACCTGCAGTTTTGATTGTGCCGGGTGGGGGCTACGATCATATTTCGCCTCGCGAGGGCGAGCCGGTGGCGCTACGCTTACTTGCGATGGGGTATCAGGCTTTTGTTCTGGACTACTCGGTTGCGCCCGCCACCTATCCGCTTGCATTGCAAGAACTTGCGCGGGCGGTCGATACCGTCCGAAGCCATGCGGCAGAGTACTGTGTCGATCCTGATCGGATTACGGTCATGGGTTTTTCGGCCGGTGGGCATCTAGTTGGCTTGCTCGGGGCGCTTTGGGACCAACCCTGGCTTGCAGAGTCGATTGCGGCATCGCCTGAGTCGATTCGGCCTGACACACTTTGCTTGGGCTATCCGGTCGTAAGCTCGGGGGGCTATGCTCATCGTGGTTCATTTGAACACCTAACGGGTGCCGATGGCGCTTTGGCTCAAAAGTTGTCGATCGAGAATATGGTGGGCGAGGGTTTCCCCCGTACGTTCTTGTGGCATACCGCCGAGGATGCATCGGTACCAGTTCAAAATAGCCTCCTTCTTGCGCAGGCTCTTGCCGACCACGGGATTGGCTTTAGCCTACATGTCTTTCCGCATGGAAAGCATGGGGCATCGCTCGCCACGGCCCTAACGGCATTTAAGGGCTGCGCCGAGCATATTCAGCCACAAGTTCAGGGCTGGCCTGAACAGTTCGTTGCATGGGAGCGTGATGGACGATGAGCGAAAGTATCTATACGCTGCGCGTTTCGAGGGCTGCGGCAGGAGCGTATCCAACGATTTCCGATGCCTTGGCGGCAGCCGATCAGCTCTATCCGGATGCCGAGCAACCGGTGATGATTCGCGTCGATCCGGGCGAGTATCGCGAGCGGGTCGAGATTCATCGCTCGCATGTGACGATTGAGGGAGAGACGGCCGATAGCGTGCGTATCGTGGGCGGCTTGGGCGCCAAGGTGCCCTCGGGGGACGGATCGGGCATCGACGGAATGCTCGGCACGTTTAGGACCTATACCGTTTTGGTCGATGCCGACGACGTACGGCTCGAGAACCTCACGATCGAAAACGATGCGGGCGATGGGCGCGAGGTCGGTCAGGCGATTGCCCTGTATGCCGATGGCGACCGTCTGGTTGTCGATGCCTGCTGCATTAAGGGGCACCAGGACACACTGTTTTTGGGTCCGCTGCCGCCGCATGAGGCCAAACCGGGCGGGTTCATAGGACCCAAACAGTATGCGCCGCGCCGGGTGGGGCGCCAGTATTTTCGACGTTGCCGGATCGAGGGCGATGTCGACTTTATCTTTGGCGGCGCGCGTGCCTACTTTGAGGGGTGCGAGATTCGCTCGCTCAACCGCGATATGGACGTGAACGGCTACGTGACGGCGGCGTCGACGCCCGAAGGCGAGCCGCACGGCTTTGTGTTCCACGGCTGTTCGTTTACAGCTCCGGATGGCGTGGCGCCGGATTCGGTCTACCTGGGTCGTCCTTGGCGCGAATGGGCGCAAACTGCGCTGATCGATTGCTGGCTGGGGCGACATATCAAGCGCGAAGGCTGGTGGGATTGGAATAAGCCGGCGGCGCACAACTGCGTGCAGTATGCTGGCGCGATCCTGCATGGGCCGGCGGGTGATGCTACCGGCTGGGTGCCGTGGGCGAATGAACTCGATGTGATGGCTGCTGCCGGGTACGCCCGCGAACAGGTGCTTGCCGGTGCGGATGGCTGGGATCCCGAGGGAGGCACCGGTGACGCGGTTGAGACGGCTGGGCTATCTGCCGATGGTCGCACCGTGCACATCGAGACGTACTGCGAAGACGAGCCTGCGCTGCGTGCCCGGCTGAAGCGCGAGGGGCGCTCTGCCGCATTTGCGGGCCAGACTCCTGCAGATTTTGAGGCATGGAAGATTGCGACCAGGACTCGCCTGTGCGATGTTTTGGGCCTTTCGCTTATGGACCGCGCCCCGATTGAGATTCGTGAACTCAGCCGTGTGCGGGTTGCCGGCGGCATCGTGCGCACCCATGCGATGCTGCAGGTGGAGCGCGACGTTTGGATGCCGTTCTACCTTCTCGAGCCGCAGTCGCCTAAGCTCGATGCGCGCGGCCGCAAGTGCTGCTATATCTGCCCGCATGGCCATCAGGGAGCGGGCGCTGCTAGCGTAGCCGGTGTTGCGGGCGTGCCGGCGGTCGATGATGCCGTGCGTAAGTTCAATTACGACTACGGTCTGCGTTTAGCGCGCATGGGCTACGTGGCCGTCTGCCCCGACGCTCGCGGCTGGGGATACCGTCGTGACTGGAAGGGCCAGGGCGATGACGAGAACAACTACTTGCGAGGGACGTGCCTAAACCAGGCACGTATGGCCGAGCCGCTGGGTCTTACGGTCGCGGGCCTCAACGTCTGGGACAACATGCGCTTGATTGATTACCTGGCGACACGCGGCGATATTGCCATGGATGACCTGGGTTGCTTTGGTTTTTCGGGTGGCGGCTACATGACGTTGTACCTGGCCGCACTCGACCCGCGTGTGCGCAAGGCGTTTGTCTCGGGCTATCTGTACGGTGTCGGTGATTCACTGCTGCACCTCAATGGCAATTGCAGCTGCAACTACACACCCGGACTTTGGCGCTTACTCGACATGGGCGATATTGCCTCGCTCATCGCGCCGCGCCCGCTGTTGGTGCAGAGCTGCGAAGAGGATCATCTGAACGGTGCGCGCGGGCTGAAAAATGTTGACGAGCAGCTCAAGATCGTGCGCGATGCCTACAAGTTGCTGGGTCGCAGAGATGGCCTGCGGCACGAGGTGTGTCCGGGTGAACACCATCTGGGCGTGGCACATCTTGCCGAGGATATCGAATGGCTCGATTCGCACGTTGCGGAATGCGCCCCCGTGCATAGCCCCTCGGCATGCTGCGAATAAACGGTACGTTCCTGTATGACCGCCGATGGGCGGATGAGGAGAAGATTATGGAAACGAAGAGCTTGAGTGAATCGACCATTTGCTGCTTTGGCGACTCAACGACCTGGGGCGACAACGGCTGCGGTGGGGGAGGCAACGACATCTCGTGGACCTCGCATTTGGGCGCGTTGCTGGGAGGCGCGGTCATCGAGAACTTTGGCATCAAGGGTTCGCGTATCGCCATCAAGGCCGACCGCAGCGATTCGTTTGTCGAGCGCCTGGACGGCATCGACAATGCGGCTGATATCTACATCGTCTTTGGCGGTGTCAACGACTTTAGCCGCAACGTGCCGCTTGGCGAGTTGGGCAGTACCGATGTGCACGAGTTCTATGGTGCACTCGATTACCTGATCCGCACCATCACGGCGCGTTCGCCCCAGGCAAAGCTTGTGTTTATGACGCCGTGCAAGACGAGCGGTAAGCACGAGAAGGATATCCCGGCAAGCGATGAGCTCAATCACCTGGGGTTGACGCAGGTCGCCTACGTAAAGGCGATGCTCGAGGTCTGTGACCGCTACTCCGTTCCGGTGATTGACCTGTATGCGCAAAGTGGCATCAGCCCGTTTTTGCCAGAGCACCGCGAGCTCTATATGCCGGACGGTCTGCATTACAGTCCTGCCGGCTATGAGCGCCTGGCGCAGCGCATCGCCGCGGGTCTCACCGCCGTTTGCCGCTAAAAGTCTGCCGTTTGCGGGGAATATAGGGTTAACGTTCACCCTATATTCCCCGTTCGCGTTACACTAGGGGTAACGTTCACCTATCGTTTATGTCAGAGGGGACAGCAATGGGTTGCAATCAAATCCTGGACCGTTATATCGAGCAGTTGATCGAAACCTCTACGCCGCAGGCGCCGGCTTGGAATATCGAAAAGATTCGCGCCGGCAAGGAGAACACCTGGAACTATATCGACGGCTGCATGATCAAGGCGCTCATCGAGCTGTACGAGATCACGGGTGAGCAGCGCTACCTGACCTTTGCTGATGACTACATCGATTTCTTTGTCCAGGACGACGGTACCATCAAGCATTACAACCCGCAGGATTACAACCTCGATAACGTCAATGCGGGCAAGACCCTCTACAAGCTCTATGACCTGGTGGGCAAGCCCAAGTACCGTGCCGCCATGGACACCATCTACCGCCAGCTCGAGACCCAGCCGCGCACCAAAGAAGGCGTGTTTTGGCACAAGGCCGTCTATCCCAACCAGATCTGGCTCGATGGCATGTATATGGCCCAGCCGTTCTACATGCAGTACGAGCTGAGCTTCCACAACCGTCGTGCCTGCTCGGACAGCTTCCATATGTTCCAGGTCGTGCATGACCTGATGCGCAACCCCCTCAACGGTCTGTACTATCACGCTTACGACGCGAGCCGCAAACAGTTCTGGTGCGACCCGGTCACCGGCCTTTCGGCTAACTTCTGGCTGCGCGCCGAGGGCTGGTTTGCCATGGCACTCATCGATACCTGGGAGCTCATGCCGCCTTCGATGTCAGCCGAGAAGGACGAGATTCGCAAGATGTTCCACGACCTGATCGACGCCATGCTGCCGTATCAGGACGAGAAGACCGGCATGTGGCATCAGGTCATCAACCTGCCCAATATCGCCCCCAACTACCTGGAGGAGTCTGGTAGCGCGATTTTTGCCAATGCCATCATGAAGGGCGTGCGTCTGGGCGTGCTGGGCGAGCGTTACTACCAGTACGGCCGTCGCGCCTTCGACGGCATCTGCGAGACCTGCCTGTCCGAGCATGATGGCCAGCTGGCGCTCGACAACATCTGCCTGGTCGCGGGCTTGGGCAACACCGCGCACCGCGAGGGCACGTTTGATTACTACATGAGCGAGCCCGTGGTCAAAAATGATGCAAAGGGTGTGGCGCCGCTGGTGCTTGCCTATATCGAGACCATGCATCACGACAAGCTGGCCGGTAAGCGCGATCCGCTCGCCCCCTCGGGCGTGTGCTCCATCGAGGACCCGTTTGGCGGATACACCCCGGGCATCAACGCTCATAAGGGATGTGAATAACGTGGGGGCTATTACTCCGGGTGTACGTTTGCACGACCTTCCGCAGGGGACCGTCGAGGAACGCATTCGCATGGCGGGAGAGCTGGGCTTTTCGTGCATTCAGCTGCCGAGCAAGGTGCTCTACGCATCGATTGGGATCGATCGAGGCGGCCTGACCAGCGAGCTTGCCGACCATTTGCGTGCCGTGCTCGATGAGTCGGGCGTTTCGGTCGCCGTGCTCGGCTGCTATAAGAATTTGGCGACGCCCGATCGCCAACAGCTCATGGATAACTTTGCCGAGTACGAGGCGTGCCTGAACTTTGCCAAGATGCTCGGCGGCTGCCCGGTGGGTACCGAGACCGGTCGCCCCAATGCGCAGAACCGCGTTGCCGACGACCGCATGACCGATGAGGCACTCGATGCGTTTGCAGACGGGCTTGCACACATCTGCGATCGGGCCGAGGCCGTGGGTGGGCAAATTTTGATCGAGCCTGGTTGGAACGAGACCGTTAACACGCCAGATCGCTGCCGTGAAGTGCTGGAGCGCGTCTCGAGCCCGTCGCTCGGCGTGATCTATGACCCAGTGTCGCTGCTGCACCCCAGCGTCGTTGACGAAGCGCAGGAAATTACCGCGCGCATGCTCTACTTATGCGGCAGCAAGATCCGCGTGCTGCACGCCAAGGATTATGAGGTCGTCGACAACGAGGACGAAGCCGGTTGGTGCGACGGTACGGGTTCGCGCCTGGTGTGCCATGGCGTGGGCGAGACGGGACGATACGACTTTGAGCCCGTGGTGGCCTGGGCGGCTGCCGCCTGCCCTGGGATTCCCTGCGTGGTCGAGAACAGTGTGCCGGCGACGGGGGCTGACTGCCTGGCGACACTCGAGCACATGTCCGCTCGCTGCGGGGCTTTGCATCGCGAGTTATAGCATTGGCTTTTGTCGTGTCGGCAGATTGAGATTACCTGTATGGGGGCGGCGGTGAAGGGTCTTTATCGTCGCCCCATTGGATTGCATTAAAAAGGGGAGTTGCGTGGCTATCCACATTGTCGAAGAGGCGAATCGTTGCCTGGGTTGTAAAAGGGCGTTCTGTCAGATTAAGGGCTGCCCAGTTCAGACGCCTATTCCGCAGGTCATCGACCTGTTCAAACAGCGTCGTCTAGAAGAGGCGGGCGAGCTGCTGTTCCAGAACAATCCCATGAGCGCGGTCTGCTCCATGGTGTGCAACCATTCGGGCCAATGCGAGGGTGCTTGCATCCAGGGCCGCAAGGGCGCACCCGTACATTTCTCGAGCATCGAGCACTACATCTCCACAGCGTATTTAGATCGTAAGGAGTGGACGCCCGCGCCGTCGTGTGGCAAACAGGTTGCTGTGGTCGGTTCCGGTCCCGCCGGTATTACCGTGGCCATTAAGATGGCCCAGCTGGGCTGTGCCGTCACGGTATTTGAACAGCGCCCCGAGATCGGCGGTGTGCTGGAATACGGTATCCCCGAGTTCCGCCTGCCCCGTGCGCTCGTACAAAAGTACCGTCACGTGATGTGCTCGCTTGGCGTGCGCGTGCGCCCCTCGACCACCATTGGTGGCGCGCTGCATATCGACGACCTGCTGCGCGACGGCTACGATGCGGTCTTTGTTGGTACCGGTACCTGGCGTGCCCGCAAACTGGGCATTCCCGGCGAGTCGCGCGGCAACGTGCTGTTTGGTATCGATTACCTGGTCGATCCCACGAGCGTGGCTATCGGGCAGAACGTGGCGGTCATCGGTGCCGGTAATGTGGCCATGGATGTGGCCCGCACGGCGCTGCGTTCGGGTGCTCGCAAGGTCACTGTGTATGCACGCTCGCGCCATATCTCGGCCATCGACGACGAGGTCGAGCTGACCGAGCTTGACGGTGCCGAGATTGTGTGCGGCAAGGCGATCTGCGCCATCGACGATAACGGTCCGGTGTTCGAGACGGCTATCTTTGACGAGGACAACAATGTGGTGGGCTACGAGGAGGAGCTCGACCATGTGTCTGCCGACACAGTTGTGATTGCGGCTTCGCAGGTGCCCAAAGACAAGCTTGTGCTTACGACGGGCGGCCTGGAGACCGACCATCGTGGCCTGCTTTCGGTCGACGAGAACGGCATGACAACGGTGCCTGGCGTCTTTGCCGCCGGCGACGTGGTTAACGGCCCGCTCACGGTGGTTCATGCCGTGGCAGGCGGCAAGCTCGCCGTCGAAGGCATGACCAGCTACCTGGGCCTCTAACACATTCCATCCATCAGTTGCGGTGAAATACGGACTGTTTTGGCTGTCAAAGGCCTTATCTACTCCGTATTCCACCGCAACTTTTTGTGGGGTGGGCTAGAGACGCTGCATGCGGTACCCGACACCCATGTGCGTCTGAATCATCTTGGGGTGAGAGGGATCTGCCTCGATCTTCTTGCGCAGGGTACGCATGAACACGCGCAGGCTCGCCAGATCGCTGTCCCAGCTCGTGCCCCATATCTCGCGGGTGATGAAGGTGTGGGTGAGCACCTTGTCGACGTTTTTCGCCAGAAGGACGAGCAATTTGTACTCGGTTGGGGTGAGCGAGAGCTCGCGTCCGTCTTTCGTCGCGTATCCCGCGGCGTAGTCGATATGCAGCGGACCGTTGTCGAACGTGCTCGCTTCTGTCGACTCGCTCGACGCCATCGAGGAGCGCCTCAAATTCGCACGGACGCGCGCGAGCAACTCATCCACAGAAAAGGGCTTGGTGAGGTAGTCGTCTGCCCCCGCGTCAAGTGCTGCAATCTTGTCGGAATCTTCGGTGCGCGCCGAAATGACGATAATGGGGACTGCCGACCAGCTTCGGATCTTCGTGATGACCTCGATACCGTCAATGTCGGGAAGGCCGAGGTCGAGCATGATGAGGCTGGGGCCGTGCGACACCGCATCCATGATGGCGGCTTGGCCGTTGCAAACCTTGCTCACGACATAGCCGTGGAGGTCAAGCGCGGTCGAAACGAGGTTTTGAACGGTCGGGTCATCTTCGACCAGGAGGATGCGTGGCTTAGCGGCATTATTCATGAATCTCAATCTCCTCGGCGGGCAGGGTAAAACGGAAGACAGCCCCATGGGGGTGGTTGTCGCGAACTTCGATGACGCCGCCATGCGCCTCCACGATGGAGCGGCAGAGCGACAGGCCAAGGCCGATGCTTCGACGCGAATCCACGGGCCGCGTATTGCTTGAGGTGAAGAAGCGCTCAAAGATATGAGGCTTGTCGCAGTCTGCCACACCCGGCCCATCGTCTGCGACGTCCACCACGACGAACGCGCCCTCGCGACGTGCGCTGATGGTGACAGTCGAGTCCTCGGGCGTGTATTTGAAGGCGTTCATGATGAGATTCGTAAGCACCTGCATGATGAGATGGACGTCGATGCGCACCAGCAGGATGTCGTCAGTGTGCTCGATGGTGACGGCACGTCCATGCGATGCTTGGGCGACATGGCTGAGGGCGGCCTCGATGACCTCGTCGATGAGCTCGGATGTTAAGTTGAGGCGAATGGTGCCGTCCTCGACGCGTGTGATGGCGAGGAGGTTCTCCACGGTATCGATAAGCCAGAGGGAGTCGTCGTAGATGGCATCGGCAAGATCGCAGCGTTGTTCGAGGCTGAGCTTCTCGTCGCTCTTCCGAAGGATTGCCGCAGATCCGGATATAGCCGTGAGGGGTGTCCTCAAATCGTGGCCGATGGAGCGCAAAAGGTTGGCGCGCAGCTGCTCGTTTTTCGCCAAGACCGCAGCCTCTTCGCGCTCTTGCGCCGCCCGGTCGCTTTCGAGCGCCAAGGCGCATTCACCTACGATAGATAGGACGATCGAATGCTCGAAGGCTTCGATCTCGCGCCCCTCCAGGGCGATGCCGATGACACCGAATACCTTGTCGCCGGTGCGAACCGCGAGGTAGAGACAGCGCGCCTCAGGCAGGGTCCGCGTGCTTGCGCCCGCACGCTTGTTGTTGGTGTAGGTCCAGGTTGCAACGGCGCGCTCGTAGTCGGTGAGCAGCGACGCGGATCGGTTTTCGGTGCCAGCGGACTCATAGAGCGCCTTGCAGAGCGTGCCGTGTTCGGCGGGGTAGAAGACCACGTCGAGTTTTAGCAGTTTGACGAGTTGGTTCATGGCGACGCGGGCGCACTCCTCCGCGCTATGGGCTTGCTGCAAGAGCTGGTTCGTTTCGAGGAGTACGCGCGTTTTGAATGCGTTCTCGGCGGATGTACGGGCGTTGTCGGCGATGCGCGCAGTTAACTCGCCGGCGACCATAGCGGTGGCGAACATGATGCCGAACGTGACCAGATAGCTTCGGTCGTAGCTGGCGAGCGAAAACAGAGGCGTGACGAAGCAGAAGTTGTAAAGCACTACAGAGAGCACGCTCGATACGATCGTGCAGATACGCCCCGTCGTGGTGACGGCGGTCAGCAGGGCCGTGAAGATATAGAGGGATATGATGCTGGAATCGGCAAATCCCAGATGGCGGAAAGCCGTGCCGATCGCCGTGGCGGCAAGAGAGAGGGCCAGCGTGCGAAGCACGTTTCGGCTGCTGGGCGGCTGCAGGGCGAGCGCATGGCGGCGTCCTTTGGGTCGGGAGGGCGGAGTCGACTGTTCTGGAATGATGTAAATGTCGAGGTTCGGGGCGAATGTTATGAGCTGTTCTACGAGAGATTTGCGGCCGAAGAGGGCCTGACGGACGCTGCTGCGCTCGCCCGTGCGCCCCATGACGATCTTCGAAATACCCGACAGGCGCGCGAACTCGGAGATCTGAAACGCGATGTCGTCGCCATAGACGGTTTCCATATGTGCTCCGAGCTGCTCGGCTAGGGCGATATTGGCTGCAAGCTTGGCGCGCTCATCATCGCTCATGGCTTGCGTGCGCGGGCTCTCTACGAACAGGGCGACGAGCTCGCTGCGAAACGCTTTCGCCATGCGTGCGGCGGCACGGACGATGCGGGGATTGGTCGGCGCCGGGGAGACACAGACTAAGATACGCTCCCTGGTGTAGTAGTCACGGTTTCCCAGCACGCGTGCGGCGTCTGTGAGGTGACCGGTGCGATCGGCGCAGCGGCGCAGCGCGATTTCTCGGAGTGCGGTGAGGTTCTCGACGGTAAAAAAATGCTGTTGCGCTCGGTCGGCTTGTGCGGGACGGTAGACGAGGCCGGCGCGAAGGCGCTCAAGTAGGTCTTCGGGCTCTATGTCGACGAGCTCGACCTGGTCGGCATCATCGAAGATACGGTCGGGGATTCGTTCGCTCACGACAACGCCGGTGATGGATGCAACCATGTCGTTTAGGCTCTCGATATGCTGAACGTTCACGGTCGTATAGACGTCGATGCCCGCATGTAGAAGTTCCTCGACGTCTTGATAGCGTTTGTCGTGGCGAGATCCCGGCGCATTCGTATGGGCGAGCTCGTCGACAAGGATGAGCTGAGGGGCGCGTTCGATAGCCGCATCTAGATCGAACTCGCTGAGCGCAATGCCGTTGTGCTCGATGAGTTTACAGGGCACGTTCTCAAGCCCTTGTGCAAGATGGGCAGTTGCCGGACGTTCGTGCGGCTCGATGTATCCCGCGACGACGTCGACACCTCGCCGCTTGGCGGCGTGGGCGGCTTGAAGCATCGCATAGGTTTTGCCTGTGCCAGCAGCGTAGCCAAAGAAAATTTTGAGGTGTCCCCGGCTGGTTCGAGTGTCATCGGCGACCCCGTCTTTCTCAATTGCCTTGAGGATGAGGTCTGGATTGACGCGAGTGTCCGATGCGTCGCGCTGCATAGCGTAGCCTTTCTGAAGCGTTGTCCATGCGTGCATACGCGGTGAAGACACCACTGTATGCTCGCGAGGTCGAGTATAGGCGCACTGCAGCTGCAATAGTGCTTTCTACCTGCATCTTTACGGCATCTTAAGGACGTGAGCCCCGGCCCTCACGCCTCTTTAATCCCTAGAAGCGTTTACTGTCCCCAGACGCTTGCGAGGGCAGGCGTCCGAGACATCGGACCGCGTGTGAAAGGGGCGGTAAATGGACATCCTCATTCCCATCATCGGAGTCGTCTGCATTGGACTTCTTATCTATTACATCTACATTCTGATGAGGAGTGATTCGTAAACTATGGACGCTGCGATTCAGTACATCTTGTACTTTGCCGTACTCGTCGTCCTGGCCGTTCCGCTCGGTCGGTTCATGGCCCATATCATGGATGGTGAGCATACGTTCCTGTCGCCTGTGATTGCTCCTGTGGAGCGTGGCGTCTATCGTCTGCTTCGCATCGACGCGGCAGAACAGATGGGGTGTAGGCGCTATCTGGCGAGCGTGCTGGTCTTTTCGGGGATCGGCCTCGTGACTCTTGTGGCACTCCAGGCGCTTCAGTCCTTCTTGCCAGGCAATCCCCAGCACCTGCCGGGTGTGTCATGGGACCTGTCGTTCAATACGGCTGCTTCCTTCATAACCAACTCCAACTGGCAGTCCTACTCCGGTGAGACCACCCTGTCCTACCTTGTGCAGTTCATGGGTCTCACTGTGCAGAACTTCGTTTCCGCTGGTACCGGTATCGCGGTCATGTTCGCGCTGATCCGCGGCTTCCGTCAGGTCAAGGAGCAGGGTCTGGGTTCCTTCTGGGTCGACCTCACCCGCACCGTCCTGTATGTGCTCATCCCGCTGAACCTCGTGTTCGGCATCTGCCTGGCTGCCGGTGGCGTCATCTCCAACTTCCAGCCGGCTCAGAAGGCTGAGCTCGTAGAACCCGTCGCTGTTCAGCCTAATGCAGACGGCGGCTGGAGCGTCATCGACGGCGCCCAGATTGAGGGCGACACGGTCAAGGTCGACGGCAAGGTTGTCGAGGGCGCGCGCGTGGTCACCGAGCAGTTCCTGCCCCAGGGTCCCGCGGCTCCTCAGGTCGCCATCAAGCAGTCCGGCACCAACGGCGGCGGCTTCTTCGGCGTGAACTCCGCCCATCCGTATGAGAACCCCAGTGCCTTCACCAACATCATCGAGATGACCAGCCTGCTGCTGATCCCGGCCGCCTGTTGCTTCGCCTTCGGTATCGGCGTCAAGAACACCAAGCAGGGCAAGGCCATCTTTGCCGCCATGTTCATCCTGCTGGTGATCTTCACCGGCATCATCGCCGTCAACGAGCATGCGGGCACCCCGCAGCTGGCCGATGGCGGAGCGGTCAATATCGAGATGACCGACGGCCAGGCCGGCGGCAACATGGAGGGCAAGGAGAGCCGTTTCGGTATCGCCTCCTCTTCTACCTGGTCCGCTTTCACGACGGCTGCTTCCAACGGCTCGGTTAACTCCATGCACGACTCCTACACCCCGCTGGGCGGTTTTGTCCAGATGCTCCAGATTGCTCTGGGCGAGGTCGTCTTCGGCGGCGTGGGCTGCGGCCTGTACGGCATGATCGGCTTCGCCATCCTCACAGTGTTCATCGCCGGCCTCATGGTCGGACGCACGCCTGAGTTCCTGGGCAAGAAGATCGAGCCGGGCGAGATGCGCTGGGCAGTTGTCCTGTGCTTGGCAACTCCGTTTGCCATTCTGGTGTGCTCGGCCATCGCCTGCATGGTGCCCGGTCTTGCCGACCAGCTCAACAATGGTGGCGCGCACGGCTTCTCCGAGGCGCTGTATGCCTTCACCTCATGCGGCGGCAACAACGGCTCGGCGTTTGCAGGCATGAACTGCAACATTCCCTGGATCAACGTCATGCTCGGCCTCGAGATGCTGTTCGCCCGCTTCATGCCTATCATCGGTACGCTGGCTATCGCCGGCTCGCTGGCCAAGAAGGGCAAGGTCGCCGAGAGCGCCGGTACCCTGTCTACCACTAACGGCATGTTCGTATTCCTGCTCGTGTTCATCGTTCTGCTGATCGGTGCCCTGAGCTTCTTCCCGGCCCTGGCGCTTGGCCCCGTTGCCGAGTTCTTCCAGATGATTGCGTAAAGGAGGGCGCAGATTTATGACTATGCAAAAAGACATGATGGGCCGCGCGGTCCGCGACTCGTTTGCCAAGCTGGATCCTCGCGTCCAGATTCAAAACCCGGTCATGTTCCTGGTGTGGCTTTCCGCCGTCATGACCTCCGTCCTGGCCGTCGCTTCCATTTTCGGTGTGCAGGACGCGGGTGTGCCCACCTACTATGTGGTCGCCATCGCGGTCATCCTGTGGCTTACCGACCTGTTCTCGAACTTCGCCGAGGCGCTTGCCGAGGGGCGCGGTAAAGCCCAGGCCGATTCCCTGCGTGCGGCCAAGAAGGATGTCGAGGCCCATCGCATCGAGTCCGTTGAGGACAAGGAGCACTTCACCGTCGTTCCCGGCACCGAGCTCACGCGCGGCGACCTGGTGATCGTACGCGCCGGCGAGCAGATTCCCGGCGACGGCGACGTCATCGAGGGCGCTGCTTCCGTTGACGAGTCCGCCATCACCGGCGAGTCCGCCCCCGTGGTCCGCGAGGCCGGTGGCGACCGCTCTGCCGTTACCGGCGGTACCACGGTGCTGTCCGACTGGATCATCGTCAAGATCTCCAGTGAGCCCGGCCAGAGCTTCCTGGACAAGATGATCGCGATGGTCGAGGGTGCCGCGCGCAAGAAGACCCCTAACGAGATCGCTCTGGAGATCTTCCTGGTGGCCCTCTCCATCGTCTTTATCCTGGTCACGCTGGCCCTGTATTGTTACTCCTGCTTCTCGGTCGGTCTTAACGACATGGACAACCCCACGGCCGTGACCACGCTCGTGGCGCTGCTCGTGTGCCTGGCTCCTACTACCATCGGCGCCCTTCTTTCCGCCATCGGCATCGCCGGCATGAGCCGTCTGAACGAGGCCAACGTGCTGGCCATGTCCGGCCGCGCCATCGAGGCCGCCGGCGACGTCGACATCCTCATGCTCGACAAGACCGGCACCATCACCCTGGGTAACCGCCAAGCCGCCGAGTTCATCCCGGTCGACGGCATCGATCCCGCGGAGCTGGCCGATGCCGCCCAGCTTTCCTCGCTGGCCGACGAGACCCCCGAAGGCCGTTCCATCGTCGTGCTCGCCAAGGAGCAGTTCGGTCTGCGCGGCCGCACACTCGAGGATAAGGGTATGGAGTTCATCCCCTTCACCGCGGCGACCCGCATGTCCGGTGTGAACTACGAGGGCAATGAGATCCGCAAGGGCGCTGCCGATTCCGTGCGCACCTATGTGGAGGCAGCCGGCGGCGTGTTCTCCCAGGAGTGCGACGAGGCCGTCGAGCGCATCGCCAAGGCCGGCGGCACCCCGCTGGTCGTGACCAAGAACTGCCGCGTGCTGGGCGTTGTGTACCTCAAGGACATCATCAAGTCCGGCGTTAAGGAGAAGTTCGCCGACCTGCGCAAGATGGGCATCAAGACCATCATGGTGACGGGCGACAACCCACTCACCGCCGCGGCAATCGCCGCCGAGGCCGGCGTTGACGACTTCCTGGCCGAGGCCACCCCTGAGGGCAAGCTCGAGAAGATCCGCGAGTTCCAGCGTGAGGGCCACCTGGTCGCCATGACCGGCGACGGCACCAACGACGCGCCGGCGCTGGCGCAGGCGGATGTCGCCGTGGCCATGAACACGGGCACCCAGGCTGCCAAGGAGGCCGGCAACATGGTCGACCTCGACTCCAGCCCCACCAAGCTCATCGAGGTCGTGCGTATCGGCAAGCAGCTGCTCATGACCCGCGGTTCGCTTACGACCTTCTCGGTCGCCAACGACATGGCGAAGTACTTCGCTATCATCCCGGCCCTGTTCTCGCCGATCTACCCGGGCCTTGGCGCACTCAACATCCTCGGTCTGGCAAGCCCGCTGTCCGCGGTTCTTTCGGCCATCATCTATAACGCGCTCGTTATCGTCGCGCTGATCCCGGCCGCGCTGAAGGGCGTTAAGTACCGCGAGGTACCGTCCGGACAGCTGCTGACCCACAACCTGCTCGTATGGGGTCTGGGCGGCATCGTTGCCCCGTTCGCATTTATCAAGCTCATCGACATGCTGCTCGCGTTCTGCGGCATTATGTAAGTGGAGGTTTGTATGTTCAAAGGTATCGCATCGCGCGCACTTGGCGTGTTCGCGCTGTTTACCATCGTCTGCGGCCTGGGGTACACGCTCGTGGTGACCGGCGTCGTGCAGCTTGCGTTTCCGTACCAGGCGAACGGATCGCTTATTACGGTCGACGGCAAGGTTGTGGGTTCCGAGCTCATCGGCCAGAACTTCGATGACGAAGCCCACATGTGGGGTCGTATCCAGAACGTGTCAATTGTCGAAGGCGAAGACGGCGAGCTCATGGCGTATGGTGCCCCGTCCAACCTGTCCCCGGCGAGTGAGGAGTATCGGCAGCTGATAGATGCGCGCGTGAAGAAGATCCGCGCCGCCAATCCCGATGCCGATATGGACGCTGTGCCCGTCGACCTGGTGACGTGTTCGGGGTCCGGCCTCGACCCGGAGATCTCTCCGGATGCCGCCGAGTACCAGGTCCCGCGCCTTGCCAAAGCCACGGGCAAAAGTGAGGACGAGGTGCGCGACATCATCGCCGCGTGCACCAAGGGTCGTTTCCTCGGCGTGTTCGGCGAGCCCACGGTCAACGTGCTCAAGGTGAACCTTATGCTGGACGGCGCGCTGTAGGTGAGGGAGCGGCGGATGAGGGCATGACTGACTATCTGAGCCCTCAATTCCACCCCGCCCATCAGTTGCGGTGAAATACGGACTGTTTTGGCTGTTAAAAGCCTCACCTACTCCGTATTCCACCGCAACTTTTTTGTGAGGGTTGGGATTGAAGGCGGGGAGTGCGAGCGAGCGCGAATGCGGCGGGTACTGATACGATAGGTACGTTAGCAACTGCCGCCGAGCGGCTCAAATGAAAGGAAGCCTGTATGGAGTCATCCACCTATCCGATGCTCTTTAGCCCGATCAAGGTCGGTACGACCGAGGTCAAGAACCGCGTCTTTATGCCGCCGGTGTCCACGAACCTGGCCGATCATGGCTATGTGACCGACGACTTGGTCGATCATTACCGTGCCCGTGCCAAGGGCGGCGTCGGCCTGATCATCACCGAGGTCGTGACGGTCGAGCCTACCTATACCTATCTGCCGGGTGACATGTGCTGCTACGACGACACGTTTATCCCTGGCTGGGAAAAGCTCGCCGCGGCCGTCCACGAGTACGGCTGCAAGATCATGCCGCAGCTCTTCCACCCCGCCTACATGGCCTTTAACATTCCGGGCACGCCGCGCCTGATCGCTCCGTCCTTCGTGGGACCGTCCTATGCCCGTGAGGCACCGCGTCCTATCACGGTCGACGAGATTCACGAGCTCACGCATCAGTTTGGCGACGCTGCCGTGCGTATGCAGAAGGCCGGTGTCGATGGCGTCGAGGTCCATGCGGCGCACGCCCACGGCATGCTCGGCGGTTTCTTGACCCCGCTCTATAACAAGCGTACCGATGAGTACGGCGGCTCGCTCGACGCCCGTATGCGCTTCTTGCTCGAGGTCATCGCCGAGATTCGCGAGCGCTGCGGCAAGGACTTTATCATCGACGTCCGCATCTCGGGCGATGAGTACACCGATGGCGGCCTGACCCTCAACGACATGATCTATGTCTCGCGTCGCTTGGAGAAGGCCGGCGTCGACATGATTCACGTGTCGGGCGGTACCACCATCAAGCGCGGTTCCGCAATTCCCGCCGCCGGTACTCAGCAGGCCTCGCATGCCGCCTGCTCGCGCGAGATCAAAAAGCACGTCAACATTCCCGTTGCCACCGTCGGACGCATTAACGAGGCTTGGATCGCCGAGGAGCTGATCGAGGACGGTGCCGCCGACATCTGCATGATGGGCCGCGCCAATCTGTGTGATGCCGAGTTCTGCAACAAGGCCGCTGCCGGCAACGCCGACGATATTCGCCCCTGCATTGGCTGCCTGCGCTGCCTGAACGGCATTATGTTTGGCAAACGCATCTCCTGCACCGTTAATCCGGATGTGGAGCGCGACGAGGCCGGCTACGAGCCTGCCGCCGAGGCCAAGAACGTGCTCGTTGTGGGCGCTGGTCCTGCGGGCATGGAGGCGGCGTTCATTGCCGCCAAGCGCGGCCACAACGTGGTGCTCGTGGACAAGCAGGACGAACCGGGCGGCGAGATGCGTATCGCAGCCGTTCCGCCGGCAAAGCAGGAGCTCACCCGTGTGATCAAGTATCAGTATCGTCGTCTGGCCGAGGCCGGCGTGAAGTGCGTATTTGGCACCGAGCTTACTGCCGAGGACATTCAGCGCGACTACGCCGGCTACGAGGTCGTCCTGGCTTATGGCGCCGAGCCCATCGTTCCGGCCTTCATGCAGGGCTTTAAGCAGGTTATGACGGCCGACGACCTGCTGGGCGGCAAGGCTTTCCCGGGCAAGAAGATCGTCATCGTCGGCGGCGGCACCGTCGGCTGCGAGACGGCCGATTACCTGGCCCCGCTGGTCAACGACCTCTCGCCGGCCAATCGCGATGTCACCGTTATCGAGATGACCAAGACGCTCGCCGCCAACGAGGGCGGCGCCGGTCGCGCGGTGCTCATCACGCGCATGCTTTCCAAGGGCGTTCACGTGCTGACCGAGGCCAAGGTAACCGAGATTACCGAGGACACCATCAGCTACGAAAAAGATGGCGAGATCCACACTATCGCCGATGCCGATACGCTGGTGCTTGCCATGGGCTATCGTCCCAATACCAAGCTGGCCGACGACCTTGCCGCTGCCGGCGTTGCCACCCACGTGCTGGGCGATGCCAACAAGTGCGGTAACATCCGCGATGCCATCGGCGATGGCTACAAGGTTGCCTGCGAGCTCTAGTCAACCCCTTGGTGCATGTGAGGCCTATCCCCGCGGCGTCAGTCGGTAGATAGCAAAAAGCGGCGGTCGTCCCGTACATGGGACGACCGCCGCTTGCGTTAGCTGCAATGAGTCGTGCGATTAGAGGCCCAGGATTTCCTTGACCTTGGCGATGATGGCCTCGTCGGTTGCGTTGGCAAAGAAGTACTCCTGGAAGTGTTCGCCGGCAAGTGCGCCCTTCACCAGGTCCTGATCGATCTCGCCCAGAACGTCGACGAGCGGACGCATAGTCACAGCGCGGACGCCGTCGAGGATCTTCTTGTTGCGCTGCTCGGGCTCAACACGCTCGGCAGGATAGCCGTTGCCCGAACCAAAGCCAAAGAGCTTCTCAAAGGTGTACTCGAGGTTGAGCTCCTGGCCCCAGCCGTTCTTGAGGGCGAAGGGCATGGCGACAGCGTTACCGTCGTTGACCTGGGCAAAGGTGTAGGCATCGAGCGGGTCGGCAACATGGCCGCACAGCACGCCGGGGAAGGAGTTGCAGGCGAGCATGGCGCCCTCGCCGGTGCCACAGCCGGTCACGACGTAGTCGGCAGCGCCGGAGTTGAGCAGCACGGCGGCCAGGATGCCGTTCTGCACATAGGTGAGGGGCTTGGAGTCGGCGTCGGCATACATGCCATAGTTAAAGACGGTGTGGCCCATGGGCTCGACAACCTTCTTAAGGGCAGCCTCGATCATAGGGTTCTTGGAGTTCTGAGAGTTTTCGTTGATCAGAGCGATTTTCATTGCGAATTACCTTCCTATTTCTAACTTGCGGTGGAATACGGACTGTTTTGCCTGATAGAAGCCAAAACCAATCCTTATCTCACCGCAACTCAAATGAAAAACGAGTGGATGAAACCTGATGTGGGCAGTTGCGGTGACGCTTATTGAGGCTGCTTTCCAATGTATGCGAGGATGCCGCCGTCGACGTAGAGGATGTGGCCGTTGACGAAGTTCGACGCGTCGGAAGCCAGGAACACGGCGGGGCCCTTCAGGTCCTCGGGCGTGCCCCAACGGGCGGCCGGCGTCTTGGCAATGATGAACTGGTCAAACGGGTGGCGGCTGCCGTCGGGCTGCGTCTCGCGCAGCGGTGCGGTTTGCGGCGTGGCGATGTAGCCGGGCCCAATGCCGTTGCACTGGATATTGGCCTCGCCAAACTCCGAGCAGATGTTCTTGGTGAGCATCTTGAGTCCGCCCTTGGCGGCGGCATAGCCGGCGATGGTCTCGCGACCCAGCTCGCTCATCATCGAGCAGATGTTGATGATCTTGCCGTGGCCCTTGGCGATCATGCCAGGCAGGCAGGCCTTTGACACGATAAACGGTGCGTTGAGGTCGATATCGACGACGCGGCGGAAGTCCTCGGCGCTCATGTCGAGCATCGGGGTACGCTGGATGACGCCGGCGTTGTTGACCAGGATGTCGGGCGTGGTGCCAAAGTCGGCCTCGATCTTGGCGATGAGCTCGGCGACGACAGTCTCGTCGGTGACGTCGGCAACATAGCCGTGAGCGTCAAAGCCCAGCTCGCGGTAGTGCTTCTCGGCCTCGGCGACCTTGTCGGCGTGACGGGCGTTAAAGGCGATTTTGGCGCCGGCCTCTCCGAGCGCCTCGGCAATGGCCATGCCAATGCCGTAGGTGGCGCCGGTCACGAGCGCGACCTTGCCATCCAAGCGGAAGCTGTCCATAAGATCAGACATAGCGATCCTTTCAAAAGAAACGTTCATCTATATAAGTTTTGCTTTTCATACAAGGTCAGTATAGGAGAAGAGGGGGAATTAAAAGACAGATTCTCCTAAAAACAGGTGAACGTTCACTTTTAAAGGGTAAACGGTGGTCTCGCCCTTGCCGTGCGGACGTCTATTTGCTCTGTTCTTGCGCTCCCTCTGCGATCATGTTGCGGTTGTACACCAGACGCAGGTACATCGCGTCGTGCGCCGCGGTGGGATTGCGCGAGGCGATGGCGTCGGCCACATCGCGGTGCGTGCGGATAGTTTCCTCGACGAGCTTTTTGCCGGTCACGTCGATAAAGAGGGGGACGGATGCCTTGAGCACGCCCATCAGGCGGGGAACGACGAGGTTTCCGGAGCTCTCGGCAATGGCATTGTGGAACGCGGTGTCGGCGGCGGAGTAATCCTCACCGGCCTCGGCCAGGCGCTCGGATTCGTCGCAGAGCTCTTTGATACAGACGACCTGGTCGTTGGTTGCGTGCTCGGCCGCCATGCGTGCTATCTGCGGCGGTGCCACGGCCCTCTCGCACGTCAACGATGCCGGTTTTTGGATGTGCTCCTCGTTCCTGGAGATTGACGAGAAGACCACCCTCAAGTCCTGGACCGTTATGGAGACGCTCATCGGCCTTTCGGGTCTTGCCTGCGCCCTGGTGATTTCGTTCTTCGCCTAGTTCGCGTGGCTAAGCATCTTTTGCCGAGCGCATCGCTCGGTACCCATTTACACCTGATTCATTAACCAACGATTGGTACAACCGTTCAAATCAAAAGAGGAGAGCATCATGGACGAGAAGACCAAGGCACAGATTCAGCAGGAGGCAGCCGACCTGGTTGCCAAGCTGCAGCCGCGTTCCGGCAAGTTTCGCACCATCAGCCCCGAGATGGACCCGCTGCGTCTGGGCTCTGGCTGGTCCATCGAGGATCTGGACAAGCCGCAGGTCATTATCGAGTCGACGTTCGGCGACTCGCACCCGGGTTCTGCCGGCCTGTTTGAGTTGGTCGAGGAGGTCCGTGCCGGCGTTGCCGAGGCTGGCGGTCATGGTGCCCGTTACTTCTGCACCGATATCTGCGACGGCGAGGCCCAGGGCCACGACGGCATCAACTACTCGCTGCCCAGTCGCGACATGATCGCCAACATGATCGAGATTCATGCCAAGGCCACCCCGTTCGACGCCGGCGTCTTTGTTGCCAGCTGCGATAAGGGCCTGCCTGCGAACCTTATGGCCATGGGCCGCATCAACATCCCCTCCATCGTCGTTACCGGCGGTGTCATGGATGCAGGCCCCGACCTGTTGACCCTGGAGCAGCTCGGTGCGATTTCTGCCCGCTACGAGCGCGGCGAGATCTCTCGCGAGGAACTTGAGTTTGCCAAGCACAACGCATGCCCCAGCTGCGGCGCCTGCTCCTTTATGGGCACCGCGTCGACCATGCAGGTTACCGCCGAGGCCCTAGGCCTTATGCTCCCCGGCACGGCCCTGCTGCCCGCAACCAGCTCCGATCTGCGTGAGTTTGCGCGCGAGGCTGGCCGTCAGTCCGTGTGGCTCTCCGAGCACAACCTGTGCCCCCGCGACATCGTGACCAAGGAGTCCTTCGAGAATCTCATCATGGTCCACGGCGCCATCTCCGGTTCCACCAACTCGCTGCTGCACATTCCCGCGATCGCCCGCGAGTTTGGCATCGAGATGTCCGCCGACGATTTCGATCGCCTGCACCGTGGCGCCCACTACCTGCTCAACGTTCGCCCCGCAGGCGAGTGGCCGGCGCAGTTCTTCTACTATGCAGGTGGCGTGCCGCGCATCATGGAGGTGATCAAGTCGATGCTCCACCTCGACGTTATGACCGTCACCGGCAAGACTCTCGGCGAGAACCTCGAGGACCTCAAGAACAACGGTTACTACGAGAAGTGCGGTCGTTACCTTGAGAAGTGGAATCTCAAGCGCGAGGACATCATCCGTCCGTTTGACCAGGCCTTCGGCACCGACGGTTCCATCGCCATCCTCCACGGCAATCTTGCTCCCGAGGGCGCGGTCGTCAAGCACACGGTTGTTCCGCGCGAGATGTTCCAGGCTACGCTTAAGGCACGTCCGTTCGACTGCGAGGAGGACGCCATCCACGCCGTCCTGACGCACGAGGTCAAGCCCGGCGACGCCGTCATCATTCGCTACGAGGGCCCCAAGGGTTCCGGCATGCCCGAGATGTTCTACACCACCGAGGCTATCGCCAGCGACCCCGAGCTGGGCGCGAGCATTGCCCTGATCACTGACGGCCGCTTCTCCGGCGCCTCCAAGGGCCCGGCTATCGGTCACGTTTCGCCCGAGGCTGCCGTGGGCGGTCCGATTGCCCTGATCGAGGAGGGCGACCTGATCCAGATCAACATCCCCGAGCGCTCGCTGTCCATCGTGGGCATCGCCGGCAAGGAGATGGAGCCGGCCGAGGTCGACGCCATCCTGGCCGAGCGCCGAGCCGCTTGGAAGCCCAAGGCTAATCGCTATACCTCCGGCACGCTCAAGTTCTTTACCGAGCATGCGGTTTCCGCCATTCAGGGCGGCTACATGGAGTAGCGCCCGTGCGCATCGATTCCCTCTCATAGATGTGCGGCACAAAGAGCCCCGAGTTCATATGAACTGCCTCCCATTTCTTGGATACGAGAAATGGGAGGCCCTTTTATGTCTGGAAACGCTTTGTACGACGTCGGTCTGAGGCTGCGTGCGGCCGAGCTGTACGACATGGGGCGAGGCCGCGCATCGATTGCGGCTCTGCTCGGGATACCAGAGGAAACCGTGAGAAAATGGCTAGACATCTACAGATCAGCAGGCATCGAGGTTCTAGCTATGATGGGAAAGAAGCACGCCGCCTACTCGTTTGAGACGAAGCTGGCCGCCGTCAGGGCGGTCGTTGACGAGGGCATGACGAAGCCCGAGGCCATGGCGAAGTTCGGGATAGCCTCGCCGAGCTCTCTCAAGAAATGGCTGAAGGCATACAGGGAGGAAGGTCCGGAGGCGCTCAGGCCGAAGCCCAAGGGGAGGCCGAAAGGCTCCGGCTCCCCGGCCAAGGAGATGACGCGCGAGCAGGAGCTCGAGCGGAGGGTCCGGAAGCTCGAGGCCGAGAACGCCTACTTAAAAAAATCGATAGCCCTGAAGGCAGAGAAGCGCTCCCGAACCGAGAGAAAGCGGTTGTCGTGAGCGGGCTTTCAGGGCAGTACCCACTCGTTGACCTGCTGGAATGCGCCGGCTTGGCGAGGTCGAGCTACTATTACGCGCTTTCGCACCCGAAGGCCCCCACCAGGCCCGAGCTCTGGGAGGCCGCCGCCGAGATATTCTCGCGCACCGCCAACGGGTGCGGCCACAGGCAGATCGCCATGTGCCTGCGAGCCGAGCGGGGCGTGCGCATAGCCGACAAGACGGCGCTCAAGATGATGCGCGAGATGGGCATCGGCTGCGGGATCCGCCGCGAGACCGATTACCACAGGTACAACTCCTACAGGGGCAAGGTCGGCAAAACCTTCGAAAACGTCATCGGCAGGGACTTCGAAGCCGACGGGCCCTGGCAGAAGATGGGCACCGACGTCACCGAGTTCAAGCAGCCCTGGGGCAAGGCCTACTTCGCGCCGATCTACGACTTCGGCAGCAAGGAGATCGTCGCCTGGTCCACGTCGCTGCACCCCGACATGGCCCAGCAGCATGAGCTGCTCGACGAGTTCATATCCAGGAAGCCCGAGGGTGCCAGCCCGATACTGCACTCCGATATGGGCTGGCAATACCAGCAGGCCGGGTGGTGCAGCAGGCTGGAGAAGGCCGGCGTGGTGCAGAGCATGTCCCGGAAGGGCAACTGCATCGACAACGGGGCGACCGAGCAGGTGTTCGGCCACATGAAGGACGAGCTCTTCAGGGGGAGGGAATGGCTCTGCTTCGAAGACTTCAAGAGAGACCTCGACGAATACGTCGTCCACTGGAACACGAGAAGGAGGCAGGTTAAACTAAAGGGACTGACCCCGGAGGAGTTCCGGAATCAGTCCCTATGTGCGGCGTAGGCCGCTAATTAGCCCGTCCAAGAATTGGGATGCAGTTCAGCCACGTCACCGGGGCGCGTTGTTCAGCGCCGCCGGGGCGCTCCACTCAAACGACAAGAGACGTCTTACGCAAGCGCCCGCGTCCGTGGATAAAACCACGGGCGTGGGTGCTTCACTTTATTCCCAGCCGCTTTATTCCCAGCCCTTCCACACGTCAGGCTCGTAGCCAACGGTTGCCTGGCGGCCGTTGCGAACGATGGGCTCACGAAGAATCTGCTGGTTATCGAGCACCTTTTCGAACTTCTGGTCGGCAGCAAGATACTGTACGAGCGCAACCGTGTCGGCATCTTTCGCCTTTGGATCGATCACAGCGTCGATCCCGCCGACGGCGCGCGCTACGCTTTCGAGCTCGCCTTTGCTCATCCCCTTTTCCTTCAAGTCGATGAACTGGAACTTCACACGACGTTCCTTGAAATAGCGCTGCGCCTTCTTAGTATCGAAGCTTTTCTTCGTGCCGAATATCTGGATGTTCATACGTACCGCCTTCGCTCAATTCTCGTCCGTCCATGATACGACAAGGGAGCCGAGCAAAAACAGAGCAGGCGGAGATGGAGGAGGACGGCGACCGACCGTCGGCAAGAGTCGGCCGGATCGGACTGGCGCCCAGCGCGCGCCGGCGACACGCTCGCAGCTGCACACATAGCCGATGTACAAGCTCGCCGCGGCGTTCCCTCGCCCCGCGGTGTGGCGATAGAGAAGCACGCCACCCGTCAACGATGGCGCCTCGGTGAAGAAAATCAACGTCTGGGTTACATCCCTTGAAAGGGGCGAAGACGGCTGCTAGTATACCTCCCCGCTATGAAGGATTTGACCAAAGCATACATCGCAATTCGGCGGCCCCTGGAATACGGGGCCTCTCCTGTTGTTCCCCAAGTGCGCTCTGAGCAGCCGCTTTCTTCCTGTCGTATCTGATGCACGCATAGCACGTGCATGTTATTTCGCCCGTGGGCCGGCGCGCCTTCGGCGAAGAATCGAATAGATACGAAGGAAGCTTATGTCTGATAATTGTACGGTCGCGCCCGCCAATGGGCGCATTACCGGTACCCAGATCCGCATCGTCGCGGTCGTCGTCCTGGGTGCCTTCTTGGCGCTACTGAACCAAACGGTGATGTCGCCTGCGCTGCCGGTCATCATGTCCGATTTCGCCATCGATGCCTCGACTGCCCAGTGGATCATGTCCATATACCCGCTGGTGAGCGGCATCATGGTCCCCGTTTCGGCGTTCCTTATCGACAAGTTCAGCACCCGCGCGCTATTCTTCGGGGCGACGCTGGTGTTCGCGCTGGGCACGCTGCTGTGCGCCGCAGCCCCTGATTTCCTGTTCCTCATCATCGGTCGCGTGTTGCAAGCGGCGGGCTCAGGCGTGCTCATGCCGCTTGTCTCGGTGGTTCCCATGCTGGTGTTCCCCGTCGAGAAACGAGGAACGGCTATGGGCATGGCGGGCATCGTCATGTCGGCGGGTCCCGCGGTCGGCCCCGTCGTAGGCGGCGCGGTGATCGACACGTACGGCTGGCGCACCATGATCGGCGCCATCGTCCCCCTCGCAATTCTCGTGCTGGTGCTGGGCGTGTTCATGCTGAAAAACGTGGGCGAGCTGAAGAACCCCAAGCTCGACCTGCCCTCGGTCGTCCTCTCCACCATCGCCTTCGGCGGACTTCTCTACGGGTTCTCGAGCGCCTCGTCGATGGGTTGGGGCAACCCCGTGGTGCTCGGCTCGATCGTCGCGGGTGTCGTGTGCTTGGTGCTGTTCGTCGTACGCCAGGGCAAAATCGAGGACCCGCTGCTTCAACTGGGCACGCTCAAGACGCGCGAGTTCCGCGTGGCCGCCATCATCGTCACGCTCATCAACGCCGCATGCCTGGTCACCAACACGCTGTTGCCGTTGCTGCTGCAAACCTCGCTTGGCGCTTCGGCCTTCGAAACCGGCATGGCCATGCTTCCCGCCGCGGCGGTGGGCATCATCATCAGCCCTATCTCCGGCGTGGTGTTCGACAAGTTCGGTCCGCGTGCCATCTCGATCGTCGGCCTGGCCCTCATGACCGGCGCCCTGTTCCTGCTCTCGCTTTCGACGGTAAACACGCCCATCTTGGTGGTTGCGCTGTTCTGCATGCTGCAGTCCGCCGGCCAGTCGCTCGCGAACATGCCGGTGAACACATGGGGTGTCAATGCCTTGAAAAATGACATGATCGCCCACGGCAACGCCATCGCGAACACCGGCCGCCAGGTCGCCGGCGGTTTGTGCACGGCGCTCATCATCACGGTCATGACAAGCGTCACCGCGTCGGCCGGCGTCGATGCGAGCATCCAAGTAGCCACCGCCGTGGGCGCGGGCGTCGCTTACAAGGTGTGCGCGGCAATCGGCCTCGTTTCCCTTATCTGCGCCATATTCAGCGTGCGCACCAAGAAAACCGCACCGAAAACGAAGGAGGCATAAGCGATGTCCGAGATTCTGTCCGAGCGCATCCCGCTCGAGCTCGAGGGGACGCCCGTTTCGAGCATCATGATTGAAGAGCCGTTCACCTGCACGCAGGATTGCACGATTTCCGACGTGGTGCGCATGCTCGCCGAAAACGAGGTGAGCAGCATGCCCGTAATCGATGAGCGCAACCAGGTGGTCGGGTTCATCTCCGACGGCGATGTCATGGGAGCCATCGCGCAGCATCGCGCTCACACCATCTTCACGGGCGGCGACGCGTCCATGCTGTACTTCGACGATCAGAGCCTTGAGCAGCGCATCGAAGACCTGAAGGATCGCTGCGTCATGGATTTCGCGACGCGCCAGGTAGTGTGTGCCCGTCCCGAGCAGAGCATCGCCCGCGTCGCCGCGCTGCTGGCGAAGAAGAAGTTCAAGAAGCTTCCTGTGGTTGATGACGAGGGCAAACTCGTGGGGGTCATCCGCCGCTCCGCCATCACCAAATACATCTTCGGCATCCTTTTCCAATAAGGGCAGGTCGCACTTGAGGCGAACATCTCGAGGCATCGAGCCAGCAACTGGACCAGACAACCTTGACACGCACGCGCTTTCCCTCGATGCTTCGGTAAGAGGAGCTGCGAAAATCGCAGCACGGGTGATCGGCGCCGCGCCCCCGAAGGCAAAAGCGAACACGGGAGCGATACGATGGGAAAAGTCCTGGACGAAGATTTGGTTTATGAGATTCTCTCCGTCGTGGCAGAGATTCCGGCGGGATGCGTCGCCTCGTACGGTCAGATAGCGCGCCTCATCGGCAGGGAGAAAAACTCTCGCCTGGTCGGAGCGGTGCTGAGCGAGGCGGATCGCTACGGCGATTATCCCTGCCACCGCGTCGTCAACCACGCGGGACGCCTCGCGCCAAACTTCCCCGACCAGCGAGCACTACTGACGGAGGAAGGAGTCGCCTTCCGAGACAACGGCTGCGTCGACATGAAAAAGCACCAGTGGAACGAGTAGCCAGGCAGCGTAGCGTCGAAAGGAGCGACGCCACGGGGAACGACCTGCGCCCCGCCGCCGGACAACCTATGGCAAAGTGACACGTCCCACAAAGAGCGGCGCACCAGTACGAGACACGACCGCGACGTAAAAAGACCCTATGATACTCGTAAGCATCTATCTGATTGCCCGCCTCGAGGTACCCAAAGAACGAGAGATGCCGAAACCCCTAGACAAAGAAAAAGGTCGGGAGCTTTTATGCTTCCGACCTGAAGTTTCATGGTCGCGGGGGGCGGATTTGAACCACCGACCTTCGGGTTATGAGGTCGCTACGACGTTGTTTCATTCAGACATTTCGACCCAAATTGAAGTCAATATAACTCCAGGTCATTTGATGTTTTCATAGATTTACGAAAGAAAAGTACGCGGAATTATTCGACCCAAATTCGACCCACAACGAGCTTGAAAGCGGTCAGGCGGAGCATTACCCTTGGGGTGTGACCCCACGCAGGGCCCTCCACCAAGGGTAATGCCCACCCGCCCCAGCCCTTTGCGCCATTCCGCGCAACCGAGCGCGATTCTCAGGCACTTCAGGCAAGGAACACGATGAACGACCGACCTCTCGTCATAGGCAAAGGAACGAAGCAACGCCGCGACAAATACACGTGGCGCTACCGTCACAGCCTCGGCAAGGATCCGGTCACGGGCAAATACCGCTATTCGCCGTGGCAGACCATACATACCACCAAAAGCCGAGAGGTCGACGCCGCACTCGAAGCCTACAAGGCAGAACTCAACAGCGGCACCTACGTCCAAAAATCGAGGGACACCGTCGGCTCGTACGCAAAAAAGTTCCACGACAACCGCGAAGGAACCATCACGCCGCTCGCCTACTCGACATCCTACTCAATCGAGAACCGGACGCGCACATCACATGCGTGATGCTCATGCTCGACACCGACATGAGAAGGGCAGAAGCCCTCGGGATGACGTGGTCCGATGTCTCCGTCGAGAACAGAAGCATCCTCATTGAGCAGCAGTTCGCGGCCGATCGAAGCGTTCGCTCGCCCAAAAGCAAGAAAAGCGTGCGGAGGATCTCGATAAGCGAGACGCTGACGTCGTATCTCGAATTCTGGAAAAAGGAGCAGGCCCGCGAAATGGAAGCCTTCGGCCTGGAACAAGTCAAAGGCACTCCGCTCGTCCACTCATTCGAACGAACGAAAGACAGGCATCCCCAAGTCAACTTCATGGACCTGAATGGGTTTTCGCGCTGGTTCAGAAACTTCAGCGTCGAGAACGGGTTCGGCAAGTTCGAAGGCGTTCGAACATACCATTATGTGAAGGAAACTGTCGACGGGGAAACGATTTCGAAGCGTTATGAGCATAAAGAGTGGCTCGAATTGAGGGATTACCTCAGGAAGCATCCCAAGGTTCGCGAGGCGAGGCATATCAGCACATATGAGAGCGAGCACCTTCCTTACGGATATTCGGGCCTATCGAGCCACACCGCTACTGCCGCTACTGCCCGCTACTGCCCGCCAGCTTCCGAACCAGCGGGCGGTAGCAGCACCCCGAACATCTCGCCGACAGCGCAGAGAGTCGTCGACCTGGCGGCCAAGGCCGACATCGAGGACGTGATGCTGTGCGACCTGCCCGGCGTCCTGTCCTTCCTAGGGCTGCCACCTGAGACGGAGATGCCGCCGGGCAACAAGGGGAAGACGAAGCTCAAGAAGCTCTACAGGAAGGTGGCGCCGAACAAGGCATACCACTCCGGCGAGCGCGCCAAGGATTTGATCTCGCACCTCGACATGGCAGAGATCAGGGCATCGGCGCCCGTCCAAGAATTGGGATGCAGTTCAATACGAGCTCGGGGCTCTTTTCGTCTAGATTGGGGACGCATGGCCGGACGAAAACAATTTGCGTCTGGTAATAAGCGTACGAAAGCGCAATTTACGTCTTAATTCCGTACGCAAATCAAGACGAAAATCGTTTACGTCTGCTTTAATCCGTACGAAAACGGTTTTCGTCTTGCAGGGCAGTTGCCGTTTCTACAGTTCAACTTCCAGTTCGGCTTTGTGCTCGTAGAGGTAGTCGCGCATGTAGGGGATGGCAAATGAGACCTTGCCGTACGAGGGAGCCTCGATAATCGATTCTCTTAACAGGCGGCTGCGGACGGAACTCACCTGTTGAGGCGTTTTGTTTAGGGCATCGGCAACCATGCTGGTCGAGCTCGTCTGCCCCAAAGATGCCATGCTCAGCAGATAAGCGATGCACGTGGGCGGAATGCGCTGTAGCGCGGGCTCAATCACCATGGCACAGAAGCGTTCGCGTGCCGTTGCAATGCCGCGCTCGGCTTCTTCTTCTCCAATAATCGGTGTATGTGCGCGTCTTGCCAACTGCCATGCGTAGTATCCAACGAGTTGGATCATGAAAGGATAACCTTGCGTTGCCTCGGCAAGTTGGCCGGCAATACCTGGCTGCAACTCCATGCCAGACGCTTCAATGGTTTCCTCGAGGGAGTACGACACTTCGGTTACTGCCACAGCCTTCAGGTCAAAGGGGAGGGCACGGCGCAAAAACGTAAGTGTCTTTCCGTTGATGATGCTTTCAATCATCGAAGGCAGCCCCGCAAAAACAAAGGCGATATCAAGGTCTTCGCCGATAACCTGCTGAATCGCAATGGAGAGCGTTCGGACCTCATCGAGCTCTGCGTCTTGAACCTCGTCGAGAGTGATGAGCAGGCCATTTTCATTCTTGGATATTGTCTGTCTCATGGCGTCGCGTAGCGATGGACCGATTCGCTCAATGTCTATGCTGCCGATGGATATGCCAGCTACGGTGGGCTCAAATCTGGCGTGTTTGGCCTGGAATTTGGGCTGCAGCTGTTCGAGAATGCGTTGGCAAAGTCCCTCGGTTGCGACCTCTTTTATGACCGTCCAGCCACGGCTTTGCGCCAAACGTGAGCACTCGTCAAGGAGGACCGTCTTGCCCGTTCCACGGACGCCGGCTATGCGCATTAGGCGCCCCGGGGCACCAGGCCCGTTGATGAGGCCTTCATTGAATTCTTCGAGTACATCTTCGCGGCCGATAATCGTGGGGGGTGTTTTACCTGCTGTGGGCTTAAAAGGGTTTGTTTGCATGTGAGCCACCTTTGCTCAAGATATAGCAAGATATAGCAAAGTATAGCAAGATATAGCAAAGTATAGTGAGATATAGCAACGTATAGCGCTGTTCGCGGGTTCTTACGGTGGTGCTATTTTCCGAATGCCGCGCGGATAAAGCGCTGGGCGAACAGCTTGTTGGCGACGTTGATGACATGGCCCAGGAACAGTGCCGAGATGGCGGTCGTGTCGCCAAAGCCGCCCAGGTTGTACATAAAGATCAGCGACAACGCGAGCGAGGCGGCGACATGTGAGCAGTCAAACACGACTTTTACGTCACCAAAGCGGCGTTTAAGCTTTTCGGCAATGACTTGCACCAAGCCGTCGGGCGCGTTGGGGACAACGCCCATGTTGACGACGAGACTTACGCCAAATGCGGTGACAGCGAGGGAGAGCAGCATGGTCGCAATCTGTGTGGGGAGTGCCGTGGGATGCAGTGGGTTGACCGCCATGAAGAGGTCGGTCAAGCCGCCAATCAACGTTGAGAAGAACAACTCGAGCAGGATGCGCGGCTGGAACTCGCTTCGCAAGATGGCTAATTGCGCCACGATGTAGGCGACGTAGGTTGCGGTGATCCAAAAGCCGAGCGTCTTGCCAGTGAGCATGGATAGGGTTGTGGCAAAGCACGTGAGCGCGGCGACGCCCAGGCCGGATGCCGTCTGGAGACTCATACCGAGTGCCAGTACTGCAACGCCCACAAGATACATCAGCATTCTGATGACGGTATGGCACCAGTCGATGTTCTCGCCATGCATGATGATGAGCGGTCGCATGTTGCTACCCGTCCTTTCGGTTGTGTGAAAAAGCTGACCCGGGCCGGCAAAAGAGGGTTATCGGAGGCACTGCTGCAAAAGCAGAAAAGCCGGCCCCACGGTCAGTCGTCTAGGAAGTGTCTCGCTGTGCCGGAATGGGACTAAAGGTCCAACGAGACGGGAAGAAAGCAAATGGTATTGCGTGGGCGATAAGATGCCAAGATGGTAGGGTGCGTCTTAGCATCCTATTGCCCACGCTCAACGAAATCGGTTTCGTTTGAGCCTAAGTATACGCACGGGATTTTATTTGCGAAGAGAAAAACAATAAAAAGGTGAACGTTCACCTAATCGCAACAACTCGTTGGCTGTAGTTGCGGTGGAATAGTTCCTGTTTTTGCTGCTGAAGGCCTTGAACAGGAACTATTCCACCGCAACTTATGAGGGGGCGGGGGATGCGATAGTATTGCATGGTGGTATTCGACTAACCGAGGACTTATCCGAGGGCTTTATGGAACAGCACCAGCATTATCAGAGCCTGCAAGACCAGGCGTACAACGCATTGCGCTCCAAGATCATCTATGCCGAGCTCAGGCCCGGCACGCGTCTTTCGGCGATTGGTCTGGAAAAGGAGACGGGAATCGGGCGCACGCCCATTCGCGAATCCTTTGTGCGCCTGCGTGAGCAGGAGCTGGTGGAAACGCGTCCCAAAAGCGGCACCTACGTCTCTAAGATCAGCATGGAACGCGCCGAAAACGCCTGCTTTTTGCGCGAGAAGCTCGAGAGAAGCGTGCTAATTAAATGCTGTTCGGCCGCCTCGCCCGAGCAAAAGCAGCGGCTTGAGCAGGTTCTTACCGAGTCCGAGTCGCTCGACCATGGCGAAACGCGCCGTTTCTTTGACCTGGATAACCTGTTCCATGAGACATGTTTTGAGATTGCCGGTCGTCACATGTTGTGGGATTGGATGAAGAGCATTAACACGCATTTTGAGCGATACAACTGGTTGCGTATGGTGTCGCAGGACCTGGATTGGGAGCCGATTCGTCGGCAGCATCGCCGGATTCTCGAGGCCATTAAGAGGGGCGATACCGACGCGGCGAGCTATCTGGCAGAGACGCACTTGCACCTGATGCCCGAGGAGCAGGGCCCGGTTATCGCCTTGCATCCCGACTATTTTGAGCTGTCCAAAGACTCGTTCATCTAATCAATCCCCATATAAGTTGCGGTGAAATAGGGACTGTTTTGCGGCCTAGGTGGCGCAAACAGTCCCTATTTCACCGCAACTGCGTTGGGGCGTAACCGGGGCACAAAGCTGCGGCGCCGCTTGGAGGAAAAGACCGGAAGCAAGGGTTCATTCCTCCAGACGGCGCCGCAGCTGTTTTGGTGGCTCGGTTTTTGTCGATGTGGCTCAGTTGAGCGCGACTGCCAGCCGATTATGCAAAGCGGCTCGGGGGCGTGTCGCTTCCGTCACGTTCTATCAGCATACAAGACGGTTTTGGTTCTTGTTCGTGACGGAAACGGCGCGCTTCCGAGCCGCTTTAAAAGAAAGGGGGCGAGGTCTAGGGCACGCCCCCCTTCACGATAGAGAGCTAAACCTAGCCGCGGACCTTCTTGACGACGTCCATGGCCTCGCGGGCGATCTGCTCGACCTTGGAGAAGTCGCCGTCGGCAAACAGGGCCGGCTTGACCATCCAGGTGCCACCGCAGGCGATGATGGCGGAGGAGCTCAGGTACTCCTCGACGTTGGCGGTGCTCACGCCGCCGGTAGGCATAAAGCGGTGACCGACAAACGGAGCGGCGAGGGCCTTGATGGTGTTCAGGCCGCCATACTGGGACGCGGGGAAGAACTTGGTGACCTTGAGGCCCAGGTTCTCGGCTGCGGTGACCTCGGAGGGGGTCACGGTGCCGGGAAGGACGGGCAGCTCGATGTCGATGCAATGCTTCACGACGTCCTCGTTGTAACCCGGGGAGACGATGAACTTGGCACCGGCGGCGCGGGCCTGCTCAACCTGCTCGACGGTCAGGACAGTGCCGGCGCCAACGCACATCTCGGGCTCGGCCTCGGCCATAGCGGCGATGCACTCGGCGGCGCAGGCGGTGCGGAAGGTGACCTCGGCGGACTTCATGCCAGCTGCCATAAGAGCGTGGGCGAGCGGGGCGGCGTCCTCGACCTTGTCGAGCACAACGACCGGCACGATGCCCAGGGACTCAAGCGTGGTGTAGAACTGATCGAACATGATGTTCCTTTCGATGCGTGGCGCGCATGGGCGCGTGATTACCAAATGTGCTGGTCAGGAGCCGATTTTGGATTGGTTATCGGAGGCACTGCTTGGGGTTCAAGCAATTCCAAAACCGGCTGCTCGACCAGTCATGTAGGGAATGCCAGACAAAACCGGAATGGGACTGGTGGTTTTGCCCGGCCGGAGGAATCGGGGAGCGGGCCGCAGGGGTATGGGATTGGAAAGCTGCGGCCCGCGGAATGGAGACGGACTAGCGCGCGACGCGGGTGCCACCGTCGGCGGCGGATGCCACGGATGCGATCTCGCCTGCGGTCACCAAGTTGGAATCGCCCTTGATAGTGAGCTTGAGGATCGAGGCTGCAATCGCGTAGTTGACAGCGTCCTGCGGGTCAAAGTCGTTGATGAGGGCATGGACGAGGCCGGCGTTGAAAGCGTCGCCGGCGGCAACGCCTTCGAGCACGTGCACGTCGTGAGCAGGGGAGAACCAGTGCTCGCCGCTCTCGGCGTCAAAGAGCATGCCCATCCAGATGGAGCGCTCGACGCAGGAGATGTTGCGGACGACCGAGGCGACCTTCTTGCAACCGTACTCGGCGCAGATCTGACGGGCCATCTCGACGTAGGTGTCGCGCTCCTCGATGCCGTGGGCAAGGGAGCCGGAGACGCAGGTCATGCCAAGGCCGGCAGGCGCATCCTCGTCGTTGGCGATGCAGATGTCGACGAGCGGCAGGAGTTCCTTCATGGTGGCCTGCGACTTCTCGGGCGACCACATCTTGCCGCGATAGTTCACGTCGCACACGGTCGTGATGCCCTTGGCGCGGCAGGCGGTGAGGGCATCCTTGCAGGCGACAGCCATCTCATCGGAGACGGCGGGGGTCACGCCGGAGAAATAGAAGACATCGATGCCCTTGAGGATCTCGTCCCAGTTAAAGACGTCGCGCTTGGCCATGTTGATGGCAGAGTACTTGCGGTCGTAGACGCAACCGTTGCCGCGCTGCGAGGCACCGACCTCAAACACATAGGAGCCAAGGCGGTCGCCCTGACGCACGACGCGCGTGGTGTCGACGTCGTAGGCCTTCAGCGAACGCAGGGCGCACTCGCCCAGACGGTTGGCCGGGACAACGGAGACGTAAGCGGCCTTGTCGCCCTGGTAGGCCAGGGAAAGCGCAGTGTTGGCCTCGGCGCCGCCGTAGCGGACGTCAAACTCGGTTGCCTGCTCAATACGCAGGTGGTCTTTGGGTGAGAGTCTCATCATGATCTCGCCGAAGGTAAGAACCGTTTTACCCATGGTCGCGCAGCTCCTTTTACTCGTGCGTACACCTTTGATATGGCGTTGGCACGCAGGTGCCAAGACGGTAGGGTGCGTCTTTGCACCTGCGTGCCAACGCTCGCCGAAATCGGTTTACGAAATCGGTTTCGTTTCGAGTTGTAGTATACTCACCTACAGCGTTTTGCAACCGAGATTTTTAAAAAATGCCTAAAATGGCTCAGATCGCCGACAATTGGGAAACGGGGTGCGTTATGGCGCAGATGAGAATCAAGGACATTGCCGCCGAGGCGGGCGTGAGTCCGGCCACGGTCTCGCGCTACCTCAACAACCGCCCCGGGCAAATGACCGAGGAAACCCGTGCTCGCATCGCGGCGGTTATCGAGCGCACCGGCTATCGCCCGCGTGCCGCCGCGCGCAATCTGCGCAGCTCGCGCACCAACCTCATTGGCGTGATCCTGGCCGACATCGCCAACCCGTTCTCCAGCGCCATGCTCGAAGGGCTTTCCGCCAGCGCCGCCGCGCGCGGCTGCTCGCTCATGACGGCCATTAGCGGAAACGACCCCGCCAAGGAGGCCGAGTCGCTCACCAGGCTTATCGACGCTGGCGTGGATGGCCTGGTCGTCAATACCTGCGGTGGTAACGACGAGGCCATCGCCGCGGCAGCGGGACGTCTGCCCGTCGTGCTGCTCGACCGCGACGTTGCCGACGGCGGTGTTGACCTGGTGACATCTAACAACCGTGAGCTGGTCGCCGGCTTGGTAGACGAGCTCGCCGCTGCGGGCTGTGAGCGCCTGTGCCTGCTCACCGAGGCAAGCGACGACAGCCCCGTCCGTCGCGAGCGCGCCGAGGCCTTTGCCGACGAGCTTTCGCGCCGCGGCCTTGCGGGCGAGGTCGTCACCCTGGCCGACGGTGGTGCCACGGGCGTCGGTCGCTTGGACGAGACCATCCGCGGCTATGCAGGCAAAAAGCTCGGCCTCATTGCCGTCAACGGCCTGGTTTTCCTGCGTCTGACCGAGGCACTGGCGCAGCTTGGTCCCTCGCTGCCGGCGGGGCTCAAGATCGCGACGTTTGACGACTACCCCTGGAACCATGTGCTCTTTGGCGGCGTGACCACGGCCGCGCAGGACACCCTCACCATTGCCGAGCGCGTAGTCGAGCGCCTATCCGAGCGCATCGATGTTGTTACCACCACCGTGGGCGAGGCCGCAAAGCTCGCCCCCAAGCGCATCGAGATCCCCGGCCACATCGAACACCGCGCATCAACCTCGCGCTAACCGCTCGTTCGCAACTGCCTGTTCGCGCGCGTTTTTTGAGCGCTTGATACGCTTTAACCCTGCGGAAACATTTTTCTGCGATAGTATCTGCGATATAGACCAGTCGAAACCCGCCCGAAAGAAAGGGGAGCGACATGAACCAGCAGAACATCGATTACGTACTCCGCTCCGTAGAGCAGCGTGACATCCGCTTTGTGCGTCTGTGGTTTGTCGACATTCTCGGCCGCCTCAAGAACTTTGCCATTAGCCCCGAGGACCTCGAGGTCGCTTTTGAGGAGGGTATTGGCTTTGACGGTTCCGCCATCGAGGGCTTTGCCACGCCCGAGGAAGCCGACATGCTGGCGTTTCCCGATGCTTCAACCTTCCAGATTTTGCCGTGGCGCCCGAGCCACAACGGCGTCGCCCGCGTGTTCTGCGACGTGTGCACTCCCGATCGCAAGCCGTTTGCCGGCGACCCGCGCGATGCCCTGCGCCGCATGTTCCACAAGGCCGAGAAGGCTGGCTATCTGCTTAACGTGGGCGCCGAGCTAGAGTACTACTACTTCCCCGACGAGCACACCCCCGAGCCGCTCGACAACGTGGGCTACTTCGATCTTTCGGTGAGCGATGCCGCTCGCGACCTGCGCCGCAACACGGTCCTCACGCTCGAGAAGATGTCCGTGCCCGTGGAGTACACCTTCCACGCCGCCGGCCGCTCGCAGCACGGCATGAGCCTGCGCCACGCCGAGGCCCTGAGCATGTCCGACGCCATCACCACGGCCAAACTCATCATTAAGCAGCAGGCCTACGAGAGCGGTTGCCACGCCTCCTTTATGCCCAAGCCGTTGGCAGGCGAGGACGGCAGTGCTATGTTCCTGTGCCAGTCGCTATTCGACCACGACGGCAACAACGTCTTTTGGGGCGAGGACGACGAGAGATACCATCTCTCCGACATCGCCAAACACTACATGGCCGGTATCCTGGCGCACGCGCGCGAGATCAGCGCCATCACCAACCCCACGGTCAACTCCTACAAGCGCATTACTACCGGCGGCGACTCCGTGCCGCAGTACGCCACGTGGGGCCTGCGCAACCGCGCGAGTATGGTCCGCATCCCGGTCTACAAGCCCGGCAAGCAGCTGTCCACGCGCATCGAGCTTCGCAGCCCCGACCCCATGGCCAACCCGTACCTGGTCAACGCCGTCACGCTGGCGGCTGGCCTGGACGGCATCGAGCGCAAGCTGGAGCTCCCGCCCGAGGCAACGGCCGAGACGCTCAAGCTCACCGACCGCCAGATGGTCGAGGCCGGCTACACGCCGCTGCCGCGCTCGCTCAAAGAGGCGCTCGACGTGTTTGAGGACTCGCAGTTTATGAAGGATGCCCTCGGCGAGCACATCCACAGTTTCTTCCTTAAAAAGAAGCGCGACGAGTGGCATAAGTTTGAGTCCACGATCACCGAGTGGGAGATCAAGCACTACCTGGCGAACTCCTAATCGCGCTGGCTTGTTCCAGTACGATTGAGCTCATTTCCTTGGAGGCCGATATGTCCGAAAAGAGTGCCCTGTTCATGGCGCGCACGACGCGCTTCCACGAGTTTGCCCGCAGCTTGACGACCACCTTGGGTGTCGAGGTGAGCCTGGCCACCCCCGATTCGCCGACTGCGGCGCACGACTTTGACCTGCTGATCCTCGATTCCGATGGCATCCGCAGCGACCGCATAGATCAGATTGCCAAATGGCTTGACGATCGCGGCGGCGTCCCCATGTTGGTGATCGTCGACGACGAGGCGCTCGGCACCCTGCGCCTGCCCAATCACGCGCATGCCGACTTTGTATGCCCCACGGCGACGCCCAACGAGCTTAAGGCTCGTGCGCAGCGCCTGATGGGCGAGGAGGAGACCGTCACCGCCGACGATGTGCTCAATATCGACAACCTCGAGATTAACCTGGCAACCTACCAGGTGACGCTCGATAACGAGCCCATCGACCTGACGCTGATGGAGTACTCGCTGCTGAGCTTTTTGGCGACGCACCCCAACCGCGCCTACAGCCGCGAGGTGCTGCTGCACCGCGTGTGGGGCTTTGAGTACTGCGGCGGCACGCGTACCGTCGACGTGCACATTCGACGCATCCGCTCCAAGGTGGGCCCGCAGATCGCGGCACACATCACCACCGTCCGCGGCGTGGGCTATCTGTTTAAGGACTAGATTTCCACCACAAAGGGGACAGGCACCTTTGTGGTGGTTTTGCCGCACGTGCGGGCTCCTTTCGGGTTTGCAGAAGAACTTAAGCCTTCCTAAAAGATTGCGTTCTCATACACGTGCACCCGCATATTGGGGTACAACTCAACGTGAACAATGATGGCCCGCCACATGTTTGGCGGGCCTTTGGTTATTTGACGAAAGGATCGCAGCCATGAGCGAGAACGATTCCCAGCGTCCTCAGGATGCGAGCAACGCTGGCGAGACCCAGCAGCAGCCGCGTGTGCAGGTGGAGTCGACGCCTGCCGGCAGCAACATTCCCTACGTGCAGGCTTACGACACACAGACCGGCCAGCCGCTGGGCGGCCAGCAGGTTGTAAACAAGCACACAGTGGTCAAGACTAAGACCAAAAAGCTGCCGATCTTTATTACGGCGCTTGCCGGCTGCGCCTGCGGCGCCCTGCTGGTCATCGCGCTCATTATGAGTGGCACGCTCAACATTGGCGGCGGAAAGAATGCCGTGACGGCGGGTGCTTCGGGTTCGTCGACGCAAAAGATTACGATTGACTCCGAGGACACCACACTTGCCGAGGCCGTTTCTGCCAAGGCCCTGCCCTCTGTCGTTTCCATCACCGCCACTTCGAGCGGCAGCCAGAATGGCTCGCTTTCGCAGTCTGCCGACGAGTCGGACAGCTCGGGCAGCGTCGGTTCGGGCGTGGTACTCGATACCGAAGGCCACATCCTCACCAACAACCACGTGGTCGATGGCTATGACCAGTACGTGGTGACCATGGACGACGGCACCACCTACGAGGCCGAGTTCGTGGGCAACGATGCTTCGAGCGACCTAGCCGTCATCAAACTCAAGGACGCCGACGCCTCCAAGCTCACGCCGATCGAGATCGGCGACTCCTCCAAGCTCAACGTGGGCGAGTGGGTCATGGCGATAGGCTCGCCGTTCGGCAACGAACAGTCTGTCTCCACGGGCATTGTATCGGCGCTGTATCGCTCCACGGCTATGAGCTCTACCAGCGGCAACACCATCTACGCCAACATGATCCAGACCGATGCCGCCATCAACCCAGGCAACTCCGGTGGCGCGCTCGTCAACGACAACGGCGAACTCGTGGGCATCAACTCGCTCATCGAGAGCTATTCGGGCTCCAGCTCGGGCGTGGGTTTTGCCATTCCGGTTAACTACGCCAAGAACATTGCCGACCAGATCATCGACGGCAAGACGCCGGTGCATCCGTACATGGGCGCTACGCTTTCGAGCGTCAATGCGCTCAACGCCCGTACCAACAAGCTGAGCACCGATAGCGGTGCGTATGTGGCGAGCGTCGTCGAGGACGGTCCTGCCGCCAAGGCCGGCATTCAGGAGGGCGACGTCATCACCAAGCTGGGCGACGACGAGATCACGAGCGCCGATGGCCTGATCATCGCGCTGCGCAGCCACGAGGTGGGCGAGAAGGTCGAGATCACGCTCATGCGTGGCAAGGACGAGAAGAAGGTCACCGTCGAGCTGGGCTCCGACGAGGAGCTGCAGAACCAGCAGCAGGATGACAGCGCGACCGATACCGGTAACGGCGGTATTACCGACGAGCAGCTGCGCCAGTATCTGGAGGAACTGCTGGGCCAGCAGGGCCAGGGCTACGGTCAGGGTTACTAACGAGCCACTCCACACATATCGAAGCCAGAGGGGGCTGTCCCGTCAACGCGAGACAGCCCCCTCTTTTCCTATTGATCCGTTGGGGACGGAGGAAAACGGATCACTTGTGGCAGGCAAGAGGCTTGGTTTGGAAGGGCTTGGACAGTTAGTTCAGATACGTATAAATCTGGGGCAGCTTGGGATGCGTTTTGAGCAATTTTTGATTGGGATGGGGTTTGAATGGGTGTTTGGGAGGGCGAGCGGGACGTTTACATGGTCTCGAGGAGCCCAAATGAGTTGAAACAGGGGTGTTCGTGCCTAATCCAGCTCTAGGATTTATACGTATCTGAACTAACTGTCCACCCCAGTCTGGCGGCTGCCGATTCGGTGCGGTTTGAGACCGCTATTCGGCCCCATTGCGACCGGTGGTACTCTTGTATCCGTTTGAAATCGAGCGAAGGAGTGCCGCTATGGAGCAATCGAGCCTGTTTGGTGACGGCGTGGACATCGATACCGAAACACCCGCGACCGCGGAAGCCACCGCACCGACCGATGCCCGTGCCCAGGCGGCAGCGCGCGCGGCCGAGCTGCGCCACGAGCTCGATTACCACGCCTATCGCTACTACATGCTCGATGCGCCCGAGATCACGGACGCCGCCTTCGACAAAATGCTCGTTGAACTGCAGGAAATCGAGGCCACCTACCCCGACCTGGTGACGCCCGACAGCTATACCCAGCGCGTGGGCGGCTACGTGAGCGAGCAGTTTACGCCGGTCACGCATATGGCGCGCATGTATTCCATGGACGATGCCATGGACCTGGACGAACTCGACGCGTGGCTCCAGCGCACCGAGGATGCGCTCGGTGCCGGCAGCGTCACCTATACCTGCGAGCTCAAGATTGACGGCTTGGGCGTTGCGCTTACCTATCAAAACGGCACCTTCGTACGTGCGGCCACACGTGGCGATGGCACCACGGGCGAGGACGTATCGCTCAACGTGCGCACCATCAAGGATGTGCCCATGCATCTGTCCGAGCCGGCGCTCGCTCACATGGGCGCCGACCGCGAGCGCACCATTGAGGTGCGCGGCGAGGTCTACATGCCTAAGGGCAGCTTTGTTCGTCTGAACGACGAGGCCGATGCCGAGGGTCGCGACCCCTTCGCCAACCCGCGCAACGCTGCCGCCGGCAGCCTGCGCCAAAAGGACCCCAAGATCACGGCACGCCGCGACCTGGCCACCTTTATCTATGCCATCGCCGATACCGATCCGCTGCACGTCCACAGCCAGCGCGAGTTCCTCGACTGGCTGCGCAACGCTGGCTTTAGCGTCAACCCTAACGTTGCCCGTTGCGCCACGCCCGCCGAGGTCCACGAGTTCTGTGCCCAGGCGCTTGAGCACCGCGGTGACCTGGACTACGACATCGACGGCGTGGTCGTAAAGGTCGACAGCTTCCAGCAGCAGCTCGACCTGGGCTTTACCGCCCGTGCGCCGCGCTGGGCCATCGCCTTTAAGTTCCCACCCGAGGAAAAGCAGACCGTCTTGCGCGAAATTCGCATCCAGGTGGGCCGCACCGGCGTGCTCACGCCGGTCGCCGAGTTCGACCCGGTGACGGTCGCCGGTTCCACCATCGCGCGCGCCACGCTGCACAACATCGACGAGATCCGCCGCAAAAACGTGCGCGAGGGCGACACTATCATCGTGCACAAGGCGGGCGACGTGATTCCCGAGGTCGTGGGACCGGTGCTCGACAAGCGCCCGGCCGATTCGGTCGACTGGCACATGCCCGAGGTCTGCCCCGTGTGCGGCAGCCCCGTGGTCCACGAGGACGGCGAGGTCGCCTACCGCTGCGTCTCCATCGACTGTCCCGCGCAGCTCAAGGAGCGCTTGCTCCACTGGGTGAGCCGCGGCTGCATGGACGTCGACGGCCTAGGCGACGAGATTGTCGACAAGATGATCGCCGCCGGGCTGATTCACGACGTCGCGGACTTCTACCAGCTCACGGTCGACGACATCGCCGGACTGGACACGGGGCGCACTTATGCCAGCTCCAACAGCAAAAAGGGCGTCAAGAAGGGCGACCCCATTCCGGTGGGCCTCAAGACGGCCGAGAAAATCATCGCCGAGCTCAACAAGTCCAAGAGCCAGCCGCTCGGTCGCGTGCTGTTTGCCCTGGGCATCCGCCACGTGGGCAAGAGCGTGGGCGAGGTCATCGCCGAGCGATTCCTGTCGATTGACAAGCTCGTCTTGGCGAGCGAAGAGGACATCGCCGAGTGCGAGGGCATCGGTCCTAAGATTGCGGCGAGCGTCAAGCAGTTCCTGGCCGTGCCCGAGAACCTTGCCGTGCTGGAGCGCCTGCGCCAGGCGGGCCTGTCGCTCGAGGTCGATTTGAGCGCCGCGCACGCGCAAGCCGCAGCCGGCGCTGGCGTGGCAGGCGAGCTCGCCGACGCACAGCCGCTTGCGGGTCTGACCTTCGTGCTGACCGGTACGCTCGTCAACCGCACGCGCGATGAGGCGGGCGCGGCGCTCAAGGTGCTCGGCGCCAAGGTTTCGGGCAGTGTGTCGAAGAAGACGAGCTATCTGGTCGCCGGCCCCAAGGCAGGCTCCAAGCTCACCAAGGCCGAGCAGCTGGGTGTGCCCGTGCTGGATGAGGACGCACTCGAGCAGATCCTGGCTACTGGTCAGTTACCCCAGGCTTAAGGCGTCGATAGCCAAATTGAAGATCCGCCCGGGAAGCATGATGCCTTCCGGGCGGTTCTTACTTTGCTGGGGAAACCGGCACCGTGATCTGCGTCACTCGGGTCGCCGGGTCGTCGCTGACGATGCCGTCGATGAGGGCGATTTCGCGTTGCCCCGCTACGCCATCAGTTTGTCAAAAGCTCCGCGGCGGTTGAGCACGGTAAACGCGACAACACAGATGACTGCCGACAAAATCGACCCGCACGGCGAGGCGATACCCATGGGAAACAACGTGTCGGAATAGGCGTTCGACAGCAGCCAGGCGCCGGGCACGCGAATGAGTGCCACGGCCAGCACGTTGTGCGCAAAGCCGATGTAGCTCTTGCCATACGCAGCGAAAAAGCCGCTAAAGCAAATGTGGATGCCGGCAAAGATTGCGTCGAAAATGTAGCTGTGCATATAGCCGGTACCGGCCGCGACCACCGCAGGGTCCTTGGCAAAAAAGCCAATAAACGCCGGCGCCACCAGCCACATCAGCACCGTGATCAGGCAGCCATACACCACCGAGATCGTCATAGCGTCCTTGAGCACCTGACGTGCACGATCGCCCTTGCCCGCGCCGGCGTTTTGCGCCGTGAGCGCGCTGACGGTGGCACCCATGGAGCTCGGCACAATGAACAAAAAGCTGATCATCTTTTCGACCAGGCCCACGGCGGCGGCGTCGACCAGGCCGCGATGGTTGGCGATGACGGTGATAAACATAAACGCCACCTGGATGCAGCCGTCCTGTACTGCCACGGGCACGCCGATTTTAAGAATGCTGCTGAGCACCTCGGGCTGGGGACGCAGGTCGCTGCGCTTAACATGGATGTTCGTGCGACGGCTCTTGAGCCACACGAGCGCGAGGGCAACGCTTGCCGTCTGGGCGGTTACCGTGCCGAGCGCCGCGCCCACGGGGCCGAGCCCCACGTGGCCGATAAACAGAAAATCGAGCGCGATGTTAATGATGCATGCCACGCCGATTACGTACATGGGCGAGCGCGAATCGCCCAGGCCGCGAAAGATGGCCGAGAGGATGTTGTACGCGGCGATAAACGGAATGCCGACAAAGCAGATACGCAGGTAGGCGGCGGTGCCTTCGACCGCCTCGGGCGGCGTGCCAATGAGCGCCACAACCTGCGGGCATAGTGCAAACAAGATGGCAGCCAACACCACCGAGACGCCCATAAAGAGCGTGATGGTGTTGCCGATGGCGGTCTCGGCGCGGTCGAAGCGGCGCGAACCCACGGCGTGGCCGACGATGACCGTCGTTCCCATGGCTAGACCCACGAGCGTCACGGTAATGATATAGAGCGTCTGCGCACCATTGCCCACGGCGGTGATGCCGGCGGCGCCGCTAAACTGCCCCATCATGTACAGGTCGGCCATGCCGTAGAGCATCTGCAAAAAGTACGAGAGCATATAAGGCAGGGCAAAGACCGCGATGGTCTTAAGGACATTGCCGCGTGTGAGGTCGTGTTCCATGGGCGGGGCTTTCTGGCTGGGTTCGTTTACGTACCAGTGTAGTGAAAACCCTATAACGATTGTAGAGTCAAGGTTTGTGATGACGCCGGAGCGAAAAAGTCTCGCGCACCATTATTCCGAGTGAATATGGACACACATCACGAGAACTCGCCGCCGGCGCTAACCTTGCAGAAAACGATTTCGGAATACTTGACACCATTATTCGGCGCGCAATAATACGTGCGTTTGCGAACAACGTTTGATGGGGGTTGAACCTGCGTGCGCAATCTCAAAATACTGTTTTCCTATCTAGGGGCATACCGTCGCGATGCCATCCTCGGCGTGTTCTTTGTGTCGGTCGAGACGGTGCTCGAGCTGTTTATACCGGTCATCATGGCCAACATCATCGATGTGGGCGTGCCTGCGGGTGATATCAACTACATGCTGCTGCAGGGCGCGTACATGTTGGTGTGCGCTGCGCTTTCGCTTGTACTGGGCTTGGGTTATGCCCGCACGTCCGCCCGCGTTGCCTCGGGCCTAGGCGCTAACCTGCGCGAGGCCGAGTACAAAAAGATTCAGACGCTCGCTTTTGGTAACCTGGACAACTACGACGCCAGCTCGCTCGTCACCCGCATGACCACGGACATCACCGTTATCCAAAATGCTGTGGGCAACGGCTTTCGCCCTATGGTGCGCGGCCCGGTGACGCTTATCGTCGGCCTTATCTACGCGCTGATGCTGTCGCGCCCGCTCGCCACCGTCTTTGCGATCATCTTGCCCGTGCTGGCAATCGTGCTGGGCGTCATCACCTATCGCGTGAGCCCGCTCTACCGCCAACTCCAGACCTCGATGGACCACCTCAACGGCGTGGTACAGGAAGACCTCACCGCCGTGCGTGCCGTCAAGGCCTACGTTCGTACCGAGCACGAGGAGGCCAAGTTCGACACCGTCAATACCGAGCTCGCCGGCACTGCGACGAAGACCTTTGGCAACGCGGTGCTCAACCTGCCGGTGTTTCAGCTGTCGATGTACGTGGCTGCGCTCTCCATCCTGTGGATTGGCGGCCACATGATTCTCGCCGGCAAACTGGGCGTGGGCTCGCTCACGGGCTTTATGAGCTACGTGCTGCTGATCATGAATTCGCTCATGATGATTTCCAACGTGTTTTTGCTGCTCACGCGCGCTCTTACGAGTGTGGGCCGTATCGCAGAGGTGCTCGATGAGGAGCCCTTTATCGCCAACCCCGCGGGAGACCTCGCGATTGCGGCGCCAGCGGACGGCAGTATCGAGTTTCGCGACGTTTCCTTTAAATACCGCGCGGATGCAGCCGAGGATGTGCTCCAGCATATCGACCTTCGCATCGAGAGCGGCTCGACGGTGGGCATCCTCGGCGGCACGGGCTCGGGCAAGAGCTCGCTTGTGCAGCTGATTGCGCGCCTGTACGACGCCACCGAAGGCGCCGTGCTTGTGGGCGGACACGACGTGCGCGACTACGACCTCGCCGCCTTGCGCGACGCTGTGGGCATTGTGCTGCAAAAGAATGTGCTGTTTACGGGTACCGTGCGCGAGAACCTGCAGTGGGGCAATCCGCAGGCGTCGGACGATGAGCTCCTCGCGGCTTGCCGCGCAGCGTGCGTGGACGAGTTTCTTGATCGCATCGGCGGGCTGGACGGCGAGTTGGGTCAAGGCGGCGCCGGTGTCTCGGGTGGCCAGAAGCAACGCCTGTGCATCGCGCGCACGCTGCTCAAGCATCCGCGCGTGCTCATTTTTGACGACTCCACCAGCGCGGTCGATATGGCGACCGACGCTAAGATTCGCGAGCACATCGCTCGGATCCCCGATACGACCGTGCTCATCATCGCCCAGCGCATCGCGAGCGTCATGGATGCCGATCGCATTGTGGTGCTGGACGACGGTCGTGTCCACGGCGTGGGCACGCACGAGGAACTGCTGGCGGGCGACAACATATACCAGGAGATTTACGCCTCGCAGATGGAGTTTGCGAGGAACGCGGACGCCGGCGACGGCAGCGACGATGGTTGCGCGAATGATCCGTTTTCCTCCGTCCCCGGAGGATCGCCCTTGGAAGGGGGTGAGCGCCATGCCTAAGACCGCAGCCCAAGCACGCCCGGCCGACCTCAAGCGCACTGTACGCCGCTTGCTCTCCTACATGGGGCATGCCAAGTTCTCGTTGCTCGCGGTGGGCGTGCTCGCCTCCGTTGCCGCCATCGCGAGCCTCGCCGGCACCTACATGGTGCGCCCCATCGTTAACGGTTTGGCCACGGGCGGGGAGGAACTGCTCGCCAAGCAGGTCATCCTGACGGCGATCATCTACGCTGCGGGCGTGCTCTCGGCCCTGGGCTACTCGCAGATTATGGTGCGCGCGGCCCAACACGTGGTGTCCGATATTCGCCGCGACCTGTTCGCGCACATCCAGACGCTGCCGCTCAGTTATTTTGACAGCACGCGCTCGGGCGACATCATGAGTTTTTTCACCAACGACGTCGACACCGTCTCCGAGGCGCTCAACAACAGCTTTGCCAACGTGATTCAGGCCGCCATTCAGGTTGTGGGCACCACGGCTATGCTCATCATCCTTAACTGGCAGCTCACGATTATCACACTCGTGTGCGATGCGGCCATTGTGCTGTATGCGCGCTACTCAGGCGCGCGCTCTAAGCGTTTCTTTGCTGCCCAGCAGGCATCGCTTGGCGACCTGGACGGATATATCGAAGAGATGGTCTCGGGCCAAAAGGTCATCAAGGTCTTTAACCGTGAGGCAGCGAATGTCGCCGGCTTCACCTGCCGCAACGACGAGCTTCGCCGCACCGGTACCGCCGCCGTGAGCTATGCCAACTCCATGGTGCCCATGACCGTCGTGATTGGCTACGTCAACTATGCCATCGTCGCCGTGGCGGGCGGCATGCTCTGCATCAAGGGGCTCGCCGATGTGGGCGCACTTGCAAGCTACCTGGTCTTTGTGCGCCAGGCCGCCATGCCCATCAACCAGTTTACGCAGCTCGGCAACTTCTTGCTCAACGCGTTGGCCGGTGCCGAGCGCCTGTTTGCGGCTATGGACCTTGAGCCCGAGGTGGACGAGGGCTGCGTGGAGCTGGTGCAGACGGGCGACGCCGCGTGGGCGTGGAAGATTCCCGAGGGCCAGGGCGTGGGCGCGTACGGGCACTTGCATGACGTGGCAGCCGTTGATGAGTCGGGCCGCGCGGTGGCCGCCGACGGCATCGAGCTCACGTGCGGCTTGGTCCCGCTTGCCGGCGACGTGCGCTTCCATGCCGTGGACTTTTCCTACGTGCCGGGCGCCCGCGTGCTCACGGACCTCAACCTGTTTGCCAAGCCGGGGCAAAAGATTGCGTTTGTGGGCTCCACGGGCGCCGGCAAGACGACCATCACCAACCTCATCAACCGCTTCTACGAGGTCGATGACGGCGAGATCACGTACGACGGCATCGACGTCAAGCACATTGCCAAGGCTAGCCTGCGCGGGTCGCTCGGCATTGTGCTGCAGGACACGCACCTGTTTAGCGGCACCATTGCGCAGAACATTCGCTTTGGCAAGCTCGACGCGTCCGACGAGGAGGTGCGCGCCGCCGCCGAGGCCGCCTGCGCGGATTCGTTTATCCGCCGCCTGCCTAGAGGCTACGACACACCGGTCACGGCCGACGGCGCCAACCTGTCGCAGGGCCAGCGCCAGCTGCTCGCCATCGCGCGCGTGGCCGTCGCCGACCCGCCGGTGCTCATCCTGGACGAGGCCACGAGCTCCATTGACACGCGCACCGAAAAGCTCATCGAGCGCGGTATGGACCGCATCATGCGCGGACGCACCACGTTTATGATCGCGCACCGCCTGTCCACCGTCCGCGACGCCGACGCCATCATGGTCCTCGAACACGGCCGCATCATCGAGCGCGGCACGCACGAAGAGTTGCTCGCCCAGCACGGCGAGTACTGGCAGCTGGCGCATGGCTTAAAAGAGCTGGATTAACCCGTTCGAGCACGATGCTTTGATCCCTCCGTGCCCCTCACCTCGACTCAAACCATCACAACATTCGACACTTTTTGCCAAAATCGGGAAAAGCATCGAATGTTGTGATGGTTTTTCTGCCGCTCGACCGGGTGGATTCGCTTTCTTGCGCGCGAAGGTGTGCGGACCCGTGGGCAGGGGAATAAGGTTGGTTATCCGACTCCATTGGAGGGCTCATGGACCTGCCGATCGTCCTGTCCCATAAGACTGCCTGGCTGTACCACAACGTGGCGCGCCCGTCCGAGCCGCCCTCGCGAGCAGGCAGCCTATACGATGAGGACTCGCTTGCTAACGATGCGGAGCCGACCGCGAGCCTGCCCAAATTGGGACTCGATGCCAAAGGGCTGAGGGCTTCAACGGCAGCTGGGATCGTTACCGACTATCTGGTTTCGCTTGGTATTCCACGAGAAGAGCTCGATCATATCGACACGCTCGTCAACTTCGATTTTGAGCGCTCGACGCCGGCTGGATTCAGGTGCCACGTGTTTGGAGCGCCGGTACCTCCAGGTCATCTTATCGAGGTGGCAGAGGGCCTTCTGGTGGTTGATGAGGTCATGTGCTTTGTCCAAGCGGGTTCGTGGATGAGCGAGCCCGAGCAGCTGGAATATGGCTACGAAATCTGCGCCCGATACCATTTGAATCATCTGTCGACAGGCGATTATATCGAGATGGGTCAGAGGTATACCGTTGCCGACTTGATTGCCTATTGCAATGAGAACCGATCTCGTCAGGGGGCTATACGCGCGGCCGCCGTGCTCAAGCGCGTGCACGATGGCGCGCGGTCGCCCATGGAGACGGCCACCGCAATCATGGTTGTAGCAAAACGTTCCCAGGGCGGGCTGGGATACGCCAAGATCGAGCTCAACCATCGGGTCAATGTTCCCAACGAGTTCAAGTATCTTGCAAAGGCCGGGTATTTCGAGATCGATGTATATGCGCCTGCAAGCGGTACAGGGATTGAATACAACGGCTCGGACCATCTTGATAAACAGCGCAGCGCGTCGGATGCGGAGCGTATGACCGTGCTGAGCGCGCTGGGCTTTAGGATGATCGTCCTCACCGGGACTCAGTTTGCCCACCAGCTGCAATTGCACCGGGCGATGAACGCCATCGCGCTCGCTATGGGCCTTAAGTGCGACCGAAGCGAAGCGTTCCAGAAACGTCAAAACGACCTGCGAGAATTCGTGATTCGGCACTGGGACGGCGGCCTTTAGGGACGTTTTGGTCCCTCTACGGGGTACCGTGGGCAGGCAAACCATCACAACATTCGACGTTTTTTGCCAAAAACGGGAAAAGCAACGAATGTTGTGATGGTCTGTGCTGAGGATGGGCTTGGGAAGCCGGTCTTGCTCGAAGCGGCCTGTCCTGTCGTACGGGTGTCGGCATGATTCTCGCATGGGGTATTATGTTTTCCGAAGAATAAAACGCCGCGTGAGGGGAGGGTTGCGTGGACGGGCACGTGCAACATGACGGCTTTGGCCGCGATATCAACTACCTGCGCATTGCCGTTACCGACAAGTGCAATTTCCGCTGCATTTACTGCATGCCGGCCGATGGCGTGGCGCCCCGTGCACACGACGAGCTGCTCAGCGCCGAGGAAATCGCCCGCTTTGTGCGCATGGTGGCGGGGGAGGGCATTCGCCGCGTACGCCTGACGGGTGGCGAGCCGCTGGTCAGCCGCCGTATTATTCCGCTCATTCGTGACATCCGCGCGATTCCGCAGATCGAGGACATCTCGCTTACCACCAATGGCGCTCTGCTGCCCAAGCTGGCGCCGCAGCTCAAAGACGCCGGGCTTAACCGCGTTAACATCTCGCTCGACACACTCGACCCTACGCTCTTTGGAAGGATCACGCGCCTGGGTCGACTCGAGCAGACCATGGCTGGTATCGACGCGGCGCTGGCTTGGGGCTTTGAGCCCGTTAAGGTCAACTGCGTTGTGGTGCGCCGGTTCAACCAGGATGTGGCAGCCCTCGCGCGACTGACCGTCGACCGCCCCATCCACCTGCGCTTTATCGAATACATGCCCATCGGCGACGAACACACGAGCTCGCATTGCGCTGTGGACCCGCATGCGCCCGCGCTCAATCCCGAGCTGTGGGACGCGAGCGATACCGTGCCGAGCGACGAGCTGCGGGCGCGCATCAATGCCGGGGCCGCCGCGACGGGACTGGGCGAGCTCGAGCCGCTCGACATCAACGACGCTCCTGCCGGCGCGGGTCCTGCGCGCTATTGGCACTTTCCGGGCGCGGCGGGAACGGTCGGCTTCATTAGCGCCATGTCCAATCATTTTTGCGCGAACTGCAACCGTCTGCGCCTGACGGCCGATGGCAACGTGCGTCCGTGCCTGTTCAGCGATGCCGAGTATTCGGTGCGTGAGGCGCTGCGCCGTGGTGATGATATGCAGGTACTTTCGATTTGGCGCGATGCCGTGGCCCACAAACCGCAGGAACACGCGATAATTGAGGGCACGCAACGATTTATGTCCCAAATCGGAGGATGATCATATGGCCAAGAGCAGGTACGCCGATGCCACCAAGGCCGCTCGCAGGGCCGCGATGTCTGCCCACAAAGCCACGGCTGCGGCGAATGCTGGTAACGCCGACGCGTCCGCGCAGCCGTCTGCCAGCGCTGCCACCGAGCCCGCCCGCGACGCCCGTCGCGACGAGTTGACGCACGTGGACGCCAAGGGCGAGGTACGCATGGTTGACGTGTCCGACAAAGCCGAGACCCATCGCATTGCCATCGCAGAGGGCACCATCCTCATGCATCCCGAGACGCAGGCCATGGTGCTGCAGGACCGCGCCAAAAAGGGCGACGTGCTTGCCTGCGCGCGTGTGGCGGGCATCATGGCCATCAAACGCACGAGCGACATCATCCCCATGTGCCATCCGTTGCTCATTACCAAGAGTAAGTGCGATATTGAGCCCATCGCTCCGGCAGGGACGCCTGTCGATGACGTGCCTGAGGGCTGGGCGCCGGCGCGCACGGACGGGCAGGTTGGCTTTCACGTGCTGGTCACGGCGGGCGTGACGGGCAAGACGGGTATCGAGATGGAGGCACTGACTGGAGCGAGTGCCGCGTGCCTAACGATCTATGACATGTGCAAGGCGGTCGATCGCGGCATGGAGATCGTCGACGTGCGCCTGCTGCACAAGGAGGGCGGCCGCTCGGGCGTATGGGATCGCGCAGAGCGTCAGGCCGCTGCCGCTGAGACCGTGGCCACTGACGGTGCCGCGCTCGCAAACGCACCCGTCGCCGTCGCGCCCGCAGCTCCGGCACCGGCCGTCCCCGCGATCGCGTTTATCGGCTACCAAAACTCGGGCAAGACCACGCTCGTCGAGAAGGTCATTGCCGAGCTCACCCGCCGCGGTCTGCGCGTGGGTTCGCTCAAGCATCACGGGCACCACGGCTTTGATATCGACGTGCCCGCTAAGGATACGTGGCGCCATCACCAGGCCGGCTCAAAACACGTGGGCCTCATCTGCGCCACGCGCTGGGCGGAGTACGCCGACACGCGCGAGGAGGACGAGATGCCCGCGCGCGAGCTGCTGTCGCGCTACAACGATGTCGACGTAGTAATCATCGAGGGCTACAAGACCGAGGGCTTCGACAATATCGTGGTCGCGCGCTCCGGTGTCGACCGTCTGCGCGGCAAGAGCTCGCTCGACCTGGTCGACGGTCACACGTTGGCCCTTGCCTGCAACGAAGCCCTGGCGCGTCAGGCCTTCGACGCCGGCTTTGCGACCCGAGCCATCAACATCAACGACGCTCGAGCTATCTGTGACCTCATTCAAGACCACCTTCAGGCTTGACGCTGCGCCGGCCCCAAGCACCCCATCTCGCCCCTCAAGCCGTCGCTCGCGTACCAAAGTACGCGTCGCTCCTCTTTCGGGGCGACCTGGGGCACTTGGAACCGGCTCGCTGCGTTGCCATAACATGCCAAAAAGGGACAGGTTTATTTTGGCAGGTTTTATCTGGGCAAACGTCATTTCCACCACAAAGGGGACAGGCACCTTTGTGGTGGTTTTTGCTTTGGTAGATGTGTGGGACATGTCTTACAATCTACCAAGTAGTTCATGACGGGCGAAAAACGGAGAGAAGGGGCTTGATGCGTCCTTAATGTTTCATGCGGATAGATTGATTTGACAGACGGTGGCGAATGCCCACCGCCCGCATTCGTATGAAACAAGGAGTCTCCATGCTCGCCTCTCTTTTCTCAAAGCCTCAATCATCGCTGTCCGTGCAGGCCAAGCGCCTGGTGGCGATGCGCTTTCTCATCTACACCGGTTTTCAGACCAGCTACTTTATCGGCGTCATCGGAACGCTCACCTATGCAGACGATGCCTCGGTCGTGGCGACATCGCTGGCCGTTCTGTTTATGAACGTTTTCGTGATCCTGGGGTCCTTTGCGGGTGGAGCGGCGCTCGACGCTTTGGGCCCGCGCCGCCATTTTTTGCTGGGCATCGTCGGCGCGCTGACAACCGGCGCGGCGATTATCGCCTTTGGCAGCGCGACCGGCATCGTCCTGCTCGGCGCGGTGCTCCTGGGTTTTGTGATGGGGTTCGCCCAGCCCATCGCCACATCCTATCCGGCCTACCTCACCGATGATCCCGTCGAGCTCAAAGACATCAACTCCGCCATCGCCATGTTTTCAAACGTGAGTATCATCGTTGGCCCCACGCTGGGCGGCTTTGTCGCGGCGGCTGCGTCGTCGCGCGCGGTGTTTGTGCTCATGATGATCTTTACCGTACTGGCGCTCGCCGCCGGTTGGGGCTTTAGGCAAAGTGCAGGTCAGGCCGCCACACACGAAGGCAAACCCGCAATCGGCGACATCACGTCGGATAAGGCCAGCCAAAGTCCCGACCCCAACACATCTTCTCGCGCCACCTTCGCAGCCAGCATCAAGACAGTCTTCACCAACAGCGTCCTCGCCCTGCTGTTCTTCATTATCTTTCTTTCGAACTTTGGCTATGGCGCCTTCGATCCACTGGAGTCGTTCTTCTACCGCGATGTCCTGCACGTCGGCGTTGAGTGGATGGGCTGGCTCTCGTCGGCCAGCGGTGTGGGCGCGGTGCTGGGCGCCGTTATTGCGCTCCGTTTGCCGCCGCACCTGATCAACCTTAAAACGCTGCTCGCGGCGCTTATGTCCGTGGGTCTGGGAAGTTTGCTCTATGTGGGAACATCGTACGTGGGCGTAGCCCTCGTCGGCCAGATTGCCCTGGGCGTGGCCTGGGGCGTCGTCAACCCGCTCCACAACACTATCGTGCAGACGACGGCCCCGCTCGAGCAGCTTGGTCGCGTGAACTCGGTCATGGGCTTTGGCAACATGTTTGCCGGCGTAGCCCCGCTGGCGATTGCCCCGTGGCTGGCGGCGACATTTGGCGTGCAGCAGACGCTCGTAGGGGCGGGTATGGTCGTGACGGCAGTTCCCGCGGCGTTGCTGCTGTTTGGCCGCCGGCATTTTGATCGTGCCGCGAGGCGGTAAAAACCATCACAACATTCGATGAAAATCGCGATTTTGCCGAAAAACATCGAATGTTGTGATGGTTTGCGCCCCGGGTTCGGCCACCACAAAGGGGCCAGGCTCCTTTGTGGTGGTTTTTGCTTTGACGGGCCGCGCCTGCGCCTTGGTATACCATGTACGCCGTTCACGAATACACCCCACACCGCCACACAACCCAGAAAGGCCCCCATGGACACCACCTTCAGCCACATTAAAGCCGTGTTCTGCGATATCGACGGCACGCTGCTCACGAGCCAGCACACGGTGTCCCCGCGCACCGTGGCGGCGATCCGCGCCCTGCGCGAGCGCGGCGTGCTCTTTGGCCTGTGCACCGGGCGCGACGCCCACGCGACCGAGGCCATGTACGAGCTCTGGGGCATCGAAGGCCTGGTAGACGTGATGGTGGGCTGCGGTGGCGCCGAGGTCATCGACCGCGCGCATGACATCAACGAGCTGAGTTATCCGCTGCCGGGCGAGACCATCGCGCGCATTTGCAAGCACATGGCGGACCTTCCAGCAACGCCCGTCTGCCCCCGAGACGGCGTGTTCTACGTGCCCGAGAGCAACGCGTGCGTCGAGCACCTGTCGCGCGTCGACGGCGTGCCCTACCAGGTGGTCGATTTTGCCGAGTTTTTGCGCGAGGCGCAGCCCAAGGTGATGTTTACCATGGCGCCCGAGGTAATGCCGCGGGTGATTGAGCGGGCGTCGACGTTTGCCGATAACACTGTTAAGGCGGCGGCTCTGCAAACCACGCAGCGGCTCTACGAGTTCATGGATCCGCGCGTGTCCAAGACGCGCGGCCTTGTGCGCGTGGCGGAGCTCAACGACATGGAGCTCGAGAACATTTGCGTGTTTGGCGATGCCGATAACGACACCTGCATGGTGGCCGACGCCGGCGTGGGCGTGGCCATGGCAAACGGCAGCGACGCCACCCGCGCCGCAGCTGATTTTGTAACCGCGAGCAACGACAAAGACGGCATCGCGATCTTTATCGAGGAGCATCTGCTGTAGCGCCGGGGGAGAACCGCCACAATGGGGATAGGCGCCTTTGCGGTGGCCTCAGGCGATTTGGGCGAGTTGATGCCTGCAATCTGCGCGCAAATACCAATATGGTTGTCTGAACATTACGCTTCTGACTACCGATGAGTTAAAGATATTCTCATCAGTTTGGTAGGGTATTTCTCCCGGTAAATGACCTACAGCTCATGGTCAATTTTCGACTGTTTACAGGATGTTTACTCTTGAGCAAAATGTTGTGCAAATAAATCTAATGCCATTAAAAAATGATGGGCAACTAAATTACCAGTAGAAACAAAAAATAGATAGCGAATAAACGAAGGTAAATCTGAGCAATTGTCAAGAGAATTGACAATTCGCTACAAAACTATCGGTTTATTTGCCCAGATGTTCAAACAATCGTTAGAATAGTCATTACTAAGCGTGCGCAATTTCAGGTTGCGCAGATACGTTTGATAGTGAAAGAGCACGATCGCGGTCTCTTGGGGAGGAGACATCGATGAAAGCGAATTCAGAAAAAACTAAGCAGAGTAAAAAAGCGACGCGCCGTGTACTGGCAGGCGTTTTGTGCGGAGCCTCCGTTTTGAGCCTGGTACTGTCGCTCGTCATGCCTCCGATCTCGCAGGCCATTGCCAACGATGCCCAGACGGTTTTTACCGAGGAAACTGTGATGGGGGGGGGTTCCTCAAGTGAGTCTACTGATGTAGAAAACACCAACAACGGGGATACCGACAACCAGAATAGTGATGAGACCGAGGGCGACGGGACTGGCGACGATACTCTCAGGGTGGCCCTGTTGCCTGATGACACGGGAGCCGAGAGCGTTGCGCAGCCCGCGGATGATAGTGCTAACGGCGAGGGCGCAATCGCACTTGCTGCAGAAAATAAATCGACTTATACAATCAGCAGTGGGGCTGAACTCAGTGAGAAGCTTCTTGCCAAGGGACTTCGCGATGCAACCGGCTCAGCTACTTTTGAGCTTGTTGCTGATATTAAATACAACGGTGAGATTAAGTTTGAACAAACTGACAATAACCCCATCAATATCACCCTTAATCTAAACGGCCATAAGATCAAGTGCTTGAACACCGACAAGCCGTTATTTGATGTTGCTGGCGGCGCAACACTTACAATTAAGGACGAAATTAAGGACTCCGCGCCGGTGACTGAGACGGTCAGCGACGGCCAGTTGCTAACCGATCAGGGGCAGAGCCTGAATGCCGATAATTATGACAAGTATGCCGCCAATTATGGCAAGAATGCCAATCTGACTTACGATAAAGATAACGATAACATTCCATCTAATCTTACCTACTACGTGACCGAATCGTCCCCGAACGAAACAGGCACAACCGAGACACTTGTCAAACATGACGTTGAGATTAAAGGCGCCATCGTGGCGTGCGGCGGCAAAACAAATCTAAGGCTCATCAATCTGTATAACAGAAACGGCAAGGGCGGCACGTTTAACCTTGTGAGCGGCGTGATTACGCAAAAACAAGACGGCAGCGTTAGCAGCTTGGTCTATGCCGAGGGCGGCTCTACCGTCAACATGCGCGGCGGCTACGTGTGTGGCGCTTTAGGCTCGGGCATTATGGTGTCCAACGAGAGTGGTGGTGCCTCGACCCTTGATTTGACCGGTGGCGTAATTGCTGGCAACTGCGCTTCGAGTGGCGGCGGTGTATATGCCAAGGGGTCTGCGGTCAAGGTGACCGGTGGCGTAATCTCCGGCAACAGCACGCTTGCTTCTGGTGCCGGTCTCGGCGGCGGCATCATGGCTTCAGGCGGTAAAGTTACCGTTTCTGGTGGCCATATCACGAATAATAGAATGGCTAAATTCTGTGGCACGGATGGCAGTGGTTGTCATGGCGGCGCTGGGCTTGCTGCCAATAACGGCGCCCATGTCACCATTTCCGATGGCCAGATTACCGGCAACTATTCCGAGGAAGCTGGCGGCGGCGTTTACGTTACCAATCTTAATCAAGGAGATACGGCATGGCTCGACATTACGCGAGGATATATTGCCTCTAACGTGAGCTACCGATCTGAAGGTGCCGGCATCCGAGTGGGCCAGAAGGTTGACGCGATGATTGGCGACACTCCAGACAACAACGGCACTCCAGGCAGCAAAGTCTACATCACTAACAACTGCTGCATGTCTCGCTTTGACTGGGGCGGCGGCGGCATCTTTGTTCAGGGTGATTCGAAAAACGCGGATAACGCAGGCAGGCTGTTTGTATACAACTCGTATATAAGCAGCAATACCGCTGGCGGCTATGGCGGTGGCGTTGCAGTCTGCCCGACGGGCAAGACGTTGGTAACGAACACTAAGGGCACGGCAATCTTTGGTAATTCGTCTGCCAGAGATGAACATAATTGGCTAAATGATTACAACACAGAGCATAATTCCGGTAATAACCGTACGCCCCATCTTTCAGGTGGTGGTATTGCTGATACTAATAAGACTGAAGATAGAGATGCATACGAATCGGACAAGTTCCGCGAGTGCGGTCATGCCGATTTCTTCCTCGCAGCGCGGGATCACAATACGCCGGTCGCAGTGGTATCTGGCAAGATGCTTGGCGATATAGACGCCAAGTACTCGGGAAGCATTGAGCTAAAGAATCGCATCAGCATCCCCGCCAACGGTGTTGCTCAGGTAAAAAATAGCATCGGTCTGACTTCGGGTGTTAGCGCCACGGATAAAGCGGTGATTGACTTAGTACAGGGTAAAGTACAGGGTACTAAAGTGACAACTTTCATCACGGGCAACTATTCTTGGGACCATGGTGGCGGCATCATGTCGAATGGCAACTTGTACCTAGGCGTGCCTGCGGATACGTACGTCTACCCGAGCCTTAAGCTGAAGGCAACCAAGGCGCTGAAAAATCAGCAGACCAAGGAAAACATGGAGCTCGACAAAGACCAGTTCCCCTTCTCCTTCTCCGTCTACCGCAAGGATTCGGATGGCGCGTCGACGCCCTCTTGGGATGGCGAAACATTCAACACTGGTGGCTGCAAGCAAGTTGTATCTACCCCGAATAACGCTGACGGCAACATCGCCTTTGACCTTAGCAATGACCTTAGCATGCAGCTCGGTGACTTCAGCAAGAAGCTCTCAAGTGATACTGGCAAAATTACATACTCATACTACTTGGTCGAAGATGCGGGCAATATTCCTGGTGTTGATTACGATCATGCTGTATACGAGATTAAGGTGACAGTCGAATACAACAAGACTGTACTTTTGTCCGTTCCGATAAAGAATGATTCGAATAAGACTAAAGATCTTAGTGTCTATAACTTCACGATTGATAGTGTGGACGTGACTAAGAATCATGAGGGTTCAGCTGACCATCTGGGCTCTGTGTCACCTACTGATGACTATTATTTGATTGCCGGCTCCGGTGGGGGAAGTACATTCACCAACAAGTACACCCCTAGTGTTTCCTGGATTCCTAAGGCGACTAAGGTCGTTGAGGGTGGCGAGATGAAGGCGTTTACGCTTCAGCTTGCGAAAGACAGCAAATTTGAAGACATCATCGGTACTGCCGTGACCTCTGGTAATGAAAATAAGCAGACGCATTCATTCTTGGATGGCAATGGTAAAGAGATTGAGCTCACGTACTCGCTCTCAGATATCAGGAATAGTTCCGACCCGGGCGACTCCACGGGCGGCCCTTCCAAGACCTTCAAGTACTACGTGCGCGAGAAGAACGATAGATCGACCTATTCGCATTACAAGTTTGATCAGTCGGTCTATGAGCTTACGGTTGCCGCAAAGGATGACGATGCTGGAATCACAACCAATGTGACCTACACTCAGATCGTCGATGCCAAAGGCAATGAAATTCCTGAGAATGAGCGGATACCGAAGCAGTACGGCGAGGACACCGGCGCTGGCCAAAGCCTTCCCACCTTCACCAACACCTACTCCACCTCTTTGCCCCTTTCTGGTATGTCGGGCGTCACTCTGACGTACCTTGCCGGCGCGGCGGTGCTTTGCGCTGCTGCGGCCTGGATGCACATTCGTCGCAAGGCGAATGCGAAGGGAGGTGAGCATCGTGAATAAGAAAGTTTGCTCCTTCCCGATCTTGTTTGCACTGCTTGCCCTCCTGATCGGCACCTGCGCGGTTGTGTTCCCCGCATCCGCGCAGGCCGTGCCGACCTCGACCGGTTCCATCACGGTGAGCGGCACCGTGGCGCGCAGCTACGACGCCTACCAGATCTTTAGCGCCAACGTCGTCGACGGCGACAGCGACGCCAAGATCGCCACCGACCTCGCCTGGGCAAGCGACGCCGTGCGCGACGCCGCACTGCCCGTGCTGCGCAGCGCCGGCATGCCCAATTCCCAGACCACCGCGCAGGAAGCTGCCGAGTGGCTCAACACCGATTCCCACCTTACGAGCGCGCTGAGCGCACAGCTCGCTCGTTCCCTCCAGAGCTCTGGCGCCAAGTCCGTGGCCCTTAATGCGGGCACGACGGCCGAGCTGCCCTGTGGCTACTGGCTCATCGTCGCCGACGACGACGCCATTTCCCAGGGCGAGGCCGGCACCGCGCCGATCATGGCC
>CALDWI010000045.1 GCA_937923795.1 uncultured Collinsella sp.
CATGCCGAAATGGCGCGAAGCACACGGTTGACAAAACTATAGAGACACGTCCCAGGAAAACCCGTAAGTAAGAGATTCAACCCAAAAAAGTCCTTGCATCAAAGACAGTCTTCCCCTATAGTATCTCCTCGTCGCGGGGGCGTAGCTCAGCTGGGAGAGCGCTTGACTGGCAGTCAAGAGGTCAGGGGTTCGATCCCCCTCGTCTCCACCATCGTGAATGCAGAGGCCTTCGGAATTCCGAAGGCTTTTTTCATACCAAAACACCATGCGCCACAAACCCCACCTACGCCAACAAAAAGTTGCACAAATTATTTCCCATGTCTGTACATAGTTTGTTAGCCAAACGCGATTATCAGTGTAGATCGCCGTTCCATATGGGCTTCAGGAACGCGCCTAATCACCGTTAGCATCCCATTAACCTGCATCAACGTGAACAACATCGCAAAATAACCCCCTTAAGCACGCTAAATGAACGATATGTTGTCCAACGCAGCCCAAATCAGTTTCGCTAACAGCTTGTGCTAGGATACCTAACGTTACATGAGTTCAACTGTGCTCACGGCTCCAACAAGTCACAAAGCGCAGGGTCGATTAGCATCCGGCCGTAACGGCGGTGCCAGAAACACCACGAGCTCCAATAAAGAAGTCATGCGACGTTACTTATTTGTATTGAGTTAATTCACAGGTGCAAATAGTTATAAGCTTGCATGTCAAAGCGTAGCAGTCCTACAGCTGTTTGCGTGCGATCCAGTTTTGTACCCGCTTGACTGGCTCGCACGCAGCCAGCTGGGGTCGTGGTCATTTTGCGATACACGTCCGCGACTCTAGCCACTGCACTTATACATACCGTTCACGGTGGGGCAGAGCCACGTGCTTGTCTGACTGGGCTCAGGGTTTGAATATGGAGCGCCTTCGCGCACAAGCGCCCTGGCGAAGCCATACCCAAACCCCGTGAGCCACACGTAAGACAGCAAGGAGGTGGTGCTCGTGTGGTATGTGATTCAGGTCATTAACGGTCGCGAAGACGTAATGCGCGAGCGCATCGAGCGTATGGTGCCTACGAGCGCCATGCAGGAGCTCTTTTATCCCCAATTTCAAACCGAAATTAAAGTACACGGCGAATGGGTCAATGCGACCAAGCCGCTCTTTCCCGGTTATCTTATCTGAGATACGGCAGATCCCCGTACCGTGCAACAGTATCTGCTGCGTATGGACGACTTTGCCCGTGTGTTATCCCAGGACAGTCAGTTTGTGCCGCTGGCAAAAGAAGAGGTCCAGCTTATTGGCGGCTTTACGCATAGGGGAGACCGCGTAGTGCCCATGAGCGAGGCCTTAAAAGACGGTGACCAGGTCATAGTGACGGCAGGTCCACTGTTGGGCCACGAAGGCCTTATCAAAACCATTAACAGACGTAAGAGCACTGCTTATTTGGAGCTCGATCTATGTGGCCGACGCGTAACCACCCGTGTCGGTCTCGCTGTCCTTACAAACGAGCAGCGTGCCATTCGCAGCCTCAAAAGGGCGATCGCCTAGCTGCTGGCGATTGCTGCACAGAACAGGAGGGATCCCCGACCCGGGGTCGAAGTCTTGGAAGAGAACGTGTCTGATAAAACTCAATATGCAACGGATGCGCCCGCGGGGGCGGCGCTGATTGCTCAGGCCATGGACCGGCGTGAGGGCGCCGGTCGCTACAAGGCCATGAAATCCATCATGGACTGGGACAACTCACGTCTGGCCTACAGGGCCGTTAAGCGCGCGTTTGACATCGTTTTCAGCGGTGTCGTCCTCATTGTTATCGCAATTCCTAGCTTAGTGCTGGCGGCGGCCATCCGCATGGAGAGCGAGGGCAGCCCCTTCTACAGCCAGATCCGTGTGGGCCAGACCCGCCGCGACGGCAGCCTGTCAACCTTCCGCATGTGGAAGTTCCGATCCATGTATAAGGACGCCGACGAGCGCCTCGCCGAGCTCAAGGAGCAGAACGAGATTGCCGGCGCCATGTTCAAGATGAGGGAGGACCCGCGCGTCACCAAGATCGGGAAGTTCATCCGCAAGCACTCCATCGACGAGTTCCCGCAGTTCATTAACGTATTCCTGGGCCAGATGTCCGTCGTGGGTCCGCGCCCGCCGCTGCCTAATGAGGTTGCGGAGTACACCGAGTACGACCTGCAGCGCCTGGCCGTGAAGCCCGGGATTACCGGCTGGTGGCAGGTTACTGAGCGCAACTCGACGGGATTCGACGGAATGGTCCGTCGCGACCTGGAATATATCGCCAATCGGGGCGCTTTCTTCGATTTAAAAATAATCCTACTCACAGTGATTGAGGTTGTCAGCGGAAATGGCGCTTGCTAAAGAGACAAGAGAGAAACACGAAGACGCCAGTTCAAGGGTTGTTCTTCCCGGGCGAATTGAAATCTTGGGCGCCCCCGTCGACCCGTGGACGATGGGGCAGACCGTCGAGGCGACCGATGCCCTCATCAAGGAGGGGCGCTTCGCCCACCTGATCGGCGTGAACGCCGACAAGTTGCTGCAGATGCGCGACGATCCCGAGATGGACGCGTGCGTGCGCCGCTGCGAGATCGTGAACGCCGATGGCGCCTCCATGGTCATGGCCGCCAAGAAGCTGGGCGTGGACTTGCCCGAGCGCGTGGCCGGCATCGACCTCATGTGGGAGCTGTGTGGGCTGGCCGAGCGTGAGGGGCACAGCGTCTACCTGCTAGGCGCCAAAGCCGAAGTGGTCGCAAAGACCGCCGAGGTACTGTCCGAGAGGTATCCCAATATGGTCCTTGCGGGCTACCGTGACGGCTACTTCGGCGAAGACGAGTTCGATGCCGTGGTCGCCGAGGTTGAGCAGGCCGAGCCCGACATCGTGTTCGTGGGCATCACCTCGCCCAAGAAGGAACGCCTGATCGAGCGTTTCCGCGAGCTGGGCGCCAAGGGCGCTTTCGTGGGCGTGGGGGGTTCGTTCGACGTGGTCTCCGGCAACATCCCGCGCGCCCCGATGTGGATGCAGCGTGCGAACCTGGAGTGGCTCTTCCGCATGATGCAGGAGCCCAGGCGCCTGGTGAGGCGCTACGTGGTCGGCAACACCCGTTTCTACATGCTTCTCCGCAAGGAGTCAAAGAGGAGCAAGGCCAATGTCTAAGAAGAAAATAATGCTCGTCTTCGGCACCCGCCCGGAGGCAATCAAGATGTGCCCGCTCGTCAACGAGCTGAAGGCGCGCTCGAATGAGTTCGAGACCGTCGTGACAGTGACGGGCCAGCACCGCGAGATGCTCGACCAGGTGCTGCGCGTCTTCGGCGTGACTCCAGACCACGACCTGGCGATCATGAAGCCCGGCCAGACGCTGTTCGACGTTACGTGCGACGTGCTGCTCAAGCTCAAGGCGGTCCTCGAGGACGAGAGACCCGACGTCGTTCTTGTGCACGGCGATACCACGACTAGCTTCGCCGCAGCGCTTGCATGCTTCTATCTTCAGATCCCCGTGGGCCACGTCGAGGCGGGCCTGCGCACGCATGACATCTACAGCCCCTGGCCCGAGGAGTTCAACCGCCAGGCCGTCGACATCGTGAGCGAGTACTATTTCGCCCCTACGGAGGCCAGCAAGCAGAACCTGCTCGACGAGGGCAAGCCGGAGTCAAAGATCTGGGTGACCGGCAACACCGGGATCGACGCCCTGCGCACCACCGTGCGCGAGGGGTACTCCCATCCCGAGCTCGAGTGGGCCGAGGGCTCCCGCCTCATTCTCATCACGGCCCACCGCCGCGAGAACCTTGGCGAACCCATGCACCGCATGTTCCGCGCCATCCGCCGCGTGATGGAGGAGCATCCGGACACCAAGGCGATCTACCCCATCCACATGAACCCGCTCGTCCGAAAGGCGGCCCATGAGGAGCTCGACGGCTTCGACCGCCTGCACATCATCGACCCGCTCGAGGTATTCGACTTCCACAACTTCATGGCCGCGAGCCACCTCATCCTCACCGACTCGGGTGGCATCCAGGAGGAGGCCCCGAGCCTGGGTAAGCCGGTGCTCGTCATGCGCGACACCACCGAGCGACCCGAGGGCGTTGCCGCCGGCACGCTGAAGCTCGTGGGCACCGAGGAGGACGTCATCTACCGTGAGTTCAGCCGCCTGCTCTCTGACGAGTCTGAGTACGAGGCCATGAGCCACGCCTCCAACCCCTACGGAGACGGGCATGCGAGCGAGCGGATTGCGAACGTGCTGGCAGGCCGGTCGCGATGATTCGGGTCCTGCACATCATTCAACAGCTAGGGCCCGGAAGGGGCGGGGTGAGGACCTTCGTCTCCACGATGCTCGATTGCCCGGCTCCCGATATCGAGCAGAGTGTGCTGTCGGTGGGAAGAGTCGAAGGGGATAGGTTCGGAGAGCGATTCTTCGGTCCTTTAATCGATAGCTACAGCCCGCTACTGGTTGGCACTCTGGGGGCGAAGCGCCTTGGCGCTTTTCTTTCGAAGCACCGTTTCGATATCGTTCAGATTCACACGAACAACGCACTCGGCTTCATCTTCGCCTCTGAGGCCAAAAAGGCAGGAGTTCCCTCGCGCATCGTGCACTGCCATAACAGCGCGCTTGGCAGCACCTCGCGTCTGAAGAATATGGTCAACGTGGCCATGATAGAGAGGTTTCTCCCGTCGGCGAGTGAGCGCTGGGCATGCAGCGAAGTCGCAGGTGAATATCTCTTTCAGGGCGCTGGCTATGCCTTGGTGCACAACGGGGTCGATTCCGATAAATTCCGATTCTCTTCCTCTGACCGGGCTACCGTTAGACATCGGCTTGGGATCCCGGGCTATGCCACCGTCATAGGGTTTGTTGGGGCGGGCATTCCTGCGAAAAACACCCTGCGCGCCCTCGATATCTTCAATCAGCTGCGCTCCAGTAAGGCCGATTCCCGCCTTCTGCTCTTCGGCCAAGCTGAGGAACTTCCCCTTGCGAAGGAGAAGGCGGCTAAATTGGGGCTGGGCGAATCGGCGGTTTTCATCGGAACTGTTGACGATATCTGGAGGTACTACAGCGCCATGGATGCGCTGCTTGCCCCCTCTTTCCACGAGGGGTTACCGATTGCCTTCATTGAGGCCCAGGCAAATGGACTGCCCATCCTCAGCTCTGACGCGGTTACCCAGGAGGCCGACCTGACGGGCCTTCTCCAGCGAGCAGGGCTTTCGCTTTCCGACAAGGAGTGGGCTGATCTGTTGGGAGCCTGTGCCGGCAAAAGGCTGGTTTCCGCCAAGGCCAACTATGTTTCGTTTCTCGATAAAGCGGGTTACACCACAAGGTCGCTCTACGAGCAGCTTTCTGATCGCTATAGAAATATGACTAAAGGGGCGTAATATGCCGACCGAATATTTATCCATGCAAGAGGTAAAAGATGCCGAACTACGCCTCCTTCGCATTTTCGACTCCTACTGCCGAGAGAACAATCTGCGATACTCAATGGGCTCCGGAACTCTGCTCGGTGCGGTTAGGCACAAGGGGTTCATTCCCTGGGATGACGATATCGATGTCGTTATGCCTGTTGAGGATTATAGGAAATTGTTAAAAAGTTTCGGTTCACGCGCTGGAGCAGAGTCATCTCATGTCAAGCTTACCAGCCAGCTGAACTCTAAAGTTTCTGCTGCGATTCCTTTTGAAAAACTGGTGGATACCAGCATTGAGGTAAAGTCTGCATTCATTGCAGAGGGAATCCGCGAATATGTGTGGATCGATATCTTTCCGATTGTTTCTTTCGAAAGTGAAGCCGAAGCCAACAAAGCCTGGGATGCAGCAGTTCGATATAAGTACCTGTTCCAAGCATCAAGATGGAGCTCGGGACAGCCAGGAGTTGCTGGCTGCTTCAAAACCGTCTTCGGCACGATTGCCAGGCACACCCCTCTGCAACAGTGGGCTCTCGGTAAGCTAAGAACGATGACGGATAACGGTTGCTTTTCGACTATCGGCACTGCTGCCAATCTGGCTTGGGCGGTCAGCCAGTCGCTGGAGGTTTTCCCCGCAAGCCTGTTTAGCAACTTAGTTGAATACGAATTCGAAAACGAACGGTTCTTTGGCTTTGAGGATGCGGACCGCTATCTCTCGATAATGTACGGGGACTATATGTCACTCCCGCCTGCCGACAAACGTATTGCGCATGAGTTGAAGGCCTGGCGCGTCAGCGCTTCTAACAACTTCGACCCTACGAGTAGCGGAAGCACCGATGAACAAGATTGCTAAGGCGCTTAAATGGGGCGCTTCCGCCCTACGGGTTGCCAGAGTGCGCATTGTGACCGGAAATCGGTTCAAGATCGCCTCGGGCAAACCATTGTACCTGGGCAAGGGCGCACGGGTGATATTGGGCGAGGGCGCTTCCCTCAGCATCGGTGCGGGCGTTTATTTGAGCCCCGAGTGCTTCGTACAGGTTAATAAAGGCGCAACTTTAGTGCTGGAAGACGGCGTCTACATGAACGAGGGCTGCCGAGTGACGGTAGTCGAATCCGCCCACATCGGTGCAGACACGCTCTTCGGTCCCAATGTCCAGATTTACGACCACGACCACGAATTCGACAGTAGGGGGGTTAGCTCAAAGTTAATCCACGCTCCGGTTTCGATTGGTCAGCATTGTTGGCTTTGCGCTAATGCGGTCGTTACGCGCGGTTGCTCGATTGCGTGCCGCTCTCTCGTCTCGGCGAACTCTGTTGTCACGTGCGACCTTAACGAGTCGGGTGCGCTGTACGCTGGTGCGCCCGCTCGATTGATAAAGAGATACGACTAGGAAGCCTTCTTAAACGTGGATCAAAAGCTGAACATAACCCTTATCGTGCCCGTGTACAACGTTGAGTGTTACCTCGAGCAGTGCGTCCGCTCAATTTTGGAACAGTCGTATTCAGTTTTCGAGGTGCTGCTCGTCGACGACGGCTCGACCGACGGGTCGAGCGAGCTGTGTGATCGGCTCTCCTCTGAGAACGATTGCGTGCGGACAGTGCATAAGGAGAACGCAGGGCTTGGTTTCGCGCGTAACACGGGACTTGACAACCTGCGTCCTGAGTCAACGCACGTAATGTTCGTTGACTCGGATGACTGGCTCGAATCCGACATGGTTGAGACGTTCGCCCGAGCCATTGAGGACACCGGGGCGGATTGTGTTCTGGGTGGTTTCACCAAGCGAGATGATAAAGGAAGTCCCCAGTTTGAGTTCAAGCTCGAGGACGCCGTGTGGGAGGGCGACGAGCTAGCAAAGAGGTTTGTACCCCGTGTGTGCGGCAGCACCCCCGAGATGTCCGATTCGATTCCAATGTCGGTATGTTCGTCTATGTTCGCAATGAAGAACATAGACGAACATACCCTGCGCTTTCCCTCAGAGCGCGAGGTAATCAGCGAAGACTTCGTCTTTAAATACAAGTACCTCCGGACTAGCAACAAGGTGGTGACAACGAGCAGCGTGGGGTATTCGTACCGAACGAATCTTTCGTCACTTAGTACTTCGTATAGACCAGATCGCTTCGATGCCAGCCTTATTTTCTACGACTACGCTCTTCGACTCGTGGCGGACTCGCCCTCGGAAGCAGAATGCGTTTTGAGATTAAAAAAGACCTTATTTATCAATATGAAGATGTGTATCTCGCAGGAAGTGCCTCGCGTTAGCGGTAAGAGCCGACGTGATGCCTGCGATGCTATACGAAGAATGGCGAGTGATAGTCGCCTGTCAAAGGTGATAAGCGACTATCCATGCGAGAGACTCGGCTTTACACAGAGAGTCTTTGTGGAACTGCTGAGGCGGCGTGCCGCGAGTATTCTCTATATGGCCGCTTCGTCTGGGGTTTTCTAGATTGGAGGCTCGAACATGGCTTTAATTGATGGACTAAAGACTTTATATAATTCTATTTTTCTCAATAACGATTTGCTGATTAGACGTTTGAGAAAACTAGGCGTTGCCATTGGGGACGATGTGACTTTTTATTGCCCCAAAGAAATGACGGTTGATATTCAAAATCCACATCTAATCACCATCGGTGACCATGTAAAGATTACGGGTCCATCTACAATCCTGACGCATGATTATTCTTGGGGGGTAATTAAGGGAAAAACGGGGGAGGTTTTCGGAAACCAAAAACATGTGACCATTGGGAACAATGTATTCATTGGATGGGGTGCCACAATCTTGTGCGGCACGACCATCGAGGACAACGTGATCGTCGGAGCGCACTCCGTCGTCAGCGGGAGGCTAGAGCACGATTCTGTTTATGCAGGCGTTCCCGCAAAGAAGGTTTGCTCATTAGAGCGCTACCGTGAGAAGCGTGCATCAGCCCAACTGGACGAGGCGAAAGACTACGTAGCCCGTTTTCGTCGTCGTTTCAGGCGCGATCCTCATGCAGAGGAAATGAGGGAGTATTTCTTTTTGTGGGCCACCCCTGATCGACTTAACGACAGCTATGTTTTTCAAATGAGTCTCATGGGAACTTACGACAAAAGCGAAGCGATTTTAGCAACACCGAGACAATTTAATAGCTTTGAGCAGTTCCTTGCCTGCTGCGACAAGGCCGAAGTAGAGTAACCATGAATATGAACAATAATAGACCCGTTGTGACAATTGTTGTTCCCGTCTATAACGTCGAAGAGGAATTAAATAGGTGCGTTGAGAGCCTTGTGGGTCAAACGATCAGTGATCTACAAATTATTCTTGTTGATGATGGATCGACTGACTTGAGTGGTGAGCTTTGTGACGCCTGGGCAGACCGTGATTCCCGCATCTGCGTTATACATAAGCAGAACGGCGGATTGTCCTCTGCCAGAAATGCCGGTATCGATGTTGCCGAGGGTAAATACCTTGGTTTTGTTGATAGCGACGATTATATCGAGCCCGATATGTACGAAACACTTTTGGCTGGAATGGTCGATGATGAAGTGTCTATGGTCACATGTGGTAGATACGTGCATATGGGAGACACTGTTAAAAATGAATACACAACACCCGATGTGATGAGGTTTAATTCCGCAGACGCTATGAAGGAGACTTTGCTCGGTAACATTATTGATGTATCTGCGTGGGATAAACTTTATCGTCGTGAACTGTTTGACGAAATCCGCTATCCCTATGGACGCATAAGCGAGGACGCAGCCATTATTTTGCAACTACTCGATCGCTGTAGCGATGTCGTTCATGTGGGGAAGTGTCTGTACCACTACGTTTTTCGTACCGGAAGTATCAGCAAGTCAACCTACAGCCATAAAAAATTTTATGTTATGCATAACTGTCGGGAGATGACAGCTTGGGTAGAGAAAAACAAGCCTGATTTTTCTATGGACATCAACTCGTATTGCTGCGCACAAATGGCAGGAATGATTGAGTGCATGATTTGCTCCCCGGGAGCGAGAAAAGAATGGGGCGAGGATTACAGCGCTTATTGGGGCCTATTCCGTCATTGTTTCCCAAGCTACGTTACGCTTGGTGGACACAAAAAAGTTGAAATTGCGCGCGTCTTTGCCACGCGTATGCATCTTTACCGCCTATTCTGGCTAGCCCGTCAGGTTAGAAACGGGGTTAAGCGCTATGTGTAATGATGCTGCAACCGTTTCCATTAAGCGAAAAACTCTTGCTGATGTCACCATCAAGGACATAGACATCGTGTTAGCGACCTTACTCTTTTTCGCTCCGACGGATGGCAGTGGCGGCGGAGCGTACTCGTTGGTTCGCTATGGCTTAATTGCGTATCTTGTCTTAAAGAACACTCTTTGTTGTAAGAGCATTCCAATTGTCACGATGCTTCTTAGCGCATTCTCTGCGCTTATGGCGTACTCGACCTGGATTAATACCCATAGTCCGACTTGGTCCTTTTCCGGATTCATGTTTGGAATGGGAATAGTTGCCGTCATTCTTGTCTATGTTGATGCGTGCTGTCGTCTTTCCACCGAGATTGTTCTGAAACGCGTGCTCGTCATCTTTATTGTTGCGATCTTACTCAACGATTTAATGATGGTCGTTTTGCCCTACAATCGCTCTGATTCCAGTACGGTGTACCTAATCGGAAATAAGTTCATAGTATCCTACGCGCATTGTCTGCTTTCTGGTCTTATGCTGGTTTGCTACAGAGATAAGATTACTTTAAATCGCATTATCGTGATCATAGGCGCCTTTATGTCGTATTTTTCTGGCTCAAGCACAGGTGCCATGATGATGGTCGCTATGCTTGCTTTGACGTTTGTTCCCGCTAAAACTCGATTCGTTATCGCGAACCCTTTGTTTCTAGCAGCCTCTGTTGCTGTTTTGAATATTCTCATTTGGGGACAAGCAAATCTATTCCAAATGCCTGAGTTTCAGAATTTTGTAGTCAATGTTTTGCATAAGAATCCAAATATGACTGGACGTGAGCAGCTATACGCCGTCACTTTTGATCTGGTTGCAATGAAGCCTATTTTCGGGTGGGGATACCTTACCGATATTTATCGAATCACTTTTGGCTACGGTAACGCGCAAAACGGATTGTTTCACCTTATAACCCAGTGTGGAATCTTGGGCACTACGGTCTATTTCGCAGGTTTATTTACGTCTCTTCTCGGAAAACCGGTTCAGAACAAAAGCCTATTCGGCATTTACGCCTTTTTGCTTTGCATGGTTCTCGGTTCATCTGTGGAGATCAACCTTTCCTTCCAATTCGCTTTTGGCATTGCTTTGGTTTGCGGAGCTTTGCACGGTTTTGATGCTACGGAGAAATAATATGCTCGTTGGAATTATGACAATGCACCGAGTTCCCAATTACGGGTCTTTCTTGCAAGCCTATTCACTAAAAAGAATGATTGAATCCTTGGGTCATCAGGTGGTTTTTGTCGACTATCACATTGAGCCCGATATCTTGCATAAAGGAGACATAAAGGAAACCCTTCGATGCGAGATGAGGCAAGTTGGACAGTGGTTTAAATCCTCATCATTGGGTCATTCAATAAAAAAGGCTCTCAAGGGGGATGCCGGCTCATCGCGTTCCATAATGTTTAGTTGCGATGATATGCTTGGAATCACAGATAGACGACACTACAACACGAAATGCGACGTCCTGGTCATAGGCAGCGATGAAGTGTTTAATTGCCTCCAGCTTGGTTCCAATATCGGTTACTCCCTTGAATTGTTTGGGAGGCGCGCCAATGCAGGTAAAGTGATAGGCTATGCCGCTTCGTTCGGCAATACGACGTATGAAAAACTTGACCACTATGGGGTGGCTAGGGAAATAGGGGATTGCCTTAATTGTTTCGAGGGGGTTTCAGTTCGTGACACGAATTCCGTTGACACTGTAAGTAGGCTTACGGGAAAAGCCCCAATCATGCATCTTGATCCTGTACTCGTCGGTGGAGTGGAAAACGAAGACTGGTCTCCCTGCAACGAGAGTGGATTCATGATTCTTTACGGCTACAGCTTCCGATTTACCGAGGATGAATGCAGAGAGGCTCTCGAATTTGCTCATTCCCACGGGCTTGAACTCATCGCATTAGGTGAGGACCAGCCCGTGCGCGATCGCCATATTCGATGCCGCCCTGACCAGGTTTTACCATATTTTCGAGCAGCTGATTATGTGTTAACCGACACCTTTCATGGAAGCATATTTTCTATCGTTACCCATACGCCTTTTGTGACGATTCCCCGTGGAGACCGAAACGGTCAAGGAGGCAATGTCCAGAAACTAACGTCGCTTCTGGACGGACTCAATCTTTCTGATCGGCGACTTAGCTCAATTGATAAATTGGGCAAGGTTCTCGAAATCAAACCAGATTTCGAATCTTCAGACAAGATTCGAAGCTCTGAGTCGCTACGCTCGCTCAACTACCTGAGATCATATCTCTCAAATGGAGGCGTTGCCGAGTGATGACTAAACAGATCAAACCGCTTCCAATATTACAGGGCAAGACCGCTTTTGCGATAAACCTTATCTCGCAAGTGTCTGTTATCGTTGCTCAGATGGTCATCAGCTTGTTTTTGACCCCGATTGTCCTAGAGAAAATGGGGGCAGAAGCCTATGGCTTTGTTGGTCTTGTTAACAACTTTGTAAGCTATGTGGCTGTAATTACTACTGCCTTAAATTCGCTCGCAGGTCGCTATATCACGATTGCGCACCATAGCGGGGACCAAGAGGGTGCGGAGTCCTACTACTCCTCCGTGTTTTTTGCAAACTGTGTAATGGCCGTCGCCGTGTTGGCTGGATCCGTTCTTCTTGCGGCAAATATCGAATCAGTCGTGTCGGTTTCGCTTGGGCTAGTTGAAGATCTCCAGCTTATGATTTTGCTGGCATTTTTCAATTGCGCGCTTAGTCTTGTTGTTGTTGTTTTCGGAATTGCCGCATTTATCAAGAACCAGCTATACCTCAACTCCATTGCCCAGCTTGTGTCCTCCGTCATAAGGGCGATATTGCTGTGTGTTCTTTTTTTGACTGTAGTTCCACATATGTGGTATTACAGCGCAGCTGCAGTTGTCGCATCGGTCGCATTCCTCGCATTGCAGATTTGGACTACGAGACGTATTGCTCCAGAATACCGGGTGAAAGCGACCTGTTTTTCAATTCATAGAGTACTCGAAATTCTCAAAAGTGGCTTATGGGTCAGCATAGAGTCAATAAACAAGCTTTTGCTTACCGGTCTTGATTTGTGGATTTCGAATCTCTTTGTTGGTGCCTACCAGATGGGGATTTTATCAGTTGCTAAGACGATCCCCAATGCTTTGTTATCCGTTTCAAATAGTCTTTCCAGCCTTTTCTATCCCAAATGCGCCGAGCTTTATGCCAAAAAGAAAACTGACGAGCTTGTTAAACAGTTTGGCTTTGCAATGAGATTCACTGCTGCGGTCATGATTGTGCCGCTCGCGGGCTTTGTTGCATATGGTCTTCATTTTTACGAACTATGGCTTCCCGGACGAGACGTATCGGAGCTCCTTCTGATTCAGAGACTATCTGTTCTGACTGTTGTCTCGTTACTCGCGAGCGCGCTCGTTGAGCCTCTTTACTATGCCAATACCCTTACTAATAAGATAAAGGGAACAGTTCTTATTACTTTAGGCTTCAGCTTACTTGTCGTCGCAATTGAATTGTCCCTTCTGTTTTTTACAGAACTTGAAGGGCTCTTTGTAATCGCTTCTGTCAGTTCCGTTCTCATGACGTTTAGACATTGTTTTGTACAGCCCGTTTATGCTGCTCATGTGTTAGGTCTGCGTGGATCGAGTTTCTATAAACCACTTGGTAAAGAAGTCGTGGGGCTTTTCGTCGTTCTCGCAACATTTGCAATTCTTTCGAAAGCGTTGCCGTTTTCTTCGTGGGCGTGCTTTCTGATTTCTTGTCTTATTTCTGCAGCAATCGGTTATACGGAGCTATCCCTCCTTCTACTCGATGGGGAAGAGCGACGTAAGGCTTTTGGAATGTTATTGGTTAGGAGGCGTTAGGTTGCAAGACGAACTTCCATCGAACTCTTTCGACATGCTGTTCGCAAAAGCTCGTTATGCTGTGGCACTTCAGGACTCTGATTCGAAAAGCCTTGAGTTGTCCGCTTCTGGTGGCGCTTTTGCTTTGTTTGCCCGCTCTGTTCTTCGTGTTGGTGGTGCCGTATTTGGAGCTTCCCTTCTAGACAACGGCACTGTCCGTCATATTTGCATAAAGCGGATTGATGACTTGTATAAACTCCAAGGGTCTAAATATGTTAAGAGCAACGTTGCAGATACATATGAAGAGTGTGCCCATCTTCTTTGCAAGAACACCGTAGTGCTATATTCCGGTACGCCATGCCAGATAGCGGGACTTCGAAAATATCTTGAAAAATCAGTTCCGAAGGAAGTCGTTGCAAACAACTTGCTGTGCGTCGATCTTATCTGTCACGGAACACCAAAGCAGGAGATTTTTTCTGCATATCTTGAATGGCTCGCCACGAAGAATAAAGCCGATGACGGCATCCATGGCTATGCTTTTAGAAGCAAAAAGATGGGGTGGGACTAAATTATTATTACTACTTCTATCGTCGAGGTAGAAAACACGAGGTGCTGGGGCCCGCCCGTGATGACCCATATTTCGCAGCTTTTACGAAAGGGGTCATCTATCGGAGGTGTTGTTACAAGTGTCCCTTTGCAAGACTCGAACGCGTTGGAGACATCACGATAGGAGATTATTGGGGCATCGATTCCGTTCATCCCGGCTTTTCTGACGGACGAGGCGTTTCCGCGGTCCTGATAAACACTAGTAATGGCGAGCGTTTCTTTAATGAGTGCTGTGCCGATGAATGTAAGTGGATTAAATCAACCGTTGAAAGCGTTGCTGCAAATAACTCAAATCTCGTCAAGCCAGCCTCTCGTTCTGATGATGACGAGAGGCTGGCCGATGAGGTCGAAAGAGCGATTTCTGCTGGTGACCACAAGCTGGCATTCGAAAAGCTGCTGGCACCAAAGCTTAGCTTGATGGCAAGAATTAGGCGAAAGCTTCCCTGGAAGCTTGTTCGTATGGTTTACGGACATGGACGGTAACTGCTTTTCATTTAGACACTTGTAGTGCAAAGCTCACTCACACAGCAAACCCTCAGCGGAAATATCGACAGGCAGCTCATTCGTTACAGTCCTTAACAATTTTTAATCAAAGGCGAAAGGTGTTTATTCATGTATTACATCAACGAGAGGTTAGTTAATCTACACCGCATTTTTGACCAGAACAAGCGCGAGGGTTACCTCAGACTTGATCTGAACGAGAACCCCGAGGGGCTATCTCAAGAGTTCATCGACGGGGTTCTTTCGGGGGTGACGCCCGAAATGGTGGCCCAGTACCCGGAGACTCTTGAGTTTACCGAATTCCTCGCTGGAAGACTTGGTACGGACATCGAGCATCTGTCGCTTGTTAACGGGTCTTCCGAAGGCATTCGCAACATCATTAAGGCCTTCACTGCGCCTAACGGCGAGATCGTTTGTGTATCGCCTTCTTATGCAATGTTCGAGGTCTACTCGAAGATGTATGGACGTAATTTTGTGCCGGTTCCTTATAGGGATGACCTAACCATCACGGTGGATGATGTGATTTCTAAGATTAGCGATGACACACAGCTGCTTATTCTTGTTAATCCGAATAATCCCATGGGCAATGCCTGGAGCGAGACTGAGATGTCACGCTTTTTTGAGGAAGCGGAACGACGTCAAATTACCGTTCTTGTCGACGAAGCATATCATTATTTTTGTCCCGAGACATCCATCAACTATGCCCTAACCCATGAACACGTATTTGTAACTCGTACTTTCTCGAAGCTCTTCTCGCTTGCTGGAGCTCGTTTAGGCTATGTAGCAGGATGGCCTGAGGGAGTTGCCCTCGTACAGAAGCTGAATACTCCCCACAATGTAAATATGTTTGCCATGCTCTTCGCAAAGAAAATCATGGAAACCGAAGGAATGCTCGATTCCATGATCGAGAATCAGCTCGCCGGCAAACAGTGGCTCGTTGAGCAACTTGACCGTAACTGCTATGAATATCGAAGCAGTGAAGGTAATTTCATGTTCATTAAGCCGTTTAGCGATGCTTCTGAAATCGTTAGCCGCATGAAGGCCGAGAAAGGCATTCTCATTAAGGAGTATGACGGTATTGGCGCTTTTGGCAGCTGTCTGAGGGTTACCACTGGTCCCAAGCGTTCGATGGAGCGATTCATGGAAGCGCTGATTGAGTTGGACAAGGCCTAACCATGACTAAGGTCATTACCTACGGAACCTACGACCATCTTCATCGCGGGCATGTCCGCCTGTTAGAGCGCGCCAAGGCCTTAGGCGACTATCTAATCGTTGGCGTTACGTCGGATGACTTTGACAAACAACGCGGCAAGATTAACGTTCAACAATCGCTTGAAGAGCGCATTGCAGCAGTGCGTTCAACCGGGCTTGCGGACAAGATTGTCGTCGAAGAGTACGAAGGCCAGAAAATCGACGACATCAAGCGCTATGGAGTTGATATCTTTACTGTTGGATCGGATTGGGAGGGCCAATTCGATTATCTGAATGAGTACTGCAAGGTTGTGTACCTAGAGCGAACAAGTGGTGTCTCTTCTACGGAAATCCGAAGTTCAGTTAAACTTCGCTGCGGTTTAGTTGGATATACCGACTATATGAATCGCGTTTTTGCTGAATGCGGTTTGGTAAATGGTCTCGAGGTTGTCGGCATTTGTGTTGAAGATCGCAGCTTGCTAGATGAGGGTCCACTCGGAGCCAAGCTTGTAACGGATGATTACGGTAAGTTACTGAATGCGGTCGACATTGTGTATATTCACTCGCATCCTGATCGGCATTATGCACAGGTGAAACGAGCCTTAAATGCCGGCAAGCATGTGATGTGCGAAGCGCCTATCGCAAAGAGCGCTAAGGAATGCAGCGAGCTTTTCGCATTAGCCGACGAGCGATGCCTTGTGTTGATGGACTCGCTGCGCACGGCATACTCAACCGCCTACGCACGCATGCTGTTGTTGGTTACCGGTGGACGTATTGGCGAGGTCGTTTCGGTCGATGCCACTATAACCAATCTTAAGACCAATCGCGCTCCTTTTGATACGCGTCGCGACACTGCTTGGAGCAGCATGACGGCATGGGGCCCGACGGCATTATTGCCAATCTTCCAGATACTAGGTACTAAACCTAACTCGGTACGCATTTCGTCCTTGTGCGAAAAAAACGACAAGACTTTTGATGAGTTCTCGAGGCTTGACGTTGAGTTTCCAAACGCCGTGGCAACAGCAAAGGTTGGCTCAGGCGCTAAGTCTGAGGGCAGTCTAGTTGTATCGGGCACAAAGGGCTACATATATGTTCCTGCGCCCTGGTGGAAGACTGATTATTTCGAAATCCGCTACGAGAACCCAGCCGATAACAGACGCTATTTCTATCAGCTAGACGGTGAAGGTATTCGCTTTGAATGGGTTTCTTTCCTAAGAATGATCGCCGATGTCGAAAAGGGCACCACAGGTGAAGAGGCACTTCGCCGCGAAGGCGGCATTGATCGCGATATCACCAAAGCCACCTGTGAAGTTATAGGCGCATTCGAACGCGGCGAGAGCGTAAAGTACTTAGAGTTTGTAAGGTAGTCAGGGTTTCAGCTTTTCAGCCGACAAAATATCGTTGAGTGCTATGTATTCTCTTGGGACATTCAATGATGCCTGTTGAGAGCGTGCTGAATCTTTGGCGAGAACTCATTTTTAGCTAATTAAATAATCATCCGGAAGGAGTGCGCTGGTTGATGGTGATGCGCCCCTTCTTCTAAATAATGCAATTTACAGCTACTCTATAAGCTAAGACGCTTCTGATTTATTCTCGGTCACGAATGCCTACTTTCTTATGATGAATCAGACCTCATTATTCCTCACGGGAGCTCCATCCAGGGCGTCATGAAGCGCGTGAAGGCCAAGGGCGTGCCGGTGGTGGTCTTCGAGCCCACGCTGGACGTGCCGGAGATCTTCGGCTCCGAGGTGACCCACGACCCCGATGCCTTCAAGGCCGGCTGCGACGTAATCGTGGCAAACCGCTGGAGCGACGAGCTCGCGGACGTGTCGGACAAAGTGTACACAAGGGATTTGTTTAAGCGGGACTAGGGGAGAGGGTTTCCCGAGCTATCCGGGTTAACCCTGCAGTAAGTTCATCTTTCATGAAAACGTGGGCGCATCAGCTAAGGCGATGCGCCCACGTTTTTGTTCTATTGACTCATATAGGACAACTTTTAGGATTCAATAATGACGGTTTCAATAGATTGACCCTCAAGCAGCGCCCCTCCATAGCGAATGATTAAATCGGTGACCAGAATCGCTTTTAGAGAATGCTCCCAGGTATCGAACTCAGTCTGCTTGCCGTGGCATATTTGATTCCGTAAGGGATTATGGGCTGCCAAAGCATTATCCATGCTGTTAATAAACGTAATGTCGACAAGGTAATTGATTGCACTATCAAATATCAGCCAGCCATTTTCAGAGGTAACCAGCATCAAAAGAACCTTGTCTTTAATATTACACAGTTTTCTACGCTTTCCTTCCGAATACAAAGTAGCTAATCGGTGCTGTTTGGCATATACATCGAAAACTTCTTCCTGTTCTTTATTAAGCGCCTTGCCATCAGGCGCGTACTTTTCTATCAGGCCTTCAAAAAAATTCATGAGCAACGAAACGCAACCTTCATAGTCTTGCTTCCGATGTCGCTCCAAAGCGCTGACGAGTAACCGCATTTCCCCTTCAGAGATTTCTTCATGGCTTTCCCATATCGCTCTGGTTTCATCTAGCCACTGTTCATCAAGACATTCAAATGCGATCTGGTCAACACGCGACTTCAGGACCTCATCAGGCGCATCATCCGGTAAAGAATCAATTTGATCGCACGCTTTTGGATTATCGACGAGATACATTGGCCACTGAGTCTTAGTAAGAACAGACAACCTATTAAGTTTAATGGCGATAGGCTTAAAGGCGTTAACAATACCGCTTAAATCAATTTTCTCAGTCGCGGCTTTTACGACCTTTGCGACATGCTCCATTGCGGCATAAACCGACCGGAGAGCAGCGCTATAGTCAATCTGGTTATACAGCGGTGCTATTGAGTTGGCCAGAGCTCTATTGATGCGCTCTACATGTCTACGCTGCATCTCAATTGCTGCACTATTGTCCAAGCTAGTTTGTTGGCGAGTTATCTTACGGGCTAGATCTTGAGCGGTTTTCACAGCCGCCTCTTGGTGGGCGATCATTTCCCTCTGAAATGTATCCGATGCGAGATGAGCCATCGATCCTGGCAGTACGATTTCCTGAGAAGCTTCCTTAGCCGAACAAGGACCAGTTTTCGGAGTAACATTATCGTGAGGATTAAGAAGGGATGTCATGCGTTACCTTTTCTTTCTATGAACATTATTATTGAGGGCAATTGTTAGCGTCGGATTGATTTAGCCAATTATAGTCGGTCTAGATTGACCAATTCTGACCGAGTCATTTTAGCTAACACGCTCGTATCTTGGTTTTTCTATCGCTTTCCTACTTACACGCCGGGTGGACCCCCCTTACTATGTCGCACGGGTGAGGGGGTCCACTGAGCGGATGTTGAGCCTTCTTCCGCGATGGCTCTGGCCCCATGTAAAGAAGACAGGCTTTATGGCCGACGAGGTACTGCAGATGGTGTGGGACCGCGTCTACGAGGGCAAGGAGAAGCCGGTCGTGGGCGTGTACCGCCTGACGATGAAGTCCAACTCCGACAACTTCCGCGCGCGCTCTATCCAGAGCGTCATGAAGTGCGTAAAGGCCAAGGGCGTGCCCGTGGTGGTCTATGAGCCCACGCTGGACGCGCCGGAGTTCTTCGGGTCCGAGGTCACGCACGACCTGGAAGCCTTCAAGGCCGGCTGCGACATGATCGTCGCCAACCGCTGAAGCGACGAGCTCTCGGACGTGGCGGGCAGAGTTTACAATAGGAATCTGTTTTAGAGGGACTAGGGGAGGGTTGCCTGTACTTGGTAGGGCCTGACCTACAGCGAAGTCACCTTAGCTGAGGACGGGGTGTATCGGCTAGCGCTGATACACCCCGTCTTTCCAAGTTATCAGCAATTACAATAACGGATACCGAATGTGCGAGTTCAGCAAGTTCTGCAAGTAGGGAAGACATTAGCTGCTAAATATATTGACTCAGCAAATACTTGATCTAGTGCTGCAAATCCGGGAATGACCGATTGGAGAACACGCAATGCAAGCCAAAGAAATCACCGAGGCAATTAAAAACTACATGCAATGTGACACCATTGGCCTTCAAGCTTTAGTTCTGCATGGCGAATGGGGTTCGGGGAAGACGTATTATTGCGAGAACGATCTTAAAGCCGCTCTAAAAGATATAGACGTAAAGACATGTCGCGTGTCGCTATTTGGCGTTTCCGACTATGATGAGATCTGCAATAGAGTTCTGGCTTCACGACTCCATATTTACGAAAACGCAAAAGATCGCGTTGGTACCGCGATGAACGTTTTTAAGAAAAGTGCAATTGAAGCCGGCACCTCAGCATTGAATAGCAAACTTGCAGATTTAGGAATTCAGATATCAGTAAATTCCGACTTGATGCTGTCTTTAATCGACATGACGAAAGTTCTCGTAATATTGGACGATTGCGAACGCAGTAGCTTCGCCCATGATGACCGTTCATTTCTTGGGTTCGTTAACAATATGGTCGAAAACCATGGTTGGCATGTGATGCTCGTTAGGAATCAGCCTCTGTCTTTTGAGGATGACTGTTCTGTTGAAAAGGCGGTTATACGCCAAATCGAATATGAGCCAGACCTACAGGTGCTTTACCGAGTCATGGTAAAGGACAAGCTGCGCATTCCCAAACATATCGACTTCGAAGTCATGGATGCAATTGCTGAAGGACTGAAGGGATCCCTTGTCAATATAAGGGCTCTATTAAGATCAATTCCGTCTATTAACTGCGCATTAAATACGTCGGTTCTTTTCGATGAAAATATCGATTTTCATGGAAGAGTAAAAGCGTTCTCAGATTTTGTTGGCTATACAGTTCAAGCATCAGCGGGAATAGTTCCTGATGAGCCTAAAGACGCGAAAAAATCATTGAGCATTTTCAATGCGTCTGAACTTCAGGAATATGACAACTATCTTACTTTATCAAAGGCCCTTGCCCCTTTAACTGAAGGGAAAGATATAAACCCAGAAACTGTTAAGAGTTCTTTCAAAAAATTTGTGCTGAAGAAAAACCCCAATTCCGCTGCAGACGTCGAGGCCCAAGAAATGGAATACCATTGGGGCGCTTTGCACTGCTTGGAAGACAGTGAGGTTGAATTGCTGGCGAACGAACTTAAAAACATGCTAGCTAAAGGGCAGTATTCTCAAGAATGGTTCTATAAGATCATTGGGTTTTCACTTAATCTTATTAATCTTGGGTTCTGGGATGAATCATATCGCGAGAAGCTTCTCGATTCGCTTCGGCTCGCCGCAAATCACGACCCCAAGTGCGACGCTGCTGCTTTGAGGCAAGAACGAGATAATTTTAATGATTTTTATGGTACAGATGCCAATCTCATAATGGACAAACTTATAACTGAGGTTGAACAAGATGAAAGGGAGCGAGATTTAAATCGCATCAGTTTTGAGTTTTCTATAGTTGACCAGAACACAGGTAAAACAATCTCCGCGTTTTTTGAAGAAGTCATTAAATCCGAGCACCAAAATAGAATACTGGATGTACCAGCTGAAACTGTGGCCATGTCAACCTATGAAGGAACCGCCGACTCACAAAATTCTCTGCATTCATTTTTTCATACCGGCATGAAGAGATATAGAGACAAGCATAGCCTGAATGAAGCCGTTGGATGGTTAAAAAAGATTGACGCTCAACTTGTCAAAGTGGGGTCCAAATCTCGCATGGGCGGACTGAGAACTAAATGGATTCGCAAAGACATCAAGGAGGCAATCGAAACGTTGAGCGAAAGGGCGCAGTGCACATCAACTGAATCTGATTCCGTTATGTGATTACGCCTAGTTGCTCAACGCCTTGCCGATGTCATGCGCTTGTTCAACATATCAGAAGCTTCCTTTCACCGATTGGCAAAACGATTTACACCTAATTCCTGGCACTGTTCAGGGACATTTTCTTTGTTTGTGCCTTGATCTCGCTAAACTGATAACTGCTGCTACCAGGGCATTTTCTGGTGCACATTCTATTGGCTCCTGCAAAGATCGGAGCGGGTATGTTTGCTGCCGAGTCCCACACCAGCCGTCATCACATTGCGATTGTTGTCATGGCCTGCCTATGCGTTTTGCTGGGCGGGCCTTCTTATGCCGCGGGCGCTGAGAGCCTCATCATCGCGGGCGCGACGTACTACGAGCCGGGCGTGTCGGGCCCCGGCTGGGCCTGGACCGATGCCGACCACCTGGAGCTTAACGGCTACGCGGGCGAGGCCATCGGCGCCGAGGGCGACCTGGTGCTGACGCTTGCCGGGCAAAACTCCGTGACGGAGTCGCACGCGCCCGATGCGGACATCACGCTGTGCGGCATGGAGGTGTGGGGCAACCTGACGCTTCGCGGTACCGGGACCCTGACGGCGACGGGCTCGCAGTGCGGGATCCACGTGTCGCAGGCGCTCGTGGTGGACGGCTGCACCATCGATGCCCGGGCAGACGGGGCCGATATTACGGACGAGGCGGTCGCCGGCATGATCGCAGGCGATATGACCGTGCGCGGCGGCGGACGCGTCGTTGCCGCGGGCGCCGGGTCCGGAACGGGCGTGCGCGCCTACGGCGTGTATCTGCAAGATGCGGGCCTTGGCGATGGTGCAGCCGGCTATCGGCTTTCCGTCGACGCCTCGTGGCTCGATTCGGCCGGTGCCGACGGCGGCGTTGCGTGCGCGGGCGGATCGCTTGTGTCTGCGCGGTTTGTGACGCCTGTTGGTGGGGCCTTTGGCCCCGGCGGCGTGGTGGATGCCTCCGGGGCCATGGCTCCGCATGTGGTGATTGAGCCCGAGGGCGCGACGGCGCCGGCGGGGGAGACCGACGGGCGCGAGGTGCCCGGTGGCGCGGGCGAGCCGGCTGGTGGCGCCGGTCCTGCCGGTGGGCAGCCCGGTGCCGGGTCCGCGACGGATCCCGCCCTGAAGCCCGCGACTGCGACGCCCAAGACGATCACGACAACCAAAACGACAGTAAACAGGACCACGGTGTCCACGCCATCCAAGGCCAAGGCTGCCGGCGCCGCCACCGCCACGCTCCCCAAGACCGCCGACAGCAACTGGATCGCCGCCTCATTAGCGCTATTCCTGCTAGGAGCAGCGCTTATAGCTGCCGCGCACCGCTGCTCGGTATCGCATGCATCGTCATGGCGGTTGTTCCCGCTTTGAGCTACGCAGGCAACCGATTAAAAGCGAGTTTTATGTTTCCCAAAGTAGGGGCGCACCGGCTTACGCCGGCGCGCCCCTACTACTGAACGGACAGTTTTTATTACTAAGGATACGGCAGCAATCCGTACATTCCGCACTGATATCTTCTGTATTGAAGACGTCGATGGTGCACCCGTATACCATTGACGTCGACACCATCAGATGCGGACCGCGCGGTGACCCCACATTCCGCTGGCGCCCACAGGGCTGCCCTCGTTTCCTGACATGTCCCGCGCGGGCCGCGGCGAGCCGAGACCGCCGCATGACCTAATAGGAGCATGGAGCGATACCGCGGACCCGAACAACCGCATTCTATCGCGCCCCGTCAGTGTGCCGTCTGCCCGGTCCAGGCGAGCACGGAAAGAACGGAGCGAGACATGCAAAACGAATCGACACCCGGCGCCCGCGGGCCGGTCTTCTGCGGGGTCGACACCCACGCCGACTCGCACTGGCTGTGCGTCCTGGACTGGAGGGGCCGCAAGGTCCTGTCCCGCCAGTTCCCCGCCGACGCGGCGGGCTACGGGGCGATCGCGGCGGCCGGGGAGCCGGCCTGCGTCGCGATGGAGGGGACGTCGTCCTACGGGGCGGGCCTCACCAGGCACCTCGCGTCGCTTGGGATGCCCGTGCGCGAGGCGCTCTCCCCGGCGAGGATGCAGAGGAGGCGCCCGGGGCAGGGAAAGTGCGACGAGTCGGACGCGGAGAGGGCGGCCCGCGCGGCGATGTCCGGCTCAAGGCTCGGGACCCCCAAGAGCCAGGACGGGTGGGTCGACGGGGTGCGCTGCATGCTCGCGGCGCGCTCCGGGGCGGTGAAGGCGCGGACCTCGGCGATCAACACCGCGAGGTCGCTGCTCACCACCGCGCCGGAAGGGCTCAGGTCGAGGTTCCGCGGGATGGCGGGGCCGAGGCTGATGGAGGAGCTCCCCTCCGTGCGCGCCGAGGGCGCGCTGGGCGCCGCGCTCGGCGCGCTGGCGGACCTGTGGGCGGCGGCGCGCGACGCGGCGCTCGACATGGAGCGCGCGATCGAGGCGTCCCTGGAGGAGAACTGCCCCGCGCTGCTGGCGATGTACGGGTGCGGGCCCGTGAGCGCGGCCAAGCTCGCGGTCGCGGCCGGGGACAACCCGGGCAGGCTGCGCTCCGAGGCGTCGTTCGCGGCGATATGCGGGGCCTGCCCAATCCCCGCCTCGAGCGGCAAGACCGTGAGGCACAGGCTCAACAGGGGCGGCGACCGGCAGGCGAACAGCGCTCTGCACGAGATCGCGAGGCAGAGGGTCATGCGCGACCCCGAGACCGCCGAGTACGCCGAGAGGGCCAGGGCGCGGGGGAAGAGCGACAGGGAGGTCATGAGGTGCCTCAAGCGCTACGTGGCCAGGGAGGCGTACCGGGCGCTGATGCGCCCGCACGAGGTCAGGAGGCCCGAGGACGCCTCGGGGCTCGTGGCGGCCAGGCGCGCGGCGAGGGTCAGCCAGGTGAGGGCGGCGTCCATATTGGGAACCAGCGAGAAGTACATCTCGATGCTGGAGAGGGGCCAAAGGGAGCTCAAGCCCATAAGGAGGGCCTACGAGGCATGCGTCGAGGCCGGACTTCCGCTCGATTGGGACAGGCAAGCCTTCGAGGCCGAGCGCAAAATGGATTCTAAAAAACACCTTGCCAAATAGGAGCGTCAGCAGTCGGGAACCATTCTATTCCGCCTCTACGATTTCGTCTGCATTGCCTTCGGTTTCGTTGTTCGGCTCATTTATCTCAGTGTTCTTGGCCACCGTCTCTGTATCACCGTCTTCTGCAGGGAGGTAATACATTAAGCCAAATAGCTCATTTATCGCTCTGCGAGTATTTGCAGCTGAGACACCGATGCGCTTCAGCTGCATTGCATAGACAAGATAGCGTAGAAGCAGCAAATCAAGAATGGCAGCACCTTTGAAATCCTTGTCAATGTTTCCATGGGCAAAGTCATTTCTTTGCTCAGCCAGCCTGCTTCCAATGACTTCGTAGGAAAATTCCTCATCATTCCTTTTGTATAGACCTTCCCCAAATACCCCAATCATTTCATGAAAATCTCGACCAGCCTGTACTATCTTCGATTCCAGATTGCTAAAGCCGATGCTCTTCTTTGCATATTTCAATATCTTTTTAGCTTTTCCGGAGCTTTGGTTAATGCATTCATCCATCTGAGCTGATGCTCGTTGCTCAGCAGCCACTCGAGCTTCTGATTTGACAACTCCGCTTGGATACGCTTGGTCAAATTCCCATTCAAATGCTGCGGAAGTCAGCACGAAGTCCGATGCATCGAGCGTATGTCCCTTTTCGTATGTTTCAGGAATATGCCTTAGGTAGATTTCTCCGTCTGCAATCGCTCCAAACATTTTAATCTCATACGGGTCCAGCAAAGACAGCTGAATATATCGACCTTTTTCAAGAGGCTTGGTATCAAATGGCTCTGAGGATCTCGCTAGCTTGAATTCAGCTGTGCTGGGGTAATGCGAGTCGTCGTACATAGCCTGCAGGCTGCAATCCTCAATTAGTGTGTTTTTGCTGAATGTCAGATATTTGAGGAAGTCTTCTGCTGCATGCCACAGGCGATAGAAAAACCAGTAATCGTCCGTTTCATCAAACTCGAAAATCATGCTGGAATTAAGGGTGATGGGTGGAGTACTAATTTTCATACTGCATGTCCACCCAACTGAGAAATACGCCGCGATATCTCTGCCCTCAAAGCGAAATGCTCTCTTCACGGTCGAAGTTCTGTCGAATCCATTTGTCCTGATAGAGATGATTCCCTTTTCTGTAAGGTCGTCAGAATCAAATACCTGCGAGAATGCCCTATTAACCGGATGAATGTAATTCAAGGCCCTGCCGGATAGAGTCATCCTGCAAAAACCATTGGTATTCGGGCTACATTCCAGATACCCAGCAACGTTGATATACAGAGTCGAATTTCGACTTCCGACAGTCGATTCCTCCCTGGTCAAAAAGATCAATCGCTTGCTTGTCTCGTTGCAGAAGCCGTCAAGATAAGGCACATCAACAGTCAAAGGGTCGCCGGATGTATACACACCGGGGCAAATTTCTTTTTTTAGCCAACCCCACATAATGTCATTCTTGCGTTCTTTGGGCGGGATGAGAACAACCTCAGAGCCATCGAACACAAAGACAAAATCAACATCTTTGAATTTTAGAGTTCCCGAATACGTGTTGTCTGTCATCTTATTTACCCCTCATAATGACCTTTCCAGTCCTTGTTCGCAACCTTGTCGCCGATCCTCTCGAGATCGACGCAGGCGAAATGCCAGTCTCCTAACAGCTTGTCCAAGCTGGGCTTAACGGGTTCCACATCACCTGCGTGAACCCGAAGTCGGAGTGGGGGAAGCTGATAGTGAGGTACTTTCCCGAGCTCGCGCCGCTGCAGGCGATTCGGAACAACTATCCGAAGACCCCGCTCACGCTCGACCGCGTTGACGTGGGAGGTCGCGGCGGCATCAGGCAAGAGAACATCATCGACTGGATGCTGTCCGGGGCATGGCCAACAACGTCTCTTATGCCGAGTTCACAATTTAGACAGGAGAACCTGTACCCGCGAGATTAATTGCGTCTCATCCATTTCCTCGGGGGCAATCATCGAACTTAAGGTGGCGCATCGGAGCCATGGAATTAAAGAACTTATCACCGAAATAGTCGAGCAGAAACTCTGGAAAAGCCGATAGCACAAACACCGAACCGTCCTCGATCCGCATCCTTTTCTCCTCGCGGAAGATCGCATCGACCGTAACCAGCTCTCGATACGTCTCAAATGAAACCTCATCGAGACCGAGCAGGCACTTGCATCTCAATACGAAGGCAGCGATTGCATCTTTCCATTGGGGAAGCTCCATGTGCTTCCCCACGTTAACGTTTCCCTCTCCCGACTTATTTTTATATTGAGCGATTTCCGAGTTGTCAACAAAACAGCCTGAATGCGCCTGGCACTGCCCTGCGCGATAATCGTACAGTGCCTCGACCATCGGGTAGCTTATATAGAGCTTTCCGCTCTCGTGCTCGTTATCGAATGCGAGGAGCATCGCCTCCACAAGGGCATCGGACTCGCATCCAGGCGCATTGTTCTGATGAGAGTCGTAGTCAAAGAAGAGAAAGACCTCATCAACAGAATCCCTCTCCACGCCCTCTAGACATTTTGCAGCAGAAGGCACCGTTTCTCTCAGTACCTCCACAACATCCAGATCGAAGTCCTCCTCTGCAAGCCGCTCGTAAAGCATGTAGATGTTCTGCGCCGCTGGCAGACAGATCACCCTCAGGTCATCTCTCCCTTTCAGAAAAAGATCCTTCATCTTCTCCGCAAAGCGCAGGTCACGCGACTCTCCTTCAACGATGAAGAGCGTGACCGGGCTAGCCATCGAAAGCACCGGCCTTAAACATCTTCTGGAGGTTATGCGCCAATCTGAGCTCCTTGGGTGTTAGCTTTTCCAGCGAGCGAATCTCCCCCTCCTTGAGAATGAAATAGACATCGGGACGCATGAGGTCGTTCGTCAAAAGGTCCGTGTTGTGCGTCGTAATGAAAACCTGGACACCCTCAAGGTCCCGTAGCATCTCCACGATCGACCGGGACAATTCAAAGTGATAAAAGGCATCGAATTCATCGATAAAGACCAAGGAAGCCTTGCTCATCTTGATATACCAGTAGTAGTACAGAGCAAGTGACATGGTGCCTGTCGAGGCGACCGACGCAAACGGAACGGTACCGCCCTCGAACCTGCAATAAAGCTCGGGAACTCCATTCACGTCCACGGATACGAGGTTCAGGGAGATTCCCTGCTGGCGCAAGAATTCTTGGAAGTCCTCCATCTTTCCTTCGCGAATAATGCCCTGGGTAAAGATATCCGAGCCAACCGAAAGCCCCTGATATCCACGCTCATCGAGCGAGTAGAACATGAGCATGTTGTCGACAAAGGAGGTGAAGGCTCTAAACGCCCTGGCAGACGGCTCATCTCGCAGTATTGCATTGCTCTTGACATATTTGACACGCGACAGCCTGTCGGACTCAGTGGGGAGATCGGTAGAAAGCGAGAGGGACTCGGCGCCCGGCAGGTCAACATGGCCCGTTTGAGCGTCGAACCTGTAGCTCAAGACCTCCACGCCAGCAATGTACAGACTCTCGTATACAAGCGTCTGTGGGTCGGTTTTCCCGTAGCGGTATACGACCTCGATATTGTCGAAGACAAAATCGTATTGAAACTCTGTAATTGAACTCTTTGAATTAAGGCACCGGTATGGCGAGTATTTTTTGAGCAGCTTTTCCTTGTCGGTCAGATGCAGAACAATGTCGAATATCGCGAGGGCGAAATTGGACTTTCCACTGCCATTCGCACCATATATGATGCCCTTTGCCTTAATGCCATCCTGAATTACCTGTTGATTGAATGAATAGTTGGCGGGATCGGATAGATCAAATGTAATTCGCTTATTGAAGCACTTGAAATTTGAAACCGAAAACTTCTTGAGCATGGCACGGCTCCTCTGCTTTCTGAGTCTATTTGAAACACAGGATAAAGTAGCTTAGCAAATTGGTCAATTTGCCCGTATTTTTAATACGGATATTCCGAAGAAAAACTACGGAAGTACGCGATATACGCCGGGCCTGTCCAACCGATCATAGTCTTCGCAGGGCAAGACTTCTTCGCGCGCGAGGGAGAATGTGATCTCGATCGTTAGGCGCACGCTGATAAAACTAGGCGGTACCGTCTCAGCGACCCCGCCTTACAAATCCGAAGGTTTTTCATCTAAATCTATTATGAACCATCTTTTATGGACTATCGGAACCATTTATCAAACAACATCATCAGAAACGTGAAGGGCGAATTCGGAAGCTGATTCTCCCTTTCACCGGCTGGCAAAACGATTTACACCTAATTGTGGACATTGCCCACGCGATTTCTCTTTGCTCCCGCATCGATCTCGCTAAACTAATAGGTGCTGCTACCAGGGCATTTTTCGGGTGCATATTCTATTGGCTCCTGCGAAGATCGGAGCGGCTATGTTTGCCGCCGAGTCCCACACCGGCCGTCATCACATCGCGATCGCTGCCATGGCCTGCCTATGCGTTTTGCTGGGCGGGTCTTCTTGTGCCGTGGGCGCGGAGAGCCTGTTTATCGCGGGCGCGACGTACTGCGAGCCGGGCGTGTCGGGCCCCGGCTGGGCCTGGACCGATGCCGGCCATCTGGAGCTTGACGGCTACGCGGGCGACGCCACCGCCGCCGACGGCGACCTGGTCGTGACGCTCGCCGGGCAAAACTCGGTGACGGAGTCGAATGCGCCCGATGCGGACATCACGCAGTGCGGCATGGAGGTGTGGGGCAGCCTGACGCTTCGCGGCACCGGGTCCCTGGCGGCATCGGGCTCGCAGTGCGGGATCCACGTCTCGCAGGCGCTCGTGGTGGACGGTTGCACCGTCGATGCCCGGGCGGACGGGGCCGATATTACGGACGAGGCGGTTGCCGGCGTGATCGCAGGCGACATGGCCGTGCGCGGCGGCGGGCGCGTCGTTGCCGCGGGCGCCGGGTTCGGAGCGGGCGTGCGCGCCTATGGCGTGTATCTGCAGGATGCGGGCCTTGGCGATGGTGCGGCCGGCTGTCGGCTTTCCGTCGATGCCTCGTGGCTCGATGCGACCGGTGCCGACGGCGGTGTTGCGTGCACGGGCGGGTCGCTTGTGTCCGCGCGGTTTGTGACGCCTGCTGACGGAGTCTTTGGTGCTGGTGGCGTGGTGGATGCTGCAGGGGTCGTGGCAGCGCACGTGGTGATTGAGCCCGATGTGGCCACGCCGCCGGCGGAGGAGACCGATGGGGTCGTTGTGCCTGGCGATAGCGTGGATAAGTCTCCCATCGATGCTAACCCCGCTGCCGGAGAGCCCACCACGGGGTCCACGGAAAATCCCGCGCTGAAACCCGCGGCCACGACAACCAAGACCACGGTCGCCAAGACGGTCAAGCCCAAGCCTGCCACCGCAACAACTGTGGCACTCCCCAAGACCGGCGACAACAACTGGATAGCCGCTTCTTTGGCGCTTTCGCTGCTTGGGAAAGTGCTCATGGCTGCCGCATGTCGGTGCTGAAGCACCCATTTCGATAGACTATGTAGAAGGCCATATTCTTAACGACGCATTAGTAGATTAATTTATTACGACAATTGCTCAGGATTTATCTAACATGTACCACGAATCGGATCATACAGTTGACGCTGCCAAGAAAGAATTAAACGCCGGCCTTCTTGAGCTGCTTGAGCGTTGCAGCTATCTATACAACGAGGCATTTTATGCCAACACGAAACTAGCAATCCTTCGCGAACTGTCTAAAGCATCTTCCGACTATGAGAATGAAGTAATTTGCGCTGGCTGCTTCTTCAGCTTTACACAACTTGCATTAACCGAATCCTGTTTCATGAATTGCGCACGGTTATTTGATGCCAAAAGCGACGTCAGTATTGGGAACTTGATAGAAGACGTCAAGTCTCATTCTGCTGAAATCGACGCACTTGCAATCTCCTTATTTAATGATCGACCAAACTTTGACAGGCTTAATCCAATCGTTCATCCATTGGCAAAGGACGAGGAGCGTTTCTACCCCAAAGAAGTTGAGTCACAACGCTCAGATGAAAAGCTGTTCGGAAATCATTACAGAATGGTTACTGTGTGTATAACCACTCATGACCTTTCCAATTTATGGAAAAAACGACTCAACAGTCTCCGTAAACTAACTGACATGCTTCGCGATCAGCGAAATAAGGTTTTCGCCCATAGCGACATGGAAGCACTGAAATATGATGAGCTTGTTAGGCGACTTCCTTTAACTTACGGCGAAATTCAAAAACTAATCGACTTCGCACTCGATCTGACAATCGAATTATTTGCAAAAATTACTGGCATTGAAAAAGATCGATTGCCCAAGAACTACAACGATATACAAGGCCTCCTAAAATATGCGGAGGTTGGCATGGAGGCTGTTGAGCAGCATTTGGGTAATCTATAGGATTCAAGCGCCTGCAAGTAGTTAAGCATGCGAGCGCTTGAATCTGAAGACGATCCTTGACATAAAGTCCGACTTTCGCACAATGACGGTTTTCCATGCCAAAAAGACACTGAAGTGTGAGGTGGTTCAAATCTCAGTAATACAAATAATCAGCAGTTCAGGTCTTATGGGAATAATTCAATTCGCATCACGTTGCATCTAAGCGGCTGTTTATACTTGGATATAAACACTAAGGAGGCAGCAATGCTTTGGAGCTATGTTCAGCTAGATGACGGCACTCAGTTTGCCTACTCAGAAACACGAGACGACGGGACCGTTCGCGTAGCCGTCGAGCGCCCGGTTGATTTTGGTTTTGACCATGCAGAATGCTTTCTACCTGCGGTCAAATGGTTTAACGTCGAAGGATTTTCTACTGACGAACTGGATTTTTTGACCGAGTTCGTTAGATCAAACGCTCCGTTTATCTTCGAGCTTGCAGAACGGCAAAAAGCTGGACCGGCGGTGGCATAATGCCTCGAATTCTTGTTTTTGGACAGTTTGTTCTGTTCTTTTGGATCGCGGAAAACGGAGAACCCGTTCACATCCATGTAGGGGTAAAGAGGGCGGCTGCTAACTCGACTAAGTTTTGGCTCACTAAAAATGGCGGATGCACACTTGCGAACAACGAGAGCAAGATTCCAGCTAAGGATCTCAGGGATCTTTCAAAACTAATCACCATGAACCATCGATACATTTGTGACAAGTGGCGCGAAACCTTTGGTGATGATTCCCTGACATTCTATTGCTAAACCGCAATTGAGCCATGATTACACTTGTCAACTCATGATTGCCGATGTCGACGGGCGGGTCCTTCCCGTTACGCCGCTGGTGCTCCAGTCGTACTTTCCGATAGCCCGGAACCCAAAGACAACCAGCACTACGCCTGGATCCAGGACCTTGTTTCCGGAAACCGCACGCGAGCAGAAATCGCCGACGAGCTGCGCCGCGGTTGCGTTGTGGACACGGGCTACCCGTCGCACGTATAAAATCAAAGCATCCACACGCCTGTCATTATCTTGATTGGAAGCCATATGGAGATCCCCAGCACCCTGTGCAGCAATGTGTACGACTTCGCGTTTTGCCCCGAGCCCTGTTACGAGCGCTTGGCCGACCTCGCCGATCCCGAGGACTGGGGTCCCTGCAACCGCATTCTCAAGAGCTACCTGTCGTTTTCGTTTAGCCGCGCAGTATTTTTGACCGAGCGCGACGTGGACCAGACCGCGCCGTCCAACCTGCCGCTGGTGTTCGACGACGACCGTTGCCTATTCAACACCGGCCTGTACACGCGTCGCTACGAGACCATCTACGGCCTGTTTGAGCCCAACACCAAGCCCGACGCGCGCCAGCGCTGGTTTTTGAAGGGCTTCTTTAAGGAGAGCGACCCCATGCTGGTCTCGTTTGAGTACCTGCCGTGCCGTGTGCGCTTTGCCGAGGACCCCTCCGAGCTGGTCTTTGACTACCGCCTTCCCATCCGCTCCAACATCGACCACATTCTGGGCGACGAGGAGAACCTTACGCGCATCCCCGCCAGCCTGATGGGGGAGGGCAACTCGCTGCTGCTGCGCCGCGCCTTTGAGGGAGCTGTCGTCGAGGCCGCCCGACGCGCCGCCGCCAACTACACGCTCGCGGTGCCGCAGTTCTACGGTGGCCGGATCCAGCTGCTCTTGCCGCTGTGCCTGACCGGCGACAAGCCGGAGCTGGCGCTGACCATCCAGCGCGAGGACGGTTTCTACGCAGCGCGCACCTGCCTCACGCTCGACATGGCCTACAACAACGCGCGACTTATCTGCCGACCCGAAACCTCGTGGATCAAGCGATAAAGGGTGGTTTAGCTGGGGGTTTGTCGGCTGCCCTGATTGCTGTGGCGCGGTTTGCGCCCGCGAATGGTTGATTTCCGATCTCAGCCGAACACATTGAGCTGATGGCTCGCTCCCGCAGTT
>CALDWI010000046.1 GCA_937923795.1 uncultured Collinsella sp.
CCCGTGGGTTATACCCTAAGAGCAAACCACCCTTTTTAAGGGTGGTTCTGATTTCTAGAGGTGGCATCGAACGATCTCCTCGAAAGCCGGGGTCATATCGCCGTCAACGAGAATTGTCTCGCACGAAGCGTCGGGCGTCAGAGCCTGACTGTAGTTGAACACGATGTAGGTGGCGTGTTCGCAGGCGTTCGCGACCCGAGCGAGCATGCGCTTTATGACGCCGTTGCGCAGCCCCACGCCAAGTTCGAGGATGGCAACCTTGTGGTTGCGATGCGCTTGCACAAGGTGCGCGAGATCTTCGAGCTGCGCCATGGCGAGGGCATCTGGGTGGGCGAGACGCTGCTCGTCAATCGACGTGCACGTACTCCCCTCCGTCTCGAGCACGTGGTTCTCGTTGAACCCTGCGCGTGCGAAGTGCCCGTCAATATTGCATGTGATCACGAAGGTATCAGCGTGCTCCGTAAGATGCCGCAGCCCGTTCATGATTGGGCCGGGCTCATACTCGACATACTCCTTTTGATGGAATCGATCGGCCCATCGGCGTCGCACGTTTGCATCCGGAGAGGTGAGCCCCTGCAGTATGCAGCCGATGCCATCAGCCTGGGCGAGGTCTCCGTACGCTTCTTGGAAATGAGCATCGGCGTAGAAGAGGTTGAGCCCCTCTGCCATGTCGAGCCCGTTGCTGGCGCCGATGATGATAAGATCCGCCTCGGCAAGTGCCTGGCCGATACGAACCGCTTTTACCGTTTCCATGCGCTACCTACCCAGCGTCTTGCGCACGTCGGCGAGCACGTCGGCGATATCGGCACGAACGGCGAGCCCCCGATCCTCGATTGCACGGGGGAGAAACTGCGTCCTGTTGTTCACGGCGATGTAGCCAGCCTGCGGTAACTGCGCCGTGAGGGCCCAGAACGGCTCCTGGATAAACGCAGGCGTCATGCGGCCCACGCCCAGCTCGAGGAAAAGGATCCTCTGCCGCGCGTGCGCGTCGAGCCAGTCGGACACCTTGCGGTACTGCTCCTCGTAGAGCTCGCCCTGCAGGAAGTTGCCGTAGCCGCGAACCCAAGGGAACGCCTCTGCCCCGCAGTGCGGGCAGCGTGGCACGAATTCTGTCGGAACCTCAAGGCCGTCTCCCATGGCCTCTACCATGCGGGAGACCGGCTCGACCGCGTCCCACACCTCGCCGGTGCAACAGTGGGAGCACTGGAAGAAGCGGTGATCGCCTTGGATCTCTGCTACCTTCTCCCAAGGGTAGATTTTCATGAACTGCGTGTCCTGGTTGGTGGCGAGAACGAAGAAGTCTTTCTTGGTAAGAATGGCGTCGAGATCTTTGTAGGGCTCGCGCAGCGGGGCGTTGAGCGTGGTGTCGAGGAAGGTTGCAAGGTAGCCCCAGCGCGACTCGGCGGTGGGCCAGCGGTAGGACGACCCTTCAAAAGCGCCCCTGAAACCGTAGCGCTCGGCGAATTTGCCGAAATGCCTGCGATAGGTCGCGTTGTCTTCGTAGTAGAAGTCGCCGCCGCCCGCCGCGGAGAGCCCAGAGGCCCCGCCTACAAGCACGCAATCGGCTTCATCGATCATGCGGGCAAACGTTTCGATTTGCTGGTCGTAGCGCTCGGGCTCGCGGGCACTCAGTTCATAGGGCGTGCCGCCGGTGCGGTAGGCGGCCTGATGGGAAAACGATTGGTTGGTGAGTTCGATAACGAGCCGCTCGTATAGAGTCACTTGATACTCTCTTTCAACTACAATGAACAGGTGTCTATAAAAAGTATCAGTGTTGATTTGCGTCAGAGCAATGAACAGTTTCGAGCTGCTGTCGATAAACGAGCGGCTTCTGGATATTGTTGAGCGCTGCAATTGGAGGGGCCATGGAATCGGGGAAGATCGATCGTCGCCGACGCTATGCGCTTTCGGTCATACGGGAGGCGTTCTTTGCGCTGCTGGCCGAGGTCGGCTTCGCGAAGATGACGGTGGCGGATATTTGCCGCTGTGCCGATATCAACCGCGGCACGTTCTATTTGCACTACGAGGACAAGTTCGCGCTGCTTGATGCACTTATCGACGAGGCCCTGGCGGCGGCGCCCCCGCTTGAGGGAACGGAGGCGGAGGCTCTCTGCCAGCGCCCGCCGGCAAACGATGACTATTATCTGCTCTACTCGGATGACGATGCATACGCCCGGGTGGCACAGCGCGTCGTCGAGCGCGGCGCTGAGCAGATGGTTCCCTCGATCATGGAGGAGACCGGGCTCTCGCGCGAGGACGCCTATCTGCTCTTCGTTCACAACGTCCAGGGAAATCTCGCGGTCAACCGCCTGCTCGGTTGGAGGCGAGGGCCCGAGTTCGCCCACGCCCAGGAGCTGCTCAGCGCCTATTCCGAAGGGGGCATGCGGGCGGTATCGGCCCCTTGCACACCGATCGCGAATTAGAACATGATAGCGTCGTCGGCCGTGAAGGCATTAAGGGACCCCTGCTTGACCTGGATGCAGACGTATGTGATGCCCGAGTCGGACGCGGCGCGGAACTGGCGGTGTGCGGTGGGGGAAATGCGCAGCCAGTCGCCGGCTGCAAGCTCGATTTCCTCACCGTCGATCGTGACCGAACCGGCGCCTTCGAGCACGCCATAGATCTCCTCGTTTTCCTTGTGTGCATGGACGAACGGAACGCCAGCGCCGGCGGGAAGATTGTTGACACTCACCTCTGCCCCGGTAAGTCCGAGCACCTCGTGCAGCTCGACACGGTTCTCATTACCGATGTGGGTCTTTGCATAATTTGCCATAATGGTTCCTCTCTTGGGGTTGATTTACCTTGCAGGCATCTCCTGCGTGAGTTATATTCAACGCGAAGGCGCATGCAAATACGAGTACGCACATATTTGTAACTGCGTACTTTTTTGTGAAACCGGTATGGTCAAGGAGGTTGGGTCTCCCGTGATGGCGAAAGAGGAGCTTCCGGAGTGTCCGGTCGCAACGGCGGTAGCGCTCATTGGCGGCAAGTGGAAACTGCTCATTATCCGTAACTTGCGCGTACGCCCCTGGCGTTTCAACGAGTTGCGCCGCAACCTTGAGGGAATCTCTCAGAAGGTGCTTACCGACAGCCTGCGGCAGATGGAGGATGATGGGCTGGTCTTTCGCCATGACTATGGCGAGAATCCTCCCCGCGTTGAGTATGGCCTTACCGAGCTCGGCCGCCAGATGATGCCCATCATGGACTCGCTCGCAGACTTCGGCGCTTATTACAAGACGGTCGTTTCGTAGCGGACACGCTGCTTAGGGGGCGGAGAACCGCTACGAGTACGGTAGCGGTACTCTTACGGCTGCTGTCGTTCCCGCAGGATTAGAGCGGAAGGAGACTGCAATGGGGTCGTCCGCCCCATAAGAAGGCCCTCCCTTCCCAGTATGGCGCCGACATGCGCACGCCGGCTCAAACTGCTCGATGCGCGAAGTGTTGTTATGGCTTCACTCAGCCTGCGGACGCCCAATCATCCGTGCACCACATTCTGCCCATGTGCATGGGCGGCTGCCCCCACCGCCATATGGTCTCCGGCGAGCGCCGTTGCCCCTGGTTCAAAGACGACCCCGATGCCTACGTCCTCGCCAAAACTCGCGACGCCCGTAAGAGCCGCCAATAAAACCTCCGGCCCTGCTTGGCCCTGGGAATAAACGTCAGACTTGCCCGATTCACGCTTCGCGCAAGGGCCGTTCTACTTCCCAAACCTGATCTGTCTGTCGCACAGCTCGAGGGCGACAAGGGAAGCCTGGGCCACCTCCTTGATATCCTCTGCGAACTACTGGAGTGCGGCACAGTCGGATGACTGGACTGTTTTCGTTGGACCTTGGTTGTTTGCCTGTGTGAATGGCGTATTTGTTTTAGCTAGCGGTTGCGACGCCTTGTTGCGGAAATACCAACTGCTGCAACTGCGCCACCGGCAACACTCAGGGCGACAGCCATCGCACCGCTGTCGCTCGTCGCGGGTAGGGTGGTCCCGGCTGGTTTAATCGCCGCTACTGCCTTAGTGGAAACGGGATTTGCCGCGGGCTTTTCTGCCTTGGGCTGCGGTGTGGGGTCGGGCTTGGTTTCCGGTTCGGGTTTGACCTCTGGGCTCGGTTTAACATTTGGATCGGGTTTGGACCCGCTCGTATCGGTTGCAATCAAGTGCACGTCGCTGTCGAAGACGTAGCGGATGTAGTAATCGTGCCGCGTCTCGTGCATAATCCCCTGCCCGCTGTCGAAGTCGCGGTCAACGTGTGTGCCAAGGTGGGTTGAGCTGATGAGGTTCAGCCTGTAAGGGATTTGGTCGTCGGCGTAGCCGCCTGTAAAGACTGCGGTTGCTCTAACGTGATTGTCGATCATGGTCAGGGCAATAGAGACGCTGGCCTCTTTGGGGTTCTCGGTTTTTATAAGGCCTTCGGTATCGGTGTCGATCTTGAAGAGAAGGACGGTGTCGTTAAGCCCGTAGATGAAGCCTTCGGGTTTGTCGGGGAAATCGTATACAAACGCCTCATTCTGGACCAACATGAAGGCAGGAGGGAGCTCCAGGTCATAGTTATGGTCGACAACGGTGGTAGCTGTGAGGCTGCCTTCCGCGTTGGCTTCGTCGCAGGTAATGGGTGCTGCGACATCGGTTTCGGGCATTTCGGTCGCCAGTGCTGCGCAGGGTAGTAAGAGTTGCCCTGACACAAGAATAATCGCTCCGAAGGCGACTACTCTAACGCCCGCATGACGCGTGACGCTGCGGATAAACGAGCTGGTTCGATCGTTCTGGGTTTGTGGTGCATGCTGTCCATACATAAGGCGCTCCTTGTTCGTAGGCCGGTTTCCGCGGATCTATATTGCGCCTGGCCGATGCGGCTAGGCTCTTTCACGCGAACGCTTACGCGAGCAGGGAGAAAGCTCAAGCTAATTTTTCCACAGTCGATACTTTGTGAGCAACGATTTGCTGTTCAATTCTCGGAGAGAGAATCAAGACGGTCGAGGAGTTATCAGGCAATGAGATTGTGTCTAGAGAGCGCGAACGAGAGATGCGATCTACAGACGACTGAATAGCTCCATCTGTTTTGGTTACAACGAAATGTGTGCCGCGCGCCTGCGGCATGAAGAAGGGAGATTCTTATGAATATCGTTGTATTGAGCGGTAGCCCGCGCAAGGGCGCCAATACCGACACTATGGTCGAGGCCTTTGCCGAGACCGCGCGCGAGGTCGGCAATACGGTCGAGGTCATCCGCGTTGCCAGCAAGAAGATCGCTGGTTGCCTGGGGTGCCAGTATTGCTTCACTCACGAGGGCACCTGTGTGCAGAAGGATGACATGGCCGACGTGATCGAGTCGCTGAAAGGCGCCGATATGGTTGTCTTCGCTTCGCCTATCTACTGGTTTGATATCACTGCGCAGGAGAAGGCCGCCATCGACCGCCTGTACGCCTTCGGTGCCACAGGCTTCCCGTTCACCAAGACGGCCCTTTTGCTCGATAGCCACAGCGCGGGCGTCTATGATGCGGCGATCGCCATGTACAAGTCGACCTGCGCGTACTGCAAGTGGGAGGACCAGGGCATTGTCGCCATCAGCGGTATGACCGAGCGCGACAGCATGGCCTCCTCGCCCAAGTTAGAAGAGGTGCGAGAGCTCGCTCGCAAGCTCGCCTAAGGACAAGAAGAACGCATGGCAATCAGCGTTGGCGGAAAGCCTACTTCCCTTACCAAGAGGATTGCTGATTGCCATGCGTTGATGCTCCCGTGGACAATTCCGGTGTGCTAAAACGCCTTCTCGTTCAAGAATTCTCTGAACGCGGGGATGTCGAAGCCGACGAGGCCACGTCCACGTTCCCCGATAACGCCGTCCTCGAGGAGGCGGCGTTTGTATTGGCTTGCGTAGTTGCTGGCGACGCCCATGCGTTTGGCTATCTCCGAGACCCTGCTGGGGCCAGAATCGGGCAGCATCGCGAGCAAAAACTCAATGTCTTTATCGGAAAGCTCCCGATAGGTCGTTTCGAGAATTCGATCGCGCAGCTCCATACGGGCAAGCAGAGAGCCCTGTTGTACATCAGGTGCGCTGATTTTGGGCGAGTTCTCCGAAACATCCCATGTGCGATATCCGACGAGCTGCATCATATAGGGAAATCCGTCGACGGCCTTCACGGCATCCTCGAGCGCTTCTGGTGTGATTGAACGTCCTCCGGCCTCAACGGTTTTACGGAATGCGTTTGCAATTTCAACGTCAGTGATTCGTCCTAACTGATGATATTGGGAACGCCTGAGGAACGAGACGGAATCGTTACGCAGCAACGCCGATACCTTGTAGGGCAGTCCTGCCATGAGTAGGGCTACTTTTTTACCTTCGCGTACAAAGTGCTGGTAAACAGAGGCAAATTGAAGCATTTCTTCGAGATCGACGGTGACTTCATCGATGGTGATGAGAAGTCCGATGTCATGTTTTTCGAGTTGCTTAAAGATGCCATTCATGCGTGTGCGCCAGTTGCCCTGGGCCTCTTGAGTATATGTCCAATCGATGCCCACTGGACCAATTTGAACGCCGTTTATGCGCGCGTGAGACTGTGAGAGGCGGCTATCTGCCGCTTCTTTGGTTCGCTCGATAATATCTTCGAGCATGCCTGGCATGGCGGAGACATTTGCTGCAATCCACGGTGGCCCCTTTGCAGGTTTTGCTAATTTTTGCAAGTTTTGCTAACGGCTTAACATGTCTTGTGCCGTGGGATTGCAGGAGTGAAAAACGGGGATTCCTATTATTCCGACTACGTTGCAACGAGCGGGGCCCGGAGCGCGATGTTGCTGCGCTCCGGGCCCCGCTGCTTTGTAAACCCATGACGGTTTGGCCACCGTTGTTTTAGTCAAACAGACTCGGCATGTCGTTTTCTTTCATGAGGGCACCGGCGGAGGGTAGGCTCTGTGCGGTGAACTTTTCGGCCGAGACGCCGGCGCCAAGAATCTCCTCGGTCGTGCCGACCGTGGTGACCGAGCGGCCCTTCTTTGCCGTGAAGGCCTGGACGCCCTGCGTGTTGGTGGTCGTCTTGGTCTTGAGCAACGACGTGTTGAAGTTCATCAGGCGATAGTCGCTCGAGACCAGTGCAATATCGCGATCTTCCTTGAGCACCTGGGCATACAGCAGTTTGCTGCCGCCGTAGATGGCGTTCTTAAGGCGCTTGCGGTTGGTCTTGGTAACGTATCCGGCAAGTGCGACGCGCACCACACGACCGTTCTCAAAGACAAACAGCACGTCGGCCTTGTAGTCCTCGGGGTCGATGACCCAGATGACACCCTCGTCGGGTTCCATCTCAAGATCGGTCGGCAGGTACGAGCCCAGCTGGGCCGACTTGGTGTCCTCAAACGCCGCAACCTTGCACTTGTACACCTGGCTCTTGTTGGTAAAGACCAGCAGCTCGTGGGTGTTGGAGGACGGGAACTCGATAAAGGGTTTGTCGCCGTCCTTGTACTTGAGCGTGGTCGCCTTCTTGAGTACGCGGTCCGTCATCTTCTTAAGGTAGCCATCGCGCGAGAGCATGATGGTGACCGGGTACTCCTCGACCTCGGGTTCCAAGCTCACCTCGATGACCTCATGGGGCTCGATCCTGCCCGTGCGACGCGGCATCACATATTTCTTGTTGACCGCGGCCAACTCGTCGCTGATGACCTTCTTGATGTTGTCTTCGCTCGAGAGAATCTCCTCCAGCTCGGCAATTTCGCCCTCAAGCTTGGCGATGTCCTTGGTGCGGTTGAGGATGTACTCCTCGTTGATGTTGCGAAGCTTGAGCTCGGCAACAAACTCGGCCTGGGTCTCGTCGATGTCGAAACCCTTCATAAGATTGGGCACGACCTCGGCTTCGAGCTTGGTGCCGCGGATGATGGCGATGGCCTTGTCGATGTCGAGCAGAATTGCCTCAAGGCCGTGCAGCAGGTGCAGGCGCTCGGACTTTTTGCCCAGGTCAAAGTTAATGCGGCGGCGCGTGGACTCAATACGCCATTTGACCCACTCGTGCAGAATCTGGCGCACGCCCATAACACGGGGATAGCCGTCGACGAGCACGTTGAAGTTGCACGAGAACGAATCCTGCAGCGTGGTCGAGCGATAGAGCTTGGCCATGAGCTTGTCGGGGTCGACACCGCGCTTAAGGTCGATGGCGATGCGCAGGCCCGAGAGGTCGGTCTCATCGCGGATGTCAGCGATTTCCTTGACCTTGCCCTCCTTGGAGAGCTTGACGATGCGCTCGATGATGACATCGGTCTTGGTGGTGTAGGGGATCTCGTAGACCTCGATGATGCGCTCTTCGGGAATCCAGCGCCAGCGGGAGCGAATCTGGAAGCTGCCCAGGCCGGTCTCGACGATCTTCTCCATCTCCTCGCGGCGGTAGATAATCTCGCCGCCGGTCGAGAAGTCGGGCATGGGCATATATTCGAGCAGGTCGCAGTCGGGATCCTTGAGGTAGTGCATCGTGGCAGTGCAGACCTCATTGAGGTTGAAACCGCAGATGTCAGAAGCCATGGCGACGCCGATGCCCTTGTTGGCCGAGACAAGGATGTTGGGGAACGTGGTGGGCAGCAGGCGCGGCTCCTTCATGGCACCGTCGTAGCTGTCGACGAAATCGACGGGGTCCTTGTCGATGTCCTTGAAGATCTCGGCACTGATGGGGGAGAGCTTGGCTTCGGTATAACGCGAAGCGGCGTAGCTCAGGTCGCTCGAATAGTACTTGCCAAAGTTGCCCTTCGACTCCACAAAGGGGGCGAGCAGCGCTTCGTTACCGGTGGCTAGACGCACCATCGTCTCGTAGATTGCGGCATCGCCGTGCGGGTTGAGCTTCATGGTCTGACCCACGATGTTAGCGCTCTTCTGGCGCTCGCCCTTGAGCAGACCCATCTTGTACATGGTGTAGAGCAGCTTGCGGTGCGAGGGCTTAAAGCCGTCGATCTCGGGGAACGCACGCGAGACGTTGACGCTCATGGCGTAGGGCATGTAGTTGACCTCGAGCGTCTGCGTGATCGGCTGGTCGGTGACCTCGGAGTGCAGGCCGATGACGTTCTCGGCGTTGACCTGCTTTTTCTTGGGCTGGTTCTTCGTCTTCTTCTTTGCCACGATTTCCTCTTGAACTTCTTATGGGCCGTCGTTATCGATTTGCTGCTATTGCAGGTCCAGCTGGTCCAGGTACTCCTTGCCGTGCTCGGAGATATGGCGCTTGCGGCCCGCCTCGTCGTTGCCCAGCAACAGGTTGAACATGGTCTCCATCTTGGTGACGTCCTCAGGCTCCACCTTGATCAGGCGGCGCGTCTCGGGGTTCATGGTGGTGAGCCACATCATGTCCGGGTCGTTCTCACCAAGACCCTTGGAGCGGTTGATCGAGCACTTTTGGTCGCCGATCTCTTTGAGGATGCCGTTCTTCTCGAGCTCGGTGTAGGCAAAGTAGGTCTTTTCTTTGCAGTTGATCTCGTAGAGCGGCGACTCGGCGATATACACGTAACCCTCGTCGATAAGTGTGGGCACCAGGCGGTAGAGCATGGTGAGCACGAGCGTGCGGATGTGGTAACCGTCGACGTCGGCGTCCGTACAGATGATGACCTTGTTCCAGTTGAGGTTGTCCAGGTCGAAGGCACCAAGGTTCTTGATCCGCTTGTCCTTGATCTCCACGCCGCAGCCCAGCACGCGCATGAGGTCCATGATGATGTCGGACTTAAAGATGCGCGGGTAGTCCTCCTTCAGGCAGTTGAGGATTTTGCCTCGGACGGGCATGACGCCCTGGAACTCGGCATCGCGCGACGTGCGAATGGCGCCTGCTGCCGAGTCGCCCTCTACGATGTAGATCTCGCGGCGACTCTTGTCCTTGGAGCGGCAGTCGATGAACTTCTGCACGCGGTTGGCCATGTCGGTCTTCTGCTGCAGGTTGGTCTTGATGCTCTGGCGCGTCTTTTCGGCGTTCTCGCGTGAGCGCTTGTTGATGAGCACCTGCTCCATGATCTTGTTGGCGGCATCTTTGTTCTCGATCAGGTAGGTTGAGAGGCGCTCCTTAAAGAATGCCGTCATGGCCTGCTGGATAAAGCGGTTATTGATGGCCTTCTTGGTCTGGTTCTCGTAGGACGTCTGGGTGGAGAAGCAGTTGGTTACCAGCACCAGACAGTCCTGGACGTCCTGCCACTTAATGCCGCTTTCGTTTTTGTTGTATTTGCCCTGTTGCTTAATGTAGGCATCGATGGCGCTGGTCAGAGCGCTACGGGCCGCCTTCTCGGGTGAGCCGCCGTTCTCGAGCCACGATGAGTTGTGGTAGTACTCCTGCATCATGAAGGTGCGAGAGAAGCACATGCATGCGGTGATTTTTACGTTGTAGTCGGGCAGGTCTTCGCGGTCGCGACCGCGACGGTCGGCCTCGATAAAGAAGGGTTCGGTGAGGTAGTCGGTACCGACCTTCTCGAGCACGTAGTCTTCGATGCCCTTGGGATAGCAAAAGTCCTCTTCGGAAAACTCGCCATCGTCGCCTTCGATGCGTAGGCGGAAGGTCACGTTGGCGTTGACCACGGCCTGGCGGCGCATGGTCTCGCGATACCAATCGTGGGGAATGCTGATGGAGGTAAAGACCTCAAGATCGGGGCGCCACTTGATGGTGGTGCCGGTGCGGTTCTCGTCGCTGGGCTCAATCTCGAGTGCCTTCTTCTTGGCGCCGACAACCTTGCCCTTCTTAAAGTGCAGGGAGTACTTGTTGCCGTCGCGCCAAACCGTGACGTCCATGTACTCGGAGGCGTACTGGGTCGCGCACGAACCCAGGCCGTTGGTACCGAGCGAGAAGTCGTAGTCGCCGCCCTGGTTGTTGTTGTACTTGCCGCCGGCGTAGAGCTCGCAAAAGACGAGCTCCCAGTTAAAGCGCTTCTCGGAGGGGTTCCAGTCAAGTGGGCAGCCACGGCCGTTGTCCTCTACCTGGATAGAGCCATCGCGAAAGGCGGTAAGGGTGATGAGCTTGCCGTAACCCTGACGCGCCTCGTCGACGGCGTTGGACAGGATCTCAAAGGCGGCATGCGCGCAGCCATCGAGTCCGTCCGAGCCAAAGATGACGGCGGGGCGCAGGCGTACGCGTTCCTCGTCCTTGAGCTGGCGGATACTGTCGTTACCATAGTTTGCGGTGTTTTTTGCCATACTCGCTCTCTCGGTGCTCCTTTGCTGCGTTTAAGTCATATAGATAGTCAAGGTAGCATAGCCCAGCCCATAGGCGATTCCAACTAACACGAAATCCATCGAACAACCGTTCGGAGCTCGATGGGGATTCCTTTTCCCGGACAAAACCACGTCGGTTCTGTCCGAATGATCGGTACATAGCAAAGCCCCGCGCTCATTGGTGGAACGCGGGGCAAGAGAGCCGGATTGTTTAGCAGCCTGTAACTTGCAGCGAAGTATTGAGCCAGTCGCTGTCCGGGCGGCTGATCAGGCGCGCGTTGTTATAGGCCATCTTCATGGTCAGAATTGTCTGGCCTATATAGGCGCCGGACTCCATGAGCTCGACCACCAGGGCGACATCGGGCCGGTCGTTTTCGGTCAGGTCGAGCGGCAGCAGCAGGCTCATGGTGTTCTTGGTGGGGTAGAACGCCGGAACGGCGGTCTTGAAGTTCCACTCGACACGCTTCTGGGCGAGCTCAATGGCATCGTCGAGTCTGTTGATCAGACGACGCTTCACCTTGGCGTTGTCCTCAACGGCTTCGCGTAGTTCATCATAGGCGGCCTTCTTTGACGCATTGTCATCTGCGCTAACCGCTCTCGACAGTGCTTCGAGCGCATCGCTGCTTCCGCGCAACTCCTCGGCAAGAAACGCCTCGGGCAGGCGGTCGATGTTGTCGAGCAGGATATGGTCAACGTCGCGCTGGAGCGTTCTGTTGCCGTCAAAGAGCAGGTCTTCCTTCTTTTCAAAATAGGATGCGCGCTGCGGAAGCGGGTCAAACGACGCAACGAGTTTCTTTCCCCACTGTTTTGAACCCGCTTTGCAAAAGGCCTCGAAGCGCCATGGACATCCGCTGCTCGATGGCGAAAAGCAGGCATAAATGGCCTCGTAGGTGGGGTCGACGAGTCCGGTGTTAAATGCTGCGATTCCCTTATCGATGTCCTCGAGAACCTTGTTTTCGGACTGAAGGCGATAGAAGGTGTACATGAGGTAGCTGCGCAGAATCGAATAGTCCTTGGAGTCCTCGTCCTGGTCAAAGCCCCATTTTTCGTCCAGCGCGTAATTCGCAAGACTCTCGATCATGCTATCGATGTTGCCCAGATATGCCCAGTCGGTGAGCGCATGGCCGGCACGCACCTTTTGGAAAGCGAAGTTATCGACATAGCAGACACGCCAAGGCAGCGCACCCGGGCGATCCATCTTACGGTCGCGCGTTATCGACACCTCGACTGGAGTTTCCCCGTCGTTTCGAAGAACGCTGATCGGAAAGATAACCTTGCCCTCGTAGAAGCGGATGATTCGGTTGGAGAAGGCGAATTTCCAATCACGATCTAAAAGAGCCGCGACGTCGATGTCGCGCTTTGCGTACTCGATGATCGTGTCGGTCCATCGCTGCGAAGTCCATGCGAACGATGAGAGTGCCTCGCCAAGGGATGCAAATTCCTCGACGAGGTCTTGCGGAACGGGGCCCTCGAGATAGTCCTCGGTCTCCTGCATGCGCTCGAGATTGCGCTCTAGGAGCGGGGGCAGTGAGGTCGCAGCGGGGCGAGCACCGGTATCGGCGTTCGTGCTTGCAATGGGTTGCGTATGGGTGTCGATGCTCGGGGCTTTGGTCTCATAGTCTCGGCGCAGCTTCATGCGATCGGCAATGGGGACATACGAGAGAAACCAGGGGAGGCCGTCCTGTGCATTTTCGGCAATCGACAGTTCAACGGCCGATCCATTTGCAGTCTCCAGGTGTGTGGCAAAGCTGACCGTTTTGGGGTCTCGCATATAAAGCGCGCCCTGGGCGTACGCTTCTTTCCAATCGGCGCAAAGCAGCGCCATGGCATCAAGCCCCGGCCCATAGAGGCTCGAAAGCCTGGATTTAGAGGTATACGGAATCGATGCAAAGCTCGTCAGGTCGTCGCCAAAGGAATCAATGAGCTCGGCGGAGACGGGGGAAGCTTTAAACTTGGGCGAATCGGCAGCCCTGGCGATAACCAGACGCTCCTCCTCGCTCAGACTGTTCTGTCCATACTTTGCTTCTTCCATATTTGTCTCCTCCAAATAATTGCTTGGTTCGGGCGAGCGGCTTGGATGTCAACGACGACTTGTGCCCGCTGTCCAAAATCGTTGAGGACATCATACGCTCTGATAGGTACCTTCGGCACTTAGGCTTTGCGCCCGGATATTGGGACATGCGTCTCGTTTTGTGGGCCGAGGGTATGCGAACTGGGGCCCTTTTGGTCAGAAAGAGGGTCTAACGGGGCGTCATTTGGGCCACGGGTCACTTCGCCGGCGCCGTGTTTCGTCATACGCTCATTGTGGAAGCCGATGCCACGGGGCGACGAAGGCCTCGGGCAACGGATGAGCTGCAAGCGAAAGGAGCGGTGAGGATGATGAAGCCCATGACGAAGAAGCTGCTGTTAGGAATTCCCACCGTGGCGCTTTCGGCTGTGTTGGCGTGTACGCTTGCTGGCTGCAGCGGTAATGCGCCGAGTGGCTCGGGCGGGAGCGCACCTGTGCAGGAGAAGTCCAAGAAGGCCAAGGCCTATGATTCGCAGACGGTCGAGGTAGCAGGCATTACCTATGAGTCTGTGGCTCACGGTACGTTCTATCGCGGCGATGCCAAGCTGCAGGACGGCTTTTACCTGCACATCAAGATCACCAACAACAACACAAAGAACAGGACGTTCAGTTCCTTTAACGTGCATGCTGCCCAGGGCGATCTTGAGGCAGGCGACCCGTTGTTTACTTCTGGCAAGGCGGCCGTGCTCGACTACGTTGCAAGCGAGGCTCCCGATGAGCTGCACGAGGGCATCGACCTTTCCGAGAGGCCAGATATCGGCCCGGGCGAGACCGTTGAGTACGTGTATTTCTGGGCGCCCAAGACGGCGTACTACGGGCCCATCACTGTCGAGTTCGTAGACGCTTATGCCCCCGCCAAGAATCATGAGGCCATGCACTTTGACACCACGGGATGCGAGACCAAGGAGTTCAAGGCGGCCGGCGGTGTGGCCGATTCTGGTGATGCGGCCAATATGACCGGCATCGATTGCGCATCGTACAGTATCGAGGCCGCCGATGGGTACACGCTGGATTCGTCCAACGAAGAGCACGAAAAGGCAGACTTCTTCCACGACGAGACTGGAGGACGCCTGAACATCAGCATCTTCCCGCGCTCGCCGGAGGAAGAGGTTGCAAGCCTAGAGCAGGTCTACGAAGGCAAGGAGACAACAACCGACCAGGTCGAGTACAACGGCATAACGTGGCTGCGCTTTACCGGTCCCGACAACGGCCATACACTGTTTGCGACGGCTCCCGCAACGGGTGAAACCGTCCGCGTGTCGATCGGCTGGAAGATCGATTGGGATGCCGCCGTGCCCATGATGGAGGCGCTAAAGCTCAAGTAGCGCTGTGATTCTCACGTCAGGCGACTCAGGGCTGGCTCCGAGTTATCGGGGCCAGCCCCTTTTGGTGTTCGATGAGCCGAGTCGGCGTCTCTCGCAAAGGTAACTGAGAGCTAGCGAGGCCTATCCGAATTGGCTTCATTGGCGGTGTCGGTTTCGAGCGCCGTGCGGCGGGCGCTGTAGGCGACAAGGCCGGCACCAGCTGCGGCGAGTGCTGCTGCGGCTGCCGTAAGGGGAGCGTTGACATCGCCCGTGCCCGCAAGCGCGCCCGATTTTCCGGAGCGTTTGTTAGTGCCGTGGTCCTTGCCACTGCTGGAGCTGCTTCCGCCGGAGCCGCCGTCCTTGTCAGTACCGCCGCCACTCGAGCTGCCACTGCCGTCCGCCGTCATCGGTGCATCGTGAAGCCCCGTCGTATCCGCGTTGTCGCATACACCGACCTGAACTTCTGAGCGTTCGCATGCCGCGTCGGGCACATGAAGCTCGTGCAGTACGGCACCCAGCGCCGAGTTTGCGCCCGGTCGAATTTCCTCGAGCGTTACGGGATCGAGCGCCACCAGATTGCGCGCCTTCGCATATAGCGTTACGCGTTTGCCCACTTCGTCGCTCCAACTCTCGGGGATGGCGAAGCTCATGCGGAACTGTGCCGTGCAACCCGGTGCCAGCACGGCGTTGCCGTTGTCGGCTACCAGCGGGTGCGTTGCAAAACGTGTGCCCAGCGTCTCGAGTGCATACTTCACGTGTGCCATGTCGTTGGCCGAAGCGTCCTCGGCAAGCTCTGGATCGTAGATCGAAGCCATGCGTGCGTTCACTCCGAATCCGATGGATGCGCTGGAGAACGGCTGGCTGGAGCCCTCTCGGTACAGATCGATTGTGCCGGCGGTCAGCAAGGTGTTGCCGTCGTTTCGCACCGTGACCATAAAGGATTCGCCTGCTGCTCCGGGCACCACCGCGCCCGAGGTAGCAACGGCGCCCGTCGGAGTGGCACACGCCACCAAGGGCACTTCGATGCCGTGTAGCTCAGCCTCGCTCTTCTCCGCGCTCACAATGTGCGTGGCGAGCGCGGAGAGCATGCCTCCCGACGTCAAAAATGTCGTTATCTGATCGACGGGATGGTCCAGCTCGCACATCACAAACGGCTCCGTGAAAAGATCGCCTGCCAAGGTGCTGGCGAAGATGCGGAAGTGCTTGCCCATCACTGCTACCGGGTTGCCTTCTTCGTCGTAGGTTTGTCCCACCTTGCCGTCGGTGTTCTCTACATAGAGCACGCACCTGCCGTTGTTGCTTACGCTAAACGATGCCGGGCCACAGCCTGCGGCACCCACAGGCTGCGTTGCAAATGCCGATGCGCCTCGCGTCCAAGTAATATGCTGCAGTTGCTCGTTGACGGTTGCCAAAAAGCCCGAATGTTTTGGCCACGGCACCGCACGGGGCACCGCGGCGTCTGGTGACATAACGCCCCAGCCCGCGATAGACTGGCCGATCACGGCGTACGATGCGCAGCCGCAACCGTCTGCGGTCTCGTACGCAACGGGCACCACCATTTTGCCGTTGATATTCTCGGGCTCGCCCAGCTCGATACTCGACGGTGCTTGTGGAAAGCGGAGGACCTGACGGAACGTGAGACTGTCGCCCAAATCATCCGACCACAGGGTAAAGCATTCCAGCGCAACCTCAGCCTCGCTGCCGAGTGCCTTTTCTGCGGTGGTTCCGCGACGGTGGAGGTAGGCACCCGACAGACGTCCGTCGACAAGTGTCTTGCCCACCGTGATGCGTGGGCACTGCAGACAATGGTGGCCATCCTCCTGAAGGCGGCCGCGCGAGATGCTGCGCCACGACGTGTGCGACATCACGCGAACTCCGTCGTTGCTTATGCGCAGGCGCACAACGGACAGTATGCCGGCTGTGCTTGCCGTATCGAAAAGGGTGTTGTCGCCGTCGGGGCGCTCGCCCGAGACCAGCAGCACGTAGGCGTCCTGGTTTCCTCTTCCGTCCGTATATTCCACCACGTCGAAGTCGTAATCGTATATGCCGTCGCGCTCCACGTCGCCCTCGCCAAAGCCAAGGGGGAAGTCCACGGGCGTGGGGGCAGACCACGCGCCGTTTGCCTTTGTGTGCACCACCAGGCGCGAGCGGCCATTGTCGCCGTAGCGCACCGAGGCGATACGGAACAGGCATTCTACGCCGGCGATAATCGCCAGCTTCATGTGGGCTTCGCTGAGCACGCCAGTAAACAGCACGTTGTCGCTCGAGGGCTTGATGCCGCCACGCTCGTCCTCCGATACACCAGCAGAATTGGCGTTGGGGTCCGCAACGGCGTCCTTCGCCTGCCCGATATGGGTGTACGCATACATCGGCGCGGCGTTTTCGTCGTTCTCTATCAGTGCATGGACGAAATGCTCGATCTGTCCCGTGTCGTCGCTTTCTGCATCCGCCTTGAGCTCAATGCGCGTGACCGCTTGATCCCAATCGCGCACGACAGGCGCGACGTTTACGGCGGTGGCCTTAACCTCGGCGCGTGCGAGTAGCTCGGCGTTGGTGACGATGGTGGCCGATGCGATAAATTGCGGCACGCCGCCCGCCTCGATGTTGCCGGGCGTGCCGAAGCAGGCATCCAGCGTGTAAGGCGTATCCCCACCCAATGCAAGCTCAGAGCGTTGGAGCACATACTGGTTGCCATTGTTCACCGACATATTCCACGAATCGAGGAGTGTGGGCCACGACCCCGACCAAGCCTTGGTGGTCCACTTGAACATTACGAACTGGAGTATCACATCGACATCGACGTCCGCACCCACGCGCAGTCGCGGAAGCTGGTGTCCATCTGCCTTCTCGTGCCCAATGAACAGCGTGAGGGATGCAGCGCCGCGCACGGCAGACGAAGCGACGCCTGCAACGCCGGCGCCAAAGGTGACGGCAAGCCCGATCTGGATGGTGAACGAGCCCGACGTGTTTGAATAGTCGAGCGAAATGTTTTTAAAAAACGCCGCGCCGCTGCCGTGCGTGTGGGCACCCACGGCGAGCGCCAGCTTCGCCAGCACCCAGGGGTTGACGTTTAGGAAAAACGGCACCGGTCCTAGGGTAAACTGCTCGGTCCAATTGAGGTCGGTTCTTACCTGGAAGAGGGCCTTAATATTGCCGTATGCGGGATCGTTGTTGTTGCCCCAGGTTTTGCCCACCCAATCGTAGGCGAGCGAGCCGTACAGCTGTGTGGCGATATCCATCGTGAACAGCGGCGTGCAATGGTGGCGAAGGAGCTTGGTGTTTCTTGGATCGGTGCCCGAACCGGCACTCATCCTCTTGTACTGATTCCACTTCCCCTCCATCTCGTCGAGGTAGCGGTTTGCCTGCTTGGCGCCCGACTCGCGCGGCGATTTCTTCCAGTATTCCGGATCAGGGTTGCCCGAATCGTTCATATAGCTAGCTGGTTTGTACCCTCCGCCAAACAGCACGTATCCAGCAAACGAGAAATCGAACAGAATGGGAAATGTGGGCATCCAGCACGTGAACTTATTGCCGCCGATACCGGGAAACGCCGCGGGGAAATCAAACGGAGTGATCTCTTGGTCCATGGTGGTGGGAATGATGGTGGTCGAGCCCGATTCCGCCTTTGCGGCCGGCGCGGTGACAACGGCCATAGGGGATGAGAGCGTGTAGGTTTTGCCCTGGTAGTCGAGCATAAAGCGCAGCTTGCACCCTTCCTCCAGAAGGCCCGAAGCTGCATCGAGGAACGTGTCTTCGAGCGTGAACGTCGCCAGATTATCCGCGCCCGATGCGCTGGCCTTGATCTGGCCGATCTGCGTGACGGTTTCGGTTGAGCTGCCCGCAGAGGGCATCACTTTATTGATATGCAACGTTGCCTGCCCGCCCTGCGGCAGATGAGCCTGCACGGTAAAAGCGTGCGTGTCGGGCTGGTCGTTTGCTGCTTCGTCCGCTGGCATTGCCATAAACGTGGCGTCGGCGTACTGGATGTCCCATTCGTCGAACGTGAGCTGTCGAAAGTACGGCTCGCCATCGGAGAGCGGACGTGTGGGTGCGGTAATAGCGGTGCCGCCCTGGATACGCGCAAGGGGAATCTCGACATCGCGGTAGCCTGCCATGCTAATGGAGATGCCGCCGTTAAAGTCGTACGCGTCGAGAAGCGTTGCCTCGTCCACGTAGCCTTCTGAAAGAGGGGCGACCTCAAAGATGGCCGTGCCTTCGTCATCGGTCGTGGCGGTGAGCTGCTTGCCTGCGGCATAGCGCGATATGAGCGTGACCTGGGCACCCGTGATGGGCGTATTCTTGTTGGCGACGTCGACCACGACCACACCGAACATGGTGCGCGAGAGAACGAGCACCCTGAAGGGGTCTTTTTCGTCGGCATGGGCTTCGGTGGGTGCGAACGGCAATATGAAGGCGTTTGCGCTTCCCGGCACGCGCGGCATCATAATGCTCGCTAGCGAGGACGCTCCGGCGACAAGTAACGAACGGCGATCAAGCATCTTGGGCTCCCATCCCGCAAGTATCGGTGGAAATAATCCAATTTTGCGAGAAGGCGCCCCGTGGCGGTAGTGCCGTTCAAGGGTCAAAATGTCCAAATTGATCGAGCGAAGCGCCGGGTTCCGGAACGCGTTCGATGCGCTTGGTAGTCCGGTCGCTAACGTAACATATGCGCGACCAGCTCGGCGCGTGTGCCGATGCCAAGCTTTGCGTATACGCCGGATAGGCGGTTTTTGACGGTGCCCGGCGATACTCCCATATGGCGTGCGATTTCGGCGTTGGTCCACCCACGACAGGCGAGCATGGCCATGGTGAATTCCGTGGTCGTTAGATCGTCGGCAACGTCCTCGCCCGAATCGGGGTTGTGGATGCGCCGCCAGCCGTAGCTGAAGCGGTACGTGATCTCGATGATGCGCGCGAAGTCGTCAGGGTATTGCGTTTTTAGGCATGCCTCGATAAGCCCCTGTAAAAGGCCGTGATGCTCGCCAATGAGCTCAATAAGGCCGTCGGGACGCGCAATGTTCCAAGCAACTCCGAAGTGCGTTTTTGCGGCGTCGATGTCCTTGAGGCTCATGCATGCCATGGAAGCTGCCAAGTGCAGGAACAGCTCCGAGATGGGATAACTTCCCTGTTTCATGATCAGGGCGTTTTCCGCCATGCCCAGGCTGCGGCCATATTTGCCGCGCAGGTACAGGGCATGCGCCATCACGTAGCTGGCGAACAGGCGCAGACCTTCGGGCAGATGCGCCGCAAGCGGATAAAACTCTTCGGCGGAATACGGGGAAGGCAAGTGCAGCAGGACGCTCGCGGCCGAGGCGAACAGGATATGCGTGGCGTGGACGGCGGGCGACTCCTCGTCAGCCGGCGTATCGAGGATGCCAGCAAGGCACCGGCGGGCGTCGGCGATACGGTTGAGCGACAGGCTGGCGTATCCGCAGATAAAGCATGCGGAATAGCACAGCGCGGGATCGGTGGCGTCAAGATAGGGGCGCGCCGTCTTGGCAGCGAGGGCGGCCTGTCCGCGAAAGTACAGCGCTTCTGCCGTGGCGATGGTGCGTGAATCGGGGTCGGAAATGCCTGCAACCGCAGCGTCAATCTGCCCCGGCACAAAGGCGGTGCACATCAACGGCATGGGAACGCATGGGTAGCCATCGCAGTCCATCTTCCATCTCCCAACAGCTGGCAACAATGCAGCAATTGTACTCCTGTTGCTCGGGACCCCTTTCGTTCTACTGTTCGGTTAACGCTGCGGATCGTTTTGGAAGGCTTACGAGTATGGTAGTACCGTTCTCGGAACTTTCTTCGACCTCTACCGTGCCACCGTGAAGCGCTGCAATCTCCCAAACGAGCGCTAGTCCGAGTCCTGCGCCGCCGTATGCCCTGCTGCGGGATTTGTCTAGACGAAAGAACGGCTGGAAGATGCTCTCACGGTACTGCTTGGGTATTCCCGGGCCCTGGTCCTCGACTCGCAGGAACACATGGCTGTCGTTGTCGCAGATGGAGACGTTGACAGTCGAGCCGGTGCGGCTGTAACGGATGGCATTTTCGACCAGGTTAAACACCAGCCTATAGAGGAGCGTGTCGCTCCCGATTACTAAAGCGTCTCCAGCACAATTGAGGGCTATGCCCTTATTTTCGGCAAGTGGCGCAAGGTCGGTGAGGACCTCTTCGGACAAAGGACCAAGTTCCACATCGTCCTCGCAAGGGACGCTGCGGAGCTCACTCATCTCGAGCAATACCTTGGCCATTCGAGACATGCGCTCGGTTTGTTCTTGTAGCAGGCCGAGCAGCTCGGCTGTTTCGGGTTGCAAACCGGAGTGCTCGGAGATGAATAGTTCAATCTGTGCTTGCATAAGGGCGAGCGGGGTGCGCAGCTCGTGTGCGGCGTTGCCGGTAAACTGACGCTGTGCAGAGAACCCTTCGCCAAGACGGGCGATCATGTCGTTGAAAGAGGCGCTGCATCGTTGTAGCTCGGTGGGCACATCTTCACTGAGTCTGATTTCGCTTAGGTTGTCAGGCTGCACGCGCTCAACCTGGGCTGCAAAAGCCCGTAGCGGTCTGAGTGCACGGCCGCTCACAAAGTATGCCAGCACGCCGCCAAGGAGTGTGACTCCAGCCGTGATGTACCAAGCTGTCGTGCCAAAAGATTCCTGTGCGTCGTTTACGACGATCGTGACCTTGTCATCGGGGGTCGCTTTCGTTGGGTCGAACACCTGGGGCGAATCCGCGCCGGCAGCGTTAAAGGCCGAGATGTCACTGCCGATGGCATCCATATAGCGCATGCCCGTATAGCCGACCAGGCAGTTCGTCAGCACGCACGCCGCACACGTCAGCAGCGCCGTCATGATCGTTATGCGCCATTGCAGCGAAAGCCTTTTCATTCGCTATCCTCCATAACGTAGCCCTCTCCAATCCGATTGCGAATCGGGTCGTATCCCAAAGCGCTGCGCAACTTTTTTCGGAGCGACGAGATGTGAACGCGGGTTGCGTTGCTAAAGCTGTTCACGGTGCTATCCCAAACGTGCTCGATAAGCTCCTCTTGGCTTACCGGTCGCCCCTGATTAAGTATCAGGTATTCCAAGATTCCCGTTTCCTTGCGTGTAAGAGATAAGGCCTCGCTGCCCACGGAAGCGATGCGCGCCTTGGTGTCAAAGCTGAGTTTTCCGCAGGTTAATACTATGTCGCTTTGTGCGAAGCGCCTGAGGGTAAGGCTGCGGATCCTTGCCGCAAGTTCGTCCAGATGAAACGGCTTGGTGAGGTAATCGTTGGCGCCGGCATCGAGTCCGTCGACCTTATCGGATACTTCGCCACGCGCGGACAGAATCAGCACCTTGGTCTCGCAGTCGGTTTTCCTAAGTTCCCTGAGTACGGTCATGCCGTCGATACGGGGAAGGTTGAGGTCGAGTACCACGAGGTCGAAGGCCTCAACGTCCAGCAGGTCGAGCGCCTCCTGCCCGTCGTGACAGCAGTCGACGCTGTACGCCAAGTTTCGCAAGCTGCGCGCGATTGCGTCACACAGCGCCTGCTCGTCCTCGACGATCAAAATACGCATAACAGTCTCCTTGCACATTTCAAATCGCGCTTAACACGGATTTTATAGTCGATATGGTCCAATAGGTCGCGTGACGAAAGGAGTGGTCAAGTTGTTCAAAGCGATAAAACCTGTAATGCAGGTTGCGTTGCTGATCGTCGGTGTGGCCATGGTGTGCTTTGGCGTTATGCGTGGCGAGGCGGATGCCGTGCTGGCCAAGGCGATTAGGCTGTGCTTGGAGTGTATCGGAATTGGATAAAAGAAAAAACACCGTGTCGCATGTTTTGGCCAGAATTCGCGGATTCATTCAGGCGGCGGCAACGCTCATCACCAACATTCACCTGCCAAACTTTGCTAAAGGCGGCATCTATCAGGGCGCGGGAAAAACAGTCTGCGTACCCGGGCTTAACTGCTATTCGTGCCCCGCGGCATCGGGTGCGTGCCCCATCGGGTCGTTCCAGTCGGTGGTGGGTTCATCTAAGTTCAACTTCTCCTACTACGTTACCGGTACGCTCATTTTGCTCGGCGTGCTGCTGGGACGCTTTGTATGCGGCTTTCTGTGCCCGTTTGGCTGGCTTCAGGAGCTGCTTCATAAGATTCCCGGCAAAAAGTTCTCCACGAAAAAGCTCAAGCCGCTCACGTACATCAAGTACGTCGTGCTGTTGTTTGCCGTGGTGCTGCTGCCCGTCTTGGTGGTTAACGATGTGGGGATGGGGGACCCGTTCTTTTGCAAGTACATCTGTCCGCAGGGTGTGCTCGAGGGCGCCATTCCTCTGGCCATTGCCAATGCCGGCATTCGATCTGCGTTGGGACAGCTCTTTACTTGGAAACTTGCCGTTCTCATTGCCGTGGTAGTGCTGAGCGTTTTGTTCTACCGCCCCTTCTGCAAATGGATTTGTCCACTCGGCGCATTCTATGCGCTCATGAATAGGGTGTCCCTACTGGGGATTCGGGTTGACGCATGCAAATGTGTCTCGTGCGGCAAGTGCTCAAAGGCTTGTCAGATGGACGTTGATGTGGTCCGCGCGCCCAATCATGCCGAATGCATCCGGTGCGGAAAGTGCATCGGGGCCTGTCCCGTCGATGCCATCAGCTATCGCTATGGCCTGGATGTGTCGGCGGAAAAGCTTCCCTTGCCCGCCGATAAAAAGTAAACAAGCTTCGACAAAACGGAGGAATGACTATGAAGCTTTCTAAGATTGCGGCCCTGTTTATGGTGCCGGTGCTGGCCTTGTGTCTTGTGGCGTGCTCGGCACCTGGCGGCAATGCGAGCGAATCTGCGAGCTCCGATCCTAAGATCGCAGAACTCACTGCGCAGAAGCCGGCCAATGCCGACGAGGCCGCCGAGCTGTATGCGAAGCTCATGCAGAAGGAGAACGAGATCTTTTCGAGTGATAACGCGCTGTGGGAAAAGGTATTCAATGCGGCAAATAAAGACTCGGCAATGATTGAGGACGGCAGCAATTACGGCGATTTCCTGCTCAAGACCATCGACGGCGCCAAGGATGAGTTTACGGCGGATGAGCTCAAGACGCTCAAGGCCGGTGCACAGCAGATCAAGGAGATCGAGGACAAGCTCGAGAGCCTGGAGAAGGAGTTCCCCGGCTGTGGAAGCACGCCGAGTGCAGGCGAGAGCGTCGACGCTTCGACCGCTGGCATGACGGCTGGTGCCAATGCTTCGAGCGAGGCGACGAAGTTCCCCAGCTTTACGGGCAAGGACCTGGATGGCAACGACGTGAACAGCGACGAGCTGTTCTCTAAGAACAAGGTCACCGTCATGAACTTCTGGTTCACTACTTGCAAGCCGTGCGTGGGCGAGCTGGGCGATCTTGAGAAGCTGAATCAGGAGCTTGCCGAGAAGGGCGGCCAGGTCGTGGGCGTCAATTCCTTTACGCTCGATGGCAACAAGGGCGAGATCGCAGATGCCAAGGACGTGCTGAGCAAGAAGGGCGTGACATATAAGAACATCTGGTTCAAGTCGGATAGCGAGGCCGGTAAGTTTACGTCAAATTTGTTCTCGTTCCCGACAACGTATGTCATCGATCAGAATGGCAACATCGTAGGGGATCCAATCGTGGGAGCCATCAGCTCCGCTGAGCAGCGCGCAGCGCTCGACAAGCTTATCGACCAGGCGATTGCGAATAGCGAGCAGTAGAAAACGCGTAAAGCATGGCGAGGATCGCGCGCCGCTGTGCGGAGTAGTCCGCTGCCTTTCAAGATAATCTCCACCATATAGAGGCCCCACTTGGGGCCTCTTTTTTGGGTGCCGTCCCGTTCGTTTTTTGATGCGGTTCCCTACATTCCTCACTGGTGTCGGTGAAAAATGGGGATAGAGTAGGACAAACGCGTCGAATACGAACGGCGGGGGAGAGCGGGCAGGGTGCCTGCGCAGGAGAGGTTGCCGTCCATGTTGGAGCTCAAAGGAATTTGCAAAAGGTACGTTACGCAGTCGTTTACGCAGGTGGCGCTCGACAACGTAAGCCTGTCTTTTCGCGATAACGAGTTCGTGGCCATTCTGGGTCCCTCGGGCTCGGGCAAAACTACGATGCTCAACGTAATCGGTGGACTCGACCACTTTGACTCGGGTGACCTGCTGATCGACGGTATTTCGACCAAGGACTTTCGCGATCGCGATTGGGATGCCTATCGCAACAACCGCATCGGCTTTGTGTTCCAAAGCTATAACCTCATTCCGCATCAGACCATTTTGGAAAACGTGGAGCTGGCGCTCACGCTCACGGGCGTGGGGCATGCCGAGCGCCGCCAGCGTGCGCGCGAGGCGTTGGAGAAAGTCGGCTTGGGCGAGCACGTTAACAAGCGCCCGAGCCAGCTATCGGGCGGACAGATGCAGCGCGTGACCATCGCCCGTGCTCTGATCAATGATCCCGAGATTGTGCTGGCAGACGAGCCGACCGGCGCCTTGGATTCCACAACGTCCGTGCAGGTCATGGACTTGCTCAAGGACGTGGCGCGCGACCGTCTGGTTATTATGGTCACGCACAATCCCGAGCTGGCGTACCAATACGCCACGCGCATCGTCAACCTGGCGGACGGCAAGATCACCGACGATTCCGATCCTTTCGATGTCGCTGACGCCACGCGCCGCGAGGCAAAGCCTACGCGCAAAACCTCGATGAGCTTTGTGACGGCGCTGGGGCTTTCTGCCCGCAACCTCATGACCAAAAAAGGCCGCACGGCCATGACTGCTTTTGCGGGCTCGATTGGCATTATCGGCATCGCGGCGATTCTGGCGCTGTCCAACGGCGTAAACGGCTACATCAAAAAGGTCGAGGAGGATACGCTCTCGAGCTACCCGCTCACCATTTCCAAGCAGGATTACGACCTGTCGTCCATGATGGGCGGACAGGGGGCCACGGATGACGAGGCGTCCAACGGCGAGGATTCGTCCGACGACGGTACCGACGGCAAGGCTCAGGGAACCGATAAGATTCCCGTGGTCACGGCCGTAAAGGATATGTTTGCGAGCGTTAAGTCCAACGACATGACAAGCTTTAAGGCATGGCTTGACGACGGCGGCGATGGTATCGACAAAGAGGTCAACGCCATCCAGTATGGCTACGGTGTATCGCCGGTTGTCTATCGTGCCGGCAAGGGCGATGAGAAGCCTGTCCGGCTGGTGCCCAACGCCATGACCGAGGCCATGAGCGGAGGCGCGAGCTCGGCGGCAACGGTGAGCATGGAATCCATGGGAACCTCGGTCTTTAACGAGATGATTGAAGACCAGAGCCTGCTCGACAGCCAGTACGATGTCGTCGCCGGTCATTGGCCCACGACCGCAAACGAAGCCGTGATGGTGCTTTCGAGCCGCGGTACGGTGGGCGACTATACGCTCTACAGCATCGGTGCGCTGGATATCGATGAGCTCAACGATCTGGTAAACAGTGCCATGACGGCCGACGGTAAGATCGAGACGCCCGAGACCGGCGCCGACTTTACCTATGATGATGCGTTGTCCACGACGTTTAAGGTGCTGTCGCCGGCCGATGCCTATCGCAAAAACGAAGAGACCGGCATGTGGACCGACATGTCTGACGACGCCGACTTTATGGCTGCCAAGGTTGCCGACGGTATTGACGTGCACATTGTGGGCGTGGTGCGACCTAACGAGACAGCCAACGCGAGTGCGTTGTCTCCGGGCATTGCCTATACGCATGCGCTGACTCGCCAGCTTATGGAGCGCGCCGCCGATTTGCAGATTGTGCAGGAGCAACTCGACCACCCCGAGACGGATGTCTTTACGGGCAAAACCTTCGACGAACTGCAAGGCGAGGCCAAGCAAGGCGTGGATCTGGGCAGCATGTTCAGTGTGGACGAGGCGGCGCTCAAGAGCGCGTTCTCGTTCGATACGTCTGCACTTTCGGGTGCGGCCGGCGGTATGGACCTTTCTGGCATCGATCTGTCGGGGCTGGACATTGACCTTTCGGGCGTTGGCAAGGACATCGACTTCAGCGACATCATGGCAAAAGCGCCAACCCCAGATTTCTCGGGTATCTTTGACGGTCTGGAACTCACGCCCGAGCAAATGCAGCAGGTGGGAACACTAGCCAACCAGCTGTTTGAGGGCTTTTTGCAGTCTGATCAGTTTAAGGCACTGTCGCCCGAAGATCTTAAGGACGCGTCAAAGCTCTCTGCCGCATTCTCGACGTATCTTGAGAGTGATACGGCAGCCCAGCAAATCCTGGCTCAGCTCAAGGCGCTCGGCGGCGATGCCCTGGACGAGCGCCTGCAACAGGCAATGACCGACTATGTGCAAAAGCAGCTGGCTCCATATCTGCAGCAGGCTCTGGATCAGGTGATAAAGTCGATCAGCGACCAGATTGTGGCGACGGTGTCAGATCAGCTCAAGGCGGGCGCGGCAGGGCTTATGGACCAGATGGCGACGCAGATGTCTTCGAGTTTTGCTAACCTGGCGAGCGCCATGCGCGTGGATGCGAGTGCCTTTGCTCATGCCATCCACTTCAACATGGACGCCGAGGACCTGAGTTCGCTCATGATGAGCTATGCGAAGGCGTCGAAGCTCACCTACGACAACAATCTGACCACGTTGGGCTATGCGGACGAGGCAGACCCCATCTCGGTCAAGATTTTCCCGCGCGACTTTGAGGCCAAGGAGCGCGTGCTCGATCACATCGACGCGTACAACAAGCAGGTTAAAGCCTCTGGCCACGATGAACAGGCAATCTCATACACCGACTACATGGGCATCATCATGGGTTCGGTGACCGACATCGTGAACACCATCAGCTTGGTGCTCATCGCATTCGTGAGTATCAGCCTGGTGGTGAGCTCCATCATGATCGGCATCATCACCTACATCAGCGTTCTGGAGCGCAAAAAGGAGATTGGCATCCTGCGTGCGATCGGCGCGTCGAAGCGCAACGTGGCCAACGTATTCAATGCCGAGACCTTTATCGAGGGCCTCATCGCCGGCGTCTTTGCCATTGTCGTCGTGGTGGCCGTAAGCTTTCCGGTTAATGCCTGGGCGCTTGCTGCCAAACAAGTACCCAATCTGATGAGCCTGCCCGTGCAGGATGGGCTGGTGCTCATCGCGATTTCGGTGCTGTTGACGGTCGTTGCCGGTTTGCTGCCGGCCCGAAGCGCATCCAAAAAAGACCCTGTAGAAGCCCTACGCTCCGAATAATGTGACAAAGGGACAGCCCTTTTGCCACATTGAGTGGCTTGTAAATCGAGGTCTAATACTTTTCCAAGAAGTGAACGAGTAAAAACGGACCCCCGAAGCATCGACACTTTTGAGATGCAATTTCCTGCGGTTTTGTCAGCCAAATCCTGCGGTTTTGACGTCTGAAAATGTCGATGCTTCGGGGGTCCAAAAACGGTCGTTCACTTCTCGGGAAAAGTATTAGACCTCGAGATATAGACGATGTTTGCGAGCGGCAATTAGAGTGCAAGCCTTTAGTTCTTCTTTGCGGAGAGCATGAGCCTAATTTCCGGATGGGTGTACTCGTCGAACTCTTCCTCGGGCTCGGTGTCAAAGGTGTAGTACGACTTGATAGATTCGTCCTCCGTCTTGATGCTGATTTCTTCATATAGGGATCCGGCTAAAAATGCCTGTTTAAATTCATCCGACAGGCTGCATGGCGTGAGGAGGCCCGGTGCGGCAACGGAAATGTCCAACCCGTTGAGCGGGGCACAGAGCGTCGCGATGTCCTGCTCGGCGCGGGCGAGGTTGTCTGCAAGGCTTGCCTCGGGGTCGATCTGGCTGGTGTAATCGACGTCCGTGAGCATGCCGTCTGCATCGAAAGAAAGGTAGACATAGGCTGCTTGAGCGCCGAGGTCATTATCGCGCAGATAGCCGATAATGCGATAGCCGTAGTCGTGATACGACTCATATGGGTCGTCTGCCGCAACGCGTTCGCACACGGGCTCCAAGGCATCTTGCGCGATGGCGAGCTGCTCGGCGGCTGCAGCCTTTCTTACCTGAAGCTCGTTATTCCCCTGGACAAACTGCGGGATGTAGACGCCAAGCAGCACAATGGCGGGCGCCACTGCGAGAGCTATGATCTGCTTTTTGACGCTTGGAATCGTCACGTCGTATGCGTTTGCCATGGCCTCGGCATTGCTCGAGGTTTCGGCTAGCACGTCCGCTGCGGTGGCAACTGCCCCTACGGCGCTGGCGACCTCCGCGGCGCCGCCCAGATTGCGCGCGAGATCGTTATCACTGTTCTTGAGCAGGCGGCCGGCAGCTTGCGTGGCGAGCACGCCGGCGACCTCCGCGGAGCGGTCTTTGTTGGTTTGGGCTACCGCAAGCCTGCTCTGCAGCTCCTTCCACTGTTTGCCCCGCATTCCAAAGCGCGGCGCAAGAGCGCAATAGCAAAAGACGACGAGTTCGATTACGGTGAGTGCGATGGCGGTATATATGCCCGCGGGTTGGAATTCCTTTTGGTGGAACGCGATATCGTTGATCATTTGGAGCGGCAACATCAACAGGCATGCTACGAACGACATGACGAGCGCGGTCGCTGCGATCTTGGGGTATGTACAGTACCGCTGGATGCGTTTCTTTTCTTGTTCGGTGAGCTGCTGCATGGGGCCTCGACTCTCATCGTTATTCGGGGGCGATGCACGCATGCGTTTGAGTATAAATGAGTGCAGGGCGTCAGTTGCTCTAACATGGCGCTAATGGCGTGGTGTTGAAGCACAAGGCATAATGAACATGACAAAGGGGCAGTCCCTTAGTCATGTTCGTTGATATGAGAGAAGAGTAGATGATCCTTTCGCTGGCCCCCATGGAGGGGATTACCGGGCATGTGTTTCGTCGCGTGCATGCGGAGTGCTTCGGTGCGCTCGATTGTTATTACACGCCGTTTTTGCCGCCGCCGCGGGTGGGAAACCGCTTTGGCGGCAAGGCGTTTAAGGAGATCGATCCTGCCAATAACCAGGGGCTCAACGTGGTGCCTCAGCTGATGTCCAAGAACGCGGACGAGTTTGTGTGGGCGGCACAGGTGCTCGCTGACATGGGCTACTGCGAGGTCAATCTCAACCTTGGCTGCCCCTCGGGTACGGTTGTTGCCAAGGGCAAGGGCTCGGGTTTCTTGCGCAATCTCGACGAGCTCGAGGTGTTCTTGAGCGATGTGTGCGAGCGCTCGCCGTTGCCGGTATCGGTAAAAACCAGGCTGGGGCTGGAGAGCGACGACGAATACGAGCGCGTACTCGATCTGTATTGCCGCATGCCGCTGGCAGAGCTGATCGTGCATCCGCGCGTGCAAAAGGACCGCTATACGGGCTCGCCGCGCAAAGAGTTTTATGGCGAGACGCTGGAACGAGCGCCGTTTCCGGTGGCATACAACGGCGACATTTTCGATCTTGAGGATATGGACGCGCTGGTGGAGGCCTATCCCGGCACGCGCCATGTGATGTTGGGGCGCGGCCTGCTCGCGAACCCCGCTCTGGCTCGTATGGTCAACGGCGGTCCTGCTGCCACGGCAGCCGAACTGCAGCGTTTCCACGACATGCTATTCGCGGCCTATGCAGAAGAGATTGGTGGCAATGCGGTCTTTCGCATGAAGGAGTGGTGGTTCTACGCCAAATGCGCCTTCGCCGATCACGCTACCGTTCACAAACTCGTACGCAAGACTAAAAAGGTCGACGAATACCGCGCCGCCGTCGAGCGCGTCTTTCGCGAGCAGCCACTTGCACCCATAGCCCGCTTCCACGGCTAGCTAGCCATTGGAGACGTTCTTTAACGACTAGTCATTTAAGAACGTCCCCGATGAATATGTTGCACTAGAGCAGGTTCTTCTGTACCCATGCGATGATGTAGCTCGACTCGTAGAGCGGTTTTCCGTCGATAAACAGGCAGGGAACCTGGCGCTTTCCGCCGACGGCGATGAGCGTCTGCTCGGCTTCGGGGTCGGTCGAGATATTGCGCTCGGGAATGGTCACGCCGTTATCGGCCAAAAAGCGCTTGACCTTTATGCAATACGGGCAGCCGGTCATAACGAATAGCGCAAGCTCATGATTAGTAGCCATAGGTCTCCAATCGGTTGCAGTTTTGATTGAAATACCCAAAGCCGCCGCGGTCTATGCGCGGACCAGTGACGACTCGATGGCCTGGACCAGAAACGCCGTGGCTCCGGTGCCGCAGGGCTTGTCGTAGTAGTCAACAAAGCGCTGGTCGGCCAGATAGTCGTGGGCGAGGCCCAGGTATGCTTCGTTCTGGGGTTCGCGTCCCCAGTTGAGACCAATCCAACGACGATGCATCGCGACGAGCTTGCGAGCCTCGCTTCCATCCGCATCGCCGTCGCCCATGGCAATCGAGAGCTGGCCCAGAATAGCGCGTTCAAGTTCCTTCATGTCGTTCCATGTCTCGGGGTCCATGTCCAGCAGCGCTTCGTTTGCCGCGTCGATGGTCTCGTCGCCATAGCGCGCCCGTGCCTCGGCGCCGTAGCGCTCTTCGTTTTCCTGCACGGAGCGCCAGCGCTCCAGTTGCGGCAGGACGGCGCCCATGAGCGAGACGGCTTCGTCGAGTGACATGCCGGTGTTTTGCGCCAGGCGCGGGGCACAGTCCTCGATCATTGCCTCCATCGTGGTGTCGTAGGTGTACTGGCCGTGGTCGTAGCACCACTTGCAGTAATGGTCGGTCGCGGCGCCCGTGGCATCGGTGCCGCAGTCGTCGGGCGTGAGTATCATGCCGCAGCTCTGGCAATAGCGCTCGGGCATTTCGAGCAGATGAGACAGGGGCTCGCCGGTCACAGCGGCGATGAGCTTCATCATGTCGATGCCCGGTGTGACCTCGCCACGCTCCCAACGGCTGACGGCTTGGCGTGTGACGAAGAGCTTGGCGGCGAGCTGCTCTTGGGTAAGGTGATGGGCGCGACGGACGGCGATGAGCTTTTCTGCAAAGGCCATAACGGCTCCTTTCTGCTGGTTGATGGCTTAAGCATACGCGGCAGCAGGCGCCCTTCCAAGCAACCGTTGGTTGCACGACGGGGGACCGCGGCGAAGAATTGCACGCAACGCCCCACACCTCCATGCCGTACAATGACCGGCATGGAACCTATCGCACACATACATACCGACCTGCCGCAGAAGTTCGGCATTCCGCGCAACAGCTTTTTGGCGCCTCATCTGCAGGGACACATCGTCTTTGAGCCGGAATTTGCCTCCAATGCAGCGGTTGAGGGCCTGGACTCCTTCTCTCACCTATGGCTGTTGTGGCGCTTCGAAAACGGAACGCCCGGCGGCACGGCAAACGACATAGCTGCCGATGCCAAGTCGCAGGACAGGTCTGGCACCAACGTCAAGTGGTCGAAGACCGTGCGCCCGCCGCGTCTGGGCGGAGCCGAGCGCGTGGGTGTCTTTGCCACGCGCAGTCCGTTTCGCCCTAATCCCATCGGGCTCACCTGCGTTAAGCTCGACCGCGTGGAGCTTACCGACGACGGCCCCATCATCCATGTGCTGGGGGCCGATCTGCGCGACGGCACGCCCATCTACGATATCAAGCCCTACATCCCGTTTGCGGACTGCCACCCGGATGCGACCGGCGGCTGGATTGAGGGTGCTCCGTGGCAAGAGCTCGACGTCGAGTTCCCGCAGGCGCTGCAGGATATGGTCCCGCCCGCAAAGCTCCCCGGCTTGGCCGAGGTTCTTCGCCAAGATCCGCGCCGCGCGGGCAGCAAGCACGAGCCAAACCGCGTTTACCACTTGGCCTACGCCGGACTCGACATATCTTTTACGGTCGATGAAACCCAGCTAACCGTAGTCGCCGTCAACGACGCGTAAGGCTAACCAGCCATCCGTCTACACCCGTCAAATTAAGCGCCAAACCCCATGCCAAAATCGCCTACGCTGGTGGACAATAACGCCTATCGAAACAGCCTACTTTGCACGGGAGCTCAGCATGAAATACGACTTTAGCTCGCTTATCGACCGCCACGGCATGGACTCCATTGCCGTTGACTCTTGGGGCGAGATCCCCGGTATGGCCCCGAACGCACCCGACGAGGGCTTCGACCGCATACCCATGTGGGTGGCGGACATGAACTTCGCCACGGTGCCCACGGTCCAGGAGCACATTATTCAGCGCGCCCAGCATCCCATGTTTGGCTACTTTAACCCGCGTCCCGAGTACTTTGACCGCATCATCGAATGGCAGAGCCGTCGCAACGGCGTTGAGGGCTTGGCGCCTGAGCATATCGGCTACGAAAACGGCGTGCTGGGCGGTGTCGTGTCGACGTTGCGCGCGTATGTCCAGCCAGGCGATGCTGTGCTGGTCCATAGCCCCACCTACATCGGTTTTACCAAGTCCATCGAAGCCGCGGGCTATCGCATTGTCCACAGCCCGCTTAAGCTCGACGATCAAGGCGTGTGGCGTATGGACTTTGAGGACATGGAGCGCAAGCTCGCCCAAAACCACATTCATGCCGCGGTGTTCTGCTCGCCGCACAATCCCTGCGGCCGCGTATGGGAGCGCGACGAGATCGAGCGCGCTATGGACATTTATCACCAGCACGATTGCGTGGTGATCTCGGACGAGATTTGGTCCGATATCATCCTGCCGGGGCACAAGCATATCCCGACGCAGTCGGTGAGCGAGGACGCCCGCATGCGCACGGTTGCCCTCTATGCGCCCAGCAAGACGTTCAACCTGGCGGGCCTGGTCGGCAGCTACCACATTGTCTACAACGAGACGCTGCGCGACCGCGTGTGCGCCGTGTCCAACAAGACTCACTACAACGAGATGAATGTCCTCTCCATGCATGCGCTTATCGGTGCCTACCAGCCGCAGGGCTACGAGTGGGTGGACGAGCTCAACCAGGTGCTTGCCAGCAATATCGAGTACTTCTGCGATTACGTGGACGAGCATTTTGAGGGCGTGTCCTATTCGCGTCCGCAGGGCACGTACATGGTGTTTCTGGACTGCACCGAGTGGTGCCGCGAGCATGGCCGCGATATTCAGTGGTTGCTCGACGAGGGGGCGCGCGTGGGCGTGGGGTATCAGGACGGCCGCCCGTTCCACGGGCCCTGCCACATTCGCGTGAATTTGGCGCTGCCGCTTTCGCGCGTAAGGGAAGCGTGCGACCGCTTGGACCGCTACGTTTTTAATGCACGGTAAGTGAGCACTGCATGCGGGGCCTTCTGCCAAGCCGGCTGGAAGGTCCCGCATGGTAAAACGTCTGTAACCATTGGGCGCAGACCTGCTGCGGAGGTTTATTTTTCTTGAATCTGCTTGCCGCAAAGATGCTCAATCGTAATCTCGTAGAGCTGGACGCCCTTAATGTCCTTGGCGATTTCCTCTTCGACTTCTTCGGCAGAAGGGTAGTACTTAAGCGCGAGCTGGCGAACTTTATCCTCGATAAACGCGGGGGTGTCATTCGCCAGGCGACAACGGCCAAAGACTACGGTACTCATAACGTAGGGAGCCCAGTCACCGTCCTTGTACCACTCGTTGCCGTAAACGGTAAAGCAGACCTTGTCATCGCGCTTGAGTGCGTCGACCTTGTGGCCAGCCTTGGCGCCATGGAAATAAATCTTGTCGTGCTCGGCGTCAAAGAAGTAGTTGACGGGAATGGCGTACGGGTAGCCATCGTCGCCGTTGACGGCAAAGACGCCGCGCTTGCAGGTAGCGAGCAGTTCGCGCGCTTCCTCGTCAGTGATGGCGCGTTTCTTTCGACGTAAGGGCCTAAACATCGTTGGTTTCCTTTCTGGTCGTGCGTGGTGGTTGAGCACAAACTATAGCGAAACGGATCCGTTTTTCTTGATGCGGGCGAGTATGTTTTTGAGCTTGTTAAAGTCGAGCGGTTTGGACAGATGGGCGTTCATGCCGGCATCGTGTGCCGCCTTGGCGTCCTCGGCAAAGGCGTTGGCGGTGAGCGCGATGATGGGGATGTCGGCTGCATCGACCTTCTCGCTCAGGCGAATCGCGCGGGTTGCCTCGTAGCCGTCCATGCCCGGCATCATGATGTCCATCAGAATCGCATCGAAGCTGCCGGCGGGACGGCCAACGTATAGGTCGACCGCTTCGTTGCCATCGGCGGCGCGAGTTACGACAATGCCTTCGCTTTCGAGCAGCGCCTGGGCAATCTCGGCATTCAATTCGTTGTCTTCGGCGAGCAGTACGTTCATGTCGGCGAGCGAGCAGTCGAGCGCCCTCTCGACCGCATCTGCCCGCGTCTGAGGGTTCTTGTCGATATCGAGCGGAATCTGGACGTTGAACGTACTTCCCACGCCAACCTCACTCGAAATCTCAATCGTACCGCCCATCAGTTCAATAAGCGACTTGACGATTGGCATGCCCATGCCGGTTCCTTGGAACTTGCTGCGCGCATTGTCACCTTCTTGTGCAAACGGCTCATAGATGTGCTTTAAAAACTCGGGAGCCATGCCAATGCCGGTATCCGAAACGCTAAAGCAAAAGAGCGCGCGCCCGTTATCGAGTGGCTTGGTCTTTGAGCTAAAGGTGACGGAGCCGCCGTGCTTGTTGTACTTAATGCTGTTGTTTAACAGGTTGATCATAATCTGTCGGATATGGGTGGGACTGCCGATCATGTATGGTCCCGTGGCGTACGGCAGACTATTGTCCTGCATTGTGATGCCGTTATCGGATGCGCGGAGCTTGCACAGCACCAGCGTATCGTCACAGAGCTTTTTGAGGTTAAAAGGCGCATGTTCCAGTGTTAGCTTGCGGTCTTCGATTTTGCCCATCTCGAGGATGTCGTTGATTAGCGAGAGCAGGTGATTGGCAGCAACGCGCGCCTTGGCACGGCTCTCGCGGGCGACTTGCATATCGCCTTCCTTCAATTCCTCGATCTCGATAAGGCCCAGGATGCCGTTGAGCGGCGTGCGGATGTCGTGGCTCATGCGCGTGAGGAATGCCGTCTTAGCGGCGTTGGCGGCATCGGCTTTTTTGCGCTCGGTTCGAGCGCGCACGAGCGCCCAGATGAGCAGGACGATGCCGACCGACAACATACCGATGAGGGTAGCTGCAATGGCGGTGCGGTTGCGATAAAGGAATTGAAGCGCGTTGGATTCCTGGGCCGTGTACGACGTGGAGGAGAAATTGCTTGCGGAGAGCGATTCTCCGGCATTGATGATGCCCTTGTTGATGATTCCCAGCAGCTCGGGCTTTCCGCGCGAAATCCAGCACGAGAGCTCACAGGTGTCAGGGAGCTCGACCGTCTCGCAGTCCTCGAGATCGTAACGGTCGCCAATGGTTTTTACGCGTGAACTGGGAGCGACGATGCAGTGCGCCGTTCCCTTCCTGAGGGCGTCGAACACTTCATCGTCGGATTGGTATTCAGTTACGGTCGCTGTGGGGAACAGACTTTCAAGTGCATTTTTGTTGATAAACGATGATTTGGTACAGGCGATGTTCTGGAGGTCTTTGTTCAGGTTGCTGCCGGTGTGGATGGCGGTGAAGGACATGGTCCCCAACGATACCGACTGCACAACGCCTATTTGCTCGGCAAACCAGTAATCTCGGTATACCGGCAGCGCAACGTCTATGCTTCCCTTTGACAGGGCCTTTGACATCATCTTGTAGCTATCAAAGGGGACGGTTTTGACCGTAATGCCAAATTTATCGTGCAGCGTCGTCGCAAGCGATGCGAGCGAGCCTTCCATTTCGCCGTTTTCGTCTTCGTTGCAGTAGGGGAGTTTGCCCGTAATGTAGCCGAGCGTGATGGTGTTGCCATTTGCTTTGAGCCAGGAACGTTCGGGGCCGTTGAGCGATGATGAACCGCTGTTTTGGGCAGAGTAGTTAGATTTGACTTCGTCGATATAGCGTGGGTTGACGCGGGCGATTGCCGACATGGCGGCATTGATGTCGTCCATCAGGTCGGGGCGGCTTTTGGGGACGGCAAAATAGTAGTCGCTCGAACCAATGTAGAACATGGGGGAGGCGCTGGGCGAAGAGGTCGTGTCGTTCATGATGATGGCATCGACCTCGTTGTTTGCGAGCGCGTCAAAGAGGGCACTGCCAGTGTCGATTTCTTTATAGGTGCAGGTAATGCCTTCGTTGGCGAGCCACTGCTGGCCAACGAAGGTTTGCATGACGCCGGAGTTGCAACCGATAGTGAGACCCTGGAGCGCTTGGGGGTCACCCTTGGCCAGATCGTCGCGATCGGGCTTGGCGTAGATGTAGTAGCGCTCGGTGCCCTCGGGGTTCGAGGAAAAGAGCAGCTTTTGGGCGCGTTCCTCGGAGTAGGAGATGTTGGGCATGAGGTCGATTTCGCCTGCCTCGAGCATGTCCATAAGCTCGGTGAAGGTGCCGGAGACGTATTCGTACCGCCAGCCGGGCGTGTAGTACGACAGGGTCTGGAGGTACTCGTAACCCCATCCCGAGAGACGCTCGCCGGGGGTGCCGTCCTGGAAGCCCTCGTTGTTGACGAGCCAGCCGACGCGGACCGTCTTGACTGGCTGGCTAGAGTCAGCGGCAAAAGCCTGGACAGGCGCGATAGAACTCAGCACGGCAAGCGCGGCGAGCACAATGGCCAGGGCGCGACATATAACTGAACGAAGGACAGTGGCAGCTCTCACATGCAATCCTAACGAATCGAGACATTACCGCATAAGGATACCAGCTCAGCCTGCCCAGTCGGCAGCTGGTGGTCATTGGGGACGTTCTTAAACGACTAGTTCCGTTTGCGGGGGAGGCGTGGGACAATACCGAGCGAACGTGATTTGTTGTCCGTGGAAAGGGTCGCGATGAAAAAGCTCAGGACGCTTGCTGACGTTTTGCGCCAGGCGGGCTTCGTGCGCATTACGGAGCTGTTCCTCGTCTTCTATCTGCTGTGCTCGACGGCCGTCTGGTTGTCCGAGCCCACGACCCTTACGTTTGGCGATGGTCTCTGGTTTAGCTTTGAGACGGTCTCGACCATCGGCTTTGGCGATATCCCGGCCGAAACGCCGGTCGCCCGCGCGATTACCGTTGTCCTGAGCGTTATCAGCATCTTCTACATTGCCATGCTCACGGGCGTGGCGGTGAACTACTGCAATACGCTCATCAAGATGCGCCAAAAGGACACCATGGCGCGCTTTATGGACGATCTGGAGCATTTGGAAGAGCTCGATCGCGACGAGCTCGCCGATCTTTCGCGTCGTGTGCGCGAGTATCGTCGACGCCAGCGCTAGAACGGGCGCTGCGCGTCATGACGAGGGGGACTGAATATGAATATCACGGTATACCTGGGCGCCAGCGTTGGTAACGACCCAGCATTTCTGCCTGCGGTGCAAGAGCTGGGCAACTGGATTGGCTCCAACGGGCACGCGCTGGTATACGGCGGGTCCAAATCGGGCCTGATGGGCGCGCTCGCCGATAGCGTACTCGAGGCAGGTGGACACGTGACGGGTGTTGAGCCGAGCTTTTTTATAGAGGCCGAGTTTCAGCACGACGGCATCGATGACCTCATCGTGACGAGCGATATGGCCGAGCGTAAGGACAAGATGATCGAGCTCGGTGATGCGTTCATCGCATTTCCGGGCGGCACGGGCACGCTCGAGGAGATTGCCGAGGTCATGTCCGCGGTGTCGTTGGGGCACCTGAGTGCTCCGTGCATCCTGTATAACCTGGACGGTTACTACAACGACCTCAAGGCGCTGCTCGGGCACATGATTGATAAGGGGCTTTCGAGCCCGAGGCGCCAGCAAGGCATCTACTTTGCCGACGATTTGCGCGAGATTGTCTCGATTATCAACGGATAAGTCTTGAGCCTGCCCCACTATGACTCCCAATGGTGCCGTTTGTGGCGCAGATGGTTGGCTTGTCTGGGCAACGCTCGCTCTACAATAAAACGTAATTATGTCGACTTTGACCGCGGGAGGACCCGATGGACAACCTTGCCAAACCCACAAACCGCGCGCTGTTTTTAGTTAGCGTTGCCGTGACCGGTGCGTTCGCAGGTGCCGCGGTCTGGCTGTTCTTTTTTGCGATGGAGCACGGTATCGACTATCTGTGGACCGAGATCCCCCACATGCTGGGCGCGGCGTCGCCCGAACTCGCCAGCGACCCGTTCGGTTTTCTGCCGTATCCGTTTTTTGTCTGCCTGCTGGGCGGCCTGCTGATCGGTCTGTACGAAAAGCTTACGGGCACCAAGACCGACGACCTCAACCAGGTGATGGCTAAGGTTAAGCAAGATGGGCGCTACCCGTATGACAATCTGGGCAGGCTTTCGCTCGCGGCATTGCTGCCGCTGCTGTTTGGCGGAAGTATTGGACCGGAGGCCGGCCTGACCGGCGTTATCGCGGGTCTGTGCAGCTGGGTCGGCGACCGCATGCGCCGCTTTGGCGCCGAGTTTAGGGAGCTCACGCTGCTGGGCACCCAGGCCGCGCTGACGGCGCTCTTTACCGCGCCCGTCTTTGGCTTTGTGGCGCCGCTCGCCGGTAGCGCCGACGGCCAGGGCGAAGACGCCGACGATGGGTCCGCGTCCGGCGAGATCACCATCAAGCTGCCCAAGGCACAGAAGACTGTGGTCTACGGTATCGCGATCGCTGGCGGTCTGGGCACCTACCTGCTGCTTGGCCAACTTGTGGGCGGCGGCATGGGCATGCCCAGGTTCGAGGCCGCCGAGGTGGGCAACCTGGAGCTTGCCTGGCTCATCCCGCTGGCGTTGGTTGGCACCGTTTGCGGCTGGCTGTACTTTGTCTCGGAGCACGCGAGCGAGGCGCTGTCCCATGCAATAGGGGAGCGTCCTGTCGTCAAGGCCATGCTGGCTGGTCTGGCGCTCGCCATCTGCGGCACGGTCTTGCCCTACACCATGTTTGCCGGCGAGACGCAGGCCGATGTACTTATGGAGACCTACCTCACCATTCCCGCCGGCGTGCTTATCGCGACCGGTCTTGTTAAGGCCATGCTGACGCCCGCCCTCATCAACCTTGGTTGGCGCGGCGGCCACTTCTTCCCCGTTATCTTCTCGGGCGTAAGCCTGGGCTATGGCCTTGCCATCCTCACCGGCGCAGATCCGGTCTTTTGCGTCGCCGTCTGCACGGCATCGACGATGGGCGCCGTCATGCGCCAGCCTGTCATGGTTGTGGGCCTGCTGCTTATGTGTTTCCCACTCAAGGGTATCGTCTGCATGATTATCGCGGCCGTCATCGCCGCCGGCATCCCGCTGCCCAAGCCGCTGCGCAAGTAGCACGGTAGCGCGCAGTCAGTACAAACATCTCAAGTCCGGTGCGGGCGCTGTGTCACGGATTTGCGGGTGGACTGGATTTCGTTCGGTATCGGCGCTACTTCCAAATTGCAAGCGCGGCGGTGCCCAGTACGATGAGGGCGAGACCGATGGCGCTGCGGCGGGAGAGTTTTTCGTTGAATGCCAGGCGCGCAAATAGCACCGATACGACAATCGATAGTTTGTCGATCTGCACCACGACACTCACCTGGCCTGCAGCGATGGCATAGTAATAGAGCAGCCACGATGCTCCAGTCGCGATGCCCGATGTTGCGAGAAATGTGAGTTCGCGCCGGTCAACGTGCGTGACCTGCTCCAGTTTTCCCTTGGCTGCCACGATTGCCCATGCCATAACCAGTACCACGCAGGTGCGGATTGCCGTGGCCAGGTTTGACTCGACGCCTTCGATGCCGATCTTGGCGAGGACGGAGGTGAGTGCCGCGAACACGGCGGCGCCGAGGGCGTAAGCGAGCCAGGTTCGGTCTTGCTGCTGCTCGGGTTCGGCGGACTGCTTCTTCTCGATCATTAAAAACGTGCCGAGGGTGATGGCAGCGGTTCCCACGAGCTTAACCGCAAGGTTGCTCGTCTCGTCAAAAAGCGCGATGGCGACCAGCGCGGCGAGCACGGTGCTCATCTTGTCGACCGGTACGACCTTATTGACATTTCCGATGCTCAACGCCTTAAAGTAACAGATCCACGAAGCACCGGTAGCGAGTCCCGAGAGGACGAGAAAGAGCCAGGATCTGGGTTCGATGCTGCCAATGGTTCCAATGGATCCAGAAATGCCCGCCATTGCCCAGGCGAAAACGAGCACCACGCAGGTGCGAATGGCCGTCGCGACATCGGAGTCGGTCTGCTTGATGCCGCATTTGGCCAAGATGGATGTGATGCCGGCAAAGAATGCTGACGCAAATGCTGCGACAACCCACGACACGGGTGCGGTGCCTCCTTGGATAATGGGTTTATCCTGCGAGTTTTATGGACATGAGGATACCGCCCCACCATGAAGGTTTGATATGGCCGCGGCGAGACGGGGGTTATGTTCCGGGGAGCCATTTGGTGAAGGCTCGAATTGTCGATATGCTGTCGACTTCTCTTTGGTTGCCAAGAGCTAAACGGCATGCCGTGAAGGGCGGTAGCGACGTTGTTGCTGCTTCGTCTTATCTAGTAAATGAGGTGGCGTGCAGCCCAAGCCCTTTGGCTGTCGATTACAGGTCGCGTGCCCGATAGACCTTGGTGCTGACGGCGCAGCTGATTGCACATAGCGCGAGGGCAAGTGCGGCGATGCCTGCACACAGACAGCCCAGAACGGCAGGGTCGGGATTCGCTCCGGCAATCGACATGAGCCAGTTGCTGATGGGGTTGGAGGAGCTCAGCGTGGCCATGGCAAGGCATCCGAGCATGGCAAACAGGCCAACGGATAGGCGCAGAGCCTCCATGTGTCCAAATCGAAAGAACAGCGGCTGTGCCAAAAACACCATCATGAGGGAGATGAGCATCGATGCTGCTGAGGCTATTGCAATCTCAAAGACAATCTGTCCCGTCAACGGGATACCCGCGCTGTTGAAGAGCGGGAAGGAGACGATGCTCAGAAGCGCGGCGGCGCACGCCGTGACAGCCGAGAAGACAATGATGCTCAGGTAGCGTGCGCAGATGATGTCTTTACGCGAGAGAGACAGCGTTGCGCGATAGCGCTCCCAACCGTTTTGATTGTCGAAGCCGGCCAGCGAGCTCATGACCATGATGGGTGACATGGCACTGACCGCGCAGGCGCCAGCGCTCATGCCGGAATCGCCGTCCGATGCGTTGGCAAGGGTCAGCACGACGAATATGAACAGGCCGACGCCCGCGATGCTCGGGACGAGCGTGCGAACGATAGCGAGCTCGGACATAAAGGCGCGTTTCATTTCGAAGCCCCTTTCAGCATGAGGCGCAGATAGTCGTCAATGGTTGCCCGATCGCAGGGAATCTCGGGGAAGGCCTCGAGCGTTTCGCGACGGTTGGGCACGAGCACGTCCACGCTATAGGCGTGGTGGGCGGCACGGGCACCTTCGACGCAAGCCATAAGCTCGGCGGCCTGTGCTTGGGTGCAGTGGGCGATGCCGGCGCGGTCGGTAATGTCCTCGCGCGGCAGATCAAACACAATCGAACCGTTATCGATGCAGATGATGCGGTCGGCGGCACGATCGAGGTCGGACGTAATGTGGCTCGAGAGCAGCACGCTGTGCTGGCCGTCGGCGACAAAGGCAAGCAGCTCATCGAGCAGCTCCTCGCGTGCCATGGGATCGAGGCCCGCGGTGGCTTCGTCCAAAACGAGCAGCTTGGCATTGTGGCTGAGTGCACAGGCAAGCTGCAGTTTCATGCCCATGCCGCGGGAGAGGTCCTTGACCTTTGTCTTGGGATCGAGGCCAAATCGGTTGATGAATCCGGCGAACGTTTCGCGGTCCCATGTGGGGTACGTCGGGCCTACGAGCGACTCGATCTGGCCCACCCTGAGCGTGGAGGGGAAGGGGCACGTGTCCAGGACAAGACCGACGCGGGAGCGTAGATGGCGTTGCGATTCATCGGGCGCGTCGGCGCCACAGCGCTGCCCAAACAGGTGCACCTCGCCGGCATCGAGCTTTATAAGCCCGAGCGCGGCGCGAATGGTCGTTGTCTTGCCGGCGCCGTTTGCGCCTACAAAGCCAACGATCTGGCCGGGCTCCACAGCGAGCGTGACGTCGCGTAGTGAAAAGCGGTCGCTCACACGGCGTGAGATGCCTTTGAGTTCTAAAAGGTTTTGCATGGTATAGCCTTTCTTTCAGATGGCTACTGCATGGTTTCGGGGGCTACCAGGTCGAGCATCTCGTGCAGTTTGTCGCGCGTGACGCCCAGGGTTTCGGCTTGGCTCGCCGCTTTCGCAAGTAGCTCTTCGATATGGCAGAGCTGGTTTTCGCGCAAGAGTTCCTGGTTGCCCTCGGCGACAAAGCAGCCCTTGCCCTGCACGGTGCAGATAAACCCGAGTTGCTCTAGGTCGGCGTAGGCGCGCTTGGTGGTGATGACGCTCACGCCCAGGTCGCTCGCGAGTGCACGGATGCTGGGGAGTTTGGCTCCCGCAGCGAGCGTGCCCGATAAGATCTGAGCTTTGACCTGCGAGGTTATCTGCTCGTAGATGGGCTTATCGCTCGAATTGGATAGGATGATGTCCACAGCGGCTCCTTAGCTGTTGGGCTACACGTGTATATAACCGGTAAGCACAGTATATATACACTATGCACAGTTATGCAAGAGCTAAATGTGGAATAGACCATCGGCGCCGCGCTTGCTCCAAAACAATCTCAATCTGTAACATCTGGATCCGTTTTTGGTCGCCAGCTGTTACAGATTGAGATGTTATTTTCCCGCCTGCCTATTTGTCTCAATCTGTAACAGTAAGAGTCGATTTGCGCGGCTAGATGTTACAGAACGAGACATTGGCTGCCTGCTTTTCCGTTTATCTCGATTTGTAACAGCTAGACCCAATTTGGGCGGCCAGATGTTACAGATTGAGATTGTGTCGGTGGGCAAGTTTGTTTGTCTCAATCTGTAACAGATGGGGGGCCAAATAAGCTCTGCTTGTTACAGATTGAGACAGTCTGCTGCAGAATACTTTCGATAACTAGCCGTTCACGTTCTGACTGATGAATTTGTCCTGATAGGTGCCCTAGAGCGGGATTTCGCGGCTACAATAGTGCGGTTACAACGACGTAATGCACTCAATGCAAGAAAGGATCCGCATGGCAAGCCTGTCGGATGAAATCTCGTCGCGCCGCACATTCGCGATCATCAGCCACCCGGACGCCGGTAAGACCACGCTTACCGAGAAGCTGCTGCTCTATACCGGCAGCATCCAGACCGCCGGCTCGGTCAAGGGCAAGAGCTCGGCCAAGCATGCCGTCTCGGACTGGATGGACATCGAGAAGGAGCGCGGTATTTCCGTTACCTCCTCGGTGCTGCAGTTCACCTATAACGGCGCCTGCGTCAACATTCTCGATACCCCCGGCCACCAGGACTTTTCGGAGGATACCTACCGTACCCTTATGGCCGCCGACGCCGCGGTCATGGTCATCGACGGCGCCAAGGGCGTCGAGGCCCAGACCAAAAAGCTCTTTAAGGTCTGCACGCTGCGCCACATTCCCATCTTCACCTTTGTGAACAAGCTCGACCACGAGGCCCGCGATCCGTTTGAGCTCATGGAAGAGATCGAGAATGTCCTGGGCATCAATACGTATCCCATGAACTGGCCGATTGGCAGCGGTCGCAACTTCCGCGGTGTGTTCGATCGCCAGACCCGTCGCGTTATCGCCTTTGAGGGCGACGGCCACGCCAACGCCACCAAGAAGGTCGCCGAGGTCGAGGCCGAGCTGGGCGATCCTTCCATGGACGAACTCATCGGCGAAGAGAACCATAAGAACCTGATGGACGACATCGAGCTGCTCGATGGTGCCGGCGACGAGCTCGACTTGGATGCCGTGGCCTGCGGCAAGCTAAGCCCGGCGTTCTTTGGCTCGGCGCTCACCAACTTTGGCGTGGAGCCCTTCCTCAAGGAGTTCCTGCGCCTGGCCCCGACGCCGCGCGCCTATACCGATACGCTCACCAACGAGCCGGTCGATCCCTGCCGCGACGACTTTAGCGGCTTTGTGTTTAAGATCCAGGCCAACATGGACAAGAACCACCGCGACCGCATCGCCTTTGTGCGCATTTGCTCGGGCAAGTTCGAGCGCGGCATGGACGCCTTCCACGTGCAGGGCAACCGCAAGCTCAAGCTTGCCACGGGTACCTCGATGATGGCCGATGACCGCGCCATCGTGGACGAGGCGTACGCGGGCGATATTGTGGGCCTGTTCGATCCGGGTATCTTTAGCATCGGCGACACCGTGTGCTCCGGTAAGCGCCACGTGCAGTATCCGCAGATCCCGACGTTTGCCCCCGAGATGTTCGCTCGCATTACGCAGGTCGATACGCTCAAGCGCAAGCAGTTCGTCAAGGGCATGGAGGAGCTTGCCCAGGAGGGAGCTATCCAGATCTTCCGCGAGCTGGGTGCCGGTATGGAGAGCGTCATCGTGGGCGTGGTCGGCGTGCTGCAGTTTGAGGTGCTTGAGCGCCGTCTCAAGGCTGAGTACCGTGTTGAGGTTCGTCGCCAGCCGCTGCCCTATACAGACATCCGCTGGATCCAGAACGACCCCGACACCATCGATATCCCGGGCCTTTCGCTCACGCGCGACACGCTGCGCGTCGAGGACATGCGCGGCGGCAAGCTGCTGCTGTTCACGAGCCCGTGGAACGTGGACTGGGCAACCGACCACAACCCCGACCTTATCCTGTCGGAGTTTGGCAACGTGGCCTTTTAACGCATCGGCGCGGTGACCCTGCGGGGCTGCCGCGCCATTTACTTGCCTGATGCCGTGTGAGCGGCTATCATACCCACCGTCGTCTCAAGACCGGGGCGTCCGAGCAGTTCGGGTCCGATATCCTGCTCGTTAAACCTAAAACCAAAGGAGTACATAATGATCAAGAAGGTCATGGAGGACTACAAGGTCCTGTTGCGGAGCATTCCCGCGGCAACGGTTTCGCTGTTTTTCGTGAGCGTCATCATGATGAACCTGCTGGCCAACAAAGAGCTCATCAGCCTGCCGTATCTGGCACTCGATTGCGGCTTTGTGGTGAGCTGGGTTTCGTTTTTGTGCCAGGACATGATCTGCAAGCGCTTTGGTGCCAAGGCATCCATCAAAATCTCTATTCTCGCGCTGCTGGTCAACCTTGCCGTGAGCCTGTGCTTTTGGGCATGCTCGCTCACGCCCGGCATGTGGGGCGCTTACTACGACACGGGCATGATCGAGGTCAACACCGCTCTTAACGCCACCATCGGCGGCACCTGGTACGTGGTGCTGGGCTCTTCGCTGGCAATGCTCGTTTCTGCCGTGGTTAACTCCACGCTCAACCAGTCGCTTGGCCGTATGCTCAAAAAGAATAACTTTGCGAGCTTTGCCTTCCGCTCCTATGTGTCTACGGGTGTTGGCCAGTTTATCGACAACTTGGTCTTTGCCATTGTGGTGAGCCATACGTTCTTTGGTTGGACCTGGGTGCAGGTCCTTATGTGCTCGCTGACCGGCGCTGTTGCCGAGCTGCTGTGCGAGGTCTTCCTGAGCCCCGTGGGCTACAAGGTCGTGCGCGGCTGGGAGCGCGAGAATGTGGGCTCCGAGTACCTCGAGCGCCACGCAACCGCCTAAGGAGCAAGTATGCGGGTTTTGATCACGGGCGCATCGGGCGGTATCGGAGCCGCATGCGTGCAGCGCTTTTTGGACGAGGGTCACGAGGTCGTAGGCTTTGATTTGCTGTCGGCGGCGATCGAACACGAGCGCTACCGCCATCTGATCGTTGACGTCCGCGAGCCGGACTCGTTTCCAGGCGACCTTGAACCCCAGGTAATCGTGAACGTTGCCGGTACGCAGGATTCCGCCGACGACATCGCCGCCAACCTGCGTGGCACCATCAACGTGACCGAGCGCTATGCCTTTGTGGGGGAGGGGCTCGCCGCCAAGTCGGCACCGGCTATCAAATCCGTGGTCAATGTGGGGTCCGCGAGCGGACATACGGGATCGGAGTTTCCCGCCTATGCCGCTAGCAAGGGCGGCGTTATCGCCTACACCAAGAACCTTGCAAACCGTCTGGCGCCGCAGGCCATCGCCAACAGTGTGGACCCGGGTGGCGTTATCACGCCGCTCAACCGTTGCGTGATGGAAGACGAACACCTGTGGAACCAGATTATGGAGCTCACGCCGCTTAAACGCTGGGCTACCGCACACGAGATCGCCGAGTGGATCTACTTTGTGGGCGTGACCAACCGGTTTATGACCGGGCAGAGCCTGTTGATCGATGGCGGCGAGGCCGGCCGCACGCAATTTATTTGGCCCGAATAGGAAACGCGCCCGATGGAAAGCCGTCGGGCGCGTTTTTGATGTATCGATTTTTAGCCGAGGCAAGTCCAGTTGACGGGGGTCGAGCCGTGCTGTTCGAGTAGCCGATTGGCCGCCGAGAAGGGACGCGACCCCATAAAGGCGGGGAGTTCTGCCGTGGCACGGTTGGCCGAAAGCGGCGAGGGGTGCGTGGAGGCCAGACAGAACTTGCTGGTTGCCTTGCCCGCACCAGTTGCGACGAGCTTGCCTTCGACCATCTGCTGGGCAAAGCGACCCCATGCCAAAAAGACTACCGGTTGGGGCAGCTGGCAGCAGCGCTCGATAACGTAGTCGGTGAGCGTGCTCCAGCCCAGTTTGGCGTGCGAGTTGGCGGCATGCTCGCGCACAGTGAGCGTAGTGTTAAGGAGTAGGACGCCCTGTTGTGCCCATGGGGTTAGGTCTCCCGTGGCGGGAATGGGGCAGCCCAGATCGGCATTGAGTTCTTTATAGATGTTGCGCAGACTCGGCGGCAACTTGGTTTGCGTCGCGGGGACCGAAAACGACAACCCCATTGCCTGGTTGGGTCCGTGATAGGGGTCTTGACCCAAGATGACAACTTTGACCTGGTCGGCCGGCGTGTAGGCGAGGGCATTGAGGATGTCGTCTTGTGCCGGGTAGATAGTCTGCTCGGCACGCAAAAGGGCGATGCGCTCGAGCATCTGGTTCGTAGTGTCACGTACCGGCTGCGGCGCATCGCCCAGCCAAGTCGCTATGTTGCGGTCGCGGGTCGCGGTGTCCATGGGGCTCCTTTACGTCAGATGCTCTGTTGGCATCTATTGTAAAGGCGCACCGGTTGCCTTTATGCCGCGGCTGTATGAAGAGTGGGGTCTACGAGACGTGCTCGGGCGCTCCTGCCATGCGAGCCTGTCCATGTGCGCGAAGGCGCGGAAGCTCGACGGTTGCCACCATGACGCCGGTGAGAATGAGGGCGGCGCCAAAGAAGGCGATGGGGCTCAGGACCTCGCCAACCAAGAAGAACGAAAAGACGGCGGAGCAGACCGGCTCGAGCGAGAAGGCGAAGCCGGTGGTCTCGGCAGGCACATGGGGCTGCACGAGTGTCTGGGTGATAAAGCCGTAGGCAGAGCAGATGAGTGCGAGCGCGACGACGACCACGATTTCGCCCGGCGTGCTGGGAAGCGTAAAGCCGCCAAAGGTGAATGCCGCGACGCCCGAGAACAAACCGCCAAAGCCTAGCTGCCAAACGCCCAGAGCCAGCGGATCGACTTCTTCGACAAAGCGCTTGGCCACGATAATGTGGCTGGCATAGATAAAGGCCGAGAGCAGCATGATGATTGCGCCGGGATTCAGGCTGGTAAAGTCGGCGCCCGAGAGCAGCAGCATGCCGCAGGTGACGATAGCCGTGCCGATGAGCACCTTGCGCTCGGGGGCGCGACGCAGCAGAGCTGCGTTGGCAAACGGCACGATCACGACCGTCAGGCTCTGCAAAAAGCCGGCAGTGGAGGCAGAGGTGAGGCTGGAGCCCAGGCACATGCAGGTGAGCTCGGTTGCCATAATGGCGCCGATGATGGCGGCACGGACCATAAGGTCGCGGTTAATGCGCAACGCGTGCTTGTGGAAGAGCAGCAGGCAGACCACAAAGGCGATAATGCAACGCAGCGCAACGATGCTCGTGGCGTTCATGCTGTCCATGCCGATCTTCATAAGGGGGTACGAAAAGCCCCATGCGACGGGAACGGAAAATGAGAGCGCGATTGCTTTTTTGCGATCCATGGGGCTCCTTTTGTTACAGAACGGTTTCGTAAAAAGGATTCTCCTCCCAGATATGGATGTAGTAAAGCGAATGTATCTTCAGTATGATTAAGAAACGCTAAAGTAGGCAGAAAAAGCCCTGGCAAAACGTTTTACGGCTGCATTGATGTGGAGGCACGATGGCATCTCGGTATCAGATTGTTTGTATAGTGGTCGATCGCGGAAGTCTTAAGGGCGCGGCGGACGAGCTGGGCTATACGCAAAGCGCGGTGAGCCAGGCCGTTAAGGCGCTCGAGCGTGAGCTGGGCACCACGCTTATCGAGCGCGGTAAGCAGGGCGTTTCGCTTACGCGCGACGGTAAACAATATCTGCCGTACCTGCGCCAGATTGTGACCGCCGAGGCCGAGCTCGAGGGCAAGCGCCAGGAGCTGCTGGGGCTTTCGTCGACTGATATTCGCATTGCGACGTTTACCAACGTGAGTCGTACCGTGCTGCCGCGCGTGATCCGCGATTTTGGAGCCCTGCACCCGGGCGTACGCTTTACCCTCAAGCAGGGCGATTACACGCGCAACGCCCAGTGGGTGCACGATGGCGTGGTTGATTTTTGCTTTACGGCACGCGGATTTACCGCTGGGCTCGAGAAGCGCGTGGTCTATCACGACGAGTTGGTGGCATTGTTGCCGGCCGCGCATCCGCTGACGGCAAAGGAAAAGGTGACACTCGCCGACCTGGCGTCCGAGCCGTTTGTACTGCTGGATGAGGGCGAACAGAGCCTGGTGCTCGATGCATTCGCGGCGCATGGCCTGTCGCCGCACGTGACGAGCGAGGTCACCGACGACTACACCATCATGGCGATGGTGGAGGAGGGCCTAGGCGTGAGCATGCTCTACCGTCGTACTGTGGAGGGCATGCGAGCCGATATTTGTGTGCGGCCCATCGTGCATGCCCCCTCGCGCGACGTGGTAGCCGCCTGGCGCAGCTGGGACACCATGCCTATCGCCACGAGGCGCTTTATCGACTATATGAGCTCGCATATTGTCAATTAATGACTGGCGTAGCGTTGGGTGCGGTGTTTAGCGGGCTGTCGCTTTGGCTTGGGTGGCGCGATAGGTGCGTGCCGGGTGGCAGAGTAGCACCGCCACGACCATAAAGAACGCCGTGGTGCCCAGGCTGATGGGGTAGACCATCATGATGTTCGCAAAGGTGCGGAAGTGCGGGAACACGCAGAACACCCAATAGAAGCGGATGCCGCAGACGCAGATCATGGTGATGAGGGCGGGCGTGAGCGAGATACCAAAGCCGCGTAGGTAGCCGGACATGTTTTCGTAGAACATGCTAAAGGCGTACGCCGGGAAGATCGAACACACGCGGATATAGCCGATCGAGACGATGTTGGGATCGCTGTTGAACAGCGACAAGATCTCGCGTCCCAGGCCGACAATAACGATGATCGTGGTGAGTGCAACGATACCGCCTTCGACCAGGCAGACCTTAAGCGTTTTGGTGCAGCGATCGATCTGGCGGGCACCGTGGTTTTGTCCCACAAAGGTGGTGCACGCCTGGCTAAAGCTGTTGAGCAGGTTGTAGCACACGTACTCCAGGCTCATGGCGGCGCTCGATGCCGCCATGACCTCGGTGCCCAGGCTGTTGATGGCAGACTGGATGATGATGTTGGCGACGGCAAAGACGGCGCTTTGGATGCCGGCGGGCAGGCCGATCTTGACGATGCGCTTGAGGGCGACGGGGTCGATAGCCAGGTCGCGTGGGGTGACGCGGACGACGGAGTCGGTCTTGAGTAGGCGGATAAAGAGCGTAGCGGCGCTGACGGTGTAAGCGATGGCGGTGGCGATGGCGACGCCCGCGACGCCCCAGTGGAGTACAGGGACAAAGATGAGATCCAGGCCAATGTTGAGGACGGTGGACACGGCAAGCGCCTGCAGCGGCATGCGGGTGATGCCGACGGAGCGGAAGATCGCGGCCTCAAAGTTGTAGAGCAAGATCGAGGGCATGCTCAGCAAAAAGACGCGTAGATAGAGTGAGGCGAGCGGCATGGTCTCGGCGGGAACGTTGAGCGCGGCGAGCATGGGCTCGGCAAAGATCTCGCCCAGAGCGATGACGACAAAGCCCACGAGTGCCATTAAAATCGAGGTATGGACGGCGCGTTTGACCATGTTCTGATCGTTGCGGCCGATAGCGTTGGCGATGACCACGTTGGAGCCAAGCGACATGCCAATAAACAGGTTGAGCATAAGGCTGGTAAGCGGAACATTGGAGCCGACCGCCGCCATGGCGAGGGTTCCCTGGTCGCCCGAGAAGTTGCCGATGATGACCGTGGCAATGAGGTTCGACAGCTGCTCCAGGATGCTCGTGGCGGCCACGGGGAAGGCGAACAAAGGAATATTGCGCCACAGCGAGCCGGTGGTCATGTCAATGTGCTTAGATACGGTGTCAGCCATGCGCTCTCAATCTCTAACATGCTTTTTTGTGCTTATTTGCGCAGACGATGATACTCCTAATGCAACCAGTCGGCACTTAGGGACGTTCCTTTTCTGTCGGCAGCTGGGGACACTCCTTATCTCTTCTAACTAGTCATTCAAGAACGTCCCCAATGACTAGGTGGGGAAGGCGTGCGACAATGGTGGGCGTTGTGTTGTTCGCGCTAAGGAGTTGCCATGTTGTTGTGTCCCGTTTGCCATGAGCCGTTGGTGGACGACGAGCGTGGTGCTGCATGTGCGGGCGGACACCGGTTTGACCGAGCTCGCGAGGGCTATCTATATCTACTACGTTCGTCCAAGAGCGGCGACTCCATGGGCGATCCCAAGTCGCAGGCACGCAGCCGTCGTGACTTCCTGAACCGTGGCTACTATGCGCCGTTGCGCGATGCGATGGTTGAGCTGGTGCGCAAGAAGGTGTCTGGGCGCGCCGCGTCTACGAACGACCCCATGACGTTGCTCGATATTTGCTGTGGCGAGGGCTACTACACCAGCGCCATGGGCGCGGTGCCGGGCGTGGATGCTTACGGTTTCGACCTGGGCAAAGAGATGGTGCGCCTGGCCGCCAAGCGCGGCGATGCGACCTATTTCGTGGCCAATATGAAGGACATTCCCGTGGCCGATGGCGCCTTCGATATGGTGACCGAGCTTTTTGCCCCCTTTAACGAGCGCGAGTTTGCCCGCGTGCTGGCGCCCGAGGGCTCACTCTATACCGTGGTGCCGGGCGCCCGCCATCTGTTTGGGCTCAAGGAGGTACTCTACGACACGCCGTACCTTAACGATGAGAAGTTGCCGAAGACCACCGAGCTCGAGTTGGTTGGAACGCAGCGGGTGTCTGCGAATATTACGCTTCAGACCCAGGCCGACATCGAGGCGGTGTTCCAGATGACGCCGTACTACTACCGCACACGCCCTGCCGACAAAGAGCGCCTGGCAAACCTCGATACCCTTCAGACTGACATCGACTTCATCATCGCCGAGTACCGTCACTAACCTGCCAAAAAGGGACAGGTTTGTTTTGGCAGGTTTTATCTGGGCAAACGCAAAGGGCCGACCGCGGAGATGCGCGATCGGCCCTTTTTAGTTGCTTGGTTGCAACAGAGGTTATGAGAAGCGGGCGCTTACAGGCGGTCCTTGTTCTCGGCCTTAACGGCGTGTGCCTGCTGAACAAAGAACAGGTCGTAGACCACGATGACAAAGGCGATGATATTGACGGAGCTGCCGCCGAGTGCGGGAAGCGTGAGCACGGCTTGGAGGAGCGTGGCTGCCGCGGCAACGATACCGAGCTTAAATGCGCCGTCTACCTGCGAAGGCTTGTTGGCGCCCTTGATACCGGCGACGCCTGCGGCAAGGTCGACGAGGCCCTTAACAATCACCACAACAGCGGCGAGTGTGGCGTTCGATCCGTAAGCGGATCCAAAATTGCCGGTAACAATGCCGGCAATTCCGATGACGAGGCTGGCGATGCCCAGAACAAAATAAATCAGGGCAAGGATTTTGAGTGTCTTGCGAGCAGCGCTCATAGCTGGTCCTTTCGATGCGGGCGCGGAGAATCTGTCGCACCCAGGTTGCGGCACATATCGTGAAGCACATTGTAGTTCAACGGGGCGATGCATGCGTTTGAAAGCGTCTCTTGCCCGCACGGTCCAACCTTTCAAAAAGGAAAGCTGGGCGTAAGTCAAATCGATGGCAGCGTATGCGCGGCGCTGCGATGATGGGGTCATGGTAAGAGCTGGACCGAAGGAGAAGCCATGATGTACGGAGTCAAGCAAGTGCGTGAGCCGCGGTCGTTGGGAAGGCGCATGAGTGATTCCGTGATCGCTGCCGTGTGCACGGGATTGATGGCGGTGCTTTGCATTGGGATGCTGTGGGCCATGTCACATGTGGGACAATAGCGGACGGTTGGGTGTCGTCATGAACGGCGCCCACGTATTCGTTTTGCTTGCTAAGGAGTACCCATGGGCGTCGTCGATCCCTTTTCTGTTGCTCGGGCCGCGGGGCTTGAGCTGACCGGGAAGCCCGAGGGCCTCACGCTCACCGACGGCACGATGGAGCTGCGTGCCGATTTTGGCCGCATGCTGCCGCGACTCAAGCAAGGCCGTCTGCAGCAAGAGCTGCTGGTAAAGGCCGCGCGCGTAAAAGGCATCGAGCGCCCATGGGCGATTGATGCCACGGCAGGCTTTGGCGAGGATTCGCTGCTGTTGGCGGCCGCGGGCTTTACCGTCGATCTGTATGAACAGGATTGCGTGATCGCGGCGCTCCTCAAGGATGCCTTGGATCGCGCGGCAGATGATCCGGCGCTTGCGACAGCCGTGGCGCGCATGCGCTTACATGCGGGCGAGGACAGCATTGCCGGCCTTCGCCATACAGCTGAGCTGATCGGGCAGAGCGAGCTCACCGCTCCCGACGTGGTGTATCTGGACCCCATGTTTCCCGGGCGCACCAAGAGCGCGGCGGTTAAAAAGAAGTTCCAACTCTTGCATCATCTGGAACGGCCGTGCGCCGATGAGGAGACGCTGGTCGAAGCTGCGCTTGCGGTGCACCCGCGCAAGGTCGTTATTAAGCGGCCGGTGAAGGGGCCGCTGCTTGCCGGCGTTAAGCCGAGCTATCAACTTGCGGGCAAGGCCGTTCGTTACGATGTTTTGGTGCCGCCGCGCCCGTAGCTTGCGCGCGATGGTTGGCGCTCCGTCAGTGCCGTGCCGATGAGGCGCCTATTTCCATGGGTGCGACGTCAGATGCCATCCGCCGCAGTATTCGCATTTGTAGCAGGCCAAACCGCGCCGTCCACGGTTTTCGCAGTCGGCCATAACTGCCTCGGCCTCGGCGCGCGTGTCGTAACGGTTTTTGCGCTCGCACGACTTGTAGCGCCAGGCTTCATCGCGCTCGGCGTCCAGGGCGTCGCGGCGATCATTCTCGCGCGCAAACAGGTCGCTCATATCGCCGCCGGTGGCAGCGCCCAAAAACTCGCTTTTGGCCTTTGACCAGGCGGCTCGCTTTTTGCTTCCCATCTGCTTCGCACCCTTCTCCAAACGTTGGTATCATTGCCCAATCAAAGTGATACCAATAAACGTGAGGTCGCCGCGTGATGATCAGAAAAACACTCGATACCGACATTCCCACTGTCATGGCTATCTATGATGTAGCACGCGCCTTTATGCGCGCGCACGGTAATGCTACGCAGTGGCCGGTGGGTACGCCTTCGGTCGAGCAGCTGGCTGCCGATATCGCTGCCGGAGGCAGTTATGTGTTCGAAGTCAACGGCCGCGTGGTGGCGACGTTTGCCTTTTTGCCGGGCCCGGACGAGTGCTATGACGTAATTGAGGATGGTCAATGGCGCAGCGACACTCCGTACGCCGTGCTGCACCGTGTGGCGTCCGATGGCACCGTGCACGGTATCGCGGCTGCGATGTTTGCCTTTGCTAAAGAGCGTGCCGATCACCTGCGTATCGACACGCATCAGGACAACCTGCCCATGCAGGGTGCGAGCATCAAGGCGGGGTTTGAGCGCGCCGGCGTCGTGTATGTGTCCGATGGCACTCCGCGCGTTGCCTTCGATTGGCTGCGTGAGGCATAAGAGCGGAGACGCGTATCAACAATTCGCGCGAACGAAAATGGCCCCGAGCGGGGCCATTTTTGGTTGCTGCACTGTTTTGCAAGCCGGCTTTCGCAAGGCGCGAACCTACGAAAATCGCCGCGCGGCAACGCGGGGCGATGAGCTCGGTCGGGGGATAGGGCCCGCTTCGCCCGCCGGCTCGTAAATTGTATCATCCAGTGTGGAACGAGGATGCCCGTTGCCGCGTGCGATGGGCTTGCAATAAGAGGAGAGCCATGTCGAAGCAAGCGGTCGTTGGAATCTTGGCGCATGTCGATGCCGGCAAGACCACGCTGGCCGAGGCCATGCTGTTTAACGCGGGCCGCATTCGCAAGCGCGGCCGCGTTGACGATGGCGATTCGCATCTAGATACGAACGAGATCGAGCGCGAGCGCGGCATCACGATCTTCTCGTCACAGGCTGTGCTCGACCATGGCGATACCCACGTCATGCTCGTGGATGCGCCGGGACATGTCGATTTTTCTGCCGAGGCGGAGCGCACGTTGTGTGCGCTCGACTATGCGATTTTGGTCGTGGGTGCCAACGATGGTGTGCAGGGGCACACCGAAACCCTGTGGCGCCTGCTTGCGCGCTATGACATCCCGATGTTCATCTTTATCAACAAGGTCGATTTGGAGAATCCCGGCCGCGATGTTTTGCTGGCACAGCTGGGGCGGCGTCTCTCCGAGGGGTGCCTGGATGCCAATGAACTGTTGGCGGGCGGTGCCGTTCAGGAGGACGCAGCAGCGCTGGATGAGGCGGCGCTCGACGAGTTTCTCGACGCAGGGGAGCTTTCGACTGCCACGCTTTCGCGGTTGGTCGCCGAGCGCAAGCTCTTTCCCTGCTTTGCCGGCTCGGCGCTCAAGGACCAAGGCGTGGACGAGCTACTCGACGGCATATGCACTCTGATGCACGAGCGAACATGGCCCCAGGAGTTCGCCGCGCGTGTCTACCGCGTGAGTCGTGGAGACCGTGGCGAGCGTCTTGCCTGGGTCAAGGTGACGGGCGGTATACTGCGTGCAAAGCAAGCTGTCGAGGGATGCTCTGGCGCCTCCACTTGGGAGCAAAAGATCGACCAGGTACGCATCTATAACGGCGAAAAGTATGAGCTTGCCCAAGAAGTTGCTGCTGGCGGCATCTGCGCCGTGACGGGCCTTGCACACGTTCGCCCAGGGGACGCCCTGGGCGCGGAGCCCGCGGGCGATGCGCCCGTCATTGCGCCAGTTCTCACCTATACGGTGCTTCCGGGCGAACACGATGTCCATGCCGTGTTCAAAGCGCTGGCCGAGCTTGCCGACGAGGATCCCATGCTCGGCGTAAGCTGGAACACGCATCTTGAGCAGATTCATTTGCAGCTGATGGGCGCCGTGCAACTCGAGGTCGTGCAGCGCGTGCTTGCCGATCGTTTTGGCCTTGCGGTCGAGTTTGAGCCCGGCGGCATTCTCTATAAGGAGACTATTTCGCAGCCGGTCGAGGGCGTGGGCCACTTTGAGCCACTGCGCCACTATGCCGAGGTACATCTGCGTCTGGAGCCGTTGCCGGCGGGCTCGGGCGTGCAGTTTGGTACCGTGACCTCGACCGACGAGCTCGATCTTAACTGGCAGCGTCTGGCACTCACCAACGCCATGGAGCGCGATCACTTGGGCGTGCTGACCGGCTCGCCCATCACCGATGTGCGTATTACGCTCACGGGCGGCCGTGCGCATGCCAAACACACCGAGGGCGGCGATTTTCGCCAGGCCACGTATCGCGCGATTCGACAGGGACTCATGCAGGCGCGTGAGGCCGGCGCGGCGGTGCTGTTGGAGCCGTGGTACCACTTTGAGCTCGAGGTGCCGGGGGAGTGCGTGGGCCGGGCGCTCTCGGATGCCACGCGCATGGGTGCCGAGTACGAGCCACCGGCGATGGCGGGAGACCGGGCAAAGCTTGTGGGTCGCGTGCCGGCATCCGAAGTGCAGGATTATGCGCTGGAGGTGGCCGCCTACACAAGCGGTCGCGGGCACCTGTACCTGGAGTTCGCCGGCTATGCGGCTTGCCATGATGCCGAGCGCGTCATCGAGGCGGCCGCCTATGAGCCAGAGGCCGATCTGCCCAACACGCCCGATTCGGTCTTTTGCTCTCACGGTGCCGGTTACACGGTCAAATGGTACGACGTACCCGCCGCAGCGCACGTAAAGGTCGATCCCGCCACCTTCCGTCCCTGGCGAGCAACAGACGCCGAGTTTTTCGGCCACATGTGACAAAGGGACAGTTCCTTTGTCACATGCTATTGGTATAACTCGGTACAAGTTGGTATAACTATTACCAGGGTTTGCCAATCCGAGGAGGCCGACATGAATCCAAATCCCTTTAAGCCCACTGCTGGCAAGCGGCCTCCAATACTCATCGGTCGCGAGTCGGTCATCGAAGATTTCGAGGAAGGGCTCGATAACGGCGCCGGAGCGCCGGGTAGGCTCATGCTCATTACGGGAAACCGCGGCTGCGGCAAGACGGTTCTCCTGCGGGAACTGCAACGTCTAGCCAATGAGCGCGGATGGGCGGTTGTCTCCGATTCCGCTTCGCTTGGCTTATGCGACCGATTGGCCGACGCGCTTCGTTCGAATAAACCCGTTGTGACGTCAATGGAGTTCGGTCCGTCGTTTGGCCGGATGTCGGTCGAGGCGGCGCGAGCGAAGGGCGAGACGTTGCGAGGGCTGGTCAACGAGCGCCTCAAGAAGCTCGGTCCAGGCAAGGGCATACTGTTTGCGATTGACGAGGCGCAATCTGCGTCTATCGAGGAGCTAGCGGCTCTTGCCGTTCTCTATCAGCAGGTGCTCGGAGACCAGGATGCCACGGGCTTGTCCGATGGCGACCAGCGCGGTCTTGCGCTGGTGTTCGCCGGCTTGCCCAGCATGGTTGACGATCTGCTCGAAGAGCCGAGCGTGACGTTTTTGCGGCGTGCCCAGCAGCGTACGCTGGGGGCGATATCTTTGCCCAAGGTGCGCGATTCATATATCCAGACGGTCAAAGACGCTGGCCTTTACGTTGACGCGGAGACGGCGGACCTTGCGTCACACAAGAGCATGGGGCATCCCTATATGGTTCAGCTCGTGGGATATTACATGTGGCGATCTGCCGTTCGGCGTGACTCGCAGGTCATTGAAGAGCGCGATGTTGAGGCTGGGCACGCGGATGCCATCTCCGAGTTCTATGAAGCAGTGGACGCTCCCTTGTATTACGGGTTGCGCAGTCCGCAGCGCCTCTTTATCGAGGCTATGGCGGCTGACGAGGGCAAGCCGACGCGCATGGCGGACATCATTGAGCGTTGCGACCGTACTCAGAGTTGGGCGAGTAAATATCGCGCAAGTCTGATTCGCGAGCGCGTCATCGAGGCTGCCGGATACGGCCTCGTCCGATTTACCGTGCCCATGCTGGGCGCGTACATTAGCGATCGCATTTTATGGCACGAGTAGGGTGATAAAGGTGACAGAACAGAAGATGAGCCCGCAGGCTATCGAAGTGCATGGAGCGCGTGTACACAACCTCAAGGACATCGATATCGATATCCCGCTGGGAAAGCTCGTGGGTATTGCCGGCGTGTCGGGTTCGGGCAAGAGCTCGCTGGCGCTGGGGGTTCTTTATGCCGAGGGCTCGCGTCGCTACTTGGAGGCGCTCAGCACCTATACTCGACGTCGCCTGACGCAAGCCGAGCACGCCCAGGTGGACGAGGTGCTGCACGTGCCGGCGGCGCTCGCATTGCATCAGCGCCCCAGCGTGCCGGGCGTGCGTTCCACCTTTGGCACCATGACCGAGCTTAACAATAGCCTGCGTCTGCTCTTTAGCCGTTGCGCCCATCACGTGTGCCCGCACTGCGGGGCGCGCGTTGAGCCGAGCCTTAACGTGGCCGCAGGCCTTTCGCTCACGTGTCCGACGTGCGGCCGCGAGTTCTACGCGCCGAGTGCCGAGGATTTGGCTTTCAATAGCGGTGGCGCGTGTCCCACCTGCGGCGGCACCGGCGTTATGCGCGAGGTGGACGAGGCGAGCCTGGTGCCCGACGAGTCAAAGACTATCAACGAGGGCGCGGTGCTTCCTTGGGGCACGCTCATGTGGGATCTGATGAAGCAGGTGGCCGGCGAGATGGGCGTGCGCACCGACGTGCCGTTTAACCAGCTCACGCCTCAAGAGCGCGACATCGTGTTCCATGGTCCGGCGGTTAAGAAGCATATTCTCTACGTTCCCAAAAACGGCGAGGGCGCCACGCCGCTCGACTTTACCTATTACAACGCTATCTATACCGTCGAGAATGCGCTCGCCAAGGTTAAGGACGACAAGGGCCTCAAGCGCGTTGCGCGCTTTTTACGCGAGGGGCCATGCCGCGATTGCGGTGGCACGCGTCTCTCCGAGGCCGCGCGCCAGCCCCAGGTGCGCGGTATCAATCTGGCGCAGGCGGCGGCCATGACGCTGGGCGAGGCGATTGAGTGGGTGCACGGGGTGCCCGCATCCTTGCCGGCCGAGATGCAGCCCATGGCGACGGATATCTGCGATTCTTTTTTGAGCGTGGCCCGTCGCCTGGTCGATCTGGGTCTCGATTACCTTTCACTCGATCGCGCCGGTGCCACGCTCTCCACGGGTGAGCGCCAGCGCGTTCAGCTCGCCCGCGTGGTGCGCAACCGATCGACGGGCGTGCTTTATGTGCTGGACGAGCCTTCGATTGGCTTGCATCCTGCCAATGTCGACGGCTTGGTGGGCGTGATGCGCGATCTGGTTGATGACGGCAACACCGTGGTTGTTGTCGACCACGATACGCGCGTACTGGCGGAAGCCGACTATTTGGTCGAGATGGGCCCCGTTGCCGGAGCGGGCGGCGGTAACGTGATCGCTGCCGGTACGGTAGACGAGGTCGAGCAATCGCGGGGCAGCCGCATCGCCCCGTTTTTGCGTGCAGAGTCCAAGCGCTTGCGTCCGCAGGTGACTGACGACGAAATGTTCGGCCAGGGACATATCCGCATGGCAACTGATGCCATCCATACCGTCAAACCGCTCGAAGTCGATATCCCGCGCGGCCGTCTCGTTGCGGTGACGGGCGTTTCGGGTTCGGGTAAGACGACGTTGGTGCTCGAGACGCTCATCCCGGCGCTTAAGGCACAGGCAGCTGGCGAGCGCCTGCCAAGCCATGTGCGCTGGGTCGATGCCGAAGGCATTGCCCGCGCCAACCTGATTGACGCCACTCCCATCGGCGCCAACGTGCGCTCGACGGTGGCGACTTATGCCGACATCCATGATGAGCTGCGCCGCGCCTTCGCCCGTACGTCCGAGGCCAAGGCAGCCGGCTACAAGGCGGGCGCCTTTAGCTACAACACCGGCGCCTTGCGCTGCCCTACGTGCGATGGCACGGGCTCGATATCGCTCGACGTGCAGTTTTTGCCCGATGTCGAGATCGTCTGCCCGGCATGCCGCGGCTCACGTTATGCAGACGCGGCTTCGCATATCCATCGCGAGGGCAAGGACGGGGGCCTGCTTACGTTGCCGCAGCTCATGGACATGAGTGTGGACGAGGCCCTCGACGCCACACTGGGGCTCAAAAAGGTTCAGGCGCGCTTGCAGACCTTGCACGACCTGGGCTTGGGCTATCTCACGCTTGGTGAGCCCACACCGGCGCTCTCGGGCGGCGAGGCTCAGCGCCTTAAGCTCGCGAGCGAGATGGGCCGCGTGCAGGATGATGCCGTATTCGTATTTGACGAGCCCACGATCGGCCTGCATCCGCTCGATGTTCAGGTGCTATTGAACGTGTTTGACGGCCTCGTTGCTAAGGGCGCCACGGTTATCGTGATCGAGCACGATCTCGACCTTATCCGTAACGCCGATTACGTGATCGACATGGGCCCGGGCGGTGGCGACGCCGGCGGGCAAATCGTCTGCGCCGGCACGCCGGGCGACATCGCAGCCTGCTCCGCAAGTATCACCGGTCGCTACCTATAACCGAATGTGACAAAGGGACAGTCCCTTTGCCTCATTGATGCCTATTTCACGCATTGAGCCGCGAGATAGTCGCGGAAGAATGGTAATTCAAATGCGACGAGCCCTCGTCCTCGTTCCCCGATGATGCCGGCATCTATCATGCGGCGTCGGTAGCGGGAGACCTGCTGCGGCGAACGCTTAAGGCGCTCGACAAGGTCAGCGGTGGTGGATTCTTCCTCGTCATCGAGCATGGCGATGAGGAATCGCTTGTCCTCTGCAGTGAGTTCCCGATAGGTTGCCGCGAGGATTCGGTCGTCCATCTCGTCGCGTGCGATTTTGATTCCCAGGTCAAAGTCGCGTGACGAGATTTCCTTCGAATTGCTTGTGAGATCCCAGGCACGGTAGCCTACGAGTTGCAATAGGAAGGGAAAACCAGAGATCGAGCGAACGGCTTTATCGATTCCCTCTGCGTCTGCCAGGCGATCGTTTTCCTGAATTGTGCGAATCAAGGCCTCGCGCACGTCATAGTCGGCAATGCGACCCAGATGATATTGTTGGGCGCGGCGAAGGAACGAGACCGTCTTGTGGTTCAGTAGCGTCGATACGTTGTTGGGAAGTCCCGCCATGAGCAGGGCGACGCGTTTCCCATCGGTCACAAAGTGCTGATACGTGGCTGCGAGCTGAATCATCTCGTCGAGTGTCGGGTCCACCTCGTCAACCGTGACGAGCAGACCGGTGCCCGCCTCGTTGAGCTGGTCGATGATGTCGCTCATGCGATAACGCCAGGTTGAGGCATCGTGAACGCGATTGACCTCGATGCTGCCGAGCGGTGCAATTCCGAGACCGGTGACTTCGAAGTGGTTGGACGAGTCGATGAGATGGGCTGCGGCGCGTTTCGCCCCGAACTCGATTTCCTCAAGCATTCCCGGGAGCGCGGTTGTCTTTACGGCAATCCAGCCGTGGGATTCCGCCCTTGTCGCGAGCGACGACATGAGAGCGGTTTTACCGGTTCCACGCGCGCCTGAGAAGATCGAGGTCAATTCTGGGCGCCTGCGCTGGCTCAAGAAGGCACGGTCCAAATCCCGAATAATCTGTTGTCTGCCAGCGAGATGGGCAGGAACCTCACCAAAACTGGGGGTAAACGGGTTCTCGAGATATTTCACAAGGCTCTCCTTTCACACAGCCGTTTAACTTCATTTTATTCTAGTTAATTTCAGGTAAAAACGATTAATTTTATTTCAAAGTATTAGGTTGGCGTCGTGCGTTATCGAAGCGGTGCTTGAATAGCTTACGTTGGAGCCCGAAAATGGGTTCAACCCATTCGCGAAATTTGCACGCCCTATTGTGAGTGGGCTCTCAGATGAGCTGAAGCTGCCATCGTGCGGCTGATAGGGGCAATCATGAAAAACAGAATCTATGGGTATGCTCGAGTTTCGTCAGCAGATCAGAACCTGGATCGCCAACTGGATGCGCTGGAGCGGTTTCCGGTCCAAACGAATTTGATCTATGCTGACAAAGCGAGTGGAAAGGACTTCAGGCGTCCTCAGTACCGGCGTCTTCTTCGTCGTCTGCGCGAAGGGGACGTTCTGGTGATTAAGAGTATCGATCGATTGGGTCGCGACTACCGTGAAGTTCTCGATGAATGGCGTCGCCTAACGACGGACAAACGCGTTGCCATCGTGGTGCTCGATATGCCATTGCTTGATACACGCGAACAACCCAATGGAATTACGGGGACTTTTATTGCCGATCTGGTGCTTCAGGTTTTGAGCTACGTGGCTCAGGTGGAGCGCGAAAACATAAAGCAGCGCCAGGCGGAGGGTATCGCGTCGGCGCGTCTGCGGGGTGTGAGATTTGGGAGACCGACGCTCGAACGTCCGGATAGCTACCGCGATGTCATCAAATCATTCGAAGGAGGTGAGGTTACGAGGCAAGAGGCCGCAATGCTTTTGAACGTTAGCGCATCGACGTTTGATCGTTGGAGACGGGCGGACGCGAACGGATATGACCGTTCGCCGTCTGCCCGTCCTCTTTAGCTAGACATTTTGACGAGGGGAGTTTATTGCACAGGGCCCACTCCTTCCCTCGATGTTTATCCAGTTCACGCCCTTGAATCAAATAGTGCCACGACGTCGCCAATTCGTCTGCTATTTGACGAGGGGGAGGTTAAACGACTACCAAGGGGTATGTAATGAAGGAAAAGTTATTTACGGCAGTTCTGGCTTTTAGCGCGGCGGCGCTAATCGGCATTTCTCTACCACTCGGAATTACGGGTCGCGGCTGGAGTCCGACATGCGCATTTGCAGCGACTAAGAAAAGTGGAAAGAAGCCAAAGCCAGGTAAGAAGGATTCAGTAAAAATCGATCAACTAAACTGGAGCGTCTCAGAAGGCGTTGTTGATGGCGCCGAGATGATGACATTTGAATATGACAATAAATCGAGCTTCGATATTGCTCAGTTCACTATTCAGTTTGAGCCGAAAGGGGAGTTGACTGACGAACAGAAACTTCTGTTTACTGACGTTTTTGATGAGGAAGAGGCTGCGCACGATTATTCAACGCTGAAAATGACGGCGGATAGCCAGCGAATCGTCGAGAAGCGAGAATCGGTTGATAGCGTTCCGTGCATTACCCATGGTGACTATGTCGCCAATGCCCAGCAGAATCAATATGACCTGATGGAGCCTTCAGTGGCGACTATTGCCTATCTAGGCGGCGATGGAAAGATATATCTCGAGTACTATAGTTTCAAGTCGAAAACCTATACGACTTCATCAAAGGGCGGTGTCAAGGCGTATGACTGGCCAACAAAAACCCTTGCAAAATCCTTGCCGAAGCCTGACTGCCCTATCGTTTATACGTCGTTAGACGAAAAAGACTGCCTTTCGTTTGTCGCATTTGGCATCGATCGTGATGGGTACGACAAATACATCAAAGCTTGCAAGAAAAAGGGATACAAGGACATCGAATATTCGTATGACAGCAGTTTTTGCGCAAAGGATAAAAAGGAACGGGAACTGATGATCGGATATAGCGACCGAGATCAGCGGACGGACGTCAGCGTTTCAGTTGATTAACGTGGGCATATGATCGAATGATCAACGCGTTATGATGCCTATGTATGGATTGGGGTGCCGGCCTATGGTCTGTGCCCCAATCTTTCTAAAGTTACGTGCAGCAGAATAGGTATTAAATTAACGTATGAATGTGTATTTATATTATGTTGGATTTAAGTCCTTCCTTTCTGAATTGGTTGACATCAAAACCCAATATAAATGAATTGAGTCCGTAATTACCCTGAGGACAACTGGAGGACAAGGGCTAAATGAGCGTTTCCAATCCGTTTAAAACAATTGGCCAGAAGATAATTGTCGCCCTATTGGCGTTAGGCTTGATTGCAGCTTGCGGTGGCTGCGTGTACCTGTGGTTGACGCGCGATCAGACCGTTATAAGCGATGATTCGATTCGGGAAGAAATTAAGCCGGTAACGAAGTTGCTTACCTACGAATACGATTTTACTCAGGTTCTATATATTGACGATGCAGGGAATCCGTTTGGTTTTAACAACCCATTTACTACTAAGCGATATGTAGCGACCATCGATGGCAAGGCGGATATCGGCCTGAACGTAGACGATGAGAACCTGAAGGTCAAAGTCCATCGTTCGAAAAACAACGAGTCGGTAATAAAATCTGTTAATGTTACGCTTCCGCATTCCGAGATCGTGACGTTGTCAACGGATCCGAACTCGCTTAAAAAGTACGTTGAGGACAATGGTTTTCTTAATTGGAATCAGGTCAGTACGGACGATTTAAATAAATTGCTTCAGCAGGCCGATAAGGACCAGAGGCAAAAGGTTCAAGAAAGTGGCATGCTGGAAAAATCTGATGAACGTGCAGTAAAACTGGTGAAAAAGCAGGTGTCGACGTTCTGTGGTCCAGACGTAAGGGTCAATGTCGAATTCGAAGATTAATGTCTACCTTTGAAATCAAATTACTGATTCAGCTGAATGCCCGCTATCGCGATGTCTTACGTTGCGATAGCGGGCATCTCTGATTTCGTTTGAAGGGTGTCAATGTGACAATTGTCCGATATGACAACGAGACTGTCCCTTTGTCACATTCCCGGAAAGCCTGTCTGGCGCAGGGCTTCGTAGAGGACGATGGCGGCGCTGTTGGAGAGGTTGAGTGCGCTGATGCGGTAGTCGTCCGGATTGACGAAGTTGCCGCAGATATCCTGCCGAAGGATGGCTTCGTGGTCGTCCTCGGTATGCCCGAGCGATTCCTCGTGGGCTTCCCATGCCTCGGCGTTGTCAAGCGAATCGCAATCGCGCAGCATCGGGATGCGCTCGCAGCACGTGGGCGCTGCAGCGAGTAGCTCCTCGGGAATGCCCGAGCTCTCGCTGCCAAAGACCAAATAGTCACCGTCGCGGTAGGTGCTTTGCGCATAGGTGCGGCGTGCCTTTTTGGTCAACAGATGCAGGCGGCCATCGGCGGGGGAGAGGCCGTTGCGCGCAAGGAAATCCTCCCAGCCGGCATAGGTCGTCACATCCAAGTTTTGCCAGTAGCCCAGGCCGGCGCGACGTACCGTCTTGTCGTCGAGCGAAAAGCCCAGCGGCTCCACCAGATGCAGGCGGGCGCCGGTGACCACGCAGGTACGGCCGATATTGCCCGTATTGGCCGGAATCTCGGGCGCATACAGCACAATGTTGAACATGAATCTCCTTGGCTCAGAACGAAAAACCACCACGAAGGGCACCTTCGTGGTGGTTTGGCGGTTACGTAGGCGGAAAAATGCCCGCTTGGATAAACCTAGGCGCGGTGCCAGTCGGTCAGGCAGGCATCGAGGGAGGCGATGAGTGCATCCTTGTCCATGTGACGGCCGATGATGCACAGGCTCGTCATGCGGTCACCCGTCTCGTCGTCCCAAATCTGCATGATCTCGGGGTTCTCGTCGATGATCTTCTGCTTCTCGCCCTCGGGCGCCGAGTCGACAAACAGGCCGTTCTCCATCAGGCGCATCTGGTGGCCGGCCTGCTCAAACATGTAGCACATGTCCGGATCGCCGGTCTGCCACAACGGGCCCTTGACGCGAATGACCTCGTCGGGCCACTCCTGCTCAACAAAATCGGTGAACTTCTGCAGGTCAAACGGCTTACGGCGCGAGTACACAAAGGTCTCGATGTCGTACTCGAGCACCTCGGGGTCGTCGTGCTCCTCGGGATGCTCCATGGCCTCGATCCAGGCGGCGGAGTTGTAGGCGCGCATAAAGTCGAAGCGGTCGGTATCGAGCAGCTCCTCCATGGGGACCTCGCCGTTTTGGGCCTCGACGATCACGGCGTCCTTCTGCAAGCTGCGCACGATGGCCTTGAGCTCAGCGATCTGCTCAGGACTCACGGTATCGGTCTTGTTGAGGATCAGCGTGGAGCAGAACTCGATCTGCTGGATGAGCAGGCTTTCGATGTCGTCCTCGTCGATATCCTCTGCCAGCAGGTCGCGGCCGCCGTTGAACTCGTCGTACATGCGGGCGCAGTCGACCACAGCCACGATGTTGTCGAGCGCGAGCTTGGGCTCGCCGCCCACCTTGGCCTCGTCGCAGAAGCTCGAGATGGTGTAGGCGATGGGGATGGGCTCGCAAATACCCGATGCCTCGATGATGATGTAGTCGAACTTGCCCGAATCGGCGATGCCCTGCAGCTGGTTGGCCAGGTCATCCGAAAGCGTGCAGCAGATGCAGCCGTTGGTGAGCGGGATGAGGTCGTCGGTCTCGGAAAGGCCGCCGTCGGCGATAAGGCTGGCGTCGACGTTGATCTCGCCGATATCGTTGACGATCACGGCGGCGCGGATGCCGCCGTCGTTGGCGAGGATGTGGTTGAGCAGTGTGGTCTTGCCGGCACCGAGGTATCCGGTAAGCATGATGATCTTCACGGGTTTGTTGGGCATGTGCCCTCCTTTGTTAGACATGGCTTACAGCTGAATCATATGCCAAACGCCTGCTCTTATACCCACGCGCTGGCAAATAACACAGGCTACTCCCAGGCTCCCCATACATCGGGGCAATAACCGACGGTGGCCTTTTTGCCGTTGCGCACGATGGGCTCAGCCAAGACCTGCTGATTCTCGAGTAGTTTATCGAAGCGCTGACTGGGGGTAAGGTGCTGAATGAGTGCGAGCGTTTCCTCGTCCTTGGCTTTGGGGTTGAGCAGCTTGTCGATGCCGCCGACCGCCTGCATCACGCTCGTGAGCTCGCCCTTGCTCATCTCCTTTTCCCTAAGGTCAATAAACTGCACCTTAATGCGGCGCTCCTTAAAATAGCGCTGGGCCTTCTTGGTCTCGAAGGACTTTTTAGTGCCGAAGATTTGCACGTTCATATTATGTTCCACCGTTCTAACGAGCGTCGAGGTGACCACCGTTGGACTTATCGAATGAAGTTGGTCGTTGCGCGATCGGCTTCGGGCGCGTCGATACCGGCGGCACGGCCTGCCTCGATGCAGCGCAGGAGCCAAGCCATGTTTTTGCCGATGTTTCGCATGGTGGCAAGGCCCTCGGCATCCCCATCGGCGTCGCCGGGCACGCGGCCAAACACGTTGTTCCAGTAGGTGGAAGCCACCACGGGCATCTGGTTGATGGTGAAGTACTTGTTGAGCACGTCGAAGGTCGTCGACGTGCCGCCGCGACGGGCGACGGCGACGGCAGCGCCCGGCTTGTGTGCAAAGGCTTTGCCTCCGGCATAGAATGCGCGGTCGAGGGCCGAGAGGATGCGTCCGCTGGGATGCGCATAGTAGACGGGCGAGCCAAAGACAAAGCCGTCGGCCTGCTCGGCGGCAGCGATGAGCTCGTTGACCACGTCATCGTCAAAGGTGCAGCGACCGCCAAGCTTGCCGCACTGGCCGCAACCGATGCAATCGCGAATGGGCTTGGCGCCCAGCTGAAACACCTCGGTATCAATGCCTTCCGCATTAAGTTGCTCTGCGACCTCGGCGAGTGCGCGGGCGGTGTTGCCGTTTGCCTTGGGGCTGCCATTGACCAAAAGAACCTTCATCACAAACTCCCTCTGCTGTCGGTGACTGCTGCGGAGGATTATCGCACGAGAGGGTAGATGGCGTGGGGCGCGATGTGAAACGGCTTGTGTTTCACATCGCGCCCCACAACGCTAGTCCAGCTTGGTGCCCGGTACTTGCGGTGCCTCTTTAAGCAACGCTTTGAGCTCGTTCAAAATGGAAACGGGCTGTCGATCGACAGCGTCCAGATGAAGCGTCGCTACACGAATGGGTGGCTGATATTCAAGCGAGCCGATGAGCACGGGGGAACCCAGGAACCGCTCGATTTCGTCTGCGATCGAGTCGGTCTCTTCGGGATCAAAGTCGTCGAAAAGCGCCACGAATGTCGGCCCCGTCGAGCGGAACAAGCGACCCTTGCCGCGCGAGCATTCCATAAGGCAAGCGGCGCTTTCTGCCAAAACGCGGTCGCCTGCATCGAATCCAAAGCGGGCATTGACCTCGGCGATATCGTCAACCTTAATGGCAATAAAGCCTGCCTCGCGCGCCACGCGACGCATTTCACCAATGGCGTTGACCAGGGCGTGAATATCGCCCAGGCCGGTCACGGAATCAGTCGTATCTGCCAAGCTTCGGTTGATGATAATGCCCACATACATGCTGGGCTCGGTATCGGTGCCGTCCAAGTGGTAGCCTGTGCAGTCGCAAAGCGCGTACGCTCCGGTGGCATCCATTACACGATACTGCATGTAGTGGAAGTGCCACGTGCCGTTTATCACCATGTCGAGCTCGGCGCGTACGTTGTCGCGGTCCTCGGGGTGTACGCGGGCAAGCCACATATCGACCGAGTTAAAAGGGTGCTGGGAGGGCAGGTCAAAATCGCGTACGGCGTTGACCGACCATTGCGATTCGCCCGTATCGAGATTGAGGATAAACGGATAGCGCGTCTCGGAGCTCATAGAGATCGCTTGGAATACGCGGTCGTTGCACGGAAGCTGCTCGGCAATTGGGTGCTGCGGCGCGTCATTGTCTTTCGGCTGCTGCACGCGATGCATAAGCTTATAGCGATACATCTTGCGATCGGCATCCATCGTCATCTGGCGACGCGTGTCGCCGGCAAGTGGATTGACGCGCGAGCAGCCAAAGCTAAAGCTACCGATCATGGGCGCCTTGCCGCCCGAGCTTGCCTCGATCAGTCCGGTACGTACCTGCTCCAAGCGCTGCTCGAGTTCAGTCTCGTTTGCGGAGGGCGAGATAAGCACAAACTCGTCTCCACCGATACGGAACAGCATCTCATCGTGCTCCATGGTTTCGGAGAGCGTGCGGCAGATGCTCAGAATATAGCGGTTGCCTTCGGCGTGGCCGAACCTATCATTGCAATGCTTGAGATGGTCGATGTCAATATAGGCGCAGGTGAAGGGGTCGCCTTTGCGCCAGAGTTGCTCGACGTGACGGTCGAGTCCGCTGCGGTTGCCCAAGTTGGTGAGCGGGTCGATATAGGCGTTGCTCTCAAGCAGCCGGCGCTCTTGTTGCAGGATGGCATGCGTCTTTTGCAGTTGCTCGCCAACGGCGCGTAGCTCAGCAGGCAGCGCGGCAACATCGAGTTCGGCGGTCGAGATGCCATTCGCAAGTCGTTGGAGATAGGCAATAATCGATTGCTCGCCCAGGCGATATGACTCGTTCATGATGGATAACCTCCTTGGGCGGAACAGTGGTTTGTATCATATCCCCAATTCGGTTTGAATTGGGGATATAAGTTAGCTAATGGAGGCAAATTCCCCCTTCGGCGGTGGCGTTTTGCGCGCGAGCGTATCAGTTGTTATTGCCACCATCGAGCAATGCCTCAAAATCCTTCGCCGGCATGGGGCGGTAGTAGAGGAAGCCCTGAGCGTAGCGGGCGCCCATTTGTCGTAGCATGTTCGCCTGCTCATTTGTCTCGACGCCTTCGACCTCGACGGGCAGATGGAGCGACTGCGCCATCTCGAGCATCGATGACACGATCTGCGCGCTGCGGCCACGATTACCGTCGACGGGCACAATCTGCCAAATGTACTTGTCGAGCGCCACCACAAAGCCGCTTTCCTCGAGCGTGGGGATATGGGTGCACATGCTGTGGGCGGCTGTTATTCGACAAGCGGTAGCGCGACGATGCGATGTTCGATAAAAATGCGACTGGGACGATATATGTTGACGGGTATACTTGTCCCGTTTAAATTTGCGGGGACGGAGATGGTCGCATGACACAGCCAAATATGACGCGCACGGTGGGGCTGGCACTCGAGGGAGGCGGCTACCGCGGTATGTATACGGCGGGCGTGCTCGACGTTTGGATGGAGCACGGTTTGACCTGCGATCATATGGTGGGTGTCTCGGCGGGCGCGGCGTTTGGCTACAACTTTAAATCGCGCCAGATCGGCCGTGCCATTCGCTATAACAAGGCCTATTGTGCCGATAAGCGCTATGCGGGTGTAGCAAGCTGGCTGCGAACCGGCGATATGTTCAATGCCGATTTTGCCTATCACGAGGTGCCCATCGAGCGCGATCCCATCGACCTGGAGACATATCGCGCCTGCCCCATGCGGTTTACGTGCGTGTGTACCGATATCGAGACGGGCAAGGCCGTCTACCACGACCTGCCCTATGGCGACGAGAGGGATATCGAGTGGATCCGGGCGTCGTCGGCGATTCCCGTGGCGACGCGTCCCGTTGCTATTGAAGGGCATAAGTATCTGGATGGCGGCGTGGCTGATTCCATTCCCAGCGCATGGCTGTTTGCGCAGGGACATGACCGCAATATCGTGGTACTCACGCAGCCGGCGGGCTTTGTGAAGCAGCCCAACAGCGTGATGCCCATGCTGCGGCGCGTGTTCCGTCACTACCCGGAGTTTGTCGCGGCGCTTGAGCATCGGCATGAGGTCTACAATGCTACGCTCGATGACCTGGCACGTCGCGAGGCTGCCGGCGAGGTCTTTGTGGTGCGGCCGAGCGAATCGGTGAAGGTGCCGTCGCTGTGCCGCGAACCGGACGAGCTCGAGCGCATCTACCAGGTCGGTCGTCGTGATGCGGAGTCGTCTTTGTCCGCGTTGGAAGCGTATCTGGCGGGGTAAGGGTCGCATATGGAAAGCGCATCCCGGAATAGACGTTCGAACCGGGATGCGCTTTCCGCTATTGAAGATATGAGGCTGCGAATCAGCTGCTCGGCCTATGCCTATGCCTGCTGCCAGGTGTCGACGAGCTCCTTGGCGGCGGCGTAGGGATCGTCGGCACTGCAGACGGCGCTCACCACAAAGAAGC
>CALDWI010000047.1 GCA_937923795.1 uncultured Collinsella sp.
ACCAATCATGAGTTGCGGTGAAATAGGGACTGAAAAGCCGCTCAAAAGGCCAAAACAGTCCGTATTCCACCGCAACTTCAAGACGTTGGTGCATATGAACCTGTCCCCCTTGCACCAAAAAGGGCTCCGAGCAAAAACATGCCCGGAGCCCTCTGGTCGCCTCGACTTAGAGCGCGACGCGTATGTTACTTGCGCTTGCCGCCGCCGTCGCCGGGGCGACGGGAGCTGCCACCGCGCTTGCCGCCACGGCTGTTGCCGTAGCTGCCACGGTTATCGCGACCGCCGGCACGGCCGCCACGGGAGCCGGCCTGGTTGCCGCCACGACCACCACGATAGCCGCCGCGACGCTCTTCGCGGGTATCGTCGTAGTTGCGCCAGTCATCGCGACGATCGCGGCTGGCACGCGGGTCACGACGATCACGCGACTCGTTAGAACGACCAGCGCCGCCGCGGCCGCCATTGCCGCGAGCACCCTCGCGACGCTCGCCGCCGCGGCTACCGCGCTCTTCAAAGCGCTTGCCGCCACGGGACTCACCGCCACGGGCAGTACGCTCACCGCGACCCTCGCCGCCGCGACGCTCATCACGGCCGCCGCGCTCGTCATCACGACCGGAACGCCGGCGGTCGCCCGCACCGCGCTTGCCACCGCGCGAACCGCGGCCCTCGTCCTCGCGCTCGACACGACGACGACCGCCGCGGTCCTCGTCCTCACGACGACGGCGGTGTGCCTCGCCCTGGAACTGCTTGGCACGACGCTCGGCACGGTTGCCGCGCGCAGGCTGCTCAGCGGCACCAGCACCGCCGCGCTCCTCGGCAGCTACCTCGCGAGCCACGCTCTCAACAGCCTCGTCCACGCGAGCCTGAACGCCCTCGCGCACGCGGGTCTTGCCGCCGCGCTTGGGACGGCTCGGACGCTCGCCGTCGCCGCGGCGCTCGTCGCGACCGCGGTTGGAACGACCGGCAACATCGCCGTAATCGTCGCCGTTGTGCTTGCCGTCGCGACGCGCCTGCTCAAGCTTCTTCTTGCTCTTGGACTTGCCGCGCTTAGTCTTCTTCTTCACCTTAAAGGCCGCAGGGTCGCGCTCGGGATCAACCGCAGGCGGGTTGGGACCCACATGCAGGTCGCCGGCTTCGTAAATATCGGCCGTCTTGTCCATGAGCTTCTCGATCTCGTAGAACTCATCGACGTCCTGCTCGGTCACAAACGTAATGGCCCAGCCCAGCTCGCCGGCGCGGCCCGTACGGCCAATGCGGTGGATATAGTCGGTCGGCTCGGCCGGCACGTCAAAGTTCACGACGTAGCGCACGTCGCTAATGTCGATGCCGCGGGCGAGAACATCGGTTGCCACCAGCACGTCGACGGTGCCGTCGCGGAAGGCAGAAAGCGCGCGCTCGCGCTGGGCCTGGCTGCGGTTGCCATGAATCGCGGCGGCCTTGATGCCCTTACGCTCCAGACGACGGCAGCAGCTGTCGGCGCGATGCTTGGTGCGCATAAAGACGATGGTGCGCTCCGGGCCCTCCTTCTTGAGGAACTCGGGCAACAGGTTATTCTTGGCCTCGATGGACACCGGGAACACAAACTGGTCGACGGTGTCGGCGGTCGACGTGGCGGGCGCGATCTCCACGCGAGCCGGATCGCTCACCAGGTCGGTGATCTCGCCCACGGCCTCCTCGTCGAGCGTCGCCGAGAACAGCAGCGTCTGGCGCTCGGCCGGCGTCTCGCGCACAATGCGGCGGACGGCGGGCAAAAAGCCCATGTCGAGCATGCGGTCGGCCTCGTCGAGTACCAGCACCTTGACCTCGTTCAGGTGGCAGGCGCCCTGCTCGATCAGGTCGACCAGACGGCCCGGCGTGGCGACCAGGATATCGCAGCCGTACTTGAGTGCCGCGGTCTGCGGCTTGTAGCTCACGCCACCCACGACGGTCACGGCGACATGGCCGGTGACGTCGGCGATCTTGCTCGCGACCTCGTCGATCTGCTGGGCGAGCTCGCGCGTGGGGGTGATGACGAGCATCACGGGGCCGCGGCCGTTGCCCTCGGGCTTCTTGGCACCGCGACGGCGGTTGCGGCCGCCGCGCTCGCGCACGGGTTTGGGCGGAGCAATGTGCTCCAGATTGTTCATGGTCGGCAGCAAGAAGGCGGCCGTCTTGCCGGTGCCGGTTTGAGCGGCGGCAAGCAGGTCGCGACCCTCGAGCACCACGGGGATCGAGCCGGCCTGCACGGGCGTCGGCGCCGTGTAGCCCAGGTTCTCGATAGCACGGAGTATCTCGTCCGAAAGCCCCAGCTCGTTAAAGGCGGGCAGGCTCTCGGTAGCGGACTCGACGGCCTGGGCAGCATTGGCCTCATCGGCGGCATCGAAGGCAGCCTGGGTCATGGCCTCGCGGGCCTCGTCCAGAATCTCGGCGTCGGTGACGTCGGATACAGAATTACGCATATGTTGTTGTTCCTTATCTGCACGCGTCATGAGCGCGGCATGCGGCCGCGCGGGCGTGCTTGGTAGTGCGCTAATACATACAAAAACAGGTGCGCACAGAGAGGACGTTGCTCAGCACGCTGGCGATCGCTTTGGCAGCCCTATCACGCGCCGTCCAGACGCAGCAGCTCTAAGCGATGGAGCAGATTCGCCGCCGGTTAGTATACCCGTACTCCGTATGCCCCCACGTAAACCACAGATGACGAGGCGGACGAGGTGGGCCTGGCCGATTGTGTCAATCTGTAACAGATGCAGGGCAAAACCGGGTCCAAATGTTATAGAACAAGACAGAGGGGGATTTCCGTTCAGTCCAACCAAAATCTCTCGGTCTTCCTGCAATTTCGAACATGTGGCCTATAATGTTGCTTTGGTTACGCTATATATTGCGCAGCCATTTAATACGTCGCCCACCGGGGGCCATTAATTCCTATCGCCATATTGGCTAGGAAGCAATCAAAGGAGGTATCCGTGGCAGCAGAGACGCCTTGCTCGGTCCTCTATAACGATATTCGCTCGTTCGGCGGTCTTAAACATCTCGAGATCGCCCGAATGCTCATCAATGGAAACTCTTATCTCGGCAGTACCCTGCTCGAGAAATGCTCTTCCAACCGCTCGTATCTCACCCGTTACATCGTCCATCGCAAGCCTGACCAGTGCGCGCCCTCCATCTACAGCGACTTTACCGTCACCACGCTCAACCTTTCCTCGGCAATCTGCAGCAAGCTCGGCGGCGGCGAGTCCGCCTATCGGGCAATCGCCGAGCACTATCGCGGTCCGGCCGCCAACGAAATGATGTCGGCTCTCGCCAGCTACAAGCTGGACAGCCGCCTATATGCAAATGCCCTCAATCGCATCGACAACTTTGACGGCAATGCCGTGCGCGAGAAAAGCACGCTTTACCTTATGCTCTTTGTGGCAACGGGGGCGCTCGCCGATCCCGTTCAGGGCGTGACCACCGTCGAGCGCTTTTGCGCCAGCAAGACGGGCGGGCACTTTGGCACCACCGAAACTACCGTCGGACGCGGCTTTATGAGCAGCCTGGAGCAGCCGCACACCGTCGCTCCCAACCTCGGTCTGCTCAGAACCCATGCCGACAACTGCGCCGACATGCAAATCCATCCCCTCACACGCGATCCGCGCGGCACCGTGATTGGTTCTTTGCCCAAAACCTCGCCCAGCATCACCGATGTAGGCGCCGACGCCTCGCGCGAGCATCTTCGCATTTGGCTCGAGGGTGAGCACTGGTACGCCCAGGGCCTTGGATCGACCAACGGCACAGTGCTCGAATCGGGCGCGGGCGACGGCGATATTGTGATTGAGCCGCCGCGCGACCAACGCGAACCCGGCAAAGTCTATCCCCCCGTGGAAATCGCCAACAGCGACAGGCTCCATCTGGGTCTCTACACGACATTCCTTGTCATTGTGGACTAGCACGGACAGCGATCGGAAGACGGTCGCCGTCCGTCTTTCGTCTTCTACCTTCTGTGTCGTAAACGACAATGCTCAGCGGTATACGTGGGCAGTGCGGCTATCATGGTACTTTACCGATATCCGCACTGCTCGCGTAAACGTGCGGCAACCCATGCCAGACAAAGGAACGCCATGGATACTACCGATAGCGCCTATGGCGACAAACTCGTCCGTCTCGATACGTTCGATACCGCCGTGGCGGTCGACCCCAGCGCCGAGGACGACGCCAAGCGTCGGTTTATGACGCTTATTCTCCAGACGGCCCACCGCAACAACGGCAACATCGGGCACGTGCTGCGCGCGACCAACACGAGCGGCGAGGTCTTTGCCGTCAAGCTACTCAAGGACAATGCCATCCTTTCCGGCCAAGCCCCCGACCGCTCCGCCGAGCAAGCGGCTGCGCACCTGGCCAATACCGCCGCGCTGTTCGAGGAGTACCGTCATCTGTGCACTGTCTCGCACCTGCGCGGATTTCCGCGCGTCTATGGCTATGGATCGTGCGAGGACGACCCGCTCATCCTCATGGAGTGGGTCGAGGGCACCTCGCTCAAGCAGGCGCTGCCCTTGCTTCCGCACGATGCCTCGGGCGGGCTAACCACCCAGATGGTGGCCGCCGTTGGAAACGCCGTGCTTCGCGCACTCCTGATGACCCAGGGACTCGTAAATCCGGTCGTCCATCGCGACCTGTCGCCCGCCAATATCATGTTCCGTACCACCAGTCGAACGCTCGAGCAGCAGATCGTCGATTGCTCCTTTGACCCCTGCCTCATCGACATGGGCTCCGCGACCATGGCCCTCGGCGATGACACGATCACCCGGCGCGCCGACATCTGGCGCTTTGCCACGCCCGCATACGCCGCGCCCGAGATGCTCACGCAGGATATCGAAGGCATCGCGGCCCTTCGCCGCTCGCCCGCAATCGATGTCTACGCGCTTTCGAGCATTCTGTACCAGCTCTACAGCGGTCGCAAACCGTTTGACTTTGAGTCGACGGACGCCGCTGCAACCGGCTCGTTCTATCTCGTAAAGACCAAGACCAAGCCAGCACCGCTCGAGCCGCGCTGCGAGGGCGATGAAGCGCTCGTCCAAATCATCATGAAGGGTCTCTCAGTCGAGCAGTGCGATCGTCCCACCGAGCAGCAGATGCTCGAGGTGCTCTCGGCATACCTCACCGATGCCGAATCCGAGGACCGCGAGGGCGCGGGCAGTGACGCCGCAATCGACATCGACTCCGGTACGCACCTTAAGGTCGACGTCGCCGGCGAGCGCGCGAGAGAGATCCTGGAGCAGGCCCGGCACGATGCCATGACCCGCCGCCGGTTTATTATCGGTGGCGTCGTTGCAGCCGTTGCGGGGCTCAGCGTCATTGGGGCGGCGACCCATGGCTTTGGCATCCCCGACTACTTGGACGGCATCCGCAGTTCGCTTGACGACTACACCTGGGATCAGCTGCAGGAGATTTCGCTTAAGATTAAGGCCGCCGAGACCCGTAGCGAGGCACGCGAGATTGCCAAGCGCTATCACCTGCTCAACGTCGATGGGCATATCCCCTATCCGTGTACCAAGCGTGTCACGCTCACCAACGGGCTGCAGGTTGGCGCGCAGCTTGTGGGCATCCGCCACGATGAACTCCTGGACGGGACGGGCAAGGCCGGACTGACGTTTATGTTCGATGCGGGTATTGCCGAGCGCAACGCTGCGGCTGAACCGCCGAGCGCCGGCTGGGCAGATTGCGAGCTGCGGGAATGGCTCGACAGCGACGGCCTTAAGCTGCTACCCAACGAGTTGCGCGCACTCATCAAAGGGGTCAAGAAGGTCTCGAACAATGTGGGCGCCGCCAACAGCGCATCGTGCCTGAGCGAGTTGCCCGCAACCCTTTGGCTGCCCGCCATGGTCGAGCTGTGCGGTACGCAACCGTCCGATTCGTTTGCCGAGGACTATCACTACCTGGCAGACATCTACAACGGCGAGGGCAAGGAGTATCAGCTGTTCCGCGAGCTCAAGGTGAGCCCGTATTCCACGAACGAGACGATGGTCCGCCAGTGGAAAGGCAAGGACACCTGTTGGTGGGAGCGCACGGTGAGCCCCGACACATCGGAGAGCGAAGGCACGCTCTATATGAACCGTGTGGGCCACGACGGCGACGTCTTTATGTACGCAACGCCTGCGGAAAAGCCAAACAAGCTAACCTGCGTGATCCCCGGGTTCTGCATCTAGGCGGCGGGCGTCTTGCCGCGACGGGACCCCTCCCCGGCAATTGTCTCGATCTGTAACAGTTAGAACCCAAAAACCGGTCTAGATGTTACAGATCGAGACGTTAGTTTTCGGCTGAAATGTTTGTCTAAATCTGTAACAGCTATGGTTCAAAAACCGGTCCAGACGTTACAGATTAAGATGTTTGGCAAAGACGGCCGCCGATTGAGCAGCCACCCTCATCTGTAATGAAAAGTCATACATTCCAACTATTACTAGACACCCCCAGGGGGTATGGGTGTATAGTATCGGATGGTTAACATTTCCGACACTACGTCACAGAAAGGAGAAGCCATGGCTCAAGATAAGTTCGACGTGGGCGGCATGACATGCGCCGCTTGCCAGGCGCATGTGGATCGCGCCGTGAGCAAACTCGACGGCGTCCAAAGCGTCGCGGTCAATCTGCTCGCCGGTTCCATGATGGTGGACTATGACCCCGTGCAGGTCACCCCCGACGATATCTGCACCGCCGTCGACCGCGCGGGCTACTCGGCCTCGCCCATCAGCACGGGCGCCGACGCTGTCCAAAGCGGAAGTGCGCAAGCCAGGTCCGGCGCCGCCCATATGGAGTCGCCGACCAAAAAGTTGGAGGCCGCCGCCTCTGCCATGCGCACCCGCCTCATCGTCTCAATCGTATTCCTCATCCCGCTGTTCTACATAGGCATGGGGCACATGCTCGGCTGGCCGCTGCCCGGCATCTTCACCGACCACACCCACAGCATGACGCTCGCGCTCACCGAGCTCGTCCTGCTCATCCCCATCGTCTACATTAACGACGCGTACTTTATCAACGGGTTTAAATCGCTCGCGCACGGCGCGCCCACCATGGACGCCCTCATCGCCGTCGGCGCCACCGCGTCCATTGCCTGGTCGCTCTACGCCATGTTTATCATGGCCGACCAGCTAGCCGCCGGGCAAATCCACGAGGCCATGATGACGGGTATGGACAACCTGTATTTTGAGAGCGCCGGCACGATCCTGTCGCTCGTCACCGTAGGCAAATATCTCGAGACGCGCAGCAAGTCCAAGACCGGCGGCGCCATCGAGGCGCTCGTCGACCTGGCGCCCAAGACCGCGACCATCGTGGCCGACGACGGCACCGAGACCGCTGTGGACGTCGACGCCATCCTTCCCGGCCAGGTGCTGCGTGTGCGCCCCGGCGAGTCCATCCCTGTCGACGGCGTCGTACTCGAGGGCGCTTCGGCCGTGGACGAAAGTGCGCTGACCGGCGAGTCCATCCCCGTGGAGAAGACCGCCGGCGACACTGTCAACGCGGCCACGGTCAACCGCACGGGCTCGTTTACCTTCCGCGCCACGCGTGTGGGCGCCGACACGTCGCTCGCCAAGATTATCCAGCTCGTCGAGGACGCCAACGCCACCAAGGCGCCCATCGCCCGCATGGCTGACAAGGTCGCCGGCGTGTTCGTGCCCGTGGTGTTCGCAATCTCGGCCGTGACCTTTGTGGCGTGGATGGCACTGACCTGCAGCGTGAACGAGGCACTCACCTCCGCCGTGGCCGTGCTGGTGATCAGCTGTCCGTGCGCATTGGGCCTGGCCACGCCCGTCGCCATTATGGTAGGCACCGGCAAGGGCGCCGAGATGGGCATTCTGTTCAAGAGCGCCGAGGCGCTGGAGAACCTGCGCAGCGTGGGCACCGTGGTGCTCGATAAGACGGGCACGGTCACCCGCGGCAAGCCTGCCGTGACCGATATCGTGGTAGCCACGCGCGCCGACGGCTCGCCCGCCATGAGCAAAAAAGCGCTGCTCAAGCTGGCCGCTGCGCTGGAACGCTCAAGTGAGCACCCGCTGGCCGAGGCGATTATGGCCGAGTGCGAGACACGCGGGATCGTCGCGCGCATGGTAGAGGACTTTGCCGCCGTGCCCGGGCGAGGCGTTACGGCACGCGAGGGGCAAAACACCATCGCCGCTGGTAACGTGCGCCTGATGAACGAGCTAGGCGTTACCGTGCCCGCGGGCCTTGCCGAGCAATTTGCCGCCGAGGGCAAGACGCCGCTGTTCTTTGCCAAGAACAGCGAGCTTGCCGGCACCATTGCCGTGGCTGACGAGGTCAAGGAGACGAGCGCCGGAGCCATCGCCGCACTGCGCTCGCTTGGCGTCGACGTGCGCATGCTCACCGGCGATAACCGTGTGACAGCCGAGGCCATCGCCCGCCGCGTGGGGCTGAGCCGCGAGCAGGTCATCGCCGACGTCCTCCCCGCCGACAAGGAGCGCCACGTGCGCGAGCTGCAGGATGCGGGCGGCAAGGTCGCCATGGTGGGCGACGGCATCAACGACTCCCCCGCCCTGGCGCGCGCCGACGTGGGCCTTGCCATCGGCACCGGCGCCGACATCGCCAAGGAGGGGGCAGATGTGGTGCTCATGCGCAGCGATCTCATGGACGTCGCCCGCGCCATCGAACTTTCGCGCGCCACGATTCGCAACATCAAGCAAGACCTGTTCTGGGCGCTGTTCTACAACGGCATCGGCATTCCGCTGGCGGCGGGCGTATTTTTCCCGCTCACCGGATGGCAGCTCTCGCCGATGTTTGGCGCCGCGGCCATGAGCCTGTCGAGCGTGTGCGTTGTAAGCAATGCGCTGCGCCTGCGAACCTTTAAACCATCAGTTGCGGTGAAATAAGGCGTAACATGCTTAGCTAAACCGCTATTTAGTCCGTATTCCACCGCAACTTTAGGTACTCAACTAAAAGGAGATAATCATGAACTACATCGTTAAAACGTCTGGCCTTATGTGCGGCCACTGCGATGCCACCGTCGAGACGGCGCTGCTCAACGTGGCCGGCGTGACCGACGCCGACGCCGATCACGAAACCCAGACCGTCCAGGTGGAGTGTGCCGACACCGTGACCGCCGAGCAGCTCGCCGCCGCCGTCGAGGCCGCGGGCGAGAAATTCCACGCCCTGTCCGTAACCGCCGCGTAACAGGCGCCGCCTACTCAATCCTCAGAAGTTGCGGTGAAATAGTTCCTGTTTTAGTGCTTCAATCCTGCAAACAAGAATTATTTCACCGCAACTGACGGGGGCATCCGGAAGATCGACCAGAAACGAGGACCCGCCATGATGGCAGACCACAAATCGGTGACCCGCATGCTCAAGACGGCACGCGGTCAGATCGACGGCATCTTGCGGATGGTCGAGGAGGACCGCTATTGCGTCGATATTTCCACGCAGCTCATGGCCACACAGGCGCTCCTCGCGCGCATTAACGCCGACGTGCTTAAGGCGCATATCGAGGGCTGTGTGACTTCGGCGATCGAATCGGGCGACGAAGACCTCAAGGCCGCCAAGCTCGCCGAGATCGAACGCGTCGTCGACAAGCTCTCCAAGTAATTGGGGCATTGGGGACAGACTTCTTTGCACCGTCTTGGTGTTCCGGGGACAGGCATGTTTGCACCACCTTGGTGCAGATTAACCTGTCCCCCTTGCTCTAAATCGGGTATAAAGGCGTGCAGTATATCGAACGAAAGGCAATTTGCATGAATGACTTTATGAAGGGTCGCAATGGCGCCGACGAGCTCACCATCGTGATGGGTTTTGTCGGCATCGTCATCGCGATGATCGGATCGATAGCCCGCATCCAGTGGCTCAGCTGGATCGCCATCGCCGTCATCGTGATTGGCGTGCTGCGCGGCCTGTCCAAAAATATCGATGCGCGTCGCAAGGAGAACGAGGCCTTTGTCGCCACGACCGCCAATGTTCCCGGCTTGGGCAAGTTCGTCGCCAGCTTGGGCGGCGGCGCTGCAGCGGCCAGCACCTCACGCGCGGCCGGCACCAGTAAGGAAGACTTTGAGCGTGCCAAGCGCACGGCCAAGAAGATGTGGAAGGGTCGCAAGACCACGGCATACCTCAAGTGCCCCAACTGCGGCCAGATGCTCTCCGTCCCCAAGGGCAAGGGCAAAATCCGCGTCACCTGCCCCAAGTGCCACGCCAAGATGGAAACGCGCTCCTAGCCGCTACACCATAGGACAAATAAAAGCCGAGGCCTCGCACTGAGGCCTCGGCTTTTTTGATTATGGCAAAGGGACCGTCCCTTTGTCACACCTATGCCACGCCGTCGCGGGCGAGCTCCTCGGCCAGCGCCTCGGACGGCATGGCCATAATCGCGTCGAGCTCGGCGTCCACCTCGGGAATGCGCTTCACCTTGAGCTTGCGCACCAGATCGCCACGGCACATCACATGCATCGGCTCACGCAGAGCGCACAGGTCATCGAGCGGGTTCTCGCGCGTCACCAGGATATCGGCGGCCTTGCCGCACTCGATCGCACCAGTCTCGTCGCCCAGGCCCAGCAGCTCGGCATTGACCTGCGTGGCCGTGTGCAGCGCAAACGCATTGCTCACTTTGACGTACTTGGCAAAATAGGCCACCTCACGCCACATGTCGTACTGGGTCACAAACGGGCAACTCGAATCCGTGCCCAGGCCTACCTTGATACCGGCTTCCAGCGCCGCGCGAGCACTCTCGATAATGCCCGAGCACACGATGTCGCCGTTCTTCTTTTGCGTGTCAGTCGAATGAGTCTTTTCCGGGTCGAGCAATACAAACGGCAGCGCCGGGCTGATGGTGCAGGTCACGCTAGGCGCACGCCCCTCGAGCTGCGTGCCCGCGGCGCCGCGGTACAGTTCCAGGATCTCGAGCGTCAACGGAGCGCCGTGCTCAATCGTGTCAACGCCGGCCTCAAGCGCGGCCTTCACGCCCTCGGTACTCTCGACATGAGCCATAACCGGAAGGCCCATATCGTGCGCCGCCTTGCATGCCGCCGCGGCAACCTCCACGGGCATACGCAGCACGCCCGGCTCGCCCACCTCGGTCGCATCGAATACGCCGCCCGTTACGAACAGCTTAATGACGTCGGCACCGCGCGCATACAGGTCGCGCACCTGTTCGGCTGCCTCGGCGGGACTGTTTGCCACCTGGGCGAACAAGCCCGCACCATGGCCGCCCGGAACCGTAACGCCCGTTCCCGGCGCCACCAGGCGAGGGCCTTGATACTTGCCGGCATCGATAGCGTTGCGAACGGCAATGTCGGCAAACAGCGGGTCGCCTGCACCGCGCACCGTGGTCACGCCACTTGCCAGTTGTTGTTGGGCGCTGCCCTTAAGAATGTGGCGCACGATGGCGCGCCCCACGGGATTATCGAGCTTCTTCATCAGCGCGCCCGCATCGCCCGCCGAAACCGGCTTGCCCGAACCGCACAGATGCACATGCATATTGATGAGACCGGGCATGAGATACGCACCTGCCAGGTCGATAACCTCGGCACCCGCAGGCGCCTGCGCCACAGCACTCGGCCCCATCCATGTGATGACACCGCGCTCAACGGCCACGGCCATGTCGGGCTGCGGCTCCATATGTTCCGAACCATCCAGAATGGTCGCATTGATAAACAACGTAGAACGATCAGCAGACGCCATATCGAGCTCCTCCCTCACGATTAACATGAACATTTGTCCATTATCACCTAATGCAGCGATCTAAAGTCGAACATATCGGTTAACGGAAGGACGAGGGGATGTGGGGGACGGAATACGTTGCAGCCCCACCCCAGCAACATCAGGGGAATGTCTCGATCTGTAACAGTTACGGGCCCAAACAGCCGCCAAACGTTACAGATTGAGACAAAGTCAGGGCAGCAGGGCGACACCAGTAACATCCCCTACTCCCACTCCTGCTCGTAGATGTTGAGCGACTTTACGTACCGCCCCTGGGCGCCCATGATGTCGCGGACCAGACGCAAGAAGAAACTGATGCACGAGGTGTCAAAGCCATCCTGCAGGTCCTCCGGATGCACCGCACCAGGCCCATCGACCGCCGTGTCACTCAGGCGTGCGATGTCATACAGATAGAGTTGTCCCGCCGTCAGCCAGACATCGTCGACGCAGGCGAGGCGCACCGCAATCGCTCCGTCGCTCCAATGCTCCTTTTGCACGATATGCGGATCGTAGACATCAAAGCGACGGTCGGTGCGTGTGTCCTTCAGCGCGACCATACCAGTCGCAGGATCCTTGTCCAAAATGCCAAAGCGCGAGAAATACTGCGTGTCGCATACCTGCTCGAGCCGCTTGAGCGAGGCAGGCGAAAGCGATGCCGGCGGCTCATCAACATACAGCTCGAGCAGCGTCTTGCCATGGCGATAGGGGCGCTCGAAGAGCAGCCAATCGGTAAATGCCATGTTGTAGGCCATGATTTCGTTTTGGGAAGGCTCGGTGCAATAGCCGAGCCACGGGTCGACAATGATCTCGAACTGCTCGCGCGCCGGCTCCAAAAACTGAAACTTCCGCAGCATCCAAAAATGGGCCATGTCGGCAATATCGTTGCCAACGGCTTCGGCCAGATGTGCTCGGTCTAAAACGTGGTCAGTCACGGCATCCTCCTCAAACTGATGAACCTCAATTTGAGCTTACGAGGAGGGTGGGCAGCCACTGTCAGCACGGACAAAATAGGCCTCCGGCTGCAAACCAACTGCTGACCAAACACTTGACGAAAAGCTTGACCGAAAATGCGCACCGCAACAAAACCGCAGGTAAACATAGACGGCCAACCCGCCCTTTTGAGCCAGATACCCACAGCCACCACAGAAACAACAGGTGACCACAGCCCAAGAAGTCGACAAATGAACACCCGTACGTCGACAAACGAGCAAATCGCTCGCAAAGAGTGTCCCCAACGACTAGACAAAAAATGACTAGTCATTGGGGACGTTCTTAAATGACTACTTTACAGCTCCAGCGCGTCGGCGACCTCGGCAGCGCAGGCGAGGGCATCGGCCATGGCGCTCACCACGAGCGAGCTGCCGTTGCGGGCATCACCGACCACATACACCGGCGCGGCATCCGCAGCAACGCCATCCACGCGGGCCGCAAGGTGCGAGCCCTCGGAAGACATCACGGGCAGCGGGCGGCCCGCCGTGGCAACGGGCACGCCGACAGCTTCGAACACGCTGTGCTCCGGACCCGTAAAGCCGCAGGCGATGAGCACCAGCTGGGCCGGCACCTCGTGCTCGGAGCCCGCGATGCGCTCGGGCTTGCCAGCCGACCAATCCAGATCGACCACGCGCAGGCCCGCGGCCGCGCCCTTCTTGTCCAGCAGCACCTCGAGCGTATCCACGCCCCAAGCGCGCATCTCGCCGCCCATGACAGCGATGGCCTCCTGCTGGCCGTAGTCGGTCTTCTTAACGTTTGGCCACTGCGGCCAGGGGTTGCTCGCCGCGCGCGCATCAGGCGCCGCCGGCAAGAACTCAAACTGGCGCACGCTGCGCGCACCCTGACGTACCGCGGTGCCCACGCAGTCGTTACCGGTATCGCCGCCGCCAATGACCACGACGTCCAGGCCGTGTGCATCGACGACAGGCTCGCCGCCATCGAGCACCGAGACGGTCGAGGCCGTCAGGTAGTCCACGGCATACACCACGCCGGGTGCGTCAATATTCTCAGCAGCCAGCCCACGCGGGGCGCGAGCACCGGCAGCCACCACGACGGCGTCAAAGCCATTGAGCTTGGCCGCCACCGCAGGGTTCGTAACGTCAGCACCCAGCTCGAACACAATGCCCAGCTCGCGCATGAGCGCCACGCGACGCTCGACCACGGACTTCTCGAGCTTCATGTTGGGAATGCCGTACATGAGCAGACCGCCCGGGCGGTCGTCGCGCTCAAACACAGTCACGCGGGCCCCACGACGCGCAAGCTCCCATGCTGCCACCAGACCAGCGGGACCGGAGCCCACCACGGCAACCGTGGGTGCACCCTCCCCTGCCGGCTCAAAGCGGTGCGGACCGCCATTTGCCCACTCATGGTCGCTAATCGCGCGCTCGTTGTCATGGATCGTCGTGGGCTGGCCATCGACCGAGCCCAGGTTGCATGCGGCCTCGCACAGCGCCGGGCACACGCGACTCGTGAACTCGGGCATGGGCGAGGTGAGTGACAGGCGCTCGGCAGCCTCGTCCCAACGGCCGCGGTACACCAGCTCGTTCCACTCGGGAATCAGGTTGTGCAGCGGACAGCCGCTCGGACGTGCCTTGCCAAAGCTCGCGCCCATCTGACAAAACGCCACACCGCACATCATGCAGCGACTCGCCTGGGCACGGCGCGCGTCGTCGTCGAGCTCCACGTACAGCGGATCGAAATCGCGGCTGCGCTCCTCCACGGGGCGCAGCTCATGGGTCACGCGATCGATATCAAGAAAAGCACCGGGCTTACCCATGGCACTTACGCCTCCTTCTTGGTCGAAGCAACAGAGCTGGCGGTGGCGGGCGCAGCGCCAGCGACACCGCCCGCAACATCGAAGCGAGCAACATCCGCGGCACTCGCCCGACCGGTCACGATGTCAAACGCCAGCTCCTCGGCCTGCGCATGCGTCTTGCCGACGGCCTCGGCGGCGGCGACAATCGCCAGCACGCGCTCGTACTCGGTCGGAATGACCTTCACAAAGTGCTTGCTCATCGTCTCAAAGCTGTAGAGCAGCTTAATGCCGCGCGGGCTCTGCGTCGCGTCCACGTGCTCCTGGATGAGCGCACGAATCTGCGCCAGCTCGCCGGCCGTCGGGGCTTTAAGCTCAACGCTCTCGTGGTTCACACGGGCATCGAGCGTGCCGTACTGGTCAAAGACATAGGCCACGCCACCCGTCATGCCGGCGGCGAAGTTCTGCCCGACCTCGCCCAGGATGAGCGCCAGACCACCCGTCATGTACTCGCAGCCATGGTTGCCGCAGCCCTCGACCACCACCGTGGCACCGGAGTTGCGTACGCCAAAGCGCTGGCCTGCCAGGCCGTTAATGAAGCCGCGGCCGCTCGTGGCGCCAAAGAACGCAACGTTGCCCACGATGATGTTCTCATCGAACTTGTAGGTCGCATGCGGGTTGGGGCGCACCGACACCTCGCCGCCCGAAAGGCCCTTGCCAAAGTAATCGTTGGCGTCGCCGCACACGTTGAGCGTAATGCCGCGCGGCAGGAAGGCGCCAAAGCTCTGACCGGCCGAACCATCGCAATCGATGGTGATGGAGCCGGCGGGCAGGCCCTCGGGATGCGCCTTGGTCACCGCATTGCCCAAGATGGTGCCCACGCAGCGGTTGACGTTGGCGATGTCGGCGCGGAAGCGAATCGGACGCAGGTGCGCACGGGCATCGGCCGTATAGGGCACAAACAACGTGGAGTCGAGCGTCTTGTCGAGCTCGCTGTCCGCGGCCATCTGGGGCAGGAAGTGGCGACCGTCGGCACCCGGGATGTGGGCACCAAACTCACAGGTCGCGCTCGCCAGCACGGGCGACAAATCCAGCAGGTTGGCCTTGCGGTTGCCCGGGACCTCGATCTGGCGCAAGCACTCGGGATGGCCGACCATCTCGTCGACGGTGCGGAAGCCCAGGCTCGCCATGATCTCGCGCAGCTGCTCGGCAACAAAGAGCATAAAGTGCTCGACGTGCTCGGGCTTGCCGCGGAAGCCGCGACGCAGGCGGCAGTTTTGCGTGGCGATGCCGGCCGGGCAGGTATCCTGCTGGCAGTCGCGCTGCATGAGGCAGCCCATGGAGATGAGCGGCATGGTCGCAAAGCCAAACTCCTCGGCACCCAGCAGGCAGGCGACGGCAACATCGGTGCCGTCCATGAGCTTGCCGTCGGCCTCGAGCACCACGCGCGAGCGCAGGCCGTTTTGCAGCAGCGTCTGCTGGGCCTCGGCAAGACCGAGCTCCAGCGGCAGACCGGCGTGCCAAATGGAATCGCGAGCAGCGGCACCCGAGCCGCCGTTGTGGCCGCTGATCAAAATCTTGTCGGCAGCGCCCTTGGCAACACCAGTGGCGATGGTGCCGACGCCGGCCTCGCTGACCAGCTTGACCGACACGCGCGCGCCGGGGTTGGCGTTCTTAAGGTCAAAGATGAGCTCGGCCAGGTCCTCGATGGAGTAGATGTCGTGGTGCGGCGGAGGCGAGATCAGGCCGATGCCGGGCGTGGACTGACGGACCTCGGCAATCCAGGGGTAGACCTTCTTGCCGGGCAGGTGGCCGCCCTCGCCGGGCTTGGCGCCCTGGGCCATCTTGATCTGAATCTCGAAGGCGCTGCACAGGTAGCGGCTCGTCACGCCAAAGCGCGCACTTGCTACCTGCTTGATCGCGGAGTTCTTGGAGTCACCGTTAGCCAGCGGGGTCTCGCGGCGCGGGTCCTCGCCGCCCTCGCCGGAGTTGGAACGGCCATGCAGGCGGTTCATGGCGATGGCCATGCACTCGTGTGCTTCCTTGCTGATGGAGCCGTACGACATGGCGCCGGTGTTAAAGCGGCGGACGATGTTGAGCGCGGGCTCGACCTCGTCGAGTGCCACCGGAGTGCGGCCGCTGGCATCAAAGTCCAGCAGGTCGCGCAGGCGCACGGCACGGCCGGTGCGGTGCAAGCGGGCGCTGTACTCCTTAAAGGTGTCGTAGCTGTCCTCACGGCAGGCGGTCTGCAGCAAGTAGACAGTCTGCGGATCGATGAGGTGATCCTCGCCGCCGAGCGGGCGCCACTTGGTCAGGCCCAACGTGGGCAGCTGATCGGGAGCCGGGCTCTTAAGGATAGCAAGCGCGGCGTCATAGCGCTCATTTTGCTCACGTTCGACGTCCTCGACACCCATACCGCCCACACGGCTCACCGTGCCGGCGAAGTACGCGTTGACGAACTCCGGCGTAAAGCCCACGGCCTCGAAGATCTGCGCCGAATGGTAGCTCTGCACCGTGGAGATGCCCATCTTGGACATGATGGAGACGATGCCCGCCGTCGCGGCCTTGTTGTAATTGGCGATGCCCTGCTCGGCCGTCACGTCCAGGTCGCCGCGTGCCGCCAGATTGCGGATGCACGCATGCGCGTTGTACGGGTAGATGCCGCTTGCGGAGTAGCCCACCAGCACCGCAAAGTCGTGCGGAGACACGGCATCGCCGCACTCCACCACGATATCGGCAAAGGTGCGCACGCCGGCACGGATCAGGTGGTTGTGCACGCAGCCCACGGCGAGCAGCGACGGCACGGGTACCTCGCCCGCAGCGGCACGGTCGCTCAGCACCACGATGTTCACGCCATCGCGAACCGCAGCCTCGACGTCTTCGGCAAGCTGCTTGAGCGCAGCCTGCAGCGCGCCCTCACCCGCGTCGCGGCGGTACACGGCACGGAACCGGCGGGTCTTAAAGCCAACACGGTCAATCGCGCAAATGCGGTCGAACTCCTCCTCGTTGAGCAACGGGCGCTCCAAGCGCACCAGCTGGCAGGCCGTGCGGGAATCCTCGAGCAAGTTGCCGTGGTTGCCCAGGTAGAGCGTGGTCGAAGTCACCATGTGCTCGCGCAGGGCATCGATCGGCGGATTCGTGACCTGGGCGAACAGCTGATAGAAGTAATCGAAGAACGAACGCGTCTTCTTGGACAGGCAGGCCAGCGGCGCGTCGATGCCCATCGAGGCGAGCGGTGCCTTGCCCTGCTGGGCCATGGGACGCACGACCTCGTCGACGTCATCCCAGTGGTAGCCGAGCTTGGCCATGCGCACGGCGGCGGGCACCTCGGCGTCCTCAGCGGGCGTTGCCGCAACGGGCTCATCGAGCGCGTCAACGGTCAGCGTCTCCTCGGCAATCCAATCACGGTAGGGCTTTTCCTTGGCATAGCGGGCGCGCAGCTCGTCGTTGTAGATGACGCGCCCGCGGGCAAAGTCAACCTCGAGCATCTGGCCCGGCCCCAGACAGCCGCTCGTCAGGATGTTCTCGGGGCTCACCTCGATGGTGCCCACCTCGCTTGCCAGCATAAAGCGGCCGTCGCGCGTCACGTAGTAACGAGCGGGACGCAGGCCGTTGCGGTCGAGGGCGGCACCCAGCGTGCGACCGTCGGTAAAAGCGATGGCCGCCGGGCCGTCCCACGGCTCCATGAGCATGGACTGGTAAGCGTCGTAGGCGCGGCGCTCCTCGCTCAGGCTGTCGTTGTGGTCCCACGGCTCGGGCAGCAGCATGGATGCAGCACGCGTAAGCGGGCGACCGTTCATGACCAAAAACTCGAGCACATTGTCCAGAATCGCGGAATCGGAGCCCTCACGGTTGATGATGGGCATCACACGCTCAAGATCATGCTGCAGCACGGGGCTGTACAGGTTGGGCTCGCGGGCACGAATCCAGTTGACGTTGCCCTTGAGGGTGTTGATCTCGCCGTTGTGGATGATAAAGCGGTTGGGGTGCGCACGCTCCCAACTGGGCGTGGTGTTGGTGGAGTAGCGCGAGTGTACGAGCGCCACGGCCGTCTTGACGGCGGCGTCGTTGAGGTCGATGAAGAAGCGGCGCATCTGTGTGGCGACCAGCATGCCCTTGTACACGATAGTGCGCGAGCTCATAGAGCACACATAGAAGATCTTGTCGCGCAGGGCAAACTCAGCGTCGGCCTTCTTTTCGATGGTGCGGCGGCACACATACAGACGGCGCTCGAAGGCGTCGCCCGCCGGCGTGTCGTCGGGGCGACCCAGAAAGGCCTGCAGGATGGTAGGCATGCAGGCGCGGGCCGTCTCGCCCAGGTCGTGCGGGTCGACCGGCACCTCGCGCCAAAAGAGCAGCGGCACGCCAGCCTCGGCGCAGCCCTCCTCAAACGCGCGGCGGGCATCCTCTACGCCCTTGTCGTCCTGCGGGAAGAACAGCATGGCCACGCCATAGTCGCCCTCTGCCGGCAGAATCTGGCCGCACTTTTGAGCCTCTTTACGGAAAAAGTGATGCGGAACCTGGAACAGGATGCCAGCGCCGTCGCCGGTGTTCTTCTCGAGTCCCGTGCCGCCGCGGTGCTCCAAGTTGACCAGAATGGACAGCGCATCGTCCAGGATCTGGTGATGGCGCTCGCCGTTGATATCGGCAAGCGCGCCGATGCCACATGCATCGTGGTCGAATTCGGGGCGATAAAGGCCCTGCTGCTGAGCGGAATCTGCCTGCATCGCGATCCTCCCCTAGATATTTAGACAGTCAGTTGACTAGGCATACTAAGAGCATAGCCAGCCCGTTGTGTTTCCCGCCCGTTTCGAAACAATCGCGTAACGCGCGCCCTACAAGTGGACACCGCCGACCTCAAGGGCAACAACAAGGGCCCCAGGTTCGGTCTGTGAGCTCGCCGCTTCAAACATCTCAATCTGTAACAGGAAGACCCAATTTCGACGACTAACTGTTACAGATTGAGATGTTTTCGAGAGACGGTTCCGAATGTCTCAATCTGTAACACGAAGGGCCGGTTTTGGCGGTCAGCTGTTACAGATCGAGATTTTCCATAGGACCATTTCTTCCCGTCTCTATCTGTAACACCTAGACCCAATTTCCATCCCTAGTTGTTACAGATCGAGACATTTCGGCAGCCCCCTTTCACCATCCCATTCAAATACAGCAATTTTGTTAGTTTTGGTTAACTTTTCAGCCTAAAACGGGTATCCTTTGCGGCGTCAAACAAACGGCACACAGGAGCGCACCATGCTCAACCATCTCAAACAACACTTTGGCTCCCGACGCACCGGTGGTCACGGAGGACTCGACATTGCGAGGCATATCGGCCCCGGGCTGCTCGTGACCGTCGGCTTTATCGACCCGGGCAACTGGGCCTCCAATATGGCCGCGGGCTCGCAGTTTGGCTACGCGCTGCTGTGGATCGTCACGCTGTCCACGATTATGCTCATTGCGCTACAGCACAACGCGGCACACTTGGGCATCGCCACGGGCATGTGTCTCGCCGAGGCCACGACACGTTACCTCCCCCGCTTCTTTGGGCGTGCGATACTCGGCAGCGCGTATCTAGCCACGGTCGCCACCGCCATGGCCGAAGTCCTGGGCGGTGCGATCGCGCTTCAAATGCTCTTTGAGCTGCCCGTACGCGCCGGCTGCATCATCGTCGCGGCGGCATCGATTGCCATGCTCATGACAAGCTCCTACAAACGCGCCGAACGCTGGATCATCGCCTTCGTGGGCGTGGTGGGACTTTCGTTTTTGGCCGAGCTTGCGCTGGTCAAGGTCGACTGGCCGCAAGCCGCCACAAGTTGGATCACACCCAGTATGCCCACCGGCTCGGCCGCGATTATCGTAAGTGTCCTAGGCGCGGTCGTTATGCCCCACAACCTCTTCCTGCACTCCGAGGTCATCCAATCCATGCACTTCGAAGGCCAAGGCGAGCAGGTTATCGAAGAACGTCTGCGCTACGAGCTCTTCGACACGCTCTTTTCGATGGGCGTGGGCTGGGCGATCAACTCGGCCATGGTCATCCTGGCCGCAACGACCTTCTTTGCGCACGGCATTGTCGTAGACGACCTCGCCGTCGCAGCGGCCACACTCTCCCCCATTCTGGGCCCGGCAAGCTCGACCATCTTTGCGGTGGCACTGCTGTTTGCGGGACTATCGAGCAGTGTGACGGCGGGCATGGCGGCGGGCACCATCACCGCGGGCATGTTCGACGAGGAATACGACATCCACGACCGACATTCCTCGATCGGAGTGGTGGCCTGTTTCGTCGGCGCAGTGGCGGCGTGCCTGGTCGTCCCGAATCCTTTTGAGGGTCTCATTTGGAGTCAGGCGCTGCTGTCGCTTCAGCTGCCGATTACGGTCTTTGTGCTCATACGACTCACCAGTTCGCCCCGCGTCATGGGCAAATACGCCAACTCGCGCCCGCTCAACGCGTTACTCGTAGGGATCGGCGCCATCGTGACGATTCTCGATGTCGTGTTGTTGACAGGGATGTAATGGGACGGGGCACCTGCCCAGGCAAACGTCTCAATCTGTAACATCTAGACACGCTTTTGATGTCTAGATGTTACAGATTGAGATCATTCCGAGGGGCAGCTCCGTTTGTCTCAATCTGTAACACGTTGACCCCGTTTTCACTGCTAGATGTTACAGATCGAGATCTTCTGCCGGACGGTTTTGGTTTGTCTTGATCTGTAACAAGTGAGCCCAATTTCCACTTCCAGATGTTACAGATCGAGACATTTCTTCAGCTCCAACCTTTTGTCTCAATCTGTAACAGAAAGACCCGTTTTGAGCCGTTAGATGTTACAGATTTAGACCAAAGGTCGGCCGGGCTCACGACAGATATGATCGGCTAACAGCAGCCGTGTTCCCTTGGGGACGGAGGAAAAGGGCCCCCGGCCGAGAAATCGACCGGGGGCCCTTGGACAGAGCTATGTTCGGCTTTCGCCGTGTGCCTGCGAGTTACTCCTCGACGAGCTCAAACTGATCGGGGCCGACGCCGCACACCGGGCACACGTAATCCTCGGGCAGCTCGGGCGTATCGACCTCAACCTCGTAACCACAAACGACGCAAACGAACTTATACGTCTTCTTCTCCTCAGCCATGATGTTCTCCTCTCGAACGTGACTGCTGGTGTACTTGCTTATTAGTATATATTCTCAATAATATTATGCAAGTAGTTTTACAGCATTTCTACCCTTGGTACGAAGACGCCTTGGGCGGCGTCTTGCCCTTCAGCACCTTGTGGTAGTAGTCATAGGTCAACGGAGTCTCGCCACTCAGACGCTCGGCATCTTCGACCTCGCCAATAAAAAGCAGGTGTGTGCCCACGTCAACAGTGTCAATTAAACGGCAGCTAAACAAGGCCGCCGCATGCTCGGGAACATAGGGCATGCCCAGAGCCGTCTCGCGGGTCTCGTATTTGGCAAACTTGTCATAATCGCTGCTGGTGCGAAACCCAAAGTTGCCAATGTAGAGCATATCGGCCGTCTGATCGATCACGGTCAGCGCAAAGGCCTTGGCAGACGAGATAACGCCAGACGTGACATTTTCCTTATTCACGGCAACCGAGATGCGCGGCGGCGCGGACGTCACCTGCACCGCCGTGTTGATGACGCAGCCGGCACGCATCCCGTCGGCCGCGGCACTCACCACATACAGACCGCTCGGCATCGTAAAGAACGCAGTTTTGTCCATATCGATCACTCCTTTAACCCGGCATTGATCCTCATGGATGTATGTACCCACAAAAAAGGCGGCGCCCATAACGGACGCCGCCCCATACACATATGTGCCAAGATTGCAGGTCAGCCAAGTCCCTCCACCAAGTTGCGGTGAAATAGTTCCTGCTTGTCGGGTATTTGGCCTCAAGCAGGAACTATTCCACCGCAACTTATGAAGGGTGGGTCAGCGGTTGCGTTCCTTGAGCGCGCGATCGATTTCGCGCTGAACGTCGCGCTTGGCCATATCCTCGCGCTTGTCGTAGAGCTTTTTGCCGCGACCCAGGCCCAGCAGCAGCTTTACACGACCATCGGTATTAAAGTAGAGCTCCAAAGGCACCAGCGCATAGCCGCGGTTGCGCAGTTTGCCGTCAAGAAAATCAATCTCCTTGCGATGCAGCAGCAGACGGCGACGGCGATCGGGGTCACGGTTCCACACGCCACCGTGGCTGTAAGGGTGAATGTGCAGGCCCACCAGCCAGCACTCGCCGCCGCGAATCAGCGCAAAGGTGTCGGTGATCTGACAGGCGCGCTCGCGAATCGACTTGACCTCGGTACCGCTCAGTTCAATGCCGCATTCGAACGTCTCGTCGATAAAGTACTCGTGATGCGCCGAGCGATTCTTGGAGATGAGCTTGCGCTCGCGCTTACTGGGCATCGCCGACCTCCTTGATGCCGTCGGCTCCCTTGTCGTCGCCTGCGCGCTTTGCCTTGCGCTCGGCATTGAGCTCGGCATCGCTCTCGCGCACCAGCTTAATGATCGCCGCACATGCCTCCTCGCCCACCAGGTCGCGGGCACGGACCGTCAGGCGCGTCGCCTCCTGCTTGTCGCCGTCGCTTGCAGCATCGGTCGCACACATGATCAGGCAGATGGCAATCTCGGCCGAAGGCGAGGTCGGCACGCCTTGCAGGCTCAGCTCGCCCATCACGTGCTCGTCGCTCTCCTCGGCGGCATCCGGATAGGCAGTATGGATCTTGTTGAGCAGGCGCGTCGTATGCGCGTCGCCAGGGGCCAAGCGCAGCGCCAGACGCGCGCAACCCACAGCCGCCGAGACGTTCTCGGTCTCGGGCTCAAGGAAATACTGGCCGAGGTTGGCATAAGCGCGGGCGGCGCACTTGCCGTCGCTCGCACGCTCCAGCACCGAGAACGAGAGCGATGCCCATTCCTGTTTGTCCTCGAGTGCGCGGAACAGCTCGGCCAAGTCCAAGCGATAGTTGCAGTTCATGGGGTCCCAACGCACAGCCTGCATCAGGGCATTACGAGCGCTCACATAATCCTGCTGGCGAATGTAGGCAAACGCCATGTCAGAGTACAGGCGGTCAAACGGCACCTCGACCTGCACGAGCTCGCGCGGATCCTTCTCCACGCGGCGATAGGCCAAGCGCTCAAACTTGCTATCGAAGCTAAAGTATTGGCGCTTCTCCTCCGTCTTGCACTCAGCGTCGATATACTCCTCGGCGAGCTCCACCAGACGCTCCAGCAGCGGCGTCGCCGTAGCCAGGTCGCCCTGCGCCAGATAGTTCTCGGCATACGTGATGTCTTGCAAGCTGATGGGCAGATCCATGGCTACTCCTCGATCTGAGCGAAACACGGCAGGCGCCGTATATACGGTCGATACACAAAACCCGGGTCTCTTGCGAGGCCCGGGCGTTCATTTTGTGGTAGCCCGTACCAGATTCGAACTGGTGATCTCCGCCTTGAGAGGGCGGCGTCCTAAACCGCTAGACGAACGGGCCATATGTAGCAAATGCAATGGCTGGGATGGAGGGAGTCGAACCCCCATTGACGGAACCAGAATCCGCTGTCCTGCCATTAGACGACATCCCAATGACTGCATCGCTGCGCTCGGCTGTGCCTTTGCGCAAGAAAGAAATATACGGGAAGTCTCGCCGTGACGCAAGCCCCAATTTTGACTTTTTTGAAATTCAGTCAAATTGGCCTAATTTAGTCCAACCCGTGAAGGACCTGTGAAGCCGACCGCTGTACGCGAAGGGCAAAACGCCGCGAGCGGTAGCCGTCAACCGTTGGCAGATTCTACCGCGAAAACGATAGCACCAGGCAACACAATCGAAGTATCAATGATCGCGTAGATATCGAGGCGCCATGGACGAAGAGCTTGATTACCTATGGGAGACCCTGGGCCTCGAGATCACTGCTGACCTTTGGCCCGAACGGGACAAAATCCATCCCACACTGCGCCCCGCCATCACGGTGATGCAGGCAAAATACCGCCGTGCATCCTTTTTGATCATGCGGATGTCATGGCACGCGGGACTCCCCGACCTTAAACGAATCCAGGCAAGCCTCGTCGAGCTGTCCGGTATGCCGACCGTCATATCCGAGGCACACCTGGAGCAGCGCCAGCGTGAGCGACTGCAACAGCAGCGGATTCCCTTTATCTGCCCCGGTATTCAGGCATATCTGCCCTTTATGGACGAGGAGTACTGGAGCGGCAAGCCCAACAAACACGTAAAGGTCTACGATCCGCACGAATGGGCACAGCTGGCGGACTGACTGGGGCAGGCCCGCCGGCGGAAAGTGCGTCCCAGATTTCAAGCTCAAACTGGTCCCTACTTTCCCGTCGAGCCCTCAACCGGAAACCGTGTCCCACAATCGAAGCTCAGAATGGGACGTGCTTTCCGCAACCGGCCACTTTGGGAAAGCGCATCCCATTCTGGAAGCGAATTCCGGGTCGCACTTTCCGCAGCCGCTACAGCAACGCCTCGGCCCAAGCCGATTCCCTAAAGCCGGGAATCGCAAAGTCGTCGCCCACCAGCAGCGGACGCTTGACCAGCATGCCGTCGGTCGCCAGCAGCTCGTAGCACTCCCGATCCGTCATGCCCGCATCCAGACGCGCCTTCAGGCCCAGCTCTCGATATTTCATGCCCGACGAATTAAAGAAACGCCGCACCGGCAGCCCCGAACGAGCAACCCAGGTCGCAAGCTCATCAGCCGTGGGATTGTCCAAAACGATATCGCGGTCGATATACTCTACCCCATGTTCGTCCAGCCATGCTTTGGCCTTCTTACAGGTCGAGCACTTGGGATATTCAACAAACAATACCGCCATGGGATTTCCTTTCTTAGAGAAAACAGGTGTCTGGAAAACTGCACATCGACGACCACTCGCGATTGCAGCCGTTATTGTAGTCAATGTCGAAGCATAGGCAGTCGCGATGTCTCGTCTTAAGGCTAGCGCCTCGCATGGGCGCCGATCGGCCGAGTCGCATGGCGCACCAACGCCGCTGCCAGCAATACCAACAGCTGGCGGTGACATAGCCCGCAGCATCGAATCCTAAATCGATAACGTCGAAATGCCTGCCGGGAACAAAGATCTTATGTACCTGATCGCCAACGGAGCAGGCGGCGCAAAAGAGCAATACGGGCACGCAACGGGAGTATACGCTCCACGGACGCCTGGAAAAGCAAACCACGACCACCGAGGCGAACAATCCGACGAAGAAAAACTCTACGGTATGGGCAACGCGACGGACGTTCGTGCCCACCCACATGCGAATGGAAGCAAGTCGGCCAGACCGGACATTCGAGGCAGCCGAATCGGTGCCCCCGGCCATTCCGTTCTCCGTCTGGGCTTCGCCCGTGGCATCGGCAGCCTGAACGCCCGTAGCCTGACCCTCCACCACACGCGCGGTGGACTCGCTCAGCAACGACGTCTCCGCCGCATTTTGCTCCGTCAGCACCCAGATGCCTGCCAGCGTTGCAACGAACAGAACAATCGCGGTCCATCCGATTATTTGTTTTACGCGCGCCAAGGGCCAACCTCCTTTTTTTGAATATCAGCGAGTGTAGCCCCAAATGGCATCGTCACCGTATCAAAAATTGAATCGCAACAGGAAGCGACAAAGCGACGCAAACCCCTACCCCGCCTCGCGCATCCAGCGATCGAACGTCCCCACGCACACGCCCAGGCACTTTGCTGCCTGGCTGCGGGTAATATCGCCTGCCTCATAGCTATCGCGCACCAGCTCAAACTGAGGAGGACACGGCTTGCGAGGTCGACCGAAACGGACCCCTCGCGCCCGCGCCGCTGCAATTCCCTCCGCTTGGCGCCGATGGATATTCTCGCGCTCCACCTGCGCCACGTAGCTCAGCAGTTGCAGCACAATATCGGCAATCAGGACGTTGGTCACATCCGGCGCGCCGCTGGCCCTAGCGCGCGTGTCAAGCAATGGCATGTCCAACACCACAATGGCAACCCCGAGCTCCTTGGTAATGCGTCGCCATTCCTCAAGAATCTCGGAGTAATTACGGCCAAGTCGGTCGTTAGAAAGCACCACCAGCACGTCCCCGTCTCCCAGGACGTGCAGCAGCTCGCGATAACGCGGTCGATCGAAGTCCTTGCCGCTCGCATGGTCGGCATAAATATTCGCCGAGCCCACGCCATAGGCGCCCAGCGCATCCAGCTGCCGATTAAGGTTCTGATCGCGCGAACTCACGCGCGCATAACCGTACACCGTCGCCATCTCATCCCCGCTTTCTTGTAAACCTGCCAAAAAGGGACAGGTTTATTTTGGTAGGTTTTACCTCTCAAATAGCAGGTAAGCGGACGGCCGAGCAGACGGCAAGGTAGCCACGATTCAAATGCGGAGGGCGGTCCCGAAAGGCCGCCCTCCGCTCCCCCACCATCAGTCGGGATTTGGCTAATGGATAAGCTTAAAGTCCAAGTGCCCACGCGTGGTATTGACGCGCGAGACCTCGATAATCACGCGCTGCCCCAGCTCGTAACGGGTGCCCGTGTCGGCACCCGTGAGCGTTAGCGCGTCCTCGTCGAACTCGAACCACTCGTTGCCCAGACTCTTGATCGAAACCAAGCCTTCGACCTGCGTTAGGTCCAAGCGCACAAAGAGGCCCATGCTGCTAACCCACGAGACGGTTCCGGCATAGCGCTCGCCCAGACGGTCCTCATAGTACTGGGCAATCTTGATCTTTTGCGTCGCATGGCTGGCGGCATCTGCCGCGCGCTCGGCATCGCTGCATGCGCGGCAGATCTGCGGCAGAATGCGCGGCAGCGACTCGCGCCCCTTGCCGATCAGCCGCGGCGTACGGACCAAGGCGTCCTTGCCGCCGAGCTGCTCATAGGCCAACTGCAGTTTGAGCACGCGGTGCACCACCAGATCGGGGTAGCGACGGATGGGACTCGTAAAGTGACAGTAGCACGGCGCGGCGAGCGCAAAGTGGCCCTCGTTGCGCGGCTTGTACAGCGCGCGCTGCATGCTGCGCAGAAGCAGCGTGTTAACGAGCGGTGCGTTGGCCGCACCGGCGGCAGCATCAACTGCAGCCTGCAGCTCATCGGGACTCCCCAGGGCAATACCGGCAGCACGACGATCGTCGATGATGCCTAGCTGCGCCAGCGCAACGGCGGCACCGTGCAGGCTATCGGGGCTCGGATCCTCATGCACGCGATAGCAGGCCTCGATATCACGGTCTGCCAGCCACTCTGCAACGCACTCGTTGGCGAGCAGCATGGCTTCCTCGATAAGCGACGTGGCACACGAACGCTCACGCGCCACAATCTGCACGGGCACTCCGTCCCCATCCAATAGAGCGCGAATCTCGGCCGTGTCAAAATCGACTGAGCCGCGGGCGCGACGAATACGACGGCGAAGTTCGGCGAGTTCGTTGGCGGCGACAAGGAAATCGCCGAGGTCGACGTTGTAGCCGCGGGCGGCCTCCTCGCACGCAAGACCGCGCTCAAGCGCTTCCTCGCGCGAGGTCTCGGCAGCCGCAACATCCTCGGCCGCACCCTCCAGCACCGAATACTCAACCGCGCCGGCACGCACCAGCAGTGCCTCGGCGCCGTCATAGTCCATACGCACACGCGAGCGAATCACGCTGGGGTACGGATCGTAATGTCGCACGCGACCCTGCGCATCGAGCTCGATATCGACGGTAAACGCAAGACGGTCCTCATCAGGGCGAAGCGAGCACAGGTCATTGGACAGGCGTTCGGGCAGCATGGGAAGCACGCGATCGGCCAGATACACCGATGTCGTACGATGGCGAGCCTCAAGATCGATATGCCCGTCCCAAGCCACATAGTGTGAAACGTCGGCGATATGCACACCCAGCTTATAGCCACCCTCGGGCGTGCGCTCCAACGAAATGGCATCGTCAAAGTCGCGCGCGTCGACCGGGTCGATCGTGATGACAAAGCGGTCGCGCAGATCGCGGCGGAGCGGGTCCTTAAGCGCCGCGGACACATCGAGCGAAAGCCCCTCGGCCTCGTCCAGCGCGGCCTCGGGATAGCTATCGGTATAGCCGTAACGCGCCATCACATATTGAACGCCCAAATCGGGCGCGTCATCTCCGCCAATGCGGCGTTCGATCGTCACAGTGCCCGATTCCAGGCGCGTCGGGTAGGTCAAAATGCGCGCGACAACGGCATCACCCGGGTGGACACCCAGACGATCCGCCGAGGTATCCTCGGGCAAAATGAAGAAGTCGGCCTTCAAGCGCGAATCGAGCGGCTCGATCACACCGAGCGGACCGGCGGTCTGGTACGTACCCACCACGCTTATGGCTGCGCGCTCAACTACGCCCTCGATCACGGCGCGACGCTCGCCATGCGGGCTATTCTTAATGCTCACGGCAACGGTATCGCCATCCATGATCTCGCGCTTACCGCGACCCATGACCTTGTAGTCGCCATTCTCGGTTATGACATAGGCACTGTGCTCATGGAGCTGCACGCGCCCGGTCAGGCTCGGACGGCGTTCGCTGCGCACCGGCCCGCGCTTATTGCGAGCTCCACGCTTATGCTTGTTATTGCGCCCCATGGCGCCTCCTAACTATCGATTGCGAACTCCAAAGAGTCTACCCAAATGATTCGCTTTCCTGCCGTCCCCTAGGGATCAAAAAACGGGCCGCCCCATAAGAGACGACCCGTTGGAAGGGATGAATTCCAGGCATGCCTACACGCGCAGGTAGCGACGCATGGCGATGGCAGAACCAAAGAGGCCGATAATCACGCCGACCAGAATCAGCGCAGCATAGGTCACCAGGTAGTACTGCATCGGCAGGGCAAACGACATCCAGCCGATGCTCTCCTGCAAACGCGGAATCATCAGATTGCGCAGCAGCTCCAGAACGCCGATGGAAAGCAGCGAGCCCAAAATGGCCTGCAGTACGCCCTCGGTGATAAACGGGCCACGAATGAAGCCGTTGCTGGCACCGACCAGACGCATAATCGCAATCTCACGACGACGCGCCGTAATGGACAGGCGAATCGTGTTGTTGATAAAGATGAACGCGATAAAAGTCAGCAGGCCAACGAGCACCACGGCGGCGATGCGGATGTAGTTGGTCACCTGGAACAGGCGGCTCACTTCCTCCTGGCCGTACAGCACGCTCGCGTTGACGTCGCCGTCATCCGCGATCTTCTGGAAATCGGCATTCTTCTTGAGCTTCTTGGCCGTGCTCTCGACCTGAGACGGATCGTCCATCTCAATCGCAAACGAGGCGGGCAGCGGGTTCTGGCCGTCGAGCGCGCTCATGGTGGCGTCGGCGTTACCCGACATCTTGCTCGTATACTCGGCCAGTGCGTCGTCCTTGTCCTTATAGGTCACGGACTTGACGTTATTCCACGTCTTAAGCTCGGCCTCAAAAGCCTGAACATCGGCCTGATCGGCGTCATCACTAATGAACGCGTTGATGACAACCTGATCCTCGACGGTGCCGATCACGGAGTTCAGCATCGCGGAGCCCATGATGAACAGGCCGATGATAAACAGCGAAAGGAAGATCGTGATGACGGCGCCGAGCGAGGTAGTCCAGTTACGGAAGAAGTGGCTGATTGCCTCTTTGAAGGAGTAGCCCACGTTAGTTGGTGCCATAGTTGCCGTAACCTCCCCTCTCCTGGTCGCGGATAACGTGGCCGCCCTCGAGGGCGATCACGCGACGGTGCATGCTATCGACCATCTCGCGGTCGTGCGTGGCGACGATCACGGTGGTGCCGGTGCGGTTAATACGCTCGAGCAGCTTCATGATGCCCAGCGAGATCGCCGGGTCGAGGTTGCCCGTCGGCTCGTCGCAGATCAGCAGCGGCGGACGGTTGACCATAGCGCGGGCGACGGCAACGCGCTGCTGCTCGCCACCGGAAAGCTGGTCGGGCAGCGAGTCCATCTGATCGGCCAGGCCGACCAGACGCAGCACCTCGGGCACCTGGCTGCGAATGACGCCCTTGGGCTTGCCGATGCACTGCAGGGCAAACGCCACGTTTTCGTAGGCGGTCTTTTGCGGCAGAAGCTTAAAGTCCTGGAACACGGCGCCAATCTGGCGGCGCAGGAACGGAACCTTGCGGTTCTTGATCTTCATGAGGTCCTGACCGGCAACCAGGATGCGACCGCTCGTCGGCTTGACGTCACGGTTGAGCGTCGACAGCAGCGTGGTCTTACCCGAGCCGGAGTGACCGACCAGGAAGACGAACTCGCCCGGATAGATCTCGATGTTGATGTCGTCGAGTGCAGGCTTGTTGGGCTGTGCCGGATAGATCTTGGTGACATGCTCCATAAGGATGACGGGCTCGACACCGGCCTGCTTGGCCATCTTCTTGCGGCTGGCCTGCGGATCGATGGGTGCAAACACCGACGTAAAATCGGGGTTGTTGAGCGCGTTATCGAGGCTTGCGACCTCGGCGGCCTGATCGCTCTCGACCACCGGGGCAGCAGGCTGCGTGGGGTCGGGAATAGCGGCAAAGAGACCGGACTGCGCAGGCTGAGGAGCCGGCGTCGCAGGGGCCAAGGGGTCGGGAATGCCGGCCATGGTAGGCTGCAGCGTGGCGGCACCAGCCTGAGGCTGCTCCACGCGAGCGGTCACGGCCTGAACGGGCTCAAAACCCGCCGCACCGGAAAGCGCGACATCGCTGGTTGGATTGTAGGCAAAGGAATCGGATGCCGGCTGTGCCTGATCTGCCGGCTGAGCGGGGGCCTGAGCAACAGGCTGGCCCTCTGAATCCGGAGTGGCGAAACGACTGCCCTGGACGCCTGCCTGCGTCTTGGGGGCATCATCGCCCGCACCGGAGGTACGGAAGTGGTTACCCACTGGTGCTCCTTATCGTCGTGCGTTTAAACTACATAAGCGCTTTGTATTTTAGCAGCATTAGCTTTGCTGCACATAAGAAGCATGGCGTGCTTAGGGATCCCGTCGGCCAGGCACAGGGTTACTCTCCAAATCATCCTCGGACATGTCGGAGCCCCCGCTGCGCGCTTCGCGCGGCGGGGGCTCCTCCGTCCTGCGGAAAGATTTGGAGAGTAACCCTGTACCCGGCCTGCGGTAACTAAGGGGTCGCTGCGTTTATCTTGAAGTGCTGCATATACAAAGTTGGAAGGGTCTGAATTGCACTTTGCCGATATATGCCCTTTTCCCTGATGGGACCGTGCTTGAAGGGCGTCTTCATAAGTTGCGGTGAAATAGGGACTGTTGAGCCTTTAAGCTGGCAAAACAGTCCTTATTTCACCGCAACTGAAACAGGGGCGCACTCCAAGAGAGCGCCCCTGCCGGGTTTCCATAGTACTGGCGAAACAGTTTTATAGTTCTGGCGAAGCAGTCCTTGAGATCCGCCTTGCCTTATGCCAAGAACTCCTTGGTGGTCGCCACGATGTTGGCGGCGTCCAGGCCATACTTGTGCAAGAGTTCGGCACCCGGGCCAGACTCACCGAAGGTGTCGTTGACACCGATCTTCTTGAGCGGCGTCGGGCACTGCTCGCACAGGACGTCGGCAACGGCGCTGCCCAGGCCGCCGATCACGGAGTGCTCCTCGACGGTCACGACGTGGCCGGTCTTGGTGGCGCTCTTGACGATCAGGTCGGCGTCGATGGGCTTGATGGTGTGCATGTTGATGACCTCGGCGTCGATGCCCTCGGCAGCGAGCTGCTCGGCGGCCTCGAGAGCCTCGCCGACCATCAGGCCGCAGGCGATGATGGTCACATCGGCGCCCTCGCGCATGACAATGCCCTTACCCAACTCGAACTTGTAGGTCTCGGGATCGTTGATAACCGGCGAGGCCAGACGGGCAAAGCGCATGTACACCGGACCGTCGCACTCGTAGGCGGCGCGCGTTACGGCGCGGGCCTCGACGTCGTCGGCAGGAACGATCACAGTCATGCCGGGGATGACGCGCATGAGGGCAATATCCTCGCAGCACTGGTGCGTGGCGCCATCCTCGCCCACCGAGATACCGGCATGCGTGGCACCGATCTTAACGTTGAGGTGCGGGTAGCCGATGGAGTTGCGGACCTGCTCAAAGGCGCGACCGGCAGCGAACATGGCAAAGGTGCTCGCGAAGGCAACGCGGCCGGTGGTCGCGATACCGGCGGCGACGCCCATCAGGTTGCTCTCGGCAATGCCCACATCGAAGAAGCGGTCGGGGCAGGCTGCCTTGAACTTGCCGGTCTGCGTGGCGGCAGCCAGGTCGGCGTCGAGGACCACAAAGTCATCGTGCTCGTTGGCGAGCTCGACGAGGGCCTCGCCGTAGCTTACGCGCGTGGCGATTTTCTTGACGTCTGCCATCCTAGAGCTCCTCTCCGGCGGCCGTGAGCTCTGCCATGGCCTGCTCAAACTGTTCATCGTTGGGGGCCTTACCGTGCCAACCCACCTGGTTCTCCATAAAGGAAACGCCCTTGCCCTTCATGGTCTCGGCGATAATGGCGGTCGGCTGGCCCTTGGTAGCGCGAGCCTCGGCAAAGGCGGCGCGGATCTGGTCGAAGTCGTTGCCGTCGGCGAGCTCCACCACGTGGAACTTAAAGGCACGGAACTTGTCGGCGAGCGGCATGGGGTCGTTGACCTCCTCGACGGGACCGTCGATCTGCAGGCCGTTGTGGTCGACGATCACGCAGAGGTTATCGAGCTGCTGGTTGCCGGCAAACATGGCGGCCTCCCAGACCTGGCCCTCTTCGCTCTCGCCATCGCCCAGCAGGGCGTACGTGCGGTAAGTATCACCCCAGTGCTTGGCGGCAACCGCCATGCCCACGGCGGCGGAGATGCCCTGGCCCAGCGAGCCGGTGGACATATCGACGCCCGGGGTGTCGTTCATGTTGGGATGACCCTGCAGGTGGCTGCCGATATGACGCAGCGTCTCGAGGTCCTCCTTGGGGAAGAACCCGCGCTCGGCGAGCACGGCGTACAGACCCGGAGCACAGTGGCCCTTGGAGAGCACAAAGCGATCGCGGTCGGCCTTGCGGGGATCGGCCGGGTCGACGTTCATTTCCTCAAAGTACAGATAGGTCATGATGTCGGCAGCGCCGAGCGAACCGCCCGGATGGCCGGACTTGGCAGCGTGCACTCCGGTGACGATGCCCTTCCTTACCTCGTTGGCAACCTTTTTGAGCTCTTCGTCGCTCATTGTGCCTTCCTTTCATCCTCTTTAGACAAGATGCGCACGGCACAGAAGGTCGTCCCAACCCAGCCGCGATGCACGTACGTCATTCATTATGCTGGAAACTGGAAGCTTTACCAGAGTATTTATCATTATTTGAACAATTGAGCAGGCAGAACCGCTGATGAAACGGTTTATCAATGTGAACGTCTTTTGGATGGAACGCAGTCGGCCCTACGCGTTAATGTCCTTGAAGCCCTCACCGAAAGTTTCCGTAACGTCGGCCACGGTCACGATGGCGCGCGGGTCGCGCTCGCGCACGATCGTCTTGAGGGTATTGAGCTCTCGACGGCTCACGATGACCATAACCACTGGCTTCTCGGCACCCGAATACATGCCAGTCGCCTTAAACTTGGTACAACCACGACCCAGGCCATACATGATATCGGCAGCGATATCAGGGAACTTGTCCGAGATGATGAGTACCATACGGCGTTTGTTGCCACCATCGACCACGGCATCGATCACGTAGCCGCTAATGACCATCGAAAGGCCTGCATATAGTGCGTTTTCGATTGAAAAGACCGGAGCCGACAGCGCGCATACGGCAACATCGATCGCCATGACGGTCGAGCCCACCGGCAGCGAGGTGTTACGCGAGATGATTTGGCCAATCGTGTCCGAGCCGCCGGTGTTGGCGCCGGCGCGCAACACCATGCCGTAACCGATGCCCGTTATAATGCCGCCCCACATGGCAGGGAGCATCAGGTCCGCATCCGCCAGAGGTGCTACAAACGGGGCGAACAGATCGGTAAAGAAGCCCAGCAGCACAAAGCCCGTCGCGGTCTGCACCACGTAGAACATGCCGCCCTCGCGCATAACGACCAGCAACAGCAAGGCGTTCATCACGATCGTCTGAATACCAACGGGAAGCGATAGGCCGCGCGATGCGCCGACCGCCTGGATAATGGTGGCAAGGCCCGTAACGCCACCGGCAGCAAGGCCGTTGGGAATCAAAAACAGGTCGGTCGCAATAGCGGCCAGAGCGCACCCCAACATAATCTGGGGCAGGTCGTGAAAGAAGTTCATCGAAAGAATGCGCTTGATGTCCAGACGGTATGCCATGCTGCCTCCCTCAAAAAAGCGCACCCAAACGGATGCGCTTTGAACTTCTTCTTGTATTCGATTCTACCGATTCACCGAGCAAATACCACCCCTGCGAAGTGTTTGCATCGACCCGGAGCCAACCATGTGCCTAGGCGTCCGAGCCCTCCGCATCGGCGTTGCCGGTTGCCCAGCGATGGTAGCCGATCACAAACGGATCCAGATCGCCATCGTCGAGAACGGCCTCGACGTTGCTGGTCTCCACGCCCGTACGCAGGTCCTTGACCATCTGGTACGGGTAGAGCACGTAGCTGCGAATCTGGTTGCCAAACCCGATCGTGGTCTTGGGTCCACGAATCTCGTCGAGCGCCTCGGCGCGCTTCTCGAGCTCGATCTCGTACAGACGGGCCTTGAGAATCTGCATGCACGCGGCCTTGTTTTGAATCTGGCTGCGCTCGTTTTGGCAAGTGACAACGATGCCGCTGGGAAAATGCGTCACGCGTACGGCGGAGTCGGTGGTGTTGACGCCCTGGCCGCCCGGGCCGCTCGCGTGATACACGTCCACGCGGATATCGTCGGGATTGATCTCGATGTCGATATCGTCAGGCAGCACGGGGATGACCTCGACGCCGGCAAACGTGGTCTGGCGGCGCTTCTTGTCGTCGGTGGGGCTAATGCGCACCAGACGGTGGACGCCGGCCTCGGCGCGCAGCATGCCAAACGCGTCCTTGCCCTCGACGGTAAAGGTCGCGCGATCAATGCCGATGACCTCGGCAGCGGGGCAGTCGTTAATCGTGACCTTCCAGCCGCGACGCTGGCAGTACTTCATGTACATCTTAAAGAGCATGAAGGTCCAGTCCTGTGCCTCCAGGCCGCCCTGTCCGGGCTTGATGGTCACAATCGCGTCGCCGTGATCGAACTCACCGGTAAACCAGCTCGAAAGCTCGAGCTCGTCGATGGCGCGGGCCAGGCGTTCTGCCGTCGTGGCAGCCTCCTCGCGCAATGCGGCGGCATCGGGGTCGTCGCCCATCTCCTCGGCAAGCTCCAGCGCCGCGCGGGCGTCAGATAGCTCGCCGCGCGCGGTATCCACGGCAGCGATATCTTCCTTGGCGCGTGCGATCTCCTCCATGGTGGCGCGAGCGGCGTCGGCGTCATCCCAAAAGCCGGGGGCCACGCTTTTGGCCTCGAGCTCAGTCACGCGCGTGCGCTTCTCGTCCAAATGAAGATACGACTCGACCTCGCCGAGCCGGTCCGCAAACGCGTCCAGCTCGGCGGGCGTTACCTCTAAAGCCTCGGCCATTAACGATTCCTGCCGTGGCAGTACTTGAACTTCTTGCCGCTGCCGCAGGGGCAAAGGTCGTTGCGGCCCACGTTGACATAAGGGTCATCGCTCTCGGACTTGCGGTAGGTGGTCACCTTGCCGCCGTTGTTGACAGCAGCCGGGCCTCCCTGGACGGCCGTACGAGCCTGAACCTGTGCCTGCTTGCGCAGCACCGAGCTGCCGTTGTCGCCATCGACGTCGGCGGGGCCGGAGAAGCGCGCACCCTCGAGCGCGGGGTCCTCCTTGTGCCCCACGGCCTGCGGGGCGGCCTTGATCTCGATGCGCAGGACGGTGCGCAGGTAATCCTCGTACATGGTGTCGACGAGCATCTGGAACGCGCCATAAGCCTCGGTCTTGTACTCGACCAGCGGGTCGCGCTGACCAAAGCCGCGCAGTCCGATGCCGGTCTTAAGATAGTCCATCTCCTGCAGGTAGTTCATCCAGCGGGTATCGATGACGCGCAGCATGACCTGGGTGTTGAGCTCGCGCATGAGGTCCTCACCCAGGCGCTCGGCCTTCATGTTGTAGCACTTCTCAACGTAGGCCAGGACATCGGCAGCCAGGGCCTCGTAATCCTCGTCAGGGAACTTGGGCGTATCGATATGGCCGGTCAGCTCCACGACCCACTTGCGCAGGCCCTCGAGATCGCGCTCGCCATCGTGGCTGTCCTTGGTGCAGAACTCCTGCACGCAGCGGTACACGGTGTCGTGCATGACCTCGGTGATGTGGCCGGTCAGGTCCTTGCCATCCAGAATCTTGTTACGCTCGGCGTAGATGACCTGGCGCTGCTTGTTCATGACGTCATCGTACTCAAGGACGCTCTTACGCATGGAGAAGTTGATGCTCTCGACCTTGTGCTGGGCGCTCTCGACGGCCTTGGAAATGATCTTGTGCTGGATGGGCATGTCGTCGCCCATGTCGGCCGTGACCATCATCTTGGAGACGCGGTCCATCCTGTCGCCGCCGAACAGGCGCATGAGGTCGTCCTCGAGCGACAGGTAGAACTGGGTCTCGCCCGGATCGCCCTGACGACCGGAGCGGCCGCGCAGCTGGTTGTCGATACGACGGGACTCATGGCGCTCGGTGCCGATGACGGTCAGGCCGCCGGCGGCAAGCACGCGCTCGCGCTCGGCCTTGCAGGTCTCCTTGGCCTCAGCGTTAAACTGCTCGAGCTGCTCGGGCGTCACGTCCTCCATGGTCAGGCCCTCGTACTCAAGGCGCTCGCGCACCAGCTCGTCGGGGTTGCCGCCCAGCAGGATGTCGGTACCACGACCAGCCATGTTGGTAGCGATGGTCACGGCGCCGTAGCGTCCGGCCTGGGCAACGATATGAGCCTCGCGCTCGTGATGCTTAGCGTTGAGGACCTCGTGCGCGATACCGCGCTTAGTGAGGGCGGCGGACAGTTTCTCGGAGCTCTCGATGGAGACGGTGCCCACCAGGACCGGCTGGCCCTTGGCGTGACGTCGCTCGACGTCGTCGGCAACGGCGTTGTACTTGGCCTGGATGGTGCGGTACACCAGGTCCTCGTGGTCAACACGCTGCACGGGCTTGTTGGGGGGGATAACCTCGACGGGTAGCTTGTAAATCTCGCGGAACTCGGCGTCCTCGGTGAGTGCCGTACCGGTCATGCCGGAGAGCTTGTCATAGAGACGGAAGTAGTTCTGCAGGGTGATGGTGGCAAGGGTCTGGTTCTCCTCGCGCACGAGCACGCCCTCTTTGGCCTCGATGGCCTGGTGCAGGCCCTCGGAATAGCGACGACCCTCCATGATACGACCGGTGAACTCGTCGACGATCTTGACCTCGCCGTTGGTGACCACGTACTGCTTGTCGCGGTGGAACATGTACTGGGCCTTCAGCGCCTGCTGCAGGTGGTTGACCAGCTGGCCGGAGAGATCGGCATAGATGTCATCGATACCCAAGCGGCGCTCAATCTTCTTAAGACCGCGCTCGGTGGCGGCGATGGTGTGCTTGGCCTCGTCCATGACGAAGTCGCCCGTGGGCTCCACGTCCTCGGTGGCGGTGAGCATGTCGTGCGAGACGTCCTCACCGCGCTCAAGGCCGCGCACGGCGCGCGCGAAGTCCTTGTAAGTACTGGCGGACTTGGTGCCGGCGCCCGAGATGATGAGCGGCGTTCTGGCCTCGTCGATCAGGATGGAGTCGACCTCGTCGACGATGGCGTAGTTGTGGCCGCGCTGAACACGCTGCTCGGGGCGGGTAACCATGTTGTCGCGCAGATAATCGAAACCGAACTCGGAGTTGGTGCCGTACGTGACGTCGGCCTGGTAGGCTGGGCGCTTAAGCTCGAGCGGCATGTTGTTCTGCAGCAGACCGACGGTCATGCCCAGATACTTGTAGATGCGACCCATCCACTCGGAGTCGCGCTTGGCCAGGTAGTCGTTGACGGTGACGACATGCACGCCCTTACCGGCGATAGCGTTGAGATAGCCGGCCAGCGTGGAGACGAGGGTCTTGCCTTCGCCGGTCTTCATCTCGGCGATGTGGCCCTCGTGCAGCGCCATGGCGCCGATGAGCTGTACATCAAAGTGACGCATGCCCATGGTGCGCTTGGAAGCTTCGCGCACGGTGGCAAAAGCCTCGGGAAGCATGTCGTCGAGCGACTCGCCGTTGGCGTAACGCTCGCGGAACTTATCGGTCTGGGCGCGGAGCTCCTCCTCGGTCATCTTCTCAAACTGGGGCTCAAGACCGTTGATCTGATCGACGATCTTGTAGTAGCGCTTAAGGTCCTTATCGGATCCAAAGGACAGCAGCTTTGACATGAATCCCATGTGGTTTTCCTTTTTGGCCATCGCCCACGCCGTGCAGCTGCGGGCGAGTTAAACACAGATGATTGTACTTTAGCCAAACAAGGCGCGGCCTATACGGTCGACCTCGACCGCCACGTAATAACTACGACCAACCTGCCAAAAAGGGGCTGGTTTAATTTGGCAGCTTTTATCTGGGAAAACGCTGTCTCTCTGCCATTTGGCGCAAACCAATCCGTCCCCTTCGTACCAATCTGGTGCCATGGAGACAGGTTCGTTTGCACCAATAAAGGAAAAGGGCCGCGCACCCAAACGGATGCACGGCCCTTATGCCATGAATGCGAGCGATTCCGCGGCGAGCTATTTACTCAGCAGCCTCGGTGGTCTCGGCCTCGGCAGCGGCCTCCTCGACGGGAGCCTCTGCGGGAGCCTCGGCGGCCTGCTTGGCAGCCTCCTCGGCGAACTTAGCGGCACGCTTAGCCTTCTCGGCAGCCTTAGCCTCAGCGGCGGCCTTGCGAGCGGCCTCGGCCTCAGCAGCCTTGGCGGCCTTGGCAGCCTTGGCCTCCTCAGCCTTCTTGAGCTGGGCGGCAGCGGCGCCACCGAACTTGTCGGCGAAGCGCTGGACGCGTCCACCGGTGTCGACGAACTTCTGCTGGCCGGTGTAGAACGGGTGGCACTCGTTGCAAAGCTCGACCTTCATCTCGGACACGGTAGCGTGCGTCTTGAAGGTGTTGCCGCAGGAGCACGTCACCGTGCACTCGACATACTGGGGATGGATACCCTGCTTCATGGTAGGACTCCTTATTAGTCAGGCGCTGGTTACCGATCAGCGCATAAGGCGTCTTGGTTTCCGACCAAGACAACAAACTCGGTTATGTTACCACGGCGCTGCACGTCCCACAAAAGGTTCACGGTCTTTGCGCAATGCGGCGTGGTCAACCGCAGCGAGCACGCACCCCATCGAGCCTTCATCCATGTTGCAGACGTGTAACGCCGCAGCAAGCACGCTCCTTTTGGCGCCAGACAGGTACAATGATGAACACTGTACCGTAGCGGAGCGCCCCCGCGCGCCGCAACCACGCGAAAGGGTTTCCCATGGCCGAGATCTCGTCCTCCCGCATCGTCATCACCGTCCTTGGCAAGAACCGCCCCGGTATCGTCGCCGGCGTCACCCGCGTTCTGGGCGAGGCCAACGTCGACATCCGCGACATTACGCAGTCCATTATCGAGGACATCTTTACCATGACCATGCTGGCCGACACCGCCGAGTCCAAGCTCGACTTCGCCGAGTTGCAGAAGGCCCTGGCCGAGGCAGGCGAGCTTTCGGGCGTTAACGTGTCCATCCAGCGCGAGGACGTCTTTAACTTTATGTACCGCCTGTAGCGAACAAACCGCTCGGGGCAGCTTGACGTCATATCGTCCAAGCGCGCCGCCCCAAAGCGGACCGGAGAGGAGCGCGCATGGCCTACGACGCCAAGAAAATCTACTACCGCTTCGACGATCACCTGAGCCGCCTGGTTCTGGATTACGAGGCGAGCCGTCAGATTTCGCCCGAAAGCGAAAACCTCTACCACGGCCTGCCGACCGCCCCGTACGACGAGGGCTTGTTCGTAGAGCACAACGTCAAGCGCGGCCTGCGCAATGCCGACGGCTCGGGCGTGGTCGCGGGTCTTACCCGCATCTCGGACGTGCACGGCTACAACAAGGTCGACGGTAAGGTCGTGCCCGATCAGGGCAAACTCACGCTTCGTGGCTACAGCATCGAGGATCTGGTCAACAACGCCCAGGCCGAGAACCGCTACGGCTACGAAGAGGTCGCCTATCTGCTCATCACGGGCTCTCTGCCCACCAAGGAAGAGCTTGACGGTTTTTGCGGACGCCTGGGTGCTTTTAGGCACCTGAGCGACGAATACGTCCGCGAGTTCCCCATGACCACGGTGTCGTCGAGCATCATGAATGTGCTTCAGCGCGCCGTGCTGCTGCTCTACGCCTTCGACGCCGAGCCCGACGCCATTACACCCGAGCACGAAATCGACGTCGCCATCTCCATGCTGGCGCGTCTGCCCCGCATCGCCGCCTTTGCGCACATGGCATCGGTCGCCAAGCGCCACGGCTCGGAGATGCACGTGCCGCACCCCACACCCGGCCTCTCCACCGCCGAGACCATTCTGCAGGTCCTACGCGGCGGCATGGCGTTCACTCGCGATGAGGCGATGCTGCTCGACGTGATGCTCATGCTGCATGCCGAGCACGGCGGCGGCAACAACTCCACGTTTGCCTGCCGCGTGCTGTCCTCCTCGGCCACCGACCCGTATTCCGCCTACGCCGCGGCTATCGGCTCGCTCAAGGGCCCGCGCCACGGCGGCGCCAACGCCAAGGTCGTGTCCATGCACGAGGACATCCGTGCACATGTCTCCAATTGGGAGGACGAGGACGAGGTCGCAGCCTACCTGGGCAAGATTCTCGACAAGCAGGCCTTCGACGGCACGGGTCTCATCTACGGCATGGGCCACGCCGTCTACACGCTCAGCGACCCGCGCGCCGAGGTCTGCCGCCACTACGCACGTTCGCTCGCTGCCAAGAAAGATCTGGGCGAGGAATTCGCTCTGATCGAGCGCATCGAGCGCCTGGCACCGCAGGTGATGCGCGACCACGGCATGACCAAGCCCATCTGCGCCAACATCGACCTGTACACGGGCTTTATCTACAAGATGCTCGGCGTGCCCGAGACGCTCTTTACGCCGCTGTTCGCCGTCGCCCGCATGGCCGGCTGGTCGGCGCACCGCATGGAAGAGCTCTTCTGCGCGCACCGCATCATCCGTCCCGCGTATCGCCCGGTTATTGAGCCGCTGGAGTACAAGCCGCTCGCCGACCGCTAGGACGCGGACCGTTATAGAACCCGAGCGTGGCCAGGGCATCACCGCCCTCGGCCACGCTTTTTATGCCAGCAGAAAGGGCTGCATCAAATGATTGTGTTTTCCGATATGGATGGAACGCTGTTGACGAGCGATAAGCAGATGAGCGATGCCACCTGGGCGATGCTCGACGAGCTCGCTCGACGCGGGATTGAATTTGTGCCCTGCACGGGACGTCCGCTGTCGGGCATCTTTGAGCCCATCCTCGCCCATCCCGCCGTGCACTATGCCGTCTGCGCCAATGGCGCCAGCGTCTGGCAGCTCGACGACGGTACGCCCACCGATACCTCACGCGCTACGCGCATTTTGAGCCGACCGCTCGACCGCGCCATCGCCCACCGCGTCCATAGCATTGCCGCCGGCCATGACGTCACCTTCGATATCTTCGCGGACGGGCAGTGCTTCCTCCCCCGCTCGCTCTACACGCGCCTGGACGAATTCTGCGGCGGCGACCCCCATATCGCAGCCTCGCTCAAGCGCACACGAACACCGATCGACATGGATATCGACAGCAAGATCGACGAGGTCGAGACACTCGAACGCATCGCCATGTACTGGCACAACCCGGCCGATCGCGACGCCATCGCGACGGCGCTCGACACGCTCGGAGGCATTGAGGTCACGCGTTCGTACGCCATGAATATCGAGGTCATGGGCGAGGGCGCCACCAAGGGGACGGCCCTCACGTGGCTATGCGAATACCTGGGCGAGCGTCTCGCCGACGCCTGGGCGTTCGGTGACAACATCAACGACATCCCCATGCTGCAGGCAGCGGGCCATGGCATGGCCATGATCAACGCCGAGTCCGAAGACCGCGAGGCCGCCGACGCCATCACCGAATACGACAACGACCACGACGGCGTCGCCCGCACCATCATGGCCGCCCTCGCCTAGTCATTGGGGACGTTCTTAAACGACTAGTCATTGGGGACGTTCTTAAACGACTAGTCGTTAGGGACACTCTTTGCGAAAAGCCGCAAGGACTGTCCCCCACTGCCGGCAGAACGGGAATGTCCCCAGCTGTCGGATTAAGCGAGGCCCTCTAGCACGTGACGAAGCTCCTGTTGAACAGCGTGGTCGCGGTTGCAGCCTACGACGCGATCGGCCACCGCTTTGAGCGCCGGACGCGCGTTTTCCATCGCGCAGCCCGTGCCGACAAAGCGAATGATCTCGTAGTCGTTCATCGAGTCGCCAAACGCCATGATCTCGTCGCGTCCAATGCCGTAATGCTCCGCAAGCTGTGCGATGCCCGAGGCCTTCGACACACCGGGCTGCATGGCATCGATCCACGCGTTGCCCGAAGGCGCAAAGGTAAAGAGCTGACCGAGCTCGCGCTGTAGCACGTACGCACTGTCCATAACGGCACAGTCATCGCAAAAGATACTCGCCTTGATGATATTTACGCTGGGATCGGGCAGTTCCCAAATGCGCTCGGCATTGGGAAGGTCCTTATCGACCTCACGCACGAACTTGCACTCGTCATCGAGCAGGAAGGACTTGGTTCGGTCAAAGAGCGCAAGATGCAGATTGGGAAACGTCCTGACGGCTTGGGCAAGCCTTCGAATCGCCAGGTGGGAATACACCTCACGGTCTACCATCTTACCGTCGGCGTAGACTTGGGCGCCGTTAGCGGCGACAAAGTCCATCTTGTCGCGAACGGGCGCAAAGAACTCGCACAGGCGATCGTAGCGACGACCTGACGATGCGGCGAAATGCACGCCATGCTCGTGTAGCGCCAGAATCAGTTCGTAGGTCTCGGGAGGCACCTGGCCGTTTTCGTCAAGCAGTGTGCCGTCCATATCGGATGCAATCAGTTTAAACATAGAAAAGCTCCCTTCGGGCTTGATGGAATCGGACGCGTATCCGATTCCAACGTACCCAAAGGGAGCTCAAATAAGACTCCGCGGGCGTAAACGTTACAAGGACCTGGCAAATAGCTCACACATGCCAGAGGTCCTACGGTCGCGGCGTCAGGCAGCGCGCCAAAGAGTGTCCCCGATGACTAGTCGTTTAAGAACGTCCCCGATGACTAGTCGGCGTAGGTGAAGGTTGTGACGTCGAACATGCCCTCGGGGCGGATGCGGAGCGTTGGGATGACCGGCAGGGGCAGGAAGATGATGCCCATGATGGGGTCGAGCGGCGGCTCAATACCCATGGCGCGTGCCTTGACCATAAAGTCGTCGTGCTGCGCAGCAACGTCCTCGGCCGTGCCTTCGCTCATAAGGCCACCGAGCGCCAGCGGAATACGCGCCACGACCTCGCCGTTGCGCACCAGCACGTGGCCGCCCTGGCCCACGGCCTCGACGGCAGCCATCATATCAGCCGCGCTGTCGCCCACCACGCACACGTTGTGCGAGTCGTGGCCGATCGTCGAGGCGATGGCACCGCCCGTGATGGTAAAGCCGCGCACCCAGCCGCGACCGATATGCTTGCCGACCAGGCCCAGGCCAGCGGGGCCGTCGCCATCGGCGCCCTCGGCCTGCAGCGACACGCCGCGGCCGTGGCGCTCGATCAGCATAATGCGGCGCAGGCCCTCGGCACTCTCGGGGCGAGCCATACCCGTGATGGCCTTGCCCGGCACCACGTCGATCACGGCCTCGCCCGGCTTAAAGGCATAGTCGAACACGTCGAGCGATAGCTTCGGCAGTTTAACGGAAGCGCGCAGCTCATCGGCAAGGGCCGCAACCTCGGCCATCTCGGGTGCAATCTCGCCCACAAAGGTGCCGTCCTGCGCCACCAGAGCACCGGCGGCATATACGCGATGCGGAGCCGTGGCAAACGTCAGGTCATTGAGTACCAGCAGGTCGGCACGCTTGCCCGGGGCAATCGCACCGCGCAGCTCGTGCGGGTCGCGGCAGCCGTGATCCAGGCCAAACGCCTCGGCCGTGGAGAGGGACGCCATGGAGATAGCGACCACGGGGTCGATACCGGCCTCAATCGCCACGCGGCAGGCATTGTCGATCATGCCGGTCGCAAGCGCATCGGAAGGGGCACGGTCGTCAGTCGCAAAGCAGCAGCGGCGGGCGCGAGCGGGATTCTCCAGCAGCATCGGCGACAGGTTGGCCAAGTCATGGCTGCACGTACCCTCGCGGAGCATCACGTACATGCCACGAGACAGCTTGTCGAGTGCCTCCTCGGGAATCGTCGACTCGTGGTCGGCGATAATGCCCGCTGCGGCATAGGCGTTGAGGTCCTTACCGGCAACGAGCGGCGCGTGGCCGTCAACCTGCTTGGACGGCGTCTGGTTGGCGGCATCGATGCGAGCACAGGTCTCGGGGTCGGCCATAAAGACGCCCGGCAGGTTCATCATCTCGCCCAGGCCAAAAACGTCGCCCGGGTGCTCGGCAAAAAACGCCTGCATGTCAGCGGCGGCAATCACAGCGCCCGCTTGCTCATCGGGCAGCGCGGGCACGCACGAGGGCATCATGTACTTGATGGAAATGGGCGCGCGGCGACCGTCCTCGATCATAAAGCGCAGGCCGTCCAGGCCCGCCACGTTGGCGATCTCGTGGCTGTCGGCAATGGCGGTGGTGGTACCGCGCGTCGCCGCCATGCGCGCATACTCGGCGGGGCGGATGTTCGAGGACTCAATGTGCAGATGTCCGTCGATAAAGCCGGGGGCAAGATAGCGACCCTGGCAGTCGATAACCTCGGCAGCCTCATAGGTACCGGCGGCATCGTCGCGACCGTCGTAGAGCACGCCGACGATTACGCCGTCCTTGACGGCAACGCTACCGGGCGCCACGCGCTGACCGTACACGTCGACAATCTGCGCATTGGTAAACAGCGTGTCAACGGGCACGCGACCCTCAGCGGCCTCGATCACAGACCTCATGACCTCAACGGACATACATACTCCTTTAACCGTAGAAAAAAGCTGCGGAGCGGACGAGCCTTCACCGCAGCAAGCCAATAGCCATTGTATGCCCAAACGATGGGTCAACAATACGCCTCTCCGCTTAACGGCACACGCCACTTGGTGCAATGAGGAGAGGTTGCTTTGCACCAATGACAAGGAGTGTCCCAAAGTGCCGGCACAGACGATATGAGCAGGACATAAAAACATTGAGAGCCCC
>CALDWI010000048.1 GCA_937923795.1 uncultured Collinsella sp.
AGTTCCGCACGCAAAGAAGGCCACTTAATGTGGCCTTCGTCTTGCGCAGGACTGTCCGAGCAGCAAACCAAAACCATCTCGCCAGCCCAGCGACCACCCCTCCCAAAGATTTTCAAAAAAGTTGTTGACGCGCGCGTAGCGACTCGTCTAATATATCCCTTGCGCGATGGACCTGTAGCTCAGTTGGTTAGAGCGTCCGGCTGATAACCGGGAGGTCACAAGTTCGAATCTTGTCAGGTCCACCACTTTCTTTCGCAATAAACACCCCAGCGAGAGCCGAGTCGCCGCTGGGGTGTTTATTACTGTCTCCGTGGGGGTTTAGCTCAGCTGGGAGAGCGCGGGCTTTGCAAGCCTGAGGTCAGGGGTTCGATCCCCCTAACCTCCACCATGATGGACCTGTAGCTCAGTTGGTTAGAGCGTCCGGCTGATAACCGGGAGGTCACAAGTTCGAATCTTGTCAGGTCCACCATCAAAACTGTGAAGAGCCCTGGGGCATTGCCTCGGGGCTTTTTTCTTGTCTGCGATAAATCTCATTTTGGTTTTGTGTGCTGTGCGAAAGTTTGGGTAGTATAGCTATTCAATGCGGCGGACTGCCGCGTGTTAACCGCTACGTACCGGAGGTGTTCCATGGTTCGTGTCGACATAGAGACCATCGTCATGGCCGCCGGTCCCGTGCCATCGCTTATCGTGCTTCGCGAGCGCTGCAGCAAATCGGACTCTCCCGCGCCACTGCGTTCCCTTTCCATTCAGACTGGTTCGTTTGAAGCTGCTGCCATCAGCCGCGGCATCGATAGCGGTCGCGCCGAGCGCCCGATTACCCATGACCTGTTGCTCGATACTGTTGGTGCCCTGGGTGCCAAGCTCGAACGCATCGAAATCGTTCGCGCCGAGCCGCCCGTGTTTTACGCGACGGTTGTCGTGTTGGCCGATGGCAACGAGCATAAGATCGATGCGCGTCCGAGCGACGCCATCGCCCTCGCCGTACGCAGTAATGCCCCCATGTTCGTTGAAGACGACATCATGAATCGCCTGGGCACCGTTTCTGCCCATGCCGAGGAAGTCGACGACGAGCAAGAGTTCGAGAAGTTCGACGAGTTCGTTCATACGCTCTCCCCCGATGACTTCTAAATGCGGGGCGTCCAGGCTGCGGAGCGTTCGCTGATGGCCGGCGGTATGTCGGCTGAGGCGGCGACCATTGCGCGCGAGGCCCAGATGCGCTCGGAGGCTTCTGAGGCGGCTCGCATTGCCTATGTGACGCAGGCCCGCACGCTTCGCGAACGCCGCGGCTCGTTTATCAAGATGGTTGTCGTCTCCGCCCTTGTCGCGGCAATCTGTTCGCGCCTTCGTGGTACAGTTGGTGCGCTTGGGTTTTCGATCTCTACGGGCCTTATGATCTGGGGCGTGGTCGATGCGGTCATGCTGACCAGTCAGATCAAGGTGCTCGACAAGCGCGCGATGGATATGATGCGCGCCCGCGACGCTGCCGCTAAGATCGCTGCTGAGGCACAAGAACTGTAACGACGCCAGACTCGATGGGAAGGTCTAAAGATGGCACAGGATATGCAGGACGCCGGTAACGTCTCCGCCGAGCTCGACGCCATGGTGTGCGATCTGATCGGCGCGTTCTTGGACGACCTTGCCGCCGGTGAAAACCCTGGCGTGGTCGTGGCAATTGAGGACGCCGCTTCCAACCGTTATCTGGCGGCGCTCGACGAGGACGGCGAAGAGGCGTGCCTCGAGGCGGCCACCAACTTTATCTCCGAGCACAAGATGGGTCTTAAGGACGAGGGCCTGGGCCGTATCGCTCGCTATGCCATCGGCTACACCGGCTGCGTCGAGATTGACGGCGGCTATCACGATGCTCTGCTCGTGAGCTTCTTCGAAACCACGCTCGAGAGCGGTTTTTCGGCATATGTGCTGTATGAGGGCATGGGCGCCGGCGATGGTTTTATGTGGAGCGACCCTGAACCTGCAGGTGAGGAAACCCCTCTCATCTAAAATCGCTAAAATAAACGAGTTTTCGGTAAAAGGCTCAATATTCCCGCCGAGCGTTGCATTGCTGGGTGGGTCGCATACGCGTGCCGGTTGTATATAGATAGAAGATAGGGGAACTACATGCGCGTAGACAATCTGAGGAACATCGCCATCATCGCTCACGTCGACCACGGCAAGACGACGATGGTCGACAAGCTCCTGCGTGCCACGGACGCCTTCCGTGCCAACCAGCAGGTCGAGGACCGCGTCCTGGATTCCAACGACCAGGAGCGCGAGCGCGGCATTACGATTCTCGCCAAGAACATCTCTATCGAGTACAAGGACGTCAAGATCAACGTCATCGACACCCCGGGCCACGCCGACTTTGGCGGCGAGGTCGAGCGCGTGCTGCGTATGGCCGACGGCGCCCTGCTGCTGGTCGACGCCTTTGAGGGCCCCATGCCCCAGACCCGCTTCGTGCTGCGTCACGCTATCGACACCGGCCTTAAGATCATGATCGTCATCAACAAGATCGACCGTCCGGGCGCCAACCCCGAGAAGGCCTACAACGACTGCCTGGACCTCATGGCCGACCTGGGCGCCACCGACGACCAGCTTGAGTTCGCCATGGAGCACGTGGTCTACGCCAGCGCCATGAACGGCTTTGCCCGTCTTGACCCTAACGACGGCAACATGGACATGTACCCGCTGCTCGATATGATTATCGACGACATGCCCGCGCCCGAGGTTGACGAGAACGCCCCGCTGGCCATGCAGTGCGTGACCATCGACCACTCCAACTTCGTCGGCCGCATCGGTATCGGCCGCGTGTACTCTGGCGCCATCCACCAGGGCGACCAGATCCTGGTTGTCAAGAACGACGGCTCCAGCGCTACCGCCACCGTCAAGCAGCTCTTTACCTTCGACTACCTGGGCCGTACCGAGTGCCAGGAAGTCGGCGCCGGCGACATCGCCGCTGTCGTGGGTATCGACCGCACCGATATCGGCGATGTCTACACCGATCCCGAGAACCCTGTCGAGCTCGAGCCCATCGAGATCGACCCGCCGACCCTGTCCATCGTCTTTGAGGCTTCGACCTCCCCGCTTGTCGGCCGCGACGGCGACATCGTGGGCGCCCGTCAGCTCAAGGAGCGCCTGTTCAACGAGGCCGAGAACAACGTGACCATGAAGATCGAGGAACTCGAGGACAAGAGCGGCGTCGAGGTCTCGGGCCGCGGCATTCTGCACCTGTCCGTTCTGATGGAGTCCATGCGCCGCGAGGGCTTTGAGTTCCAGGTCGGCCGTCCCCGCGTTCTGTTTAAGAAGGACGAGAACGGCAACAAGATGGAGCCCGTCGAGCAGGCCGTCGTCGAGTGCCCGGACGAGTACTCGGGCAAGGTCGTTGAGGTCTTCGGCACCTCCGGCGGCATCATGACGAGCATGGATACCTCGGGCATCGTGACGCACCTCGAGTTTAAGATTCCGACCCGCGGCATCATGGGTCTTAAGAACCGCATCATGAACGTCACCCACGGCGAGGGCGTGTTCTACCACACCTTCCTGGAGTACGGCCCCTATGCCGGCGAGATCGGCAACCGCCAGAACGGCGCAATGATCTCTATGACCACCGAGAAGGCCGTTGCCTATGCCCTGGGTACGCTGCAGGAGCGCGGTCAGCTGTTTGTTGAGCCAGGCACCGAGTGCTACGAGGGCATGATCGTGGGCGAGCGCAGCAAGGCTGGCGACATGGTCGTCAATATCGCCCGTACCAAGAACCTGGGCAACCAGCGCTCCTCGACCTCCGATATCTCCGTTCAGCTGGTGCCGCCCCGCACCTTCTCGCTGGAGGAGGCGCTGGAGTACATCGCCGACGACGAGCTGGTCGAGATCACTCCCAAGAACATCCGCCTGCGCAAGCGTCTGCTCAACGCCACCGACCGCAAGAAGGCTGCCGTTCGCGCCGGCCAGGTCAACAAATAAGCGCTGGGCTTTATAGCGACTAACAAGAAAGGGCGTCGACCATCGCGGTCGGCGCCCTTTTTGTGCAGTGGACAGGTTCGTTTGCACCACAGCTGGGGCGGTTATCCCTCCGAGCGGCTTTCCGGTCAAAGTTAAGTTGTTTAAACATATACATAATTCTACAGAATATAACTGCTTTAATGCAAACCCGTTAACAGGTAAATACCAACTGGTATTAAATTAAAAGACCTCTTTACCTGCGGTTTACATGACTGGTATCTATATTATATTTTATGCATTGTGGCATAGACGAACCGTCTTAGAAGTTGCTCCCCAATGGGTTCTTGCAATGCGCTAGGCAGGTTCATGTTGATGTTGGGGTTTGTGTTCGATCCGACGATTCGCCGTATTCCACACTGTGTTGTAGGAATTAGGGGACAACTATGGACGCACACCGCTCGCGGTCGCTGGGTATGGCGGCCCTGGTCTTCATTTTGATTAGCCTCACCGCCGCTGTTTTTCACGGTGCAGCCCCAGTGCGCGCCGAGGACGTGACGACGCCGACGCCGATTGTGATCAACGGCGATACGGCGGACGTTACGGTTGGGCTGTATGCCGATAAGGGTCGTCAGCAGCCTCTCGGTAAAGAGGGCTCACCCTCGATTACGACAGCCGATACTATCTACGGTTTTATGGAAGCTCGTTTTCATGAGAATTGTGGGCCTACACCTGAAAGGCTTGAGACGATTTATACCTTTCCCGACTCGATTGTTGTGAACGAGAACGAGGGCGGTATCTTAAGGACGGATGATACCGAGAATGCACAAAGGATGGGAACTTGGTACATAAAGGATAACAAGGTCGTTTTTAATTACGATGCCAGCTATCTCAGCGGTCATCCCTCTTCGCTCTATGTGCGCGTCAATTTCGAGTTTGAGCTTAAAGACAAAGATGTAGATGACGGCGAAAAAGTCGAACTGAAATTTCCAGGCGTTGGCGAAACTGTGCCGATCGAGATTCAAGATGGCGCAGTTGATGGAAACAAATCAGGTGTCTTTTCCCAAGATAGCAGTACCGGAAATGCCAAGATAACTTGGACTATTAATCTGAGTGTTACGTCGCACGCAACGGATGTAAAACTGGTCGATACGCTCGGTGACTACCTGGACTTTGAGCAAAGCAGCTTCAAGCTCGATGGAAATCCTCTTGGTTCGTCCGTGAGCATCGAAGAGCGAACTGCAACGTTGCCGCTAGGTAACCTTTCTCAGGGCGACCATACCGTTACCTACGAAACGACAGTTAGCAAGAACTTGTCTCTTTCTAATGGCACACCTACGCAAGGTAGGAATAGTGTGCAAACAACCTGGGGAAAAGCAAATCACCAACAATCTCTTACGATTAAAGGGGCGTCGGAACCGTTTCAATACGACATGATTCAAAAAGAGGCTGGCTCCGGAACATCGTCTGTCATCACTTGGAAGGTTGTGCTCAACAGGGGATCTCTCAAGGCCGATATGTCTGGCTACACCTTTACCGACAAGCTCGATGGCAAGCAGGATTATATTGGCAGCTATACGGTCTACAAGGGCGAGACCGCCGATGAAAAACAAAAGATCGATGAGGAAATGCTGAGCGAGTCAGGGGATTCATTTAGCTATACGTTTAATCCAAAAGAGGGCGATCGGTATGCGACCTACTGCATCGTCTATCAAACTAAGCTGAAAGATGAGAATTCCTACGAAAAAGTTAGTAACACGGCAAGTGTGAAAAAAGAAGACTCCGGTCTGCCCTCTGGTGAAAGCACCGCATACTACATCCGTCCTTGGACGGGCAAAACCATTAGCAAAACGCTGCTTAATCCGGATGAGGCATCTCGGACCGGAAAAGCAACTTGGCAATTACGCGTAGAGCTCCGTGATTACGTAAATGCGAAAAACCCAACATCCATTCTTATCAAAGATACCATGCTGGCGGCTTGGAAGCAGACTATGGGGCCGGATACCTCCGATGGCCCTTCACATGTAATTACCATTGGGGGTACCAAACTGGACCAAGGTACCGATTGGACGTTTGCGGGTGGTGAAAATCCGTCGCAGAACAGCAACCAACACAACTGCAATATCCAAATAACCATTACGGATAAAGTCAAAGAAGCGCTTGATAAGTCCCCCGAGGTGGTTATTACGTATAAAACGGTGACCGATGCACTTCCTGGTTGGTACTCCAACTTCGCCTCTGTCGACGGGTTTAGCGGCTATTCTGATTTTGTCTTTTACTATGTTGAGGGCGAAGCGGAGCCTTCGGTTGAGAAGAGTGTAAAAATAAATGAAGACGGCTCGCAAGCACGGTGGGATGAGACGTTTGACTGGAAATCAGTGGATGGCTCGAACGACAAAGGTGCGTGGATTGTCGACTGGACTGTCTATGCCAATCGAGCTAAGACGCCTGCCGGTGAGTATTATGGCGCTGGCAGGCTCAATGGCAAGGATGTCGTTGTCAAAGATGAGCTTCCTGAGGGAATGAGTTATATTCCCGGCTCGGCTAAATATTCTTTGTATTCAAATCCCTACGGGACGGCGGTGCCCGGCCGCGAATGGGAACATGAGAGAGAAAAAACCGAGGTTTCGGATGTCTTGCTGACGCCTGCTGTCGATCGCCAGATGGTTGCGTTTTCAATTCCAACGGAAAAGCTGGGCAATAATACAGGGTACGCAAAGCTGACGTATTCGACTGCTGTTAAAAGGTCGGTAGTCGATACGTCAAAGAATCTCGGCGAGCTCACGAACTCGGCGAGCGCAAGCTCAGATGGTAAAGAATTTAAGGCGGACTCTGATACCGTACAGATCAAGAACGACGTATTGTCAAAGACAGGTTCGTCGGTAAGTAATAGCAAGCGAATTCAATACACGATTTTCGTTAATGAATCGGCACTAGACTTAAAGGTCGGAACCGACTACCTCGATCTGTTCGATGTGATGGATTCTAAGTGTACGTTTATCCCCTCGTCGCTTAGCGTATCTGAGTGCGATAACGGCGATTGGCGTGTGCTGACAAAAGAAAAATACAGAGCGACTCTTGACTCGATTGGCGAGGGCGCTGGAAAGCAGCAGCGATTGACGTTGAGGCTTCCCGATGAGAAATACCTGAAAGTCGAATATGAAGTTCTGTCCGGTGAGTCTGGTACAGTTTCCCTTTCCAACGAGGCGCAGCTTGAAGGTGTTGCAGGCGGGTATGTGAAACACGAGCGTGAATATGACATAGATGCCGGCGCATCGGGAGGCGGAACGGGGCACGGCATTGTGGTCCACAAAGTGGATGAAAAGGACGTTGCCGCGCCGTTGGCTGACGCTACGTTCACACTCTATGCGATTGACATGGATAAGGCGCAGGGCAGTGCCGGCGTTGAGGGCGCAAAGACGTTTTTTTCTGACGGAACGACCGGCCCTGACGGAAGTGTGACTTTTGGAACGAGTTCGGAAACGAGTTCGGACGCCATGGCTTCCTGCAAGCTTTACTGCCTCGAGGAGACGACGGCGCCTCCTGGATATCGCGTCGCCCAACCAACATGGATTCTGCTCAAGGGCAATGCGCCCGAAGAGCAATACGAGCAAGCCATGAACAAGGCGAAATCTTTGCTTGATGCCGATACGGAGATAACGTCAGATGCAGAGATTTGGGTGTATGACGCGCCCCTTGAAGGCAAAGCGACGATAAAAGCAAATAAAGTGCTTAAAGGCGGAACCTTCAGGGAAGGTCAGTTCTCGTTCGCGCTTAAGGACGCCGAGGGCAAAGTGCTCCAGACGGTGACCAATAATGACAAGGGAAATGTCTCCTTTGACGTCAAGTACAACAAGGCGGGAATCTATACCTACACCATCTCCGAGGTCGAGCCCGAGGGTGCCATCGACCATGTTAAAGATCACATCACCTATGACACGACCCCGCGCAAAGTCACGGTTGAGGTAACTAATGGCACGGACCAACTCAACGCCGTAGTTGCCTATGGCGATGGCTCTCAGGATCCGCCGACCTTTACCAACAAGTATTCGACTACGCTACCTGAGGCGGGCGGGGCTGGTTTGACTATGACGTATTTAGCTGGTGCTTCGATGCTGTGTTTTGCCGCGACGTGGATGCATGCTCGCCGCCATCGTGATCTTGATCGGAGTGGTCGTCGTGAGTAAAGTGCTCCGTCATATGTTGGCCGTCGTGGTGATGTCCATGGCCGTCGTCTTCGCTTTTGCGATCGCCCCTGGAACGGCCCGTGCTGCCGACACCGGAGCCATTACGGTGGACGGTACAGTCGCGACACGTTACGACGCGTACCAGCTCTTTTCGGCGACCGTTGTCGACGATGCCGATGCCGACCAAAAGGTCGCAACTGATGTAGCGTGGGCGAATGACACGGTTCGCCAAGCTGCCCTTCCCGTGCTTCATGATGCAGGGCTTGATAACTCGGCATCGACGGCGCAAGAGGCTGCCGAATGGATGAATGCCGACGGGCACATGACGACCACGCTAGCGGCAAAGCTTGCCCGTGCGATTTACAATGCCGGTGCGCCTTCCGTGGCCCTTAACGCGGGCACGACGGCCGAGCTGCCCTGCGGCTACTGGCTCATCGGCGCCGACGACGACGCCATTTCCCAGGGCGAGGCCGGCACCGCGCCGATCATGGCC
>CALDWI010000049.1 GCA_937923795.1 uncultured Collinsella sp.
ATGGTAGCGGTGACTGGATTCGAACCAGTGACGCCACGGGTATGAACCGTGTGCTCTAACCAACTGAGCTACACCGCCGGATGGAGCCTGCAACCAGACTTGAACTGGTGACCTCTTCGTTACCAACGAAGTGCTCTACCGACTGAGCTATACAGGCACTTGACGGGTGGGAGCTATAGGATTCGAACCTATGTAGGCAGAGCCAACGGGTTTACAGCCCGTCCCCATTAACCACTCGGGCAAACTCCCAATCGTTCAAGTATCCGCAGGTCCTTTGGTCTTTTGGACCGCCGCCCCCGCGAACGAAAAAGATAATACGATGCAACCTTGGGGGCTGTCAACGAAAACCTCTAGATACACGGTGCCGGGCGTATCTATATAGCTGTGACCTGCGGTTTTGTTGAGTTTGGATATGAAGGACGGTGGATTTGGATACTGAGGTGACGTTTCCCAAGGTAACACTTTGGTGTAGTAGAGTACACCTTCAGGATCGAGCTTCGATAACAGCCTATTTGCACCTATATACTGGTCGAGATCGGAGCTTCCCCGGTGCAATCAAGTAGACCAGGGGCCTCACCGTTTTCATCTCAATCTGTAACAGTAAGAGGGTCATTCCTCTCCTATCTGTTACAGATCGAGATACTACGCGGCGACCCCGGCTTACGTCTCACTCTGTAACAGCTAGAACGGTTTTCAGCCTCTTCGTGTTACAGATCGAGACGTTATCGGCCGTCCTTTGGCATTGTCTCGATCTGTAACTATAAGGAGGGTTTTCAGCCCACCCGTGTTACAGATCGAGACAAACCTGAAGCTTGGTGGGAGTCAAACCCACTTACATGTCGACATAAATAGAAACGGGCCCTGTCCCACAAGGAACAGAGCCCGAAACTCTCATGGAGCCAGTGACAGGAATCGAACCTGCAACCCACTGATTACAAATCAGTTGCGCTACCGTTGCGCCACACTGGCACACTTGGCGCTTTCGCGCGAAGCCTGTTAAGAATAAAGGAATTACGGACGGGGCGCAACAGGCCACACGGCGTTATATAAATATGCAAAAACCAGCAACAACAGGTACCAGGCCCGTTCATTTCTGTCGGTTCGCCCTCAATCTCAAAACTATTCGTCAGAACGAATAGTTTTAATTACAATTGCTATATATAAAACTATTCGTTTTGACGAAGGGTTTCGTGATGCTTACTACCAAGGAAGCCGCCGAGCTGCTCGGCATCACTCCGCGCAGGGTGCAGGAGCTCATAAAAAACGGAGCACTTGATGCCCGCAAGGCTTCTGGTGTATGGCTCATCGACAAAGACAGCGTCGACACGCGACTCCGCTCCGTGACCAAAACGGGGGGACGTCCCCGCCGCGGCCACGGTAAGAGCGAGATCGCGTTCACCCTCATGAATCGCACGCACGAGGTCGCTCAGCTGGTCTACAGCACATCGCGAAAAGACTTTACCCACATCGGTGCCGACATCGATTACGCCCACGCCCCTATTGGAGTATTTGGCCCTAATAGCCCCATATCGCTCGACTCCTTCCGCATCTGGTGGCGCGGCCGCGGTATCCCGCTCGCACGCATTGGGCTAGCCTCCCTGCTTGCAGAAGCCGCAGTCGATGTTCCCGATGAACTCGTACAGCGAAATCTTGGTCTCTCCTTATCCGACCAGTATTGGATCAGGCCCCAAGACTCCGGTCTCGCGTGGGAAGATATCAATTTCTTCAATAATGCTTTTGACGACGTCTCTCTCAGCATCGCGCCCTTCGCCCCAGAGGGCAAGGCAGCTGCCGCAAAGCCCGATAACACCTCGGACGGCAATCTTCAAAAGTACTGGACATGCGAGGATGACCGTCGAATCCTCCACAAGGCAGGTGCACATCTAAACCAGGAACCTTATAACGAGCTGGTGGCGACTGCACTTCACCGTCGCATCCTAAACGCTTGCGATTATGTGCCTTACTCGCTCGAGGGCACGGGCACTTCCGCCCTGAGCATATGCGATGTCTTCTTAACTGATGAAGAAGAGTATGTCCCTGCGTTCTATGTAAACCAGCATGCAAATGCAGACAAGCGACTAACCGATTACGAACGGTATGTAGCAAACTGCGAGGAGCTTGGAGCGACGGATATAAAAGACGCCCTTGACCGCATGATCGTGTGCGACGACATCATCGCCAACTACGATCGTCATTGGCGTAACTTTGGCCTTGTGCGAAACGTAAACACGCTAGCCTGCAGACCTGCCCCTATCTTCGATTCGGGCTCATCACTCTGGTGCAACATATCACTAGAGGAGCTTAGGGCGGGAGAGCACAGTTTTACCAGCGCACAATTTCATTCAAGCCCCGCCAAACAAATGTTGCTCGTCGAGGACATGGGCTGGTTTGACGGCGACAAACTCGAGAGTTTCGTTGACGAGGCAATCGAAATCCTATCCAAAAACGACGCTCTTACAGCGAGACTGCCTTATCTAAAAGAGGCGCTAACATGGCGCCTCGAAAGAATGATCGACATCGCTGAATGGAGTTAGCGAGACAGCATCGCCCCGCCAACTCCCCTACCTCCCGCGCAGAGCTTTGAGCTTGGCCAGGGCCTCGGGGCTTAGACGGCTGCCCAGGGTCATCTTGATCTGCGGGGCCTCCTCGGCCTCGTGCACGTCGTTGTCGATCTGTTTGATCTCGTCCACCAGCATACGGCTCGAGATGCGCGTGACGCCCTTGCCCATGACGACGGCCTGGATCGTGCCGTCGCTCGATACCACGGAGCACGCGCGGCCTTCCTCGCGCGCCTCGATGCAGAGCTTTTGCACCACGGTATCGGCAGAAACGCCCGTCGGCGAAAACTCGATGCGCACGCCGCGGGCCGGCAGGTTGGGGCGCTCGTTGGAGATATTGCCCGCGCCGTCGAACACGATCACGGCCTCGTAGCGGCCCTGGGCAAAGGCGGCGACGTCGTTGATGAGGGCGGTGCGTGCCATATCGTGAACGTCGCTGGAATACGGATCGTCTGAATGGTCGTACACGAGCTTTTCGTAGCGCGGCGTGCAGTGGATCACGTTGTAGCCGTCGACCACCAGCAGCTCGGGCTTATTGGAGTGCACCGTCGAGACCGGGTCGGCGATGGCCTGCGCAAACGCATTGCCGCCCACGCCGTAGGTCGCGGCCGAAACAATCGGCTTGGCCGAGCCCTCGCCAAAGCGCTTGGCCTTGGACTTGGCACGGTTCTTTTTGGACATGCGCTACTCCTCCCCCATGAGCTCGCCGACGTTGCGGCGCAGCCACTCAAAGCACAGCGCCGTGGTCGCCTGGGCAACATTGAGGCTCTCGGTCATGCCGCGCTGGGGAAGCTTGGTCAAAAAGTCGCATTTCTCGAGCACCAGGCGCGAGATGCCGTCGCCCTCGGAGCCCATGACGAGCGCCACGCGGCCCTCGAAGGGAGCATCCCAGCAGCTGCCCTCGGCGTGCTCGGAGGCGCCGCCCACCCAAAAACCAGCGGCCTTGAGGTCATCGAGTGCACGGGCAATATTGGGAACCTGCGCGATAGGCAGATGCATGACAGCACCGGCCGAGGTCTTGTAGCTGCCCACGGTCACGCCGGCGGCACGCTTGTTGGCGATGACGACGCCGGCCGCGCCCACGACCTCGGCGGAGCGCACAATGGCGCCAAAGTTGCCGTCGTCGGTCACATGGTCGAGCACGACGACAAGCGCCGGACCGTCGCCTGCGCGGTCGAGAATATCGGCGACATCAGCATAGGGGAAGTTGCCAACCTCGAGTGCGATGCCCTGATGAGCGCCATGGCTCGACAGTGCGTCGAGCTGCGCACGCGGCACATACTTAATGCGGACGCCCGCGGCGTTGAGGTCGTCGACCAGGCGCGGCAAGGCGGCATCGCGCTCTCCACCCTCGACAATGAGCGCGCACTTGATGGGAAAACCAGTGCGTAGCGCCTCGGCGGCAGCACGACGACCTTCGATAAACTCGCCCTTGGGAGCCTGGACAGCGTCGCGGTTGCGATCGCGCTGCGGACGTGCGGCCTGGGCGCGATCGCGCTGGCCCTTGGGAGCGGCAGCGCGGTCATTGCGGCGAATCGGACGCGAGCCAGAAGCAGCCTGCTTGCCGCCACGAGGCGCACGCTTGCGATTGTCGGCCATAAAGCGACCTCCTAAATACAACTATCAAACGAAACAAAATAAACGACCGCCCATGAATATTAATTCGGGCGGTCGGTACGGGTTTTCCAAGTGCCCGAGATTGCCGTGAAAGAGGAGCGACGCGTACTTGAGTACGCGAGCGACGGTTTGAACGGCAAGGTCGGGTGCTTGGGAAACCCGCGGGGATTAGAGAGATTTGATACGAGTGCCGGCGGCGGTATCTTCAATCGTCAGGCCCAGGTCCTTGAGCTGGTCGCGGATGGCGTCGGCCAGATCCCAGTTCTTGGCGGCACGGGCCTCGGCGCGGGCCTCGAGAATCTTGGCAGCAGCCTCGTCCACGTCGTTGCCCGTGTAGGCGACCAGGCCGGCGGCAACGCCCAGCAGGCCCAGCGGCAGCTCGACCTTGGGCTCGGGAAGCTCGACGCCAAACGTATCGAGCAGCTCGACCAGCGTATCGGCGGCGGCCAGGGCAGCGGCCTTGTCGGCAGCATCGCCCGCCTGCTCCAGGTACTGGTTGCACTCGGTCACAAAGCCAAAGGCAGCACCCATGGCACCGGCGGTGTTAAAGTCGTCATCCATGCACTCCTTAAAGGTGGTGCGGGTCTCGGCGGCCTTGGCGGCAAACGCCTCGGCAGCCGCTTCGTCGGCATCGGCCGTCGCGTGGTTCGCGGCCCAACGCAGGTTCTCGACCGTACCGGCGATACGCGTGAGCGAGTTCTCGGCACCCTCCAGGCGCTCCCAAGAAAAGTCGAGCGGCGAGCGATAGCTCGTCTGCAGCATCAGCAGGCGCAGGGCGGCAGCGGAGTGCTGCTCGAGGACCTCGGCCAGCGTAAAGAAGTTGCCGAGCGACTTGGACATCTTCTCGCCGTCTACCAGCAGCATGCCCGTGTGCATCCAGGTGTTGGAGAAGCCCTGGTGCCAGGCGCAGGTGGCCTGGGCGCACTCGTTCTCGTGATGCGGGAAGGCAAGGTCGGAGCCGCCGCCGTGGATGTCGATCGGAGTGCCCAGGTAGCGATGCACCATGGCGGCGCACTCGGTGTGCCAACCGGGACGGCCCTCGCCCCAGGGGCTCGGCCAGCTGGGCTCGCCGGGCTTGGCGGCCTTCCACAGGGCAAAGTCGAGCGGGTCGTTCTTGTCCTCGTTCTCCTCGATGCGCGCGCCAACCATAAGGTCGTCGATGTTGCGGCCCGAGACCTGACCATAGTTGGGATCGCTGCGCACGGCAAAGTACACGTCGCCGTTATCGGCTGCGTAAGCGTGGCCCTGCTCGATAAGCGTCTTGATCATGGCGATCATGGGGCCGATCTCCTTGGTGGCGCGGGGGCGCACATCGGGATCGAGCACGTTGGCGGCGCGCATGACGCCGATGAACTTGTCGGAGAACTCCGTCGCGACCTCGGCGGCCGTACGGCCCTGCTCGTTGGCGCGCTTGATGATCTTGTCGTCGACATCGGTGAGGTTCTGGGCGAACGTGACCTCGTAACCGCTCGCGATGAGCCAGCGGCGAATCACGTCAAAGCTGATGAACGTACGGGCGTTGCCGATGTGGATGTTGTCGTAGACCGTGGGGCCGCACACGTACATGCGGACCTTGCCGGACTCGATGGGCTGGAACTCTTCCTTTTTATGGGTAGCGCTGTTGTAGATACGCATTCGTTACTCCTTAACGGTTTTCTGTAGCAGGCAGACGGCCCAGGCGCCGATTCCCTCGCCCTGGCCTTCCCAACCGAGCTTTTCGGTCGTAGTGGCGGCGACGCCCACGTTTTCGACGTCAACGCCCAGGGCATGGGCAAGGTTGGCGCGCATGGCATCGCGATGCGGGGTGATCTTAGGCTGCTGGCAGGCAATGGTGCAATCGGCATCGACAAACTCAAAGCCCAGCTCACGCGCATAGTCCATCACGCGGGCAAGCAGCACCATCGAATCGGCACCCTCGTAGGCGGGATCGGTGTCGGGGAATAGCTTGCCGATGTCTCCCCCACGGCAGGCGCCCAGAATGGCGTCGGCCAAGGCGTGCGCGAGCACATCGGCATCCGAGTGGCCCAGCAGGCCGCGCTCGTAGGGAATGTCGACACCGCCGATGATACATCGACGCCCCTCCACCAGACGGTGGACGTCGTAGCCATGGCCAATGCGCAGGTTACTGAACATGGGGAAGGTCCTCTCCCTCGGCCATGCGGCCAAGCAGAATCGCGGTTACGGGACGCAGGTCCTCGGGCACCGTCACCTTAAGGTTATCGCGCGGGCTCTGGACGCAGTGGACGCGCCCACCCATGCGCTCGACCAGCGACGAATCATCGGTACCGATAAAGCCCTCGGCAATGGCTGCAGCGTGGGCGCGCTTCATAGCATCGACGCTAAAGATCTGCGGCGTCTGCGCTGCCCAGTAGAGCTCACGCGGCGGCGTCTCGACGATATTGTCGCCATCGACGATCTTGAGCGTGTCGATCGCGGGCTGGCCGCACACGACACCGTCGAGAGCACGGTCGCTCACGAGCACGTCGATCGCGTGGTCGATGGCCTCGGTCGTAATGAGCGGACGAGCGCCATCGTGAATGGCGACGTATTCAAAGCCCGCCGGCACCGCGCGCACGCCGGCACGGGTGGAGTCCTGGCGGGTATCGCCGGCATCGGCAAAGCTGATGGGCGTGTCATAGTCAAACGGGTCGATGGCCAGGCGGCGCATCTCGGCACGGCGCTCGGCAGGACACACCACCACGATGTGGCCGACCTTGTCGCTACGGTCAAACGCGCGGATGGACCAGCTCATAAGCGGACGGCCCGCTACATTGACGAGCTGCTTGCCACCGGGGTTACCAAAGCGCTGGCCGCTGCCACCGGCAACGACCACGGCGCATACGGGCGCCATTATGCGTTCCCCTGTTTGGTGCCCTTCATGCGGTACAGGGAGTCCGCAAGAATGGCAGGGTTGTTAACGCCAAAGTCGCCCAGGCGCTCCGGATCCTCGCTGATGTCGTCCATGAGCTCCTGCAGCGAGCCGTACTCGTCGACGATCTTCTCGGCCACGCCGTCGCGCACGACGGACACGCGCGAAAGCGTGCGCAGGCCCAGCGGTGTCATGACGGAGTCCTCGTCCAGGTCGTCATAGCCCAGAACTGCCGCCACGTGCTGCGGGTCAGACAGGTCCTTAGGCGTCATGCGACTCAGCTCGGCGCGAATCTTCTCGGCGTTGGCCTCAGAGGAATCGCTTGCGTAGTCGCGGATCATCAAGTCGTATTCGGTATCCATGCTGGAGCCCGCGAGCTGCTCGAGCTGCATCTGCACGAGCTTGCCCTGGTTACCCAGCTTGACGATGCAATCCTTAAGCTCGGTCTTTGCCTGTTGCATGATCTCGAAACTCGAGAAAATGCCGGTGATGTCGGCGAGCGTGACGTAGTCGTCGAGCTCGAGGGCCGTCAGGCGCAGCAAGGAGCGGTCGAGCGACTGACGGGTGGTCTGGAGCGTGGCGACGAGCTGGTTGACCGAGCTCATGATGGTGGTGACGGGCTGGATCTCGTAGCTCTTGCCGTGAACGTACACGTTAACGACGGCGCGACGGGCCGAGACCGAGATCACGATGGCATCGGTGAGCACCGACATGCGAGCGGCAGTACGGTGACGCATGCCCGTCTCACTCGTGGCAAGCGAGGGATCGGGATTGAGGTGGAAGTTGGCGCGCAGGATCTGGGTGAGGTCGCCATCGATAACGATGGCGCCGTCCATCTTGGAAAGCTCGAACAGGCGGTTCGAGGTAAACGAAATGTTGAGCGGGAAGCCGTCGTTACCGGCAGCGAGCACGTTTTCGGTGTCGCCGACGCAGATAAGGGCGCCCAGGTGACCGGCGATGATCATGTCGAGGGCGGTGCGGATCGGCTGACCAGGTGCCGTCAGGCGGATGGCCTGTTCCATACGCTTTTGCAGCTCGTTCTTATCCAAGGCATCGCTCCCATCGTATACGCTCCATAAACGCTAAATAGTTTCTCACGGTTTGTCCCTGTGGCGCTTGCGAAATCCGATGCTTACAGAATGAGCGAACACAGCTGAGAGCCCAACCCAAATCAGCTGTTCATGTGGTAGCATCGGGATTCGCATAAATGAGGGAGTAGTCGCGTGACCGGATTCGCCTCCGGTGGCGCGGTAAGTCAACACACTGGCCGATGCGGCCTGGCTTGCCTTAATGAACGAGACTCGTGGCTGTGCGCGCAACGCGTACGCCACGGGTCTTTTTTATTACTCCCTCAAGAGGTACACGCGGGCCCGCCCGCAGAGAGGGAGCCAGACTATGGGACTCGCAGAGCTCGTGTTGCTCGCCGTTGGCCTTTCGATGGACGCCTTTGCCGTTTCCATCTGCAAAGGTCTCGGCATGAAAAAGATCAACCTTAAAGTCGCCGTGGTGCTCGGCCTGTTCTTTGGCGGCTTTCAGGCCGGCATGCCCGTAATCGGATGGGCGCTTGGCAGCCAGTTTATGGGCATCATCGGCCCCATCGACCACTGGATCGCCTTTATCCTGCTCGCCTTCATCGGCGGCAAAATGCTGTGGGAAGCCTTTACTGAGGACGAGGATGGAGACGACGGTAAGGATGCCGAAAAGATTGACCTGGTCGAGTACCTGATCCTCGCTATCGCCACCTCGATTGACGCGCTCGCCGTGGGCATCTCATTTGCGGCGCTCTCGGTCGACATCGTTCCCGCTGTATCGCTTATCGGAGTCACGACCTTTGTCTTCTCCATCGCTGGCGTGGCGATCGGCCACACCTTTGGCGCGCGCTACGAAAAACCCGCCACCATCGTGGGTGGCGTCGTACTCGTCCTCATCGGGCTTAAGATCTTGCTTGAGCATCTGGGGATTTTGGCGCTGTAGTGCCAAACACAATCGCTCAAAACTAAACGCCAGTACAAGGCCTCATGCAGAGTTTTGCATGAGGCCTTTTCATGCAGAGTTTTGCATGTCATACTAGGATGCAAAAGTCTGCACGTTAGGAGATCGCCGTGGATACCCTTCCCATCACCACACCGCGCCAAGCTGGCATCTACGTGCGCCAGGCACGCGAGACTCAGGGTCTCACCCGTGCCGCCCTCGCTAAAAAGGCCGGTGTTTCGGAACGCCTGCTCGCATCGCTCGAGCTGGGAGATGCCACGGGTATTCGGCTCGACAAGCTGTTGGCGGTTTTCGGTGCTCTTGGACTGGCGCTCGCCGCTCAAGGGGATATCGACGAATCGAAAAACGAGCAACCAGTCGACGCCCCGCATGCTGATTTGCAACCTCGTAGTACCCCCAGGCGCCATCACGCTCAACGTTTTCACCATCGCAACCGTCGCAGCGCAGCCGTTCCGGCTCTCGCAGATGTCCCCTTTACGTCCGAGCTCTACGACAGGGCCTTCGCCGATTTCGCCATGTCCAATCTCGGAGTCTCGATTGCCGCAAACGCATCTAACCAAACCAAGCCCGAAGGGAAATAGCCAATGGCCAGAACATCACTTCGGACCATTATTTGCGGCGTACCTGCGGGAACGCTCACGCAAGATGAGAACGGTCTTATCAGCTTTACCTACGATCATGACTATGACGGGCCAACCCTATCGACCAACATACCCGTATCAAATCGCACATACGGCCAACAGGTCATGAATCCGTACTTGTTTGGCCTTCTACCCGACAGCGAGGACCAACGAACAGCGATTGCCGCCGAATTCAACGTTAGGCCCAACAATCCCGTTGCGTTGCTCAGCCATATCGGACTCGACTGTCCGGGCGGAGTGCAGTTTTGTGCCGAAGAAGATGCCGACGCCGTCCTGCATCGCGCTGGCGACTACCGCCCTATAGACGACCACGAAATTGCTCTCCGTCTCAAGTCGATCAGAGATGACCGCGATGCATCGTGGATGGGTCTAGATGAAAGTTGGTCACTTGGAGGCAACCAGGGCAAGTTCGCGCTCGCGTTCATAAACGGCCGCTGGTGCGAATGCATGGGCTCCTCGCCCACAACGCATATTTTCAAAAATGGCGTTATCGGATTTAAACTCGAGGCTCTCAATCAGTTTGTCTGCATGAAAAGCGCCCAGCGCGCCGGTATCGCAACGGCAAACGTCGAATATCGTATGTTTGAGGACGAACCTGCCCTCATTGTTGAGCGCTATGACCGCGTGAAAGTCGAAGACGGAACGATCAGGCGCCTACATCAAGAAGACCTCTGTCAGGCACTTGGGGTGATGCCCGCCCAAAAGTACACAGCAGACGGCGGCCCGACCACCCGCGACATTCAAGAGCTCCTCGTAAATACGAGCCACCATCAACTTAACCTGTATCTGTTTACGCAGATACTGTTCTTCAACGCCATTATCGGCGCACCGGATGCGCACGCGAAAAACTATTCCCTGCTCCTTGGAAACGACGGCGCAGCCATGATGGCTCGAATGTACGATGTCGCGTCGGGTTTGGCGTATGAGCGCATGCGCCGCCGGGCGCGCCTTGCCATGAGCGTTGGCGGCGAAAATCGTGTGGGGCGCATCGGTCCAGGCGCTATCCGCCGATACCACGGTATGGGCGACCCCACGCTGGAGGCGGCGCTTACCGATGCCGGGCTATCCGAGAAGTTTTGCTTTGCGACCATGATGGACCTCGCCTACGAGGTGCCCGTTTGCATGGAAGAGGTCATGGACGAATACGCCGACCTGCCCGGCATGGCGGACCTGCGCGAGCATATGCTCGGCCCCGTCCGTGAAAACTGCCAGCGCACCCTCGACCTCATCAAGGCGGATATGGGCTAGGTGGCCGCAATTTCCCATTTCCCAAAAGAAGAGAGGGGGCACCTGTCGCAAAGACCGGGTGCCCCCTCTCGTAATGTCATTTGCAATCCGCTAGCACGTGGCTCGGACTGCTGCTAGCGCAACCTTTACGCAGCGAGGCGCTTGAGCACGTCGATGAGCAGCTCGTAGAAGCGCTCGGCAGAAGCGAGCTCCATGCTCTCGTCCGGGGTGTGGACATCGGAGAGCGTCGGACCCACGGCGATGGCGTCCAGGCCGTGCAGGGCCTCGGCAAACAGGCCGCACTCAAGGCCGGCGTGAATGGACTCGATGCGCAGCTCGGAGCCAAAGAGCTCGCGATAGCTCTCGACAAAGATGTCGCGGACCGGCGAATGCTCGGCATAGCTCCAGCCGGGATACTCGAACTCAAACTTGGCGTCGAAGCCCAGGACATCGGCAAGCGTCTGCAGGCGGTCCTTGAACTCGTTCTGCAGCGAGGTGATCGAGGAGCGCGGGGACAGCATGATCTTGACCTGGTCGTCAGAGGTGGCAACCACACCGATGTTGGAGGAAACCTCGACGGAGCCGTCGGTGGCGACGTTGCGGCGAATCACGCCGTTAGGGGCAAGACGCAGGGCACGGATGAGGGCAAGCGCGGACTTCTCGTCCATGGCCTCGACCTCGGCGTCGTCGGCAATCTCGACGGTGCAGGTAAAGCCGGGGTCAAAGACCTCGAGCTCGGCAGTAACGTCGGCGATGATGCCCTTTGCGATCTGGGCCGCGGCCTCGGCGGCAGCGTGGTCGGCGTAGACCAGAACAGCTTTGCACTCACGGTTGATGGCGTTGTCCTTGGTGCCGCCGTTAAAGCTAACGATGGCGGGCTCGCCGGCGACCATCAGGCGGTCGATGATGCGGGCCATGATGAGGTTGCCGTTGCCGCGCTCCAGGTGGATATCGCTGCCGGAGTGGCCGCCCAGCAGGCCGGAGATGTCGAGCGTGAGGGTGCTACCGGTCTTGTGCTCGCGCGCGATCGGGCAGGTGTAGGTAACGACGACGCCGCCGGCGCAGCTGACGGTGGCAACGCCCTCTTCCTCGGAGTCAAGGTTAATCATGGTGCGGGCGCTAATCTGGGACTTGTCGAGCGTCTCGGCGCCAACCAGGCCAGTCTCCTCGTCGGTGGTGAACACGCACTCGAGGGCCGGATGAGCAATCGAATCGTCGTTGAGCACAGTGAGCATCAGAGCGACGGCAATACCGTTGTCGGCGCCCAGAGTGGTGCCGTTAGCGGTGAGGACGCCGTCCTTGACGACCAGGTCGATACCATCAGTCGTAAAGTCGTGCTCAACGGAGCCGAGCTTGTCGCACACCATGTCGATGTGGCCCTGCAGCATCACGGTCGGGGCATTCTCGGCGCCGGCAGATGCGGGCTTGCGAATGATGACGTTGTAGACCTCGTCCTGATACACATCGAGACCGCGCTCCTTGGCAAACGCGACCAGGAAATCGCTGATGCCCTTCTCGTTGCCAGACCCACGGGGGATCGCGCTGACCTCCTCAAAGAAATGGAACAGCTGGGCGGGCTCGTAGCCGGTAATCTTGTAGTCCATGGTGCCTCCTTGGCGCAACTGGTTAGACAATAAGACATGCGCCTTGTATATTCCCAGACTTTACGTGCATAAACCAGTCGAAAACGCCGAGCGCCCTCGCATCATCGGCTAACGGTGGACCGCATAGCGTAACGGTCACAACTTCGCAGTTCTACAAATCGAGGCGCCCTTGCCAGAGCGCCTCGATTGCGCGTATCAAATTGTCGCCACGCCCTACAGCGCGCCGGAACCGGCTTGCATCATGCCGCCGGGGCCCGAGGTCACGCCGCCGCTCACGGGCGCGGCGTTGCCGGTGTGCGGTGCCGCCGGAGCGGTATCGCCACCGAGCGTGCCCGCCGGACGCGGTGCCGGGATCTCACCCGTGCCGTGGCTAAAGACAAACTTGCCATCGGTCACGTCGCACAGGACGGTATCGCCCTCGCCCCACTCGCCGGCCAGAAGCTCCTCGGACAGCGGGTCCTCGATGAGCTTTTGGATGGCACGGCGCAGCGGACGCGCACCGTTGGTGAGGTCGGTGCCCTCGGCCACGATCTTGTCATAGGCCGCATCGGTGAGCTTAATGTTCATGCCGTTGGCAATCAAACGCTGACGCAGGTCGTCCACCAGCAGGTGAGCGATCTTGGTGAGATTCTCGCCCGAGAGCTTCTGGAACACCACGATGTCGTCGATACGGTTGAGCAGCTCGGGGCGGAACAGGCGCTTGAGCTCGCCCATCGCGCGACCACGGATCTCACTCGACGTGAGACCCTGCTCGCCGGTGGTGCCAAAGCCAACGCTCGCATCCTGCGCAATCTCGCGGGCGCCCACGTTGGACGTCATGATGATCACGGTGTTGCGGAAGTCAACCGTCTTGCCCTGGCTATCGGTCAGACGACCCTCCTCCAGCACCTGCAGCAGGATGTTGAAGATGTCGGGATGCGCCTTCTCGATCTCGTCGAACAGCACGACCGAGTACGGGTGGCGACGAACGGCCTTGGTGAGCTGGCCGCCCTCGTCGTGACCGACGTAACCCGGAGGGCTACCGATGAGCTTGGAGACCTCGAACTCGCTACCGAACTCGGACATGTCGAAGCTGATGAGTGCATCCTTGCTGCCAAAGAGGTACTCGGCGAGCGTCTTGGCGAGCTCGGTCTTGCCCGTGCCGGTGGGACCCAGGAAGATAAAGCTGCCGCCGGGGCGACGCGGGTCCTTGAGCGGCGAACGGCTGCGGCGCACGGCCTTGGCAACTGCCTCGACAGCCTCATCCTGACCGATGATGCGCGTCTTGAGCACGCTTTCGGCTTGCAGCAGGCGACGGCTCTCGCTCTCGGTAAGCGAGGACACCGGCACGCCCGAAGTCACGGACACGATGTCGGCGATCTGAGAGACATCGATGGTGAGCGGGCTGGCGTCGAGCTCGGCGGTCCAGGCGGCCTTGGCCTCGGCGAGTTCAATCTCGGCGGCCTTCTGCTGCTCGGTGATCTCGGCGGCCTTGTTCATGTCGTCGCTCTCGGTGGCCTCCTGCGCGGCGGCCTTGAGCTCCTCTATGCGATGCTCGGCCTCGCGCACCGGCTCGGGCGCGCGATTCGCGGCGATGCGAGCGCGTGCGCCGGCCTCGTCAATGAGGTCGATGGCCTTATCGGGCAGGAAGCGATCCTGGATGTAGCGGTTGGAAAGGTTCGCGGCGGCCTCGATAGCGCCCTGCGTGTAGCGCACATGGTGGTGCTCCTCGTAGCGCGGCTTGAGCGCGGTCAGGATCTTGACCGTGTCCTCGACGCTCGGCTCCTCGACATCGATGGTCTGGAAGCGACGCTCGAAGGCCGGATCCTTGGTGAGGTACTTGCGGAATTCCTCGGCCGTGGTGGCGCCGATAATCTGGAAGGCGCCGCGCGCGAGCACGGGCTTGAGCATGGAGCTCGCGTCGATGGAGCCCTCGGCAGAACCGGCACCGATGATGGTGTGCATCTCATCGATAAACAGGATGACGTCGTCGGCCTCGGTGGCCTCCTGGATCACGTTCTTGAGGCGCTCCTCAAACTCGCCACGATACTTGGCGCCCGCCACGAGGCCCGGCAGGTCGAGCGTCCAGATATTCTGGTTCATGAGGTTCTCGGGCACGTTGCCGGCTGCAATCTGCTGAGCCAGGCCCTCGACGATGGCCGTCTTGCCCACGCCGGGGTCGCCCAGAATGAGCGGGTTGTTCTTGGTGCGGCGCGAAAGAATTTCCATCATACGCTGGACTTCCTTTTCGCGACCGATCACGGGGTCGAGCTCGCCATCGCGCGCCTTCTGCGTGAGGTTGGTCGCGAACTGCTTAAGCGTATCGGTGCCACTCCCCTTTTGCTGAGAGGCATCCGAGCCGCTAAAGAACGGCAGGCCCGCACCGGGACGACCAGCACCGGCGCCGGCGAGCGGACGCTTCTTGTCCTGGTCCTTGGCAGTGAGTTTCTCGATAGCCTTTTTGATGGAGGCGGACGACACACCCAGGCGCATGAGGATGTCCATGGCCATGCCGTTGCCCTCTTCGACGATTCCGATCAGCAAGTGCTCGGTCGACACGTAGGTCTGGTTGTTCTCACGCGCCACGCGGAATGAACGCTCCATCACACTAATGACGAGCGGCGTAAAGGCGAGCTTGGCCGCCTCGGTCTCCTCACTGGGCTCGGGAACCGTGGTCTGGACCTCTTTGAGAGTATCCATGATGTCATCGTAGGAGATGTCGAGCGAACGCAGCGCCTCGGCGGCAATGCCCTCATCCTCCTTGGCAAGCGCCAGAAGCAGATGCTCGGTACCCACCTTGTTGGTATGCAGGTCGAGCGCCTCCTGTTTGGCCATCGACATGACCTTGCGCGCTCGATCGGTAAATCTATCTAACATGCTCGCTTCCTTACATGAGTTCATCGAAATCAAAACGCCCGCCCGTCGGCGGCGCTTTTGTCTCTTTACCCACAGGTTGTCTATGTTAACAGCTGGAGGAATATCTATAAACCCGGCTCACATGAATGCAGGTTATGACCGCATCGCGGGACTCACCGCGCGATGCGCGACAGGCGCCCCGCAAGAGAAACCCTAGGCGTCTTTCACCACGTCGGGACTCGTCGCACGCGATGCGCGATAGGCATCGGCCTCCTTGGAGACGCGTTCGAGCAGCTCGGATGTATCGACGCCCTCGACTTGCGCGACCGTTTCCACCGTCTGCATGGCGACCGCCCTCAGGTACGCGCACGCGCTGTCCCCCAGCTGCTCGAGGTCTATCTCCTCGCCGCCCTCCCGGGCAAAGCCGACCGCCATCACAAAGCCCATGATGCCCGAGACCAGAAAGCCCACCGCAAAGCTCGAATCTGCCTTGAGCTCTTCTCCGTCGGGGTGGACGATCTCTCTCACGCGGTCGATGATGATCGTATGGATGCCCTGCACGACCTGCTCGGCGGCACCCGCCCTCATGGTGATGACGATGCGCCGCAGCAGGCAGCGGACGTCGCGCCGGTCGAACGCCGAAAGGTCGCCCTCGCTCGAAAAATGCCAGAGGGCATCGGTGATGAGCTCGTTATCCTGCAGCAGCTGGGCTATGGCGATGGCGACGAGTTCATCGAAATCGTGAAAATAGTAGTAAAACGTTCCGCGATTGCACTGGGCGGCGCGGGTCACCTCGCCAACCGACAGCTCGAAGATGCTGTTGTTCTCGATGAGCTCCCAAAACGCCTCGATGATACGGGTGCGTGCATCGGGCGCATCGGCGTCCTTACGCGGTCTCGCCATGCGCCTCACCGCACCCCTGCGCCTTGGCGTTCATGATGAGCATCTGAAGACGGTTCTCCACGTTGGCGAAGCTCACGTCGGGATCGTAGTCGAGCGGCAGGAACTGCGCCGTGGGATACTGCTCCTTGAGCGCATGGATGAGCCCGCGCCCCACGACATGGTTGGGCAGACACCCGAACGGCTGCAGAATCACGAAGTTGCGGCAGCCGCGCTTGGCGTGCTCGAGAATCTCCGCCGGAATCAGCACGCCCTCGCCCGCATCGAACGTATGGTGCAGGATCTTATCGCTCGCGCGCACGAGCTCGGGCATGCGCGTCGGCGGCTCGTAGAGCGGGCTCGCCGCGCCCAGGCGGTCGCAACGGTCGTGCGCGAGCTCGAACAGGTTGTCCGCCGTGGCGTACCAGGCCTTTTCGGGCAGCGACAAGTCGACGTGGAACTCGCGCGACTGCGCATGCTTGTAGAAATAGGTCTTGCGGATCACGTCGGTCATGCGCGCCTCGATGACCTCGAGCCCGTTGTCCTCGAGGTAGCGCTCGATCTCGTGGTTGGCGCCGAGATGGAAATTGAGCAGGTACTCGCCCACGATGAGAACGGTCGGATGCGGGTTCGAGCGGTCGTACGGAACGGCGTCCATGATCGCAAGCGCGCGTTTGAAGCCCGTCGCCTGGCCTCTCAGCCCGGAGCGCTCCATGCCCTCGATAACCTCATCGAGCGCGCGGTCGAACGCAGCGTCCGCCGCGCCCTTCTCGAGCTCGTAGGGACGGATGCGCCTAAGCATGGCCTCGAGGGCATCGATCATGGGAAGACCGTAGGCGATCTGGATGCTCGGGCCAAGGCCGAGCTTGAAGCCCGGATGCGCATTGTGGGCATCGACGTCGTCGTTGGTGAGCACCGGGACATAGTCGTATCCCGCGTCGTCGAGCGCGCGGCGCAGCAGGGGCATGTAGTGCGTCAGGCAGCAGTCGCCGATATACTTGCCAGTCACCACGGCGACGTCGTGCGGGTCGTACTTACCGCTCTCGAGTGCCGCGAGCGCCTCGCCGATCACGATTTGCGCGGGGAAGCAGATGTCGTTGTGCACATAGCGTTTGCCCAGGCGGATGGCATCCTCGCGCCCGATATCAAGGGCCTCGGCGCGCACGCCCTGATTGCGCATCGCCGCGGTCATGAGCCTGCAGAACGCATGGGAGGTGTTGGGGACCAGCGCGATCTTGTCGTGCCGGTCGCGCTTGGTGTACTTGACCTTATACGGGTCGTCGAGCGGATGGACCGCGTGCACCCGGGCGCCCTCGGCACGCTCCTCCGCGCGACGACGGTTGACCGACTCGATAAACGAACGCACGCGAATGCCCATGGGACCGGCGACGTCGCTCTCATCGAGCTTGATCATCATCGGAACCTTGGAGCCCATCTCGCCCATCATGCGCGCGATCTCGTCGGTGAGATACGCATCGTGGCCGCAGCCGAAGCTGCCCATCTGCACGAGCTCGAGCTCGGGCGTCGATGCGACGATGACCGCGCACGACAGCATGCGCGCATGGTAGTTGTTCACGATGTCGATGCGGCTGTTGGAAAGATCGACGTTGCAGACCCCCGGAACCGCATCGGGCGTCAGCACGGGGATGCCGCGCTCAGAGAAGAGCTTGGGCAGCCCGTGGTTGACCAGCGGGTCGTTGTGGTACGGGCGCGAAGCGATCACCACCGCGTAGCCGCCGTCCTCGCGCACGTTCTCGAGCACCTGCCTGCCGCGCAGCTGCAGCTGGTTCTCAAACGTCTGCTGCGCGCGGTCCGCCTGCTCGGTCGCCTTGGCAACCAGGTCGGCATCGATATCGAAGGTCTCCTTGCACCACGCCTTGAGCTGGCGGTTTCGGTCGCCCTCGTCGTACCAGTGGAACAGCGGCGTATCGAACGGAACGCCGAAACGCTCCTCCGGGTTATCGGAATTGCGCATCACGTAGGGGTATCCCTTTACGACGGCGCACATCCACTCGCTGGTAGAGGCGGTGTTTTCGGTGGGCACCGTCGTGATGATGGGCATGAAGATGCGGTCGACGCCGGCGTCGACGAGATTGCGGATGTGCCCGTGGACGAGCTTGGCCGGGAAGCACACGGTGTCGGATGTGACGTGCGCCAGACCGCGCTCGTACATCGCCTTGGTGCTGCGTCCCGAGACGCGCACCTTAAAGCCGAGCGTGCTGAAGAACGTCGACCAGAACGGCATGGTGTCCCAGAACTCGAGCACACGGGGAATGCCGATCGTGACATCGCGCCCCCCGCAGACGGGAACCGTGGGGTACGGCTCGAACAGCAGCTTCTCGCGGTCGACAAAGAGATTGGGGGCAGCCGCGGTCCGGTCGCGCCCCGTGCCGGGTGCCTGTGCCTCGCAAGCACCCTGCGGACGCAGCTCCTCCGCCGCGGGAACCTCGCGCACGAGCTCATCCCATGAGATGGCGCCGCCGCGCGGGCAGCGATTGCCCGTGACGTAAAGCGAGCCGTCGCCAAATGCCACGACCGCGCGCTGGCAGCGGTTGTTGCACCGACGGCAGGTAACGCCGCCGAACTCGCGATGCTCGAAGCGCTCCACGGCATCGAGCCCGATAAACGACGTGCCGGCGTCGCCCTTGCGGCATTCCTCGCGCGCAAGCAGGGCGATACCGATAGCGCCCATCAGCCCCGGGTGGGGCGCACGCGTGACGGGTTTGCCCAGATACTGCTCGAATGCGCGCAGCACCGCGTCGTTTCGGAACGTGCCGCCCTGGACGACGACTTTGTCGCCCAGACGGTTGAGATTTGAAACGCGAATGACCTTGGTGAACACGTTCTCGATAATCGAACGGCAGAGACCGGCCATGATGTCGCCCGGACCCTTACCGCGCCGCTGCTCGGAAACGACGCTGCTGTTCATGAACACCGTGCAGCGGCTGCCGAGAACGGCGGGGGCTTTGGACGAAAATGCCTCGGTCGCGATATCCTCAACGGCTATTCCGAGGTTTTTGGCAAAACCCTCGAGGAACGAGCCGCAGCCCGCAGAGCACGCCTCGTTGACGACGATATCGGTCAGCACGCCGTGGTTGAGCCAGATGGCCTTCATATCCTGTCCGCCGATGTCGAGCACGAAGGTCGCATCGGGAACGCATGCGCACGCGGCGCGGGTGTGCGCGACCGTCTCGACCGTATGGTAGTCGGCGTGGAACGCGCGCGCGAAAAGCTCCTCGCCGTATCCCGTGGTGCCCACGGCATCGATCGCAAGCGTGACTCCCGCTGTCTCCCAGCGGTTCTTCAAGCTGACAAGACCCTGTTGGGCGACGTCGAGCGGTCTGCCGTTATTAGACGCGTAGAACGAATCGACAAGCTCACCCGCCTCATCGACCAGGGCGAACTTGGTCGTCGTGCTCCCCGAATCGATACCGAGCGCCACACGCACCGTCTCTCCGGGCGCATACGCATCCGGACCCTTTGCCGGCGTCTCTTTGCCATGGCGTGCCGTAAAATCCGCCTGCTCGGCAGGTGTGGCAAAAAAGGGCTGGGCAAGACGTCCCTCCCCGCTTGCGGGCGCGACCGTCTCGAGCTTATCCAGCCGGACAAAAGCGTCGGGAAGGTCGATCGGTTGGGACGATGCGAACATGTCGGTCAGCGACAGGGCGGCACCGCGCGCGACCATGATCTGCGGATCGCGCGGGACGATAACCTGATCGTCCGATAGATTCAGTTGCTCCCGGAACACGCGGACCAGTGTAGGGTTGTAGGCGAGCGTACCGCCCTCGAAGATTACCGGCGGCTCGATGTCGATACCCTGGGCCAGACCGCCGATCGTTTGGCGGGCGACCGCGTGAAGCGCCGAAAGCGCCAGGTCGGTGGTAGGAATGCCCTCGTTGAGCAGCGGCTGGATATCGGTCTTTGCGTACACGCCGCAGCGGCCCGAGACCTCGTGGACGGTCGTTCCCCGGCTTGCGAGCTGCTCGAACTCGCCCGATTCGGTGCCGACCCCCATGAGCTTTGCCATCTCGTCGATAAATGCACCGGTACCGCCTGCGCACGAGCCGTTCATGCGCATGTCGGCAACCTCGATGTCTCCCTTATCGTTGGTGCGGAAGAAGATCATCTTGGCGTCTTGGCCGCCCAGCTCGATGGCGCAGCGCGTCTGCGGATAGAACCTGCTGATCGCGAGCGCGTTGGCGACCACCTCCTGAACGTACGAGGCGCCCAGCGCGGTCGCGATATCGCGCGCACCCGAGCCGGTCACCGCAACGCGCAGCGACTCATGGGGAAAGCGCTCGGCGAGCTCGCCGAGCATGGCGCGCACGCTCGCTGTCTGACACGCCCCGTGGCGGCGATATCCCCACCACGCCTCGGTCATATCCTCGTGCATCGCGTAAACTTTGGTCGTCGTCGACCCTACGTCCAGTCCTACTAGCAACGCCATAATGCTCCGTCTCTCGCATTTTTCCTGCTAGAGATTTACCACTCTACGTAATACAACAGACTGTTGTATTTAAACTCCGTATAAAAAGCGGCTGCCGAAACGCTTCAGCAGCCGCCGAATGCACCAACAGATTGTTCTGCGCGCTAGCACGTCGGGCAACGGAGCAGCACGGGCCCTCCGGTCATGCGCACCGCTCGCGCCCGCGATGTCGCCGAGCGAGCTATCCACGCTTAGGGCTCCAACCAAGCAAGTCGCCCGCGCTCAGCAGATCCCTAAGCGAGCTACTCGCACTCAGGAGCCATAGCCTGCTCCAAGAGCTCGGCATGCTCCTCCTCGAAAACCGTCCCCACAGGGAAGGCGCGACGGAAGACGAAGCGGGAAATCGGACCGGCTACCAAAAGGTTCCACGGCAGCGCCATCACAAAATTATGCGGGATGTTGATCATCCAGATCGCGGGCACGGAATACAGGTTCGCAAGGATGCCGCCGGGCATGTGCGTCAGACCCTCGCAGGCACCGTACAGCGACATGATGATAACCATGGGGACGACCATGCAGGAGCTGACGGCGAGCGTCATGGCAAGTGGCGAGCTCTTGCCCGGCGTGACCAAGTACTTAAAGGCGAAACCCTTGGCGAGCGGGCTGGCGACGAACCAGTCGCAGCACATGGCAAAAATGTAGGCAACGGGGAAGCCGAGCCACGCAGCGGCAACGACCTCGCCGTTGATGGCCCCGTGCTGCAGGGCAACGTTGTAGATGCTCATCCAGAGCACCATGCAAAAGCACATGATAAAGGTGAACAGCAGGCTCTCTCGTTTGTTGATAGGCATAAAGGGCAGATTCCTCTCTGTGTTGTACCGCGGCGCCACGCAACAAAAACGGGCGGGCAAGATGGAGCTGTTGGAACTTCATCTCGCCCGCCCGTGGTACGCGCGTCTGCGACTACTTATGTGGTGGAACCAGCCTAGCACGAAACGCATGCGCTTCGTAAGCGTTGAGTTTATGAAGATGCAGGGCACCGATAATCCCCCGACCCCATAAGTTGCGGTGGAATACGGACTGTTTTGACCCTTTAAGCAGCAATTCAGTCCCTATTTCACCGCAACTCATTTGGTGCAAAGTAACCTGTCCCCCTTGCACCAATTAGCTGGTGTGGCGCCAGCGAGGGTCGGTGAGCGTACGCGCCACACCCAGGCCAACGGGCAAAAACGCCACGATGAGCACTGCGCGCACAAACCAGCCGAGCATATTGACCGTGTCGAAGGTGCACATGTAATACATCGAGCGATACAGATACAAACCCGGCACCATAATGACAATCGAAGGCACCGTGAGAGCGATACGCGGGTAGGTGAGCTTGACTTCGGCCAAGCTTGCCAGCAGACCCGATACCAGCGCGCCGATAAACGCTGCTGCCTCGGGAGGCATTCCCGTGCTGAGGCCCAGGAAGGGAATCATCGTCGGCGCATCGACAAGGGTCAGACGCAGGGTATTGGAAACGGCACCGATCAACCCAGCTGCCGCGGCCATCTTTACCGGGCTGTTGAACATCACCGAGAAGCCGAATACGCCAACGAAGCTCATCACCACGCGCAGGAGCGTAAGGGCAAGCGGCGAAAGGCCCAGTGGGGCAAAGTCGTCCGGCGCCAGGCCAACACACTCGGCAACCATCCAACCTACGAGGGTCGCCATCACAATAATCGATACGGCATATGAAAGGCGCTCGATACCGCTTCGCATGTCGAGCTTAGCGATGTCGAGGCCTGCCGTAATGAGCGGAAAGCCGGGAATCACAAAGAGCATGGCGCCGATATAGCCTTCTTGGTGCGACATTGCCCCCGGTATGACCTGGCCAAGGCCGAGCAATGCCAGCAGATACGAAACGCAAGCGAGCGCAACACCGGTCGTCAACGCGCTGAACTGACCAAGGCCTTGCTTGAGAATATGGGAGCGGGCAAAGTTGCCGACACCCGCGCCCACGAACGCGCATGCCATCTCAATAGGACCGCCACCAAGTAAAAAGACAAAGGCGCCACAGGCGCAGGCCGCCGCAAGGCCCTGTTGCCAAGGCGCGTAATCAGGTTTTGAACTCTCAACGGTCTTGAGCATCTCGTGATACTCGTGCACCGTGAAGCGACGACCATAGGTCTCGATTTCCTTGAGGAAACTCTCCATCATCCAAATGCGATGGGTATTGACGCCCGTTGTGGGCAAGCTGACGACCTCATTAAAGCAGTGACCATCTTCGATGCAAGTACACTCAAACGACAGGAGACTTAAGTCAACGTGGATGGTCACACCGAGTACGGCGGCGACACGATTCATGGTATCGCGAACACGCCAGGCACCCGTTCCGCTTGCCAGCATAAGCATGCCGGTGCGGCAGATGATGGATGATTTATCGGTGAGCGGCGCATCGACGGCAAGTTCATCGCCTGCCGTCACGATCTGGTGCCAGTCAGTTTTCATATGGAGCGCGCCGGCACGGACACCGTGGTGCAGGGGGGCTCTCGAAAGCAGCGAGTCAAGGCGCGAAGGCTGTGAGGGCTCCGCCGATTCGCCCTCGTCCTCGTCGGGCTCTTCATCGACCAGATCAAAGGAATCAAGCGGCGCTGGCTCGCGACGGTCGATCAGCTCCTCGTCCTCATCATCAAAGTAATTGAACTGATCGAGCATGTCCTCTTCGATTGAACGCTCGCTCGCGTCGTCCATATAGACGCTCCCTTCCTACCGACTAACCCCCATCCTAGGCAGCAACGGCTAAAGGAAACATAAAAGAGACGGCCGTCATGCACGGAAGGCGCAAACCCCCAATGAGCCGGTAGGCCCCCCGACGAAAAGGACCGTCCCCAAGTGCTAATCAAGGCAACGCCGATGCCTTGGCAACGACAGCGAGCGACGTCCAGGGCGAACAAGTTGGCATGAAAAAGGCAAGGCATAGACCTTCTGGTCATGCCTTGCCTTTTGAATGACAAATTGTCGCCCTGGGCGTCGCGCAGCGTCGGCTGGTCCGCCGTTCGGTAGAACGGCGGAACCAATTAGTACATCTTTGCGCCGGCGGGGATGGAGGCGTCGAGCTGGATCAGGTTGAGGCGCTCCTCACCATCCTCCTCGTGGATGGCACTGATGAGCATGCCGCAGCTGGGGATGCCCATCATCTTGCGCGGAGGCAGGTTGGTGATGGCGAGCAAGGTCTTGCCGACCAGGTCCTCGGGCTCGTAATAAGCGTGAATACCGGAGAGGATGGTGCGGTCAGTACCGGTACCATCGTCGAGCGTAAAGTTCAGCAGCTTCTTGGACTTCTTGACGGCCTCGCATGCCTTGACCTTCACAGCGCGGAAGTCGCTCTTGGAGAAGGTATCAAAGTCGACGAACTCCTCAAACAGCGGCTCAACGGCGATCTTGGAGTAATCGAGCGTGGGCTTAAGCGACTTAACGAACGGGCTCGCGGCGTTGCCGGCCTCGGCAGCCTTGGCGGCAGCGGCACCGGACTGGAAACCCTTCTCGGGCTTCATGTGCGGGAACAGCAGCACGTCGCGGATAGAAGCCTGGTTGGTAAGCAGCATGACCACGCGGTCGATACCAATGCCAATGCCGCCCGCGGGAGGCATACCGTACTCGAGGGCGCGCACGTAGTCCTCGTCGTACTCCATGGCCTCATCGTCGCCGCCGGCCTTCTCGGCCATCTGGGCGGCAAAGCGCTCGGCCTGGTCGACCGGGTCGTTGAGCTCGGAGAACGCGTTGGCGTACTCGTGGCCGGCAATAACCAGCTCAAAGCGGTGCGTCAGGCGCGGGTCGTCCTCAAAACGCTTGGCAAGCGGGCTGACCTCGATGGGGTAATCGCACACGAAGGTCGGGTTGACGATGGTGTCCTCGCCCAGCTCATCGTAAATCTCGGCGATGATCTTGCCAGCAGTCCACTCGGGCTTGATCTCCAGGCCCTTCTCGCGCGCGGCGGCAGCAAGCTCCTCGACCGGCGTGTCGATGGTGACCTGCTTGCCGAGCACGTCGGAGACGATGTCGGTCATGGGACGGCTGGCCCACTCACCAGAAAGGTCGATGGTCTGGCCCTGGTACTCGATGACCTCGGGGTTGCCGATGGCCTTGTTAGCCGCCTTAATGACACCCTGGGCGAGCGCCTTCATGCCCTCGAGGTCGGAGAAGGCACGGTAGGCCTCCATCGTGGTGAACTCGGGATTGTGGGTAAGGTCCATGCCCTCGTTACGGAAGATGCGGCCGATCTCGAACACGCGCTCAAAACCACCGACGATGCAGCGCTTGAGGTGCAGCTCGGTGGCAATACGCAGGTAGCACTCCTGATCGAGCGCGTTGAAGTGGGTAATGAACGGCTTGGCCGTGGCACCACCCTGGATGGTCTGCAGGATGGGGGTCTCGACCTCCATGTAGCCGTCGGACTCCATAAAGCGACGGAAGGTGGAGAGAATCTGCGAACGCTTACGGAAGGTCTCGCGAACGTCGTCGTTGGCGATCAGGTCGACATAGCGCTGGCGATAGCGGGTCTCCTTGTCGGAAAGACCGTGGAACTTCTCGGGCAGCGGACGAACGGCCTTGGCAAGCAGGGTCGCGCTCTTAGGGGCAACGGAAAGCTGGCCACGCTGGGTGCGCACGACCACGCCGGTCACGCCCAGGATGTCGCCCAGGTCGAGGGCCTTGAGCGTACTCCAGGCAGCCTCGTCCATGTCGTTGATGCGGCAGAACAGCTGAATCTCGGCAGTCGCATCGCGCACGACGATGAACATGATCTTGCCCTGACCGCGCTTGGCGACCACACGGCCAGCGATCTTCACGACGTCCTCGGTGTCCTCGCCATCGGCAAGCTCGGCGTACTTAGCCTCGATATCGGCGACGTAGTCCTCAAGCTCAGAGTGCTCGGGATAGGGGTCCTGGCCCGCCTCGAACAGGGCGGCGCGCTTGGCCAGGCGGGTGGCGCGCTCGTCGTTGAGCGTCGATGCCTGATCGGCGGCGTTCTGGTTCTCTGCCATAAGTTAGCTCCTCAAACTAAAACGCTCCCCAGGATTCGGTCCCAGGGAGCGAAAACATACCTTTACGCGGGACCGTGGTCTAGCGTGCGATCTTGGCGATGGTGTAGACGCGAGTCTTGCCGGAAGGCGTAACGACCTCGACGGAATCACCCTCGCCGTGACCGATGATGGCGTGACCGACCGGAGACTCGTTGGAGATCTTGTGCTCGAGCGAGTTGGTCTCGGTGGTACCAACGAGCGTGACTTCCATGACCTCGCCGTTGGGATCAATCAGCGAAACGGTGGAACCGATGGAGACGGTCAGATCGCCCGTGGTGGCAGCAACCTGAGCGTTGGCAAGAATGGCCTGGATCTCGGCGATACGAGCAGCATTCTGGGCCTGCTTGTCCTTGGCGGCATCGTACTCGGAGTTCTCCGAAAGGTCGCCGAACGCGCGGGCTTCCTTGATGTCCTCGACGATCTCCTTGGCGTAATCGCCCTCACGCCAGGCGAGCTCCTCGACGAGCTTCTGGCGGCCCTCAGCGGTCAGTACGATCTGGCTTGCGTCCATACGGATATCTCCCCAACTCTGATCAAACAATCAACTGTCAACAAAACGAAAAAGACCGGCTAGCCTGCGGGCAAGCCGGTCAGGTGCTCACCCCAGAGGGATGGGACTACTCTGCGTCCGCGTCGCTGTCCTCTGCCTGCTTCTTCTTGGCAGCAGCGAGCTTGGCCTCGAGCTCAGCGATCTCCTTGTCCTCCTCGGACTGCTCGACCACGACCTCCTCGGCCTGCTTGGTCTCGGCCTTATCGTCGCCCTCCATACCCTCGCGGATATTCTTGACGGTAGAGCCGAGGGACTTGCCGAGCTTCGGCAGGTTCTTGGGCCCGAAGATAATCAGGACAACGACGAGAATAATGATGAGCTCAGGAGCCCTCAGTCCAAACATGTAGACCTCCACAATACAGCGAGACAAGCTCGAATGAGTATACCGCGGGTATCGCGGTATCACAACACTAGCTAAAAAAAGGGACCGCAAGAAGCGGTCCCTCCTCATGCTCTGGTCGGGTTGACTGGATTTGAACCAGCGACCCCTGCGTCCCGAACGCAGTGCTCTACCAAACTGAGCCACAACCCGTTAGCTCGACTATAGTAACAAAGATTTTCGCCGCGTGCTAGAGAAATTTTTATTTCTTTGGCGCGTCGATTTGAACCGTGTTGGGAATAAGCTCAGTCGCGCAGGCCCACCAGCCATTTTGCTGGGCAGCATCGGCAAGCCTTTCGACCGTGGCAGCGGTGTCGCAAATGGCAAACGAGCAGGCACCCGATCCGCACACATCTACAGCAACGGTTCCGTCCTGTTTACGCAGCCAGTCGAGGACCGTTTGAATCTGCGACTCCATCTGTGCGGAAATGACACCCAGATTATTATGGATGAGTGCATATGCCGTCTCGGCATCACCAGCACGCAAGGCAGAAGCTATCGCGCCGGGCTTGTCCGCAGGCACCGGGGCCTCGTCAAAACGTCGATAGGCTTCAATTGTCGAAACGCTCGCCTCGCGCGGCTTAACCAGCACGACGGGCGTCACGGGCAGCGCGGGGTACTCAGTTGCCAGCACGTCTCCCCCACCTACGTAGAACGCAGGACTCGCGTGCAAAAAGAACGGGACGTCAGCACCAATGCCCCGCGCAATGTCGTCGAGCGCTGGGTCGGTGCGATCAATGCCCCAGAGCTCCGCCAAGGCGACAATGACCGCGGCCGCATCCGTCGAGGGGCCGCCCAAGCCGGCGCACAATGGAATGCGCTTCTCAATCGTCACGCAGATGTTTGCCTCGCGACCATAATGCTCGGCCATAGCAACCGCAGCCCGATACGCCGTATTCTTTTGCATGGGAAAATCTGATGCTGGAACCGTCTGGACGGTCAGCGCCTGCGCCGGCGTGACCGTCACGGTATCGGAAAGACCGACGGCCGCCATCAGGGAATCGACCCTGTGGTAGCCGCGGTCATCGCGCTCGGTATGAACCCCCAGGTAGAGGTTAATCTTTGCCGGCGCGGAAAGAGTCAGGGACCGATCGGTCACCGTTAATGCTCCTCGAGCTGATTGCCGAGCGGGGTAAAGATATGCTCGCCGCTCTCAGGGTCGAACAGCTCGACCTGACCGGTGAGGACATCGATATACTGGTAGGACTGACGCGACTTGCGGCCGCGGCGCTCGTCAACCTCGACGATAAAGACGGCGGGGTGGACGCTCTTGATGGTGCCCATGCGCTCGACGACGCGGGTGCGGCCCATGTTGGCCTTAACCTTGACGCGATCGCCCACCATATCGGTCAGCTTCTCGTGGATGTCGTCGACGTGATTGACTTCCATCTCTTCCATGAACAGGGCCTCCAGAAGGTGCAATTCAAAAAGGGGATAATACCCCTAAGATAGACAAAACTCTAATACTATAGCACCCTGCTGCCGCCATACGCAAGTAGCTAAAAAAGCCCGGTCCCAAATTGACTACTTACAGACTATCGGTGTCCAAGACGATGGTGAATGGGCCGTCGTTGACCAAGTCGACTTTCATATCGGCGCCGAAGATGCCATGTGCTACGTGTTCGACATCTTGACGAACAAGCGTCAGGAAGTACTCGTAGAGCTCGTTGGCGACATCGGGGGCGCCGGCATCCGTAAACGATGGGCGGCGACCGTGGCGGCAGTCGGCGAACAGCGTGAACTGCGACACCACGAGCACCTCGCCGTCGACATCGGCAAGCGCCAAGTTGGTCTTGCCGTTCTCGTCCTCGTTAATGCGCAAGCCCCGGAGCTTGCCCCACAGCTTGTCGGCCTCGGCACGCGTATCGCCATGGCCCACACCCAGCAGCACCAGGTAGCCGCGTCCAATGCGGCCCACGCACTCGCCGTCGACCGTCACGCCGGCGTTGAGCACGCGCTGCACCACCGCACGCACGGTCTACTCCTCGCCCGTCAGCTTGGCGGACAGATGCTCGAGCGCGTGGAAACGATGGCTGATGGCGTTCTTCTCGTCAGCCGTCAGCTCGGCCATGGTCTTGCCCGGCGTGTCGACCGGCAGGAACAGCGGGTCGTAGCCAAAGCCGTGATCGCCGCGGCCCTCGTGTGCGATAGTGCCCTCGCAGGCGCCCTCACCATAGGTGACCAAACCGTCCGTGTCGATGAGCGCAACGACGCTCATAAAGCGCGCGGTGCGATCCTCGTCGGCCACGCCTTCCAGGTTAACGAGCAGCTTGGCGTTGTTGGCGGCATCGTCGCCGTGCACGCCCGCATAGCGCGCGCTATACACGCCCGGCTCGCCGTCCAGGGCATCAACGACCAAGCCCGAATCGTCGGCAATGGCCATGAGCCCCGTCTCTTCGACCGCGGCTTGGGCCTTGATGATGGCGTTCTCCAAAAACGTCGTGCCGTTTTCCTCGGGATCCTCAAAGTCGCCCAGCTGGCCGAGCGCTACAAAGCGCACCTCGGGCATAACCTTGCCCAAAATGGCCTCGATCTCAGTGAGCTTATGGGCGTTGCCCGTTGCCACGACGATGGTCGCCGCCGGGTCGAGGGTGTCGATGTCGATCTTCTCAAGTGCCATGAGTGGTCTCCTTGTCTCTATAGCAATGCCGCGCCGAGGGCGACGAGGGCCTCTGCCTCTCCCCTCTCAATCAACGGCTGTCTTGTGCCTAGACGTCTCCGCAGATAAAACCTACCAAATTAAACCTGTCCCTTTTTGGTAGGTTAGGCGAGGGCTTGGCGCTGAAGCTCGATGAGCTCGGCGATACCTTTGTCGCCCAGGTCGAGCAGGGCGTTGAGGCGCTTACGGTCGAAGGGCGCCTGCTCGCCGGTGCCCTGGAGCTCGATCATCTCACCGGTGTCGGTGGCGACGAGGTTCATGTCGACCTCGGCATGGCTGTCCTCGGAATAATCCAAGTCGAGCAGAGTGTTGCCGTCGACAACGCCCATGGAGATGGCAGCCACCTGGCCGATAAGCGGGATGCGCTCGATCTTGCCCGCCTCGACCCACATGGCGAGGGCGTCGTGCAGCGCCACCCAGGCGCCGGTGATGCTCGCTGTACGCGTGCCGCCATCGGCCTGAATCACATCGCAGTCGACGGTGACGGTGTACTCGCCGAGCGCCTTCATGTTGACGACGGTACGCAGGCTGCGGCCAATGAGGCGCTCGATCTCCATGGAGCGGCCCTTGCGGTTGGCGTGCTCGCGCTTGCAGCGCTTGCCGGTCGACGCCGGCAGCATGGCGTATTCCGCGGTCACCCAGCCGACCTTAGCTCCCTTTCGCCAGCCCGGCACGCCCTCCTCGATAGTGGCGGCGCACAGCACGCGCGTGTCACCGAACTCGGCCAGACACGAGCCGTGAGCGTGCTTCATGACGCCACGGGTGAGCTTAACGGGGCGCAACTCGTTGGCGGCGCGACCGTTGGCGCGGTTGACCTGCATGTACTCCATAGAAATTTCCTTTCGGCAAAAGATGTGGCGAAGGCTCTGGCAGCTGCCTTACATCTATTTCAGCTCATCGATATCGATATGTTCGATGCTCTTGAGCGGCTGACCAAAGATAAAGCTGCCCGCCACCGCAAACTCGGCAATGTTATCGGCCGTCGTGGCAAAACGATGCTGCGGCTCGGCGGCGTCGCCCGCCAGCTGCTCGCGGCGCGTGAGGATATCGGTCAGCTCGCGCGTGGTCTCCTCGGCGGAACTCACGACGCGCACCCCAGGCCCCAGCGCATGGCGGATAGGTCCCACCAACAGCGGAAAATGCGTACAGCCGAGCACCACGGTATCGATGCCGTGGTCGCGCAGCGGCTCAACCGTGGCACCCACCAGCGCACGCACGGCAGGCGTATCGAAGATGTCCTCGTTCTCAAGCCACTGTTCCTGCAGATGTGCACCCGAGGCGAGCTCGTGTTCGACAACCTCGACAAAGCTCGAGGCAGGACAGCCGTATACATCGACGCCGGCATCCAGGTCCTGAATGGCGCGCGTGTAGGCGCCCGAGCGAATAGTGAGGTTGGTAGCGAGCACGCCCACGCGACGCGTACGCGTGCTGTTGATTGCTGCACGGGCACCCGGCGCGATCACGCCGATCACGGGAACGTCGAGCACCTGCTGGGCCAGACGCAAGGCCGCAGCGGTCGCCGTGTTGCAGGCGATGACCATAATCTTGACGTCGTGCTTCGAAAGCCAACGACCCGCCTGCAGCGCAAACGAGCACACTTCATCCTCGGTGCGCGTGCCGTAGGGGCAGCGCTTGGTGTCGCCAAAGTAGTAGACGGACTCGTGCGGCAGCGCCGTCGCAATCGCGCGCGCAACCGTCAGACCGCCCAACCCAGAATCGAACACGCCAATCGGGCGCGTGTCACCTGCCGAATTCTCGATATCGGACATTACCTCACCAGTCTCTCTCGAAAAGACATGTCCAAGTGCGGCGGCGCCGCGCTACGAACGCGCCGCGACCAGCAGCTCTGCCGTCGCCGCCCAACCGTCGACAATTTTGCCGCGCGTAACGAAAGCGTTCTCGCAAGCAGCCAGGAACTCGGGCGCGCCGGCGCTCGTCAGGCCATTCTCGACCAGGCAGAACGTGCCCACGTGATCGGCCATGTAGAAGTCGGACTCGGAATCGCCGAGCGCCAACGTCTCCTCGCGCTCGATCCCCAGGTGCTCGCAGAAGCGCGCAATGGCGACGCCTTTGTTGAGGCCCGCGGGGTTGATGTTGAAGGCGCGACCGTCCTCGACGCGATCGAGCTCGAGCGTCGTCGGCTTGGACAGATGAGTCAGATGGCCGTTGCAAGCCCAGATCAGACCGCAGCCGGCCTCGTCCAGGATGGCCTGGACCTCATCGTCGGGCACATTGCCGCGCATGCCGACGGTGACCTCACGGTATTTGTAGCCGGTCGACATGTCGTTGTGGTACTCGATCTTGTGCGGCCAGCGGGCAAGGATCTTCTCGCACACGCCGGTCTGCTCGATCACCTGGTGCGGCGTGAGGCCGCAGGCGGGGTCGTAAGGCATGTCACCGGTCAGATACTCCCAATCGTTGGCTTTGAGGTCGTACATAACCAGACCGCCCATCTCACCAATGTAGGAGTTGAGGCCGAGCACGCGCGCGTCCTCGTGGATCATGGTACGGTTGCGGCCCGAGGTGGGAACCACCTGAATACCAGCGCGAGCGAGCGCCACGACGGCCTCGACGAGTTTGGTCGAGGGGTTGCCGTCGTTGTCGCGCAGCACGCACGAGCCGGGTGCGAGCATCGTGGCATCCAGGTCGGTAAAGACGTACTTGACCTTGGCCAAACGCTCGCGCATCTCGCCCGAAAGCTCGGCAACGGTCGGCAGGGTGTTGTGGGACATGGTTACTCCGTTTACGTAGAAGGGTTTGGACTTGGACGGCATGTTTTGATTGAGGGAACACGCTTATGGCGACAGCGCACTCAGGGCGCCGCCGCCATCATGGTTCATTAGTCAAACTGGGTAACATCGATTAGGCGATTGGCCAGCGAAAGGTCGCTCTCGACGGGCACGAACTCGTCGCCCACGTGCATGAGCTCCTCGTCACCCTTTGCCAGCAGCAAGACAATGGTGGGAGCATCGGGGTTGACGTACTCCTCGCGCGCCGCCTTGAACGCCGCATGCACGGCGGCTTCGCGGTCGAGGATGATCTTGTTCGGCGTATCGTCGGGAACATGCTCGGCAAGCTCGCGACAGACCTTCATCGGGTCTTCGTGAGCTGGATCCTCGTTCGTAAAGATCATCAGGTCGGAATACGGTGCGGCCTCGCGTGGCAATTGCTCGCGGCGCTCCTGCGCCTTGCCGCCGGCGGCGCCAAACAGCGCAATGACGGGGCTAGCGGGAAACGCGCGCTTGACCGACGAGAAAAGCGAACGGAACGAAAGCTGGTTGTGCGCATAGTCAACGACGCAGATCACGCGGCCGTCCTTCGACTCCACGACCTCCATGCGGCCCGGCACACGCAGTTTGGAGAGGCCCTTCTTGATAGCCTCGATACCGATGCCGATCTCGCGCGCAGCGGCGATAGCGACCAGCGCGTTTTCCACGTTAAAGTCGCCCGCGATACCCAGCAGGACCTTCTCCCCCGCCTCGGGCTCGTCGGCGCTCATGCCGTGCAAGTTGAACTCGATGTTAAAGCCGAGCATGCGGACATCGCTCGCCCACAGGCTTGCCTCGGGATGCTCGACGCCAACGGTCACCAAGCGCTCGGCCGTCGACGCTGCCTCTAGCACACGGTCAACCTCATCGGTGCCCAGATTCACCACGGCGGTCTTTGCCTGGTCAAAGATCCTAAGCTTGCTCTCAAAATAATCCTCAAACGTGGGGTGTTCGATCGGCGAGATGTGGTCGCGGCCGATGTTGAGGAAGCACGCCACGTCAAACGGCAGATTCTCGACGCGTTGGTACTTGAGCGCCTGGCTCGAGACCTCCATGACCATGGACTGGCGACCGGACGTGCGGCAGTTGGCGATATGGCGCCAAACCTCGGGGGCCTCGGGCGTGGTGTTGGTGCTCTCGTAGCACTCGATACCATCGTCGGTACTCACCGAGCCGATCATGCCGCAGGACTCGCCCGCCGCCTTGATGATGGACTGGAGCATAAAAGCGGCCGTGGTCTTTCCCTTGGTGCCGGTGATGCCCACGATCTTGACGTCGTGGTCAGGACGGTCGTAGACCTCCGGCGGCAACAGGGCCATGGCCGTGCGAACACTATCAACAACCAGCATCGCAGCACCGCTCTCCTGCGCCAGCGGCTCCAGAGACTCGACCAGCGACTCCTCGCACACAAATGCGACGGCGCCCGCATCGAGCGCCATGCTCAAAAACGCGGGCTTAAAGGCAGCACCTTTGCAAAAGAATACGTCACCTGCCGAGACCGCGCGCGAATCAAACGAGCAGCCGGTCACGGCACGCTCGTCAACCTGCTCCGATGCGCGCAGCTCGCCGCACACACCGAGAAGCTTGGCAAGCGTATCGACCGTGGTCACGGTCGCGGAATCCGAATGGTGCATCTTTCACCTTTCTCAGCCATTTGGCAGGGACGGTTTTCATAGTAACTGAAACGTGCTCGCGCAAAAACGGCTCCCGGAGGAGCCGTTACGCGCAGGCATTCGTAAGCCGAGACTAGGCAGCCTGAACAGAAGGCTGGCCCTCGTCGATAAAGAAGCGCTTGTACCACACTAGGAACACGAGCGGCGTATAGATCTTGCGCTGGAAATCGCCCTTGCCCGCAAAGTGCAGATCGAGCAGGTGCATGAGCTCGTCGGTATTGAAGAACTCGCTTGCCCACGGCGCGGTGAAGTACTCCTTGACATAGTCGTACCACTTTTGCTCGCGCAGCCAGTAGACAATCGGCACCGGGAAGCCCACCTTGGGACGGGTGGCCCACTCATCGGGCAGCGACTTGTTGGCAGCGTGGCGGAGTACCTGTTTGTTGCCGTTCTCGTTGATGCGGTAGCGGTCGGGAATGTGCTCGGCGAACTCCATGACTTTGCGGTCCAGGAAGGGCACGCGCAGCTCCAGTGAGTGTGCCATGCACATCTTGTCGGCCTTGAGCAGAATGTCGCCCGGGAGCCACATGTTCATGTCCAGGTACTGCTTCTTGACCAGCTCGGGCTGACCCTTCACGCGCGCATAGATGGGAGCGGCAAGCTCGAAGGCGCCATCGCCGGTGTTGTACTCGGGCTTGAGCACGCCGTCGACCTCGCGCTCCGGCCATACCAGAGCCTGTCCCAGGAACGACTTCTCAGGGATCTCGGCACCCTTGACCAGGAAGTTATGTCCCTTGAAGTACGGCATATGCAGCGCCAGGTTACCGAGCGCGCGACGGATGGGCAGCGGCACCATCTTTTTGTACTTGCGCACCGGGACCGTATCCTCGTAGTAGGCGTAGCCGCCAAAGAGTTCGTCGGCGCCTTCGCCCGAAAGCACCACGGTGACGTCCTTGCGGGCCATCTCGGCCAAGAACCACAGCGGCACGGAAGACAGGTTGGACTGCGGCTCGTCCATGTGATACTGGATGTCCTCGAGCGCACCGAAGAACTCGTCGGCGGTAATCATCTTGCGAACGTTTTCGACGCCGAGCTTATCGGAAAGCTCCTTGGCGTAGTTGGTCTCGTTGAAGTTCTTGTAGTCAAAGCCCACCGAGAAGGTCTTGTCGGGCATGAGGCAAGCGGCGATGTAGCTGGAGTCGACGCCACCGGAGAGGAACGACGCGACCTTGACGTCGGCGATGCGATGGGCCTCGACGCTCTCGTGCACGACCTCGTCCAGCTCATCGACATACTCTTCGAACGGCTTCTCGACGGCAGAGTAATCGCAATCCCAGTAACGCTCGATGTTCATCTTGCCGGTCGGGATATCGACGGTAAAGTAGTGCGCCGGCGGCAGCTTGTAGACACCCTCGAAGAAGGTCTCCTCGGTTGCCGAATACTGCAGCGTCATGTACGGACGCAGAGCCTTTTTGTTGACCGCCTTGTGGAAGTGCGGGTAGTCCAGGAAGCTCTTGATCTCGGAACCAAAGAGCACGCCCGGAGCGCCGTCGCCCGCATCGGCCATGGGATAGTAGTAGAGCGGCTTGATGCCAAAGATGTCGCGGGCGCCAAAAAGCTTGTTCTTCTTTTTGTCCCAGATGACGAAGGCGTACATACCGCGCAGGCGATCGAGAACGGCCTCGCCCCACTCCTCGTAGCCGTGCAGGAGGCTCTCGGTGTCGGCGCCGCAGTGGAACTTGTAGCCCTTGGCCTCGAGCTCGGAACGGAGTTCTTGGAAGTTGTAGATCTCGCCGTTGAAGACAATGACGACGCTACCGTCCTCGTTGGCCATGGGTTGGGCGCCAGCCTCGGTCAGGTCGAGGATCGACAGGCGGCGGAAGCCGAGGGCAACGCGGCCGTCGATAAACTGACCGCCCATGTCGGGACCGCGATGGACGATGCGGTCCATCATCTTGGTGAGCACCTCGGATTGGTTATCCGTCCCACCGACAAAACCGACAAAACCGCACATATACTATCCCCTCTGCTGTTGCTGGGCATCAAATCGAATCAGTAGCTTTTGAGTATACCCGAGGGCGTAAAGAGGGGCGGAATGTTCAGGCAATCTCAACTGAATCAGCTCCGCTGTGACACGCGCCGGTTACCTTTAATGGATATGAGGTGAATGAGGCGATTGTTTTGCTATACTCTCTCCGCACGGGCGATTGGCGCAACGGTTAGCGCAGGTGCTTTACACGCACAAGGCTGGGGGTTCGAATCCCTCATCGCCCACCATTGAATTGGAAACGGTCCTCGAAAGGGGACCGTTTTTGTTTGGGCCCATTTCATGGGATTCGAACCCGCAAGGGTGCGGAGCTGAGGAAACGCGAAGCGTTTTCCAGCGCAGCACGCGAGGAGCGAAGCGACGAAGCGGATGCGGGCGGTGGAGCCGCACGCGGACATCCCTCATCGCCCACCACTGATTTGATAGGCTCCCAGCAATGGGAGCCTTTCTTTTTTGGGCCCAGCGCATGGGATTCGAACCCGCCAGCACGTCTGTCACAAAGGCCGTGGTCAAAAAATGGCAAAAATGAGTACTGCTACTTTGTTTGCAACATATAAATAGACAGTATTTGCTTAAGTTACGCAGCATATGTCCATTATAAGGACTAACAGTTAGATCAAAATCGTGCTTTCATCGTCATTTCGACTTGCTATCTGGCCTTATTAGTCCAAAATTGCTGCTACCAAATCGGTAACAGTACTCATATTTGATGTTTTTTGACCAGCAGGTCTCCCTGCCTTAGCAAATCTAAGGCAAAACGGGCTCCAGACCGCTGAATCATGCCGCATAGGACACGCCCACAGTCCGGAACCCGGTCCAAATTGAGTTATTGCGCCGCGTTAGCCCAAGACATCCGACAGGATCTCGATCAGGCTGTCCACGTCGGCTTCCTCGCAGACGAGTGGCGGCAGGAAACGCAGCGTATGGGCACCCGTAGCGTTGATTACGGCACCGGCCCCCAATGCACGGGCCACAACGTCGTGTGCATCACCCGCAGTATCGTCAAGATCGCAGCCGAGCATCAGGCCACGGCCACGCACCTCTACCACATGCGGAAGCTTAGCCAGCGCCTGCTCCATATAGGCGCCCACCTTGGCGGCATGCTCGGCATAATCGCCGCGCACAAGCGCGGAGAGCGTCGCGGCACACGCCGCGATGGCCAAGCAGCTACCGCCGAAGGTCGAACCATGATCGCCGGGCTTAAACACGTCGGCAATCTCCTTCTTTGCCACGACGGCACCCATGGGCACGCCGTCGGCAATGCCCTTGGCAAGGCTCATGATGTCAGGCTCCACGCCATAGGTTTGGAATGCAAATGGCTTGCCGGAGCGGAAGATGCCGCACTGGACCTCGTCGGCGATAAGCACGGCGCCCACTTCGTGTGCCAGGTCGCGCGCTGCCGCCATAAACTCCTCGGTCATGGGGTGCACGCCACTCTCACCCTGGATCGGTTCGAGCATCACGGCACAAATTTCGCTCCCCAGCTGCTTAAAGATTGCACGCAGTTCATCGACATCGTTGGGCGTGCAGGCCACAAAGCCACCCGGCAGCGGGCGGAAGCTGTCCTGCAGCCAATCCTGCATGGTGGCGGCAATGGTCTCGAGCGTACGACCGTGGAAGCCACCGCGCATGCACACGATGGTGTTGCCGCCATTACCGGCACGCTTGGCGTACAGGCGCGCGAGCTTCATCGAGCCCTCGTTGGCCTCGGCGCCGGAGTTGGCAAAGAACGTCTCCCACACCCGCTCGCCCGCAGCCGGGGCACCAAGAGCAGCTGCCGTGGTCTCATCGCCGGCGACAATGGCATCGGCAAGCACGCGCGCACCATCTACGTCGTCGTTAGCAAGCTTGGACAGCAGCGCCGCGACCTGTCCGCGCTGCTCGATGTAGAAATAGTTGGAGACATGCATGAGCTTTTTGGTCTGTGCCTCGAGCGCCGAGAGCACAGCCGGGTCGCCATGACCTAGGCTGCACACGCCGATGCCGGCAAGAAAGTCGAGGTACTCACGGCCATCGTCGCCGGTGAGCTTCATGCCGTGACCCTTGACAAACTCGACCGGAGAGCGGCCAAAGGTATGCATAACGTAATGGGATTCAAGCGATTGCTGAGCTGCAAGTGACATGAGATGCCTTTCGTTGGGCGCCAGACGGCGCGGGGCTATGGGTGCAGGAATGGGGCGGCTGCGGGTCAGCTAGACCGTCTGAAGCTTCTCGACCTCGTCAAGGTTCTCGGTCAGACGCGCAGCAAACGTCGAAAGCGGATGCGGATGCGCATCGAACTCGTAAGCCGTCTCGGTGGAATGAATCACGGTGCCGACGCCGGCATCGGTCAGCAGCTCCAGGAGCAGCGAATGCGGCGTAGTACCGTTAATGATGTGGGCACGAAATACGCCGCCAGTAAGCGCATCGACAGCCGCACGCAGCTTGGGAATCATGCCCTTATCGACCTCGCCGCCGTAGAGCATTTCGTTGACCTCGTCGAGCGTTAGGTTGGAGATAAGCGAGTCCTTGTCGCTAAAGTCCTTGTACAGGCCATCGACATCGGTCAAAAAGATCGCCTTATGCGCGTGGAGCGCCGCGGCAACGGCACCGGCGGCGGTATCGGCGTTGATGTTGAAGAAACCGCCGTCCTCCCCCGCCGCGACGGTAGCGATGACGGGGATGTACTCGCTATCGAGTAAGCGCTCGATATAGTCGGTGTTGACGTGCGTCACTTTGCCCACGCGACCGAGCTCGGGGTCGAGCGACTCGGCGATGAGCGTGCCGGCATCGCTGCCCGACACGCCCACGGCCAGGTTGCCGTGGTGGTTGATGGCAGCAACCAGCTCCTGGTTAACCTTGCCGCCCAGCACCTCGCGCACGATATCCATAGTCGCCGGCGTGGTCACGCGCTGGCCGTTCTTAAACTCGACGGGAATATCGTAATGGCTCAGCGCCTCGTTGATGGCCTTGCCGCCGCCATGCACGATGACAGGTCGCATGCCGATGATCTTGAGCAAAACGATGTCGCTCATCACGTCGCGGCGCAGTTGCTCGTCAACCATGGCGGCTCCGCCATATTTGATAACGACCGTCTTGCCGGTCAGGTTTTTAATCCACGGCAGCGCTTCGAACAGCAGCTGCGCGGTTGCTTCGTTGGATTCGCTCGAACGACAATCGCGTGCGAATTTCATAATCTGCCTCGTCTTTCGTATCGTTATCACGCTGTGCTTCGCTGCCCGCAATGCGGCAAGATACGCAGCGTGCCTTGAATCTAGGAACGGTAGTCACCGTTGATGGAGATGTACTCGTGCGTGAGGTCGCAGGTCCACACGGTCGTTGCCGCATCGCCTGCGCCCAGGTCGGCCGAGATCACAATCTCGGGCGCCTCAAAACGTCGCAGAGCCTCGTCCTCGTCAAAGGGAACGGTCAGACCATCGCGGCAGACGGGCATGCCCATCATGTCGATGGAAACGTCTTCCTGATTAAACTTCACGCCGCACTTGCCGAGCGCCATGGCAACGCGGCCCCAGTTGCAGTCGTGGCCGGCGATGCAGGTCTTGACGAGCGGCGAGTTGGCGACGGCACGGGCGGCGATATCGGCTTCCTCGTCGTTGGCGGCGCCGGTAATGTTAACCGTCACGAGCTTTGAAGCACCCTCGCCATCGGCCGCGATGTTGCGCGCCAGGCTCTCGCACACCTCGTGCACGGCAAAGGCCAACTCGTCAAAGGCGTCAGTGCCCTCGACGATAGCCTCGGCATCTGCAGCAGCAGCGCCAGAGGCAAGCATGATACAGGTGTCGTTGGTCGAGGTATCGGAATCGACCGTCACCTTATTGAAGGTCTGCTTAACGGTCGAGAGCAACAGGGCGTGAAGCGCCGCCGGCTCGACGGGGGCATCGGTAGTAATGACCGAGATCATGGTGGCCATATTGGGCATAATCATGCCCGAGCCCTTGCACATTCCGCCTACCGTATAGACATTGCCCGCATGACCCGCAGCCTCGCTGACATAGGACACGGCGTACTCCTTGGAGTGCGTGTCAGTCGTCATGATGGCGCGAGCGGCATCGGCGCCACCGTGGGCGGAGAGCGCCTCGTAGGCAGCAGGAATGGCGGTCTCAAACGTGTCGATCGGCAGAATCTGGCCAATCACGCCCGTGGAGGCAACCAGAATCTGCTGGGGCTCGCAGCCGATGACCTGCGATGCGATGCTGCACGTCTCGCGCGCGCATGCAAGGCCGGTCTCACCCGTGGCGGCGTTGGCATTGCCAGAGTTGACCGAAACGCCGGCGATGATTCCGTAGCCCTTGTCGGCACCGCCCAGGTTGGCACGGCTCACCTGCACGGGTGCCGCGCAAAAGCGATTGGTGGTAAACACGCCGGCGCCGGGACAGGGTTTATCGGGCACGACGAGCGCGTAATCCAGACGCTCGGGGTTCTTGCGGAGCCCAGCGTGGATGCCTGCAGCCTTAAAACCAGCCGCAGCCGTAACGCCACCCTCGACAGCGCGAATCTTGATATCAAACAGCTCGGTATTCATCGCCTTTATGACTCCTTATGTCAAACAAAAAACGGACATCGGTTGGTGCGCCATGCCAGTCGTAATCATGAGACCAGCTCAAGAGTGGCGCCCCACTCGATGCCCGACTACCAAATCGTTAACAATCGAATGTGCTACACCGGGCACGCCACTGTGGGCAAGCCTCGTCGCTCGTCAAAGCCAAAGACGATATTGGCGCACTGGACTGCTTGGCCCGCAGCGCCCTTGCACAGATTGTCGATGGCGCCCGTAGCCACCAGGACGCCCGCGCGCTTGTTGAGCGCGAGGCCGATCTGGGCGGCGTTGGTGCCGACGACCGAAGCCGTCTTGGGCTGCTGGCCGGCATCGAGTACGCGCACAAAGGTGCGACCGGTGTAGAACTGCTTGTAATGGTCGACAACGTCCTCAAGGGTCAGCGTGTCGAGAGCCTGCGGCGCGAGCGGCAGCGTCACCGTGGAGAGCAGGCCGCGCTTGAGCGGTGCCAGATGCGGGGTGAAGACGATGCGGTCGGTCAGGCCAAGAATCTGCTCGATCTCGGGCGTATGACGATGCTTGCCCACGCCATATGCCTCCAGATTCTCGTCTGCACTGCAAAAATGCGTGCGGGCGTTGCAGGACTTACCGGCACCCGTCACGCCGCTGATAGCGTCGACGATCACGGGGCCGCTCTGGGCAACCCAGCCGGCGCGCACGGCAGGCGCGGCAGCAAGGCTCGTTGCGGTGGGATAGCAACCGGCGCAGGCAACCAGCACGGACTTGCCGCCAGCATAATCGGATGCGGCGGTCTCCAAGTCCCGACAGAACAGCTCGGGCAGACCAAAGGCGCGGCTCTTGAGTAGCTCGGGGCTCGTGTGCTCGGCGGCATACCATGTCTCGAACACGGCCGGATCGCTCAGGCGATAATCGGCCGAAAGGTCAAAGCAGGAAACGCCCGTGGCAAGCAGGGTGGGCACCTGCGCCATGGCGGCGGTGTGCGGCACGGCCAAAAAGACCGCATCGCAGTTCTTGAGCTCGGGGGCGTCATGCGTCGTGAAGACAAGATCGCTTACGCCGGCGAAACTCGGATACACCGCGGACAGTGGCTGGCCGGCATCGGCGTTGGACGTAATGGCAACAAGTTCAAACTCGGGATGACCGAGCACGAGGCGAATGAGTTCGGCGCCGGCATATCCAGCCGCGCCGACGATTCCAACCTTCAAAGACATATCAGACTCCTTGCCTGCGATTTATGCACCGATGCGCATTTCGCAGCGGTCGTTATGAAGTGGGTTGAAACTTTAGCACCAAAAGATGCATGAATACGTAAATAGCTTGCATATTCATGCATTGAAACATTCCCGACACATTCGCTTGAAGGAATTGACAAATAGAGCGGGCCCCGTATTGCCCGGCGCTCCTAACGGCGTCAGGCAATACGGGGCCCGCCCATGCGAAAAACCAAGTTGTTGGGATGAGCCAGCTGGTTAGAGCTCGACCGGCACCCATTCGTCGTGATTGCAGATAAAAGCCTCGGGATCCTCGACGCTAAAGAAAACAAGCGTGGGGTCGTTAGGCCCCTCATAGTGCTCGCTCAAGCGCTCAAGATGTTTCCATCCGGCCTCGCGCATTTCGCTCGAAGCCCGGTCTTCCAGCCCCGCACGCCCACGCAGAATCAACCAACCATGGCCCGGCCACCAACTCGTGGCCTCAAAGCGCTGGTTTTGCAGAAGCTCCTGCCACACATCTTTGGTGCGCGCTGTCACAAACCACAGCTTGCCGTCCTGAATCTGCGCAAACGAGAACGGACGCACATGCGGCTGCCCGTCCACGCTCGTCGCCAGATACCACGCAGGCACCGACGTCAGATACTCCAGCACCGTATTCAATCCGTCCACGTTTCCTCCTGTCGCCTGACCAGTCTTTTTGCAATGGGTAGTCAATTTGGGAAATTAGAGCTCGAGGCGCTCTTCGCTGCCGTCGATATCGCAGAATCGCGCGGCGATGTTGCGGACCGAGAAGAATGCAAGGCGGCCGTCGTTGGCGCTATCGTGTTGCTCGCCAATGCCCACCATGTGCCTAAAGCCCGCCTGACGCACCTTGTCGCTCACGACTGCATCGTCCTCGAGCGCGGCCTCACCGGTTAACACGATCCAGCACTCCCCCGGCTTCCAGCCCGATACCTCAAACTTGGGATTCGCGCTCAACTCCGCCCACACGTCCTTGTCGCGCGACGTGCAAAACCACAGCTTGCCGTCATCGACCATGGCAAACGAAAACGGCCTCACGCGGGGCTGATGCCCGTCGCTCGCATCGGTCGTGGCAAGATACCACGCCGGAATTCGCCTGAGATACGAGCAGACGCGCTCGAGCTGAGCCGTGCGATCGATGTCGGTCATAGAGACCCCTTTCTTGCGCTCGAATCGAGCTTAGAAGAGTTGGAGATTGATGACGATGACGCAGATGGGCAGCAACGCCGTCACCACCACCGCCAACCCATCGCCGCGGCCAAATGCAAGCGCATGCAGACGCGTGCGGCCCTGCTCGCCATGATAGCAACGGGCATCCATGGCGGCAGACAGCGTTTCGGCATGACGAAACACGCCCGTGAACAGCGGAATCGCCACACTGCCGAGCATACGCACACCGCCGAGCGGGCCTCCCGTCACGCGCGCGCCGCGACTCGCCTGCGCATCGGCCGTCTGCTTCATCTCGGTGGCAAACTGCGGCATAAAGCGCAGCGCGATACCCATGATCATGCCGAGCTCGTGCACAGGAAGTCCCACACGCGCAAACGGCGCGAGCAGGCGCTCAAAGCCCGCGGTGAGGTCGAGCGTCGGTGTGGTGAGCGTGATAGCGCTCATACCGGCCATCATCAAGGTCAGGCGGCACGCCATAAAGGCGGCGGAATGTAGCGAGCCCTCGCTTATCTGCAAAAAGCCGAGCTGCCACAGAATGCGCCCGCTCTGGTCGGAAAACAAGTTGAGCACCGCGACCACTGCGACGATTGCCAGCAGCGGCGCCATCGATGACAGGACGCGACGAGCCGGCACCCGGGACATGGTAAAGATCAGAACAACGAAGATTGCGACCGGGACCAGTCCGCGGAAGCTGCTGACTGTGAGCGTCGTGATCAGAAACACAAAGCCCAAGAGCAACTTGGTTCGCGGGTCCAGGCGGTGGATTGCACTATCGCCGGGATAGTAGCTGCCAAACGAAAACGCCTCCATTAGCAGCCCTTCTCTCGCGTGACCGTCTTGGATTTAGCAATGTCCGCGACGCTAGAAGGACCGTCCGAGCGACCGATTAGCAGGTCCACCAACTCGTCTGCCAGCGACTCAACCGTATAGAGGCCGTCAAAGCGCAGCGGCACGCCTGCCTTCGCAAGCGCCAGCGCCATGCGCTGGGCAGCGGGGACACCCAAGCCGATCGACTTGAGCTCATCCGCATGCGCAAAAACCTGAGCGGGCGTGCCCTCGGCAAACACCGCGCCCTCGTTCATCACGACAATACGGTCGCAGCAATTGGCAAGGTCATCCATACTGTGCGAAACCATGACGACGGTCAGGCCCTCGTCATGAAGATGGCCGATGAGCCCCAGGAAATCACTACGCGCCGCCGGATCGAGCCCCGCCATGGGCTCATCGAGTACCAGGACCTCGGGCTCCATGGCAAGCACACCAGCAAACGCCACGCGCCGCTGCTGCCCGCCCGAGAGCTCAAAGGGGCTCTTGTCGCCCACCGTAGCCAGGTCGAGCCCCACGCGCGCGAGCGATGACTCAACGCGGCGGGCAACCTCGGCCTGCGACAAGCCAAGGTTACGCGGACCAAATGCCACGTCCTGCGCCACGGTCTCGGCAAACAGCTGACGCTCTGGATACTGAAACACCACGCCGACCTTTGCCTTAACCGCGGCGGCATCTTTCTTGTTTGCCAGGTCGAGCCCCAATGCGCAAACGGAACCCTCCTGGGGACGAATCAAGCCGTTAAGATGCTGAACCAGCGTCGACTTACCCGAACCGGTATGGCCCGCAAGGCCCAGAAACTCGCCACGACGCACCGTTAGCGACACATTTCGCAACGCCCAGGGGCTGCTAGGGTCGTTGCCCCAGAGGGTCTGTTTGTTCGATGCGCCCTCGACGGCTGAGCGCTTGTGCCAACGGCGACGCTCGCGGGCGCTCAGCGAATAGCTATACGAAAGGTGCGAAATCTCGATGACGGGCTCCAGCGCGTCTGCGCCATCGATTGCAGAGGAGACGTTGTCGGGAATACGAGAATCGGATGCGAAAGGCCGCCCGGCGATGCCTGTCCTACTCCGCTCGGCATAAGCCTGCGCTATATCGGCGACCATATCCGCCTCGCGCACCCGTGCGCAAATGGGCACGCCCTTCGCGCGAAGCGCCTTGCCAAGACAGCACGATGCCGGCATATCCAGGTTCAGCCGCGCGAGTTCGTCCGCCCGCGTCAAGATCTCCTCGGGCGTACCGAGCATGGCAACGCGGCCCGCCTGGAAGACGGCAACGCGATCGGCCTCAGCGGCCTCTTCCATAAAGTGCGTAATCATCACGATGGTCATGCCGCGTTCGTGCAGCGCGTGACAGGCCTTCATAAGGCCCTTGCGCCCGCGCGGATCGAGCATCGAGGACGCCTCGTCCAAAATGAGCACGCGCGGCTCCATGGCGAGCACGCCGGCAAGCGCCACGCGCTGCTTTTGTCCGCCCGAGAGAGCGTGGGTCTCGTGGCGCTCAAAGCCCACCAGACCCACGGCCTTCAGCGCCTCGCGCACGCGCTGCGCGATCTGGGCCGATTCGACCCCTAAGTTCTCGGGACCAAACGCAACATCGTCCTCGACAAGCGTCGCCACAAGCTGGTCGTCGGGATTCTGGAACACCATGCCCGCAGTCGAACGGATGTCGTAGACCAGCTCGGGATCGGACGCGTCCATGCCGTTGACGCACACCGTTCCCGCATCGGGCTGCAGCAGCGCGTTCAAATGCTTGGCAAACGTCGACTTGCCCGACCCGTTTCCGCCGAGGATGCAGAAAAACTCGCCATCCTCGATGTTCAGATCGATGCCATCGAGCGCCGATGCAGCACCGTCATAGCTAAAGGAAACGCCCCGACACTCAATCATGCGCGACCTTTGACCTGGTCCTTTTTAGGCGTGATGAGGTTGGAGACCGCCTTGTACACCGCAAGCGTCAACACCGAGTTAAGCACGGTCTTGATAAGGTTGAACGGCAGCACGGCAGGAATCATGAGCGGGGCGATCACATCGACCGAGCCATACCAGAACCATACGCCAATGGTAAGGTTTGCGGCCATAGACAACGCCGTAGCGGCAATAACGCCGAGCGCCAGGCCAATCACGGCACCCTTATAGGTATGCATCTTCTGATAGACGATAGCCGCGGGCAGAATATAGCCCATCGTGGCAACCAAGTTCATAAGCGCGCCGACCCAGTCGCCCGTGGTAAGCGCATGGATAACGATCGCCATAGCGGCAACAGCGGTGCCGGCACCAGGGCCGTACGCAAATCCACACACCATCGCCGGCACCAGCGACGGGTCGTAGGTCAAAAACGGTGCCGAAGGAAGGATGGGCAGCTGCACGTACATAAACAGGGCGCCCAAGGCGCACATCAACGCCATGGTAACGAGCTGTTTGGTGCTCCACCTATTCGTGTTCTCAAAATGGATATGCTGCGACTGTTCAGACATAAGATCACCTGCCTCTTTCATCCGGACTCTAACCGTTGGTACTGGGATCTCACCAGTTCAGCCGGCATGCGAACCAACGCACACACGGGTCGCGGACTCATCGGCTCGGCCGCAGGCACTTTACCTGCGCCACGGTGTCCCTTTGACATCGCCCGATTTACCGCCAGTGGGGAATTTCACCCCGCCCTGAAACAGCAATTGCAAGTGTAGCACCAGCAGGCTTTCGCGCAAGTATGCCAAAGGTAATTTATGGCGGAGACCAGTTGCCGTAACAACCACGTTCCCCACCCATCCCAAAGTAGCGCGCCTTTCGCGCGAAACGCGAAACAGCGAGGGGGACACGTATTCCCATCAACCACGTCCTTCTCCGCGAGCCGACCTCAAGGCCGCAAACGCAGGGAATCCGGGGGCGTGACGGGGGTTTCTCTCCGGAACATTTCCGCAGGACGCAAAGAGGCTCCGCAGCGCGAAGCGCGATGCGGAGCCTCTTTGCATGTCCGAGGACGTTCCGGAGAGAAACCCCCGTCACGCCCCCGGATTCCCGGTGGGAGTTCTAGACCTTGTCGGCCTTAGTACATACCGCCACCCTGCTGACCAGCGGTGGCAGCAGCGATAGCGTCCTCAAGCTGAGTGTTCTTGGGCACATCGGAGACGGTGGCCTCGGTGATGAGGATCAGGCTGGCGACAGAAGCAGCGTTCTGCAGGGTGACGCGGCTGACCTTGACGGGGTCGAGGACGCCCATCTCGATCATGTCGCCCCACTCGCCGTTGGCAGAGTTGAGACCCTGGCCGGCGGGCAGCTCGGCAACCTTGTCGACCACGACAGCACCCTCAAAGCCAGCGTTCTTGGCGATGGTAGCGACCGGAGCGGTCAGAGCCTTCTTGACGATATCGACGCCAATCTTCTCCTCGGGGTCGTCGATCTCAACAGCGTCGAGCGCAGGAGCAGCGTCCATGAAGGCGACGCCGCCGCCAGCGACAATGCCCTCCTCGACAGCAGCGCGGGTAGCCTGCAGGGCGTCCTCGACGCGATGCTTGATCTCCTTGAGCTCGGACTCGGTAGCAGCGCCGACCTTGATGACGGCAACGCCACCGGAGAGCTTGGCCAGGCGCTCCTGGAGCTTCTCGCGGTCGAAGTCAGAGGTGGTGTTCTCCATCTCGCCCTTGATCTGAGCGATACGGGCGTCGATGGCCTCCTTGGAGCCAGCACCGCCGACGACGACGGTGTTGTCCTTGGAGATGGTGACGGACTTAGCGGTACCGAGCATATCGGCGGTAATGTCAGCGACCTTCACGCCCAGCTCGTCCAGAGCGGCCTGGCCACCGGTGAGGACGGCGATGTCCTCGAGGATGCGCTTGCGGCGATCGCCGTAGCCCGGAGCCTTGACGGCGCAGACGTTGAGGGCGCCACGGATCTTGTTGAGGACCAGGGTCGGCAGAGCCTCGCCGTCGATGTCCTCAGCGATGATGAGCAGGCCACGGCCGGCGCGCTGGACAGCCTCGAGAACAGGCATGATGTCCTGGACGCTGGAGATCTTCTGGTCGGTGATGAGGATGTACGGATCCTTCATCACGGCCTCCATGCGGTCGTTGTCCGTGACGAAGTAAGCGGAGACATAGCCCTTGTCGAACTGCATGCCCTCGACAGTGTCGATGGTGATGTCGAACGTCTGGGAATCCTCGACGGTGATGACGCCGTCCTTGCCCACGACCTCCATGGCCTCGGCGATCTTCTCGCCGACCTCGGGGTCACCGGCGGAGATGGTACCGACGGAAGCGATCTGCTCCTTGGTCTCGACCGGCTTGGCCTGCTTCTTCATCTCGGCGACGGCGGCGTTGACGGCCTTGTCGATGCCGCGACGGATGGCCAGCGGGTTAGCGCCAGCGGCGACGTTGCGCAGACCGTCGTTGACGATGGCCTGAGCGAGCAGGGTTGCGGTGGTGGTGCCGTCACCCACGGTGTCGTTGGTCTTGGTAGCGACCTCCTTCACCAGCTGAGCACCCATGTTCTCGATGTTATCCTCGAGCTCGATCTCCTTGGCGACGGAAACGCCGTCGTTGGTGATGGTCGGGGCACCGAACGTGCGCTGCAGCGCAACGTAGCGACCCTTGGGGCCCATGGTGACGGTAACGGCGTCGGCCAGAGTGTTGACGCCCTTGGCAAGCTTAGCGCGGGCATCGGTGTTGAACGTAATGTTCTTTGCCATGGTAGGTAATCCTCCAAAAGAAATGTGACTCGCGCCGCCGCTTCCGAGTCCTATGCGGCGGGCGCGTTCAAAGACGAATCAGAGATTCTGACGAGACTAGGCCTCGACGACAGCATAGATGTCGTCGGCGCGCATCAGCAGATACTTCTCGCCGTCGACCTTGACCTCGTTGCCACCGAACTTACCGTAGATGACAACGTCGCCAACCTTGACGTCCATGGGGATGCGTTCACCCTTGTCGTTGACCTTGCCGGCGCCCACGGCAACGATGGTGCCGCGCTGCGGCTTCTCCTGAGCGTTGCTGGCGATGTACAGACCAGAAGCGGTCTTCTGCTCGGCCTCGTCGGGCTTGACCAGAACACGATCTGCAAGCGGCTTCAAAGACGACATGCTTGTCTCCTCCTTTTTGGGCCGCGCGGTTATACCACGCGAATTAACCCTTTTTGTTTGCGTACGCGTTGAATGGTACCCACGAATGGCGGGTTATACAACACGGAGTCAAAAAATCTTATTTTTTGGCACTTAGATTTTCTGAATGCCGGGGGATAACTTAGCAGTGGCTCCCGTGTGGCTCCGGAGGGGCGGGGCATAAGGTTTCCTGCTCGGGCAGTCCTGCTCGCACGAAGGCCACATTAAGTGGCCTCCGGCTCGTGCGGAACTCGCGATAAACCTTATGCCCCGCCCCTCCGGAGCCACACGGGAGGCAGGTTAACTAATTCGAGCCCGGCATTCAGAAAAGTCAGTGCAGAAAAAAGGTGATGCGGATAGCGACATGGGCATGGTTTTCGTTGCGCGCACGGGTCCCCTGGGGAGCACCGTGCATTTTTGGGAGTTTTCAGCAGGCCGGGACAAATGCATACGCACCGGGCGCATCTAATTAGTCCCACGGTAGCCTTCGACCGGCGATTTGGGTCGGCAGACAGGCCTCGTCGAGACAAACAAGCATGCCTCGCGCCACGTCGGACCCCAAAAATGACGTCGATCTCCGCAATGCCACCCGACTGCAGCGGCACCGGCAGAGCTCGCGGTGCTGAATACTCCGTTTTTTGCACGGCACGGGCGGGGGTACATCAGGATCAAGAAGAACATCCCAGCCTTTTTATGCAATCTGTAATGGGAAGTATGCAAAACACCAAGAGACAGCATTGCTGATGTCCGAATTGAGCGCGCGGGGCAGCAGCACCTCAACCCCGCGCCCAAATCCAACAGAGCAGGGACGCTCATGGCGGATCCCCACCAAAACGCAAACGCGGCTCGAGCGCTATCCCAAAATAGGCTGTCCGAGCCGCGCTTAACGGTATGGCATGAATACTTAGCGCTCGTAAATCAAGTTACCTGCCAGGTAGGTGGCCTGAACCTTAGTGGCCTGGAGCTCTTGGGGGTCGATGGTGAGCGGGTTTTGGTCCAGGACTACCAGGTCGGCATACTTGCCGGGCTCCAAGCTGCCGAGGTTTTGCTCGTCGCCTGCCGCATAGGCGCTATCCAGGGTGTAGTTGCGCAGGGCTGTAGCCGCATCGATGCGCTCGCTGGGAAGCCAGCCGCCCTCGGGCCAGTGGCTGCGAGGGTCTTGGCGCGTGATGGCCGTGTAGAGCACGTTCATGCTGGTAACGGCTGTGATGGGGCTATCGGTGCCGAAGGCTTGGCGGATGCCGCGCTGCTTATAGGTTGCGAACGGCCACATGATGCGGCTGCGCTCCAGGCCCAGATCGCGCTCGGGGCCGCCCGGGTCGAGTGTAATGTGACAGGGCTGGCTCGAGGCAACGACGTTAAGCTTGCGTAGACGATCGATGTCCTCGGGCAAGAGGTTCTCCAGGTGCTCGAGCGTGTTATGGCCGTGCTGGGGCAGGCCGTACAGGTCGGCGGCCTCCTCGAAGATATCCAGCGCGGCATGAATCGCACCGTCGCCGATGACGTGGATGCGCACGGTATGGCCGCGCTCCGCGGCCGCCAGAACCAGCTTGCGCATGCGCTCGGCAGGAACCGTCAGGCGACCTTGATCGCCCGGGAAGCGCGGGTTGGTATAGGGCTCGGTGAGATAGGCCGTGTGTTCGCTCGACACGCCGTCGAAGAACTGCTTAAAGCCTGGCGCCGAAAGCAGCGCGTTGTTCGCGTAACGTACCTGCAGCTCTTCCAAGCGCGATTGGTCATCCAGCAGCGTGGGAAACAAATGGGCTCGGATGCCCAACTTGCCGGCTGCCTGCAGTTTGTCGTAGACGTCGTCGCGGATAAAATCGCAGCCCGGCATGGGCATGAGCGACATATCGCATATCGAGGTGATGCCCTGCTCGGCCATCCGCCTCATTTGATCGGCGTAAGCGCTTGCGATGCGATCCTCGCCCAGCCACTCAAGGCAGCGCGGTAGCAGCTGCATGGCAGCCGCCTCGTGAGCAATACCCGTGAGCTCGCCGTTTGCGTCCTTGTCGTAGCTACCGCCCGCTGGTGGCTCGCTGTCGCGCGTGACGCCGAGTGCATCGAGTGCGCGGCTGTTGAGCCACAGCGTGTGCCCGTCGCCCGAATACATAACACAGGGACGATCGGGGAATGCCACATCGAGCGACGCCTTGGTAGGATGCTCGGGCGGGTCCCAACGGTAGTCGCGCCAGCCCTGCGTCACAACCCAAGCGTCGTCGGGCAGGTCCTGGGAAAACTCGAGCGCATGTTGCACCAGCGCCGCCTCGGACGTGCCCATATCCATGAGCATGTACGGCGAGGAACCGACCGAGGTATGGAAGAAGTGCAGATGAGCGTCATGGAAACCGGGGCAGACAAACTGCTCGCCGTAGTCGATAACCGACGTAGCGGCAGGAGCGGCGGCGATCACGTCATCGGGCGCACCGACTGCGACGATACGGTCGCCTGCGATGGCAATCGCCAGCTCGCGGGTGGTATCGATGCCGTCTTGCGCGGTAAAGACGTTCTTGGAGCGGATAATCCGATCGATATGTTGCATGGGCATCCCCATCTCTGGCAGGAAATTCAACACCCCCGAGTGTACTCCCCCGCCCTTGTAACAAAACCCCAAGCGGCAAACGGCAACTTTACCAGCCCTAGCGGCAGGTGGCATACTGGAGAGAGCCTGTACGATTTTGCGATCAACCCAGCAAGGAGCAAATCGACCATGACGAAGACCAAGGCACAGCAGATTATGGCGGCGACCGAGGCTCGCGCGGCTGACGACGTCACCGCAGCCATCAAAGATATCGCTACCGAGTTTGAACCATATATCATCAAGCAGCGCCGGCACTTCCATAAGCACCCGGAGCTGAGCCTTGCCGAGGAGCGCACGACCTCCGACATCGCCAACCAGCTCGACGCCATGAATATCCCCTACGAGCGTCCGCTCAAGACCGGCTTGGTGGCAACGCTTCGCGGTACCGCGCCGGATGCCTACCGCGAGGACGGCACGCCACGCCGCCGCATCCTGCTGCGCGCCGACATCGACGCCCTGCCCGTCACCGAGCAGACCGGCGAGGAGTTCGCCAGCGTCAACGAGGGCTGCATGCACGCCTGCGGCCACGACTGCCATATCGCCATGATGCTCGGAACGCTGCAGATCCTGCGCCATATGACCGACGACATCCACGGCGAAGTCCGCATCGTCTTCCAGCCCAGCGAGGAAAACGGCCAGGGCGCCAAGCTCATGATCGGCACGGGTGTGCTCGACGGCGTCGATGGCGCCTACGCCGCGCACATCTGGAGCGAGGTCGACGCCGGCACCGTGAGCTGCGAGCCCGGACCGCGCATGGCCAATACCGACTGGTTCCGTATCGACGTACGCGGCACCTCGTGCCACGGCGCCATGCCCCAGCGCGGTCACGACGCCGTTATGGTGGCCGCAGAGATCGTCAACGCCCTGCAGACCATCGTCTCGCGCGAGATCAGCCCCTACGAGCCGGCTGTCATCACCGTCGGCGAGCTGCACGGCGGCACCGCACGCAACGTTATCGCCGGCACGGCCTACCTCGCCGGCACGGTGCGCACCTACGGCGATTCGACCCACGAGGAAATGCCGGAGCTCATGCGCCGCATCGTGGAGCATACCGCGGCCGCCTTGGGCGCCGAGGCAGAGCTCACCGACTACACCATCGCCAACTACAAGGTCGAAAACGACGCGGCCTCGAGCGAGCGCTGCCGTCAGGCTGTAATTAAGTGTCTGGGCCCCGCCGGCCAAGGCCATTATCGCGGCACGCTTTCGGGCGAGGATTTTTCGGAGTACCTGCGTCGCGTACCGGGCGTGCTCGCCTTTGTAGGTACGCGCAACCCCAAGATTGGCGCCACGTACGCCCAACATTCCTGCTTCTACAAGATCGACGAGACCGTGCTGGCAAAGGGCTCCATGGTGGCCGCCCAGTATGCTATCGACTTTTTGGCCGAGCCCACGCAAGAGGAGCTCGACGGCCCCGCGATTACCGCGGTCGCCGAAACCAACCCCGATCTGGCCGCCAAGTTGCGCTCTGCCAAGGCGACGACCGCCGAGGCTCGCGACGCCATCCATGATGCCCGAACGGCTCGCCATGCCGCGATCAAGGGCATCCACGACGCACGCGCTGCTGCACGCCGTGAGGAGAAGCACGACGAGTAATCGATTCGCTGGCATCTCGCAGTCATAGCCACATCGCGATGTCAAAGCGGGGGCGGACGTTTCGACACGTCCGCCCCCGCTCATTCTTCAAGCGCTATTTCTACTATTTCTACCCCGTCCCCAAATGGCAGACGGCATGACTACTCGTCCTGAGGTTCCTCGTCGGAGCTTGGCTCGGACGCCGACTCAGGTGCAGGTGCCGGCTCAGGCTCAGGCTCAGGCGCAGGCTCAAGCTCAGATGCCGTCTCAGACTCGGGCGCCGGTTCAGGCTCGGGCGCCGGCTCAGGCTCGGTCGCGGGAGCGGGTGCAGGTGCCGGCTCAGGCTTGGGCTCGGACTCAGGTGCGGGCTCGGCATCCGGAGCGCTGTAACCCGAGGGAGCGGACTTCTTCTCGAAGGGCAATACAAAAGTCAGGACGTCGTCCTTGTCCTCGTCGGCCCACTCGCTTGCATAACGTGCAACCCAATAGCCAACGGCACGGTGCTTGAGCATCTTGCCAAAGACCGTAAGAAATACGGTGACGAAAGCGACCAGCACCAAGAACAGCGCGAGCGTGACGCCACCGCCGGTAACAATTGCCTCAATACCCGTAGGACGATAGTAGTAGCTATACATACCGACAGAGGCAATGGCGCCAAAGACGACCGTCAAGATCCATGTGACAACGTTGGCGACCAGGCCCGTCAAAAACTCGGGGAGGAACGAAGCACAGAACAGCTTGGTCTTGTTGTGCTTAAACGCCGCCCAGACCTTATCGAGCGAAAACGCGCTCTCGACACGCCCGGTCACCGCAAAGTGCATCACGGCGATGTCGGCGAACATCTTAAAGAAGACACCCAGAATCGCCGAGGCAATTAGCGCCAGGACAAGCAGGCCAAGCGAACCGAACAGCGCAGCCTCGAGCGCATAAGAACCGTAATAAGAATACGAGCCCGCAGCGCCAATTACCACGCCCTCCACCAGCGAAAGCACTACACCGATAACGGGAATGGCAGCGATAACCTCGAGCACGACCGAAATAACGCTCGAAAAGACTCCGAGACCAAACGACGTGGAACGCATCAGCGGACGATCCATGCCGTCATCGATCTTAAGCGACAGATCGCGACCCCACTCGATGCCAAAGCCGGAACCGCACACGCTCGCAATGCAAGCTGCCAAAAAGCCGATGACAGCCGCAATGCCGCCAATAACGGGAATAAACAACACGAGCACTGACACAACGCAAATCAGCGCCGGCAAAAACGCGATTTGGCATACACGCTGAAGCACGCCCGGAGTCTTGGTCATATCTTGGAACGCCTGAGCCACACAGCCCTTTGGCGCATTCGCCACGGGCGGTTGCGGAACAAACTGCTGGGGCTGAGGCTGTCCCTGGGGAGCGGGGCCAGCGGCACCGGCATTAGGAGCACCACACACGCCGCAGAACTTGTCGTTATCGCCCATGGGGGCGCCGCACTGCGAGCAGAACATAGAATCATCCCTTCGTATCTTGAACGAATCACTTGGATCGCAAACGTTGTCTTTAGCATCATTATTGCCCAATGTGGGGTCAAATACTCAAAGATGACCGATTTGCAAGGTACACGGCGCCAGCAGGCGGTTCGTTGAATACGTCTGTGCTAGTTCGTTCCGCGGAAGCCCTTGCCGACGATCTCGGAGCTGTCGACAATCGTGATAAAGGCACCCGGATCGACCTCGCGCGCATAGCGGCGCAGTTGCACGGCCTCGCGACGGCTCAGCACGCTCATGATCACCGTCACGCACTTGCCCGAGAAGGCACCGTAACCGCGGCTGATGGTCGCCGTGCGGTTGAGATGCTTGACGATAAACTCCTCGACCTTAAGGGGCTCGGAACAAATGACTGTGCAGACCTTACGAAGGTGAATGCTCTCGATGGCCTTGTCGACCACAAGCGTCTTGGCAAACAGGCCGAGCACGCAATACAGACCGACACGCGGGCCATACAAAAAGGCCGCGATGGCCACGATGCCGATATCGACCAACAGCAGGGCACGACCAATCTCGAGCGTGGTGCGGCGTTTGAGGATCATAGCGAGAATGTCCGTGCCGCCCGTCGAGGCGCCAATATCAAAGACAATGGCGCTGCCGAGCGCCGGCAGGATCACGGCAAAGCACAGGTCAAGCCACATATCGCCCGTCATCGAGACATCAGTCGGGATAAAGAGCTCAAACAGCGAAACATAGGCCGAAAGCGCAAACGAGGCGAAGACGCTCCAAAGAATCGCCTTGCGTTCCAAAAAGATAAAGCCCAAGACGACGAGAACCGCGTTGATAATCCACATAAAAACGCCGACGGGCAGGGTCGGGAACAGCGTGGACAGAATGACCGACACGCCCGAGGTGCCGCCAAAAGCAAAGTGATTAGGGGTTTTAAACGCAACGATGGCGAAGGCCGTAAGAATCAGGCCCAGATTGAGCTCGGCAAAAAAGCGCGGGAAGCCCGGCTCCTGGCTGCGCTTTTGACCGACACGCTCGCCGCGCTCGATATCGGTGCGATCAACCACGCGCTCCATCGGCACCACGGGAGGACGATGCACCTCCTCGGCAGCACGCGATGCCGCCTCTGCCGCGGCGGCCTCAATCGCCCATGCCTTGCTTTCTGTTTCGTGCTCGTCGGCCATTACGGCAACCCCTCGTTAACAATTTGGAAACAATGCGCCCATTAGGGTAACGCGGAACGCGACGATTGCAACCCCTAGTTAGACGAGCGGTATGCCCACATCGGGGGGCATACAAATAACGGCCGGCCACGCTTTTGCTTGCGCGGTCGGCCGTTTAACGTTTTCGCAGATAAAGCCTGCCAAAACAAACCTGTCCCTTTTTGGAAGGTTACTCGTGCTGGCTGGTGCGGTGCTCGTACTCCTCGGGGGTGATGACGTCCTCGATGCGCAGGTTGACGCCCGCCACCTCAAGGCCGGTCATCGCGGCAAGGCGCTCGGTGACACGTGCCTTGACATCGTCGAAGATCGCGGGCGCATAGGCGCCGTACTCGATAATGACGGAGATGTTGACGACCACGCGATTGTCATCGGTGACCTCGACCGTCACGCCCTTGGTCAGATTCTCGGCACCAAACTGCTCCTGCACAAAGTGCATGAGGTTACCCTTCATGCCCAGAACGTGCGGAACCTCGCGGGTGGCCATGGCAACGATCTTCTCGATCACACCGTTGGAATAGGTCAGCGAGTCCTCGGACTCGTCCGCTTCCTCGTCATCCTCATCCACATCGGACTCGGCCTCGACGAGCGCCTCATCCTCGAGCGTTACGTCCTCGGCCTCGGCGACGACCGCCTCGTTCTCCTCGAGCTCGGTATCGGCCACATCGACCTTCGTATTAAAAGCCATGGTTCCTCCTTATGCCTGCCGCAGATGCGACAGTCGAATACATATTAGCGGCCGCTAAACAGACGGCCGAAGAAGTTGACGATCCCGTTCTCGCCGTCGCGAATTTGGCCGATCACAGCGCCGATCAACACGAAGAATGCAATGACGAGCGTGTCCCACAGGCCGAGCGTGAGCACCAACACGGCGAGGACAAAGCCAGCGACGGCGCCGAGCGTGGTGTTGGGATGACGCACAGCATAGCTCCAGATGGCAGCGCCCGTACCCTTGATGAGACCCATAGCCTCGTCAAAATCCGCGGCTGCCGCGTCTTGCAACTCGGTTGCCTCTGCTTTGGAATCAACAGGTTCGCTCGCCGGTGTGGCGCTCTGGTCAATCGTCAGGCGCGGCGTACGAGCGGTCTTATCTTGATTGGTATCACTCACCGGAAACCTCCACGGTCTGGACGGTAGTCTTGGACGGCAAAAAACGAACGCGTGCGGTCGTGCCCGGCGTGCCAAGCATGGTGTCGCAAGCTTCCTCGATGCGCTGTTGCATCGCGGTAGCCAAAGATGCCACGTCCTTATCGTCAAGCGCGATAGCCTCGACCTTAAATCGGACGTGCGAATCGTCGGAACCTTGGACGCGGGCCTCGACATGCTCGACCATCACGCGATCGTCGCGCTCTGCCGCAGTGCGAGCGCACGAAGAAAGCGCCGCAAGGGTAACCTCGATATTGCGCTCTCCCGCCGGATGCACACAGGACGGCTCGCGACGAGCAAACATCAGGCGGAAGAAGCTTACCAGCACGCCGATCGCCACAACTCCGCCGCATGCCGTCACGACAATGCGCGGCATGGGGTCGCGCATCAGCAGCATAAAGCGATACGTATACGGCCCCCAAAACTGGCAGACAAGCGTACCCAGCGCCACGATGGTGGCGGCAAGATACACGATCGCTAGGGCTCGTTTGAGTACGCGCACGTGGCGCTCCCTTCAAATCTCGGCTCTCGAAATGCAAAACGGTTCGCATCATTATAAAAGAGCCGGGTCCGGTGCTCTACGCACGCGGATCCGGCTCATCTATTCCACGAGGCTTGCATGCTCGCTTCATTATGCCCAGATATGCACGGCTTAACCCGTGCGGGCGCTACTCCTCCTCGAGGGCAGCGATGACCTCGTCGGTCATGTCCATGGTGCTGTAAACATCCTGGACGTCGTCGAGCTCCTCAAGACGGTCGATGAGGCGCTGGACCTTCTTGGCGTCGGCGCCAGAAACTTCGGTCGGGGTGGTCGGGACCATGGTGGTCTCGGAGCCCTTGACCTGGACGCCCTGCTCCTCGAGCGCCTTGGAGACAGCCATAACGTCGTTGGCAGCGGTCCAGACGATCCACTCCTCGCCGGCGTCCTCGTAGTCCTCGCCACCGGCCTCGGCGATGGCCATCATGAACTCATCCTCGTCACCGGCAGGACCGTTGGCGATCATGGTCTCCTTCTTGGCGTTCTCGTCCAGGATCTCCTTGGCGACGACGATCTGGCCCTTGCGCTCAAACTGGAAGGCGACGGAGCCGGAGGTGCCCAGGTTGCCACCAGCGTGGGAGAAGGCGGAACGGACATCGGCGGCGGTACGGTTGCGGTTGTCGGTCAGGCAGTCGACGTAGACGGCGACACCGGCGGGACCGTAGCCCTCGTACACGATGTTCTCGTAGACGGCGGCATCGGCACCCGAACCGAAGGCCTTGTCGATAGCGGACTTGATCTTGTCCTTAGGCATGGACTGAGCCTTAGCCTTGGCAACAGCAGCGGCGAGGCTGGCGTTGTTCTCGGGCAGCGGGTCACCGCCGAGACGGGCAGCAACGGTGATGTTGCGGCTGAGCTTGGAGAAGAGGGCGGAACGCTTGGCGTCCTGCGCGCCCTTACGATGCTTGGTTGTGGCCCACTTAGAGTGTCCGGACATACGTGTCTCCTATCGGTTTCGACCTAAAGCCCAGCGCAGATGCTCGGGCAATATAAACAAACGTCGTTATGATATACCTACGGGCCTGCGAGATAAACCCCAAAATGAAGGCGTCGTGATGATGACCCCTTTGGTGCAAAGAAACCTGACCCCAATGCACCAAGTTAGGACCAGAGGAAGTCGCTGCGGGTGACGGTGGCGCCGATGGCGAAGGGCATGCAGGCGATGACCGGATACAGGTAGCGCATGTAAGTCGAGCCGTTGCACGGGCCAATCAGGCACACGGCGAGCACGCCCAGCAGCGGCACCCAAATGGCCAGCCCGCGCCACGAATGACGACGTAGCAGATAGACCACCACGGCGATCATGATCCACACATAGGTGGCCGAGCTCATGGTGAGCGAGATAAACGGGATGCGCTGCACCGCCACACGGTATAGGTTGATCAGGTGGTCGCACCAGCGCACCACGTTGCTGTCTACCGGATGGAAGTCGAAGTATTTGAGGTTGTCGGGGCGCGCCATGATCTCGGCACTACGCGCCGTGCTGTAGACCCACGCATCGCGGGCACTCGGATAAAAGTAGCCGTAGTAGTTATTGATGAGCGCCGAGATATAGCACTCGGGATCCTTTTTGAACATCTGGGCCCATACCTCAAAATAGGCCTTGATGTCCTCTTGCGAGGCGTACTCGTTAAAGCAATTTTTGACGGCGTCCGACTTATCCGGGTTGTAACGGCGGCCCAGATTCTCGTACTTGAGTACACGGTCGATCACGGCACGCTCTTCGTCGGTCACCAAGCCGTCGCAAGGAGCCTCCACGATGGTGCCGTCCTCCTTAACCGTGGGGTTGACGCCCGAGTTGAGGCCGTCGTGCTTTTGGACGAAACGAGCCGTCTGCTGGAACGGAATTGAGAGGATTTCGCGCTTGGAACCAGGCGTGATATCGTGCGCCGGCATAAAGACCTTGGTGAAGTACATATTAGAGGCAAGGCAGAGCGCGAGCACCGCGAGAACGCCAACCCAGCGGAAACGCGGGATGGCGCCCGAAGGCGCAGCACCAGTCTGCTTGGCTGCACGACGAGCCACATGCACGTCCCATACGCAAAACCCCGCCGCGATTACGCATGCCACCAGGGGAAACACCAGGCCGCCGTTGCGCAGAAACGTGGAACCCATGGCGCCCAGAGCGAGCAGCAGCCAGTCGTGGCGCGCAAAGAGCACGGGGGCTTTCTCGCCCGCTCGCTCGGCATTGGCATCGCGACGGGGCAAGCCACATGCCACGAGCTTGACGGTCTGTACCAGCAGCACCAAGAACGCGTCGGCAAAGAGCACGTCTTTGGTGAGCAACGCCGCGTAGTTAGAGAACATCGGCATAAACGCAAAGAACAGCAGGATCGCACCGCGAACCGGCAGGCTCACGCCCAGTTTGCGCAGCGACGAAATGGAATAGGCCATGCAGGCAGCCGTGATGACGAACTGAGCACAGGTGTAGATGGCAAGACCCGCGTTAGCGCTGTTGAACAGCGAAAGCCCCAGCTGAACGCACGAGCCGATAATGGCCGTGTGCACTACGGGATGATGCCCGTTGAGCAGCACGTTGGGGTTGAGTAGGCGCAGGTAGTCGCTCGTGCCGTTGGGATAGTTGAACCACTGGCGAATCTGCGCGCCCGTATCTCCCATAAAAAGGCCAGGCAGCGAAGCGATGAGCGTGGGCGCCCAGGCGATCATAAGCACCAGGAAGGGCCCGGCAAAGGGATGGACCGAGAGCACGGCGTGAGTCACACGCCATACGCGGCCAAAGTGCGCTTCGGAAAACGGAATGCGCCGAGAGCTCAGCCAATCTAGACACTCAAAGGCAAGGTAGAAGGCAACGACCGCCAAGAGCATCCAGCCCGCGCCGCCAATCCAGGCGCAGATGATGCGGGCTTTGTCGCCAAGGACAATCTCGGCCGAGTCGGTGAGATCGTAGCTGCGGCCAAACACCATGCAGATGGCGAAGAACAGCGACGGCAGAATGATCGATGGGCGCCAGGTGTCGCCACGGCCAAAGAACACGTAGCGAAACGGCAAGGTGAGCAGGCAGGCAAGTGCAAGCAGCATGACCGCGTCGGTATGGCCGGCAAACGAGAGGAGTACCTCGTAGCACACGTACAGCATGCCCGAGGCTTTGGGGTCAATCGCCAAGACTGCGTTGCTCGACACCGGGGCAGGATCGATGGAAAACGCCGTGGTCGCCAACAGCGCAAGCAAAAAAGCGATGAGTGTCTGCTTGGCGGGGTAGCGCTTAAACCAGACGATGCGAGCGGCATCGCGCGCAGCCGTTGTGGAGAGGTCGGAATCCTTCACAGTCCGAAAGCCTTTCTAGAAACCTATCAAACTCGGCAAAACCACCACAAAGGTGCCTGTCCCCTTTGTGGTGGTTTTGGTGGTTAGGCGTCCAGGTAGACGCGCTGGGGCTGGTTGCGGCGACGAGCAAAGATGATGAGCGCCAGGCCCGCGATTACGAGCGGAAGACTCAGCAGCTGACCCATCGTGATGACGCCGCCCAGCAGATAGCCCAGCTGGGCATCGGGCACGCGCACAAACTCAATGAGGAAGCGAACGATGCCGTAACCCATCACAAAGACGCCCATAAACGTGCCCTGGGGCAGCAGCGGCTTTTTGCGGCTAAGCACCTGCAAAATGCAAAAGAGCACGATGCCCTCAAGAAATGCCTCATAGAGCTGGGAGGGGTGACGCGGCATATCCCCCGCGGTGCCACCGAAGACCACACCCCAGGGTAGATCGGTCGGCTTGCCCCACAGCTCACCATTGACAAAGTTGGCACAACGGCCCAGGCACAAGGCCAGCGGCGCGCCTATGACGGCAAGGTCTGCCAAAGTCCAGGCATCGAGCTTATACATGCGGCACACGATGATGCCGCCGATAATGCCGCCCACCAAGCCGCCATGGAAGCTCATGCCGCCCTCGTTGGTGGCAAAGATCTCGAGCGGGTGCGCCCAGTAGTAGCCATCACCGTAAAAGACGACGTAGAACAGGCGCGCACCGATAATGAGGCCAAAGACCACGCCGACCACGACACTCGTCAGGTCGTCAATCGTGATGTTAAAGCCCCAGCGACGCTGTGTGCGGTACATGACGACCGCCGTGAGCAGAGCGCCGACCACGTAGGCCAGGCCGTACCAGTAGATGGTGATGGGGCCCGCCGAGATCGCGACGGGATCAAGCATATGGTAGAGGTCGTTGAGCATATCGATCCCCCTGCTCCCTACATACAAATGCGGCCGCGGGCCTTGCGCTCGCAGCCGCATATTTGGGCGTAACGTCTATGCGGAGTATGCCGTCCGCAGCTTTCGCATCTTAAAACGGCGCGTACTCGTCGTACAGGTCGTCGGTCTCGCCGGAAGCATTGACCTGCTCAACGCGGGTAACGCCGGGCACATGCTCCTTCAGGATACGCTCAATGCCCATGGACAGGGTCAGCGAGCTCATGGGGCAGCCGGCGCAGGCGCCCTGCAGTTCCAGTTTGACGACGCCCTCGTCGTCAACGCCCACATACTCCATATCGCCGCCATCGGCCTGCAGGTTGGGGCGAATCTCTTCAAGAACCTTCTTAAGCAGCTCTTCGTTAACAGCCACAGGGGCTCCTTTCTCACAATAACGCGGGCGCGCCCGCGGACAGAAGCTATGTTACTACAGCCATGTACCCGCTCACGAGCCGTCCATGCGCGCAGACGCGACTTTCACGAGTAGTCAATTTGGGACGGGGCTCTTTGAGCTGCGTTCGTCGTCAGATAGCGACAACGCATATTACTGTCGAGCCTGTCCCCCGGTACCAATCTGAACATCGACGATGACCTGGCGGTAGCTGATGCCGCAAGAGTCGAGAATGCGGCGGCTGATACGGCCATCATCGGTGTCGGCGTACTTGTTGTCCAGGTAGACAACCTCGCCCACGCCCACCTGCGCCAAAATCTTGGCGCAGTCGTGGCACGGAAACAGCGTGACGTAGACCGTGGAACCCTCGAGGTCCTTGAGCGAACCACGGTAGTTGAGCACGGCGTTGGCCTCGGCGTGGACCACGTAGTTGTGCTTGTCCTGCAGCGGGTCGTCGCTCGTACCCCACGGGAAAAAGTCGTCGTTGAGCGCCGAGGGTGTACCGTTGTAGCCCACCGAAAGGATGCGGTGGTTGGTGCTGGCGATGCACGCACCCACCTGCGTGTTGGGGTCCTTGCTGCGGCGCTGCGCGGCGATGGCCACGCTCATAAAGAACTCGTCCCAGCTAATGACGTCCAGGCGCTTGCCTGACGAAGTTTGATGAAGATCGTCCGACATGGCAGACACCTCCGTAATCGCAATAGTTTGACCCATTGTAGCAGGTGAAAGGTGGGGGCGTTTGTCCCACCGGCGCCCTCACTTTTACACGCGGCGGGGCTTTTGGTTGATGCGGTAGAGCTCGGCGAGACCCCGCAGCGTCAGTGCGTCATCTACCGTCAGGCTGTGGCCGACCAACGCCGCGAGTGCCTCGGCATCGTCGCCGGTAATTACGATGGGCACGTCGCCCTCCCCCGCGGCCTTGGTCGCGCGCATCTCGGCGAGCACCATGTCGAGCATGCCGTCGATGCGGGCCACCTCGCCCAAGACCACGCCCGAGCGCATGGCCTCGCGCGTGTTGCGGCCGATGACGTGCGTTGGCGCCGAAGGCTCGACCTGCGGCAAACGCGCCGCAGCGGCCGAAAGCGACCGGGCGCCGAGCGCCAGACCCGGCGCGATGACGCCGCCCACAAAGGTACCGCACGCGTCGATGACCTCGATATTGGTCGTCGTGCCCAGGTCGATCACGATGCACGGAGAGCCGTAGACGGCACGGGCCGCCACGGCATCGGCGATGCGGTCGGGGCCGATCTCGGCCGGGTCGTCGTAGTGCACGGGCATGCCGGTCTTGAGGCCCGGCCCCACGGTGAGCACGCGCCCCGTGCAGGTACGGGAAAGCGCCGCCTTCCACGGGCGCTCGAGCGCCGGCACCACGCAGCTCAGCACGGCCGCCGTGGGCACGAGCGCGCCGGGCATGCCCGCATCAGCCGC